>JAEZXR010000090.1 GCA_023419605.1 Bacillota bacterium | reverse complement strand
GCCTGGCGGTAAGCCAGGCTTAGCCGCTTTGGTGTTGTTTTCCAGTATTTGAGGGTTACTATTTTGCCAGCATTATGGTAAACTTATATTCGACCTGAAGCCCTTGATTCAATGTGCTGCTAGCGGCACACAGTTAATCATAAGGGGGTAAAGAAAAAGAATGCAAAAGAGAAAAAACATTATTTTATTTGGCTCATTGGCTTTTGTACTACTATTGTTTGGCTTGATCACTTCCTACAACAACGTCGAGGCATTAATTATCAAAAATGATTCACAGGCCGTTCAATCTGCAGAGGCGCCGCAAACGGTTGCCTCAACAGATACTCTTAGAGACCGGGATACATACAACCGTGGAGACGTTGACAGGAGTTTTGCTGCCCAGGAAACAGAATTGGGTGCGGCTCCGGATACGGACACGCAGGTGAAAACTGTTGATGCAAAGATAAGAATAGGGGATTCAGGCGAAGAAGTTGTAAAACTACAGAAAGACTTAAAAAAGATGGGGTTTTTCAAGGAAGAACCTTCCGGGTTCTTTGGGGTCGTAACCAATGATGCGGTAGTGGATTTCCAGGTTCAGCTGGGATTACTGCCGGATGGAATTGTGGGGGCCGACACCCTCACTAAAATCGAATATGGGATAAATAATGGGGTTGTTGCAAAAGTGCAGAAGCAGGAAGTAAAAGAAGCTGCACCTTCCCAGCAGCAAGTCCAGGCAAAACAATCGAATACTGCATCGCAGCCGCAAAAGACGCAGCCGGCAGCACCGGCTCAACCGCAGCCCTCCGGCGGCGGGAAGGCTGAACTCTTGTCCTGGTTTGGAGGCGCGGAGAAAGTGTTCTCCATCGGTTCCGTTGCAAAAGTAATTGATGTAGATACCGGATTGAGCTTTAGCGTAAAGAGAACGTATGGATATAACCATGCCGATGTAGAGACTGCATCCTTGGAGGATACGCAGATGCTGAAGAAAATTGCAGGCGGCTTCAATTGGACGCGAAGGGCTGTAATCGTAGAGGTTAATGGCAGAAGGCTGGCCGCATCGATTGCACCAATGCCGCACGCAGGTTTGGATAGCAAGCCTGCCAATGTGACAGTAAGCGGAAGAAGTGGCGAATATGGTACGGGAGATAACCTGGATACTGTAAAAGGTAATGGAATGGATGGACATTTTGACATGCATTTCTATAACAGCCGCACCCATGGAACCAACAGTGTTGATGCAAATCATCAGGCAATGGTACAAAAAGCCTACCGTTCAGGTAAATAATCGAGCACAGAGACACTATGTAGATACTGCATGGTGTCTTTTTTTATGGGGAGGAAACTGTAGCCGTTTTTTAAATGAAAAATACGGCGGAATGAAGGCTTTGCGTGCATTTTTCCTCATTTTATTCAGAAAGCGCAAGCGTAAAAAACGGCTACATGGTATTTATTCTTATGGATATCTTATATTCCAAGTTAATAAAGTAACAACCCGAAATAGTTAACATAATATATATAAGTATAGCATTGATGCAAAAATTAAAAGAAGTGTTACTGATATTTGTTTTCAGCATAGTAGATTTTACATAATATCTTGCAAAGTTCCTTTGAGTGTAATAATATTTAATTAGGATTTATTATAATCAAAATGATACCAAGGAGGTGTGATAGGGGAATCGGATGTTTTTGCATAGATATTTAAAGAGAACGGAAAATGGGATTGACCCTTGCTTACATCATCCATAACAGGATAGGGTAAAATAGAAAGAACTTTAAATTCAATAGGAAAATGATATTTTGTATTATTGTCTGGCAGGGATGGGAAGGAATAATAGCCAACTGATTTTTAAGGAGGAAACATTATGCCAAACGGCTACAATCCATATGATAACATGCTTGAAGTTCTTGAAAGTGCAGCAAAGATGATCGATTTGCATGAAAATGATTATGTAGCAATTAAGTATCCTGAAAGAGAATTAAAAGTATCCATTCCTGTAGAAATGGATGATGGGTCCATTAAGGTTTTTGAAGGATACAGAGTACAGCATTCAAGTTCCAGAGGTCCCTGCAAGGGCGGTATAAGGTATCACCAGGATGTTGATATAGATGAGGTTAAGGCATTGGCTGCCTGGATGAGCCTTAAATGTGCTGTTGTAAATATTCCCTACGGCGGCGCGAAAGGCGCTGTTAAGGTAAATCCCAAGGAGCTGTCCAAAAGTGAACTTAAACGGTTGACCCGCAGGTACACGGCAATGATTCTGCCCCTTATCGGGCCTGATAAGGACATTCCGGCTCCAGACGTAAATACCAATGCGGAAATTATGGGCTGGATCATGGATACCTACAGCATGTTTAAGGGATATACAGTGCCAGGAGTAGTAACCGGTAAGCCGGTGGATGTAGGCGGTTCTCTGGGAAGACGGGAAGCTACAGGCCGTGGCGTTATGTTTATGACCCGGGAGATTCTGCACCGGTTAGGGATGCCGGTCATGGGAACAAGAGTTGCAGTACAGGGTTTTGGTAATGTGGGAAGCATTGCGGCAAGGCTCCTCTATAATGAAGGATGCAAAATTGTTGCCATCAGTGATGTTTCAGGTGGAGTATACTGTAAAAGCGGTTTGAATATTGACAAAATACAGCAGTTCCTTGGTGCTAACGGAAAGCTTCTTACGGATTACGAAGAGGCAGGAGTTACCCATATATCCAATGAAGAACTGTTGACAGTGGATACGGATGTACTGATACCTGCAGCCCTTGAAAATCAGATTAATGAGCATATAGCACAGAAGGTTAAAGCCAGCATTATTATAGAAGGTGCCAATGGTCCTACCACGGTGGAAGGGGATAAGATCCTTGAGAAGAATGGAAAGGTTGTAGTGCCTGACATTCTGGCAAATGCAGGAGGTGTTGTTGTTTCCTATTTCGAATGGGTGCAGAACATACAGTCTCTGATGTGGGATGAGGAAGAGGTTAACCGTGCGTTAGAGAAGATTATGATTCGGGCATTTAATGAGGTATGGGATAAAACCCGCGCAAAGCAAACAACACTTCGTATGGGTGCCTATATGGTTGCTATTGAAAGACTTGTAAAGGCAAAGAAGATCAGAGGAGTTTTCCCGTAAAGAAATCAGCAATTTAAGTCACTGCTGCGGCAGTCAGTGTAAAAAGCAATACATATTGCGAAGGTTCTTCGCAATATGTATTGCTTTTTTAAAATATTGTAGAGAAAAACGGAAAAACTATAATTGCTGTTTTGATTTTTGCCGATAAATACGTGGTGGATTGTGTAATATGCATCATTACATACGCTTTTCCTAAATATAATAAATTGAAAAAATTATGTTAATCATATTGGCGCAAAAATGGTGCAAAATATTACAGAATGGTAAAAGTGCTTGTATTTTAAATAATAGATATAGTATAGTAAAGGTATTCCAACATGTGAGGCATGCCAAGTCTTAAAACAAAAACGAAGGAATGGGGAATAACATGAAGAAACAACGGAGGATTCTGGCTTCAGCTCTAGCGTCAATTATGATTTTTGCATTCGTTTTTACCGGATGCAGTACCAAGACAACATCCGATTCGGATAAAACTCAGCAGGGAGACCCAACACAGGTTGCGGAAAAGAACGCAACACCTGCACCGACTCCGTCTCCATCTCCGACGCCCAAACCAGAGGTTAAATCTCCAAAGGTAAAAGCGATCTACTTAACCGGGTGGACTGCAGGGAATCCTGCCAAAATCCAGCAAATCGTAAATTTATCGAAAACGACTGAATTAAATGCGGTTGTTATTGATATTAAGGATGACGATGGAAAAGTGGGATATGAAACTGCAATCAGTGAAGTAAGGGAAATCGGAGGCTGGGAAAAGAAATATGATGTCGATAAGGCAATAAAGACACTGCATGAAAACAATATTTATGTTATCGGGAGACTGGTTTGCTTTAAAGACCCCATCCTGGCGCAGAAGAAGCCGGAAGTGGCTTATAAGTCAAAAAATGGCGGTGTGTGGAAGGATCAGAACGGTAAGCCCTGGGTAAATCCTATGAGTAAGGAAACCTGGGAGTATATCTGGAAGATTGCCAGAGAAGCCAAGGAAAAGGGCTTTGATGAGATTCAGTTTGACTATGTGAGGTTCTGTAATGATGGAGATACAAAGCTCATGGACTTTGGGCCGGATTTTGATCCCAATACCAAGTCGGATACCATCGCTGAGTTTTTGAACAAATCCTATAAGGAGATTCACGACAAACTGGGGATTCCTCTGACTGCGGATGTTTTCGGAATTGCTGCGGTAAGCTCCGGAGATGATAAAATTATTGGGCAGAACTGGGAAAAGTTAGCGAAGGAAGTAGACTACATGTGTCCTATGGTTTACCCTTCCCACTATGCGAATGTAAAACAGAATGGTGTAGGACAGGGCATTAATGGAGTAACCTTTGGTAAGCCTGACCTGGAGCCTTACAATGTTATTTACCAGACGCTGCTGGCAGGTAAGAAACGGTTGGACAGTGTCGAGCATAAAGCCAAGATCAGACCTTATCTTCAAGCATTCACAGCATCCTGGCTTGGAGCCGGTTACTACCAGAAGTATGGTACAGAGCAGGTAAGACAGCAGATTAAGGCTGTTTATGATGCCGGCTATGAGGAATGGATATTGTGGGATCCAAACAACAACTACACCGCGGAATATTTTGAAGCGAAAAAATAAAAATGCTACAAGAAAACCCGTAGTAAAAAACTTTACTACGGGTTTTCTGCGTCTTCCCATAAATAGGATAGGACTAATTTACTATAAAAATCTTCCTCTGTTGGTATTGACTTGTTATCTGTAAGTGATACAATATACAGTGTTAGTAAATTTTACATATACTAAATATTGTGTTTATATAGCGAGGAGGCTTCTATGAACTTATCAGAAAATGCAGTAAAGGTATTAGAAAAGCGATACCTGGCAAAGGATGAAAATGGAAAATTATTGGAAGACCCCGAAGGGATGTTTCGAAGGGTTGCAAAGGCTGTTGCAGCTGCAGATGTTCAGTACGTATCAGCAGAGGAACTGGAAGCAATCGAACAGGATTTTTTTGCTATGATGGCAAACCTGGAGTTCCTGCCTAATTCTCCCACGCTGATGAACGCAGGAAGGCCTTTAGGGCAGCTAAGTGCCTGCTTTGTTCTACCGGTAGAGGACAGCATGGAAGGTATTTTTGAAACCATAAAAAACGCTGCACTTATTCATAAAAGTGGAGGAGGAACCGGGTTCAGCTTTTCCCGGCTAAGGCCCAGAGGGGCAGCCGTAAACTCTACGGGGGGTGTCGCCAGTGGTCCTATTAGCTTTATGAAGGTATTTAATGCCGCTACCGAAGCCGTGAAGCAGGGCGGAACCCGAAGAGGCGCCAACATGGGAATTCTTAGAGTAGATCATCCGGACATTATGGATTTTATTACCTGTAAAAAGGACAATGCCGAGATTACGAATTTTAACATAAGCGTAGGAATTACAGAGGAATTTATGAAGGCGGTGGAGGAGGACCGGGAGTATAATCTGTATGATCCGCATGAGAAAAAGGTTGCAGGCCAACTGAATGCAAGGAAGGTGTTTGACCTGGTTGTCGACATGGCCTGGAACAACGGAGAGCCGGGAATCATCTTCCTTGACCGGCTGAACAAGGAAAATGTGACTCCGGAACTGGGAGACATTGAAAGCACCAATCCCTGTGGTGAGCAACCCTTGCTGCCTTATGAAGCCTGCAATCTGGGATCTATCAACTTGAGCCGGATGATAAAAGGTAATAACAGCAAGCTGGAAATTGATTATGATCGAATTCGGGAGGTAGTATGGAAAGCAGTTCACTTTTTGGATAATGTTATTGATGTGAACCAATACCCGCTGCCGGAGATCGATCGTATGACAAGGGGTACACGGAAGATTGGACTAGGTGTTATGGGATGGGCCGACTTGCTGTGCAAGCTGGGCATTCCGTATAGCTCCGATGAGGCTATTGTACTGGCGGAAAAGATCATGAAGCTCATACAGGATGAATCCAGAAAGGCTTCCATAGAATTGGCAAAGCAAAAAGGTGTATTCCCATTCTTTGAGCAGAGTGTCTTCAAAAAGGAAGGAGTAGAAGTCCGTAATGCAACGACAACGACCATTGCACCTACCGGAACTTTAAGCATTATCGCAGGTGTATCCAGCGGTGTTGAGCCACTTTTTGCCATTTCCTATATACGAAATGTAATGGATAACGACGAACTGGTGGAGGTAAATCCACTGTTCAGGCAGGTGGCTGAAAAGGATGGCTTTTATAGCAGCGAGTTAATGAAGCGGATTGCGAAAAAGGGGACTGTTAAAGGGTTTCCAGAGATACCAAAAACTGTGCAGAATGTATTTGTTACATCTCATGGCATTACTCCGGAATGGCATGTAAAGATGCAAGCTGCATTTCAGCGATATACCGATAATGCAGTGTCAAAGACCGTGAATCTCCGGAATGGGGCAACAAGAGCGGATGTCAGGGATGTTTTTGAACTGGCGTACAAATTGAACTGCAAAGGGGTTACTATCTACAGGGATGGAAGCAGAGATCTGCAGGTGCTGAATATCGGAAAAGTCAAGGGGAAGGAAGAGGCGGAGAAGCCGGAGGAAGTGAAAAGGGAGGTTTCCCCCGTAGCACCCAGACCCAGGCCGGATATAACCACTGGCTTTACGGAGAAAGTGAAGATTGGATGTGGGAATTTATATATCACGGTAAATTATGATGAACATGGAATATGTGAGGTATTCACCAACACCGGACGTGCCGGGGGCTGCCCCTCCCAATCGGAAGCGACCAGCCGACTGGTATCCATTGCCCTGCGCTCCGGGATTGATGCGAAATCCATCGTTGAGCAGTTGAAGGGGATTCGTTGTCCATCCACCATACGGCAGAGGGGACTGAAGGTGACGTCCTGTCCTGATGCTATCGGCAGGCTGATCGAGAAGGTAGCGAAACTGCAGAATGGTAGGGATGAAGAAGTGTCAGCCGAGTTGACTACCTTCGATGAGGAGAGAATTCCAGGACCGACGGCTAATAAATGCTCTTCCGAGTGCAGTTCCTGCACGATGTCGGAGTTTTGTATGAATACGGAGAAGGGCCAGGATTCCTCTGTAGGAGCACTATGTTCCGAGTGTGGCATGCCCGTGGAGCATGAAGGAGGCTGCGTAATTTGCCGGAATTGCGGATACTCGAAATGCGGATGAGAACTGAACATATTAGTATTGAATATGTTGTATGTAAATGTATATTGATAATAAAGTTGTATACTTAGCTTTAGTTCTCACGATATAAAAGGAAGCATTGGGACTGTTATTAGTCCCAATGCTTCCTTTTATTAGGAACGTCTCTTGTACAGAACTTAGAATCCGAAGCGACGACTGTCAAGTCACGGGTCACTGCTTCATTAAAAAAACGATATTTAGGATGTTGACACCGTTCGTAACGTTTACGGCTATGCAAAGTTGCCCAAAGCGAAGCAAAGGGCAATTCGGGTGAGGGCAGTACTCTGCCTGAACCGCATAGCCGCTATTCGTTGGCTCGAAGGGCAAGCGCAGCTTTGCCGTGTACTGCGTGGCGCACACCGCTTCTCTTGCCCGAGCCGCTCTTCACGCCGAGCAACACGGATGTTGCTCAGCATTTGATCTTATTAGTCAGAGAATAATTCGGATAATTTTTTACTAATATTACAATATTTCCTCTTTACATTCTTTGCAACAATTATGTTGTGTCAGCAATAGGATTAAAAGTAAATTCATTACTGCTTTTTATTTTTGGTTCTAAAGGGTCTGTAGAATGCGCGAATGTCATCGGCTAGAAGTTCGGGTTCTTCCATGGCAGTAAAATGTCCACCACGAGGCATTGAATTCCAGCGAGTTATATTCAGATTGCGCACAGCCCATTCTTTGGGCGGTAACAATATATCAGCCGGGAAAAGTGCAATGCCTGTCGGTACCTCTATACGTCCCATCAATGGCAAAGAATGTGTATTCTCATAGTATATATGTGTTGATGATCCTATAGTATTTGTAACCCAATAGATCATTATATTAGTGAGCAGTTCATCCTTGCTAAATCTTTGCCGAAGGTCACCATTACAATCGCTCCATGCGCGGAATTTTTCAGCAATCCAACCAGCCAAACCTACTGGTGAATCGGAAAGTCCGTACGCAAGAGTCTGGGGTTTTGTCGATTGAAGTGACATATAGGCTCCCTCATGGGAAATCCATTCCTGAGCACTTCTCTTGTATTGTAGTTCTTCTTCTGAAAGTTCTACCCGATCATGTGAAGTCATGAGATTTCTAATTATACCGATGTCGGTTAGGTGGATTCCGACTAGAAGTTCGGGATGGTTTAATGCCAGATATCTTGTAACACCAGAGCCAATATCTCCACCTGCAGCAGCGAATCTTCCATAGCCGAGTTCTTCTGTCATTAGTTTAGCCCAGAGCTCGGAAACACGAAAATTGTTGATGCCACTATGGTCAGGGCGACCGGAGAAGCCAAATCCAGGTAGTGAAGGGACAATTACATCGAAAGAGTCCTCTGGGTCACCGCTGTGACGAGCTGGATCAGTAAGAAGAGGGATAATCTTCTGATAGCGGATGTAACTGTCAGGCCATCCGTGGGTAAGGATAATCGGTAAAGGGCTAGGTCCATTACCTCGCTCGTGCACGAAGTGCACATCTATCCCATCGACATTACAGTGAAACTGAGAAAAGCGGTTCAATTCGGATTCTTGTGCGCGCCAATCAAAGTGATCACGCCAATACGAAACGAGCGATTGTAAATAACCTATTTCAGTACCTCGTTCCCAACCGGAATCTTCTAATTGATGGGGCCAGCGGACGTGATCTAGTCTGTATTTTAGATCGTCAAGTACCTCATTAGATACTTGGATATGAAAACGTTCAACAGCCATAATGATTCTCCTTTCGCTTAGTGGTCACGGCAAACCTTGTTAACCATAACCTTCGTACAGTAACTGTATAATAATAGTATATCGTTTGAAAATTATGATACAATGATATAAATGAAGCTTTTAACTATACTATCTGTTAGTGGAGGAATAGATATTCCACAAATTGATCGCCATAAGAGTAGAACTGTGTATATTGAATTTGTTGCAGCCGAAAATTTTAACAATCTCCCCCTATGAGGAGCGCTTAACTATAATTTTTATTACAAGTGGAAGTATAAATGTGCAATTGAATGACCGTCCTATAAAAATTGTTGCTCCTAGTATTCTTTGTTTATCTATGGATGATAAGATAAAAGTTTTAGAAAAGTATAACGTCTACCCACGATCATTTTGCTTTCATCCGGATTTTTTAAATACTGCTTATTTTTATGAATCTATAAAATTGTCAAATTCCAAACTTACTGGTATTATCATAATAGAAGAATTGACATACAGGCTTAAGCGGGCTGTATTTTTAGAAACGGACAAAAAATGAAGGATTTTAAACAGTTTATGAAAAAATTAGTCATTGGAATATTAGCACATGTGGATGCAGGCAAGACAACATTATCAGAGAGTATGCTTTATCTGAGCGGTAAAATTGGAAAACTTGGAAGGGTGGACAATAAGGACGCTTATTTAGATACCTATGAGCTGGAAAAGGCAAGAGGAATCACCATTTTCTCCAAGCAAGCCCTATTTAAAATAGGAGAGACTCAGATTACCTTATTGGATACCCCTGGACATGTAGATTTTTCTGCTGAAATGGAAAGAACACTTCAGGTGCTGGATTATGCAATTTTAGTGATAAGCGGTGCGGATGGAGTGCAGGGGCATACCAAAACATTATGGCGGCTGCTTGACATGTATCAGATTCCTGTTTTCATATTTGTCAATAAGATGGATCAAAATGGGACGGATAAGGACAAACTGATAAAAGAAATAAAAAAGCTGCTGGATGATGGATGCATTGAATTTGGACAAGCTAAGACAGACAATTTTTATGAACAACTGGCCATGTGTGATGAAATCCTGATGGAAGCCTATCTGGAGACAGGACAGATTCAAACCGCGCTTATTAAAAATGCTGTCAAGGAGCGCAAAGTATTTCCGTGTTTTTTCGGTTCGGCTTTAAAATTAAAAGGCATTGAACAATTTATGCAGGAGATAGTAGAGTATGCTATGATACCTTGCTATCCCGACGAATTTGGGGCTAAAATATTCAAAGTAACGAGAGACGAGCAGGGAAACCGTCTTACGCACATGAAGCTTACCGGTGGAAAGTTGAAGGTGAAAGACGTCTTGACGAATCATAATTGGGAAGAGAAAGTAAATCAAATCCGTATCTATTCCGGACAGAAATTTGAGGCAGTGAACGAGATAGAGGCAGGTTCTATATGTGCAGTAACGGGACTCAGCCATACCAGGCCGGGAGAAGGCTTGGGGATAGAGGAAGCTTCTGGCACACCGGTATTGGAACCCGTTCTGTCTTATCAGATTATATTTCCGGAAGGCTGCGACCCCAGAGTGATGATTCCCAAACTGCGTCAGATTGAAGAGGAAGAGCCGGAACTTCATATTGTCTGGGATGAGCAGTTGCAGGAGATTCAAGTCCAGATCATGGGAGAAGTGCAGATTGAAATCCTGCAGAGCTTGATACAAAGCCGTTTTGGTGTTGCGGCAGCCTTCGATGCCGGAAGGGTTGTATATAAAGAGACGATTGTCAATACAGTTGAGGGAGTGGGACACTTTGAACCATTGAGGCATTATGCGGAGGTCCACCTGTTATTAGAGCCGGGTGAGCCTGGAAGTGGTCTGCAATTTGGAGTAGAATGCAGTGAGGACTTACTGGGTAAAAGCTGGCAAAGACTTATTTTAACGCATCTGGAAGAGAAATTCCATAAAGGAGTTTTGACAGGGTCAGCGATTACGGATATGAAAATTACTTTAGTCTCTGGTAGAGCACACAATAAGCATACGGAAGGCGGTGACTTCAGAGAGGCTACCTACCGTGCAGTACGCCAGGGCTTAAAGGAGGCAGAGTCCATATTGCTGGAGCCCTATTATGCTTTTCAGTTGGAACTGCCTGAGAAAATGATAGGAAGAGCCATGTCGGATGTTGAGAAAATGCACGGTACATGTGAAATATCACAGTCAGATGGTGAAATGGCGGTTCTTGTGGGGAGCGCCCCTGTTACTACCATGAGGAATTACCAGATGGAGGTAGTTGCATATACCAAAGGTCTTGGCAGGCTGTTTTGCAGTTTGAAAGGATATGAACCCTGCCATAATGAGGCTGAGGTCATAGAAAATATCGGATATGATTCGGAAAGGGACACTGAAAATCCGACTGGTTCTGTATTTTGTTCACAGGGTACAGGATTTTTGGTGGATTGGGATAAAGTTAAGGACCATATGCATGTTGAAAGCTATCTTCAGAAAAAAGACGATTTATCGGGAGAAACAACCCATAACCAAGCCTCATCCGCAGAAGAGCGGTTGATCAGTCTGGATGAGATTGACCGAATCATCAATAAAACCTATTATGCAAACCAGGGGAAGAAGTCTGCCTGGAAAAGACCTAAAACAGCCAGTAAAAGTTATTATGGACCTATTACCGTTACCTATGTTGACAGACAGCAGGAAATCAAGGAAGAGTATCTCCTTGTGGACGGTTATAATATTATCTATGCATGGCCTGAACTGAAAGGGCTTGCAGACGATAATATGGACGGTGCCAGAATGAAATTGCTTGATTCTCTAAGTAATTATCAGGGAATTCGAAAATGTCAGATTATCGTTGTGTTTGATGCTTACCGTGTTCAGGGGCATCTTGAGGAAGTAACTGATTATCATAACATCCATATGGTATATACCAGGGAGGCACAAACGGCGGACCAATATATTGAAAAATTTGCATATAGCAATAAGAAAAAATATGATATAACAGTTGCAACATCGGACGGTTTACAGCAGATTATTATAAGGGGTGAAGGATGTTCCTTGCTATCCGCCAGAGAGCTGAAAGCTGAGATCGACGGGGCTAATGAAAGAATTAAGCAGGAACATCAGGAAATGCAGGGAGGAAACCGCAATTATTTAATTGATGCATTATCTCCTGAAGCAAAACGGCAGATGGAAGGTATGGTTAAAAAAGGAGACTAACGGTAAACAATAACCTCGCCGCCAAGGGGTTTCCAGCTTTAAGCGATATTATTTTTATCTGCTCAAGGCACGTTGAGAATATAGTTCTGATGGCGAATCAGCATTTGAGGATGTAAAACCCTGTCTTGTATGCGGGCATTGTGCAAACCATGAATCTGAATGTGTATATAAGGATTCCATGAGTAGGCTCAATGATAAGCTATTTGAATCGGATATGGTAGTATTTGTAACTCCTGTTTATTATTTCACCATGTCTGCGCAGATCAAAGCTGTCGTTGACCGTTTCCCTGCCAACAATGCAAAACTGTCAGGGAATAAAAAAGCCATGCTTTTTGCAGCTGACTATGGAGTAGATGACGGGACCATGGAAGGACTCCAGAAAACCTATGAAGCCATTCTCCGCTATCTGAATTGGAAAGACGCAGGCATGTTGTTTGCAAAAGGGTGTCCGGCAAGAGAAGTCATTGAAACGACAGATTATCCACAGTATTGAACAGTTTTGACGTGTACGGCAGCGGCTCGGGAGACACACAGGCCAAAATATCAGCATGGCTGCGTAAAATCGCAGTTATCCGATAGGCTGTATGGGGTATCATTGGCCAGTAGAGCACTATGACATGACGCTTTACTGGCTGTACCCCTTTTCAAGGGGGTTGATTCTAATTAAAGGCATGATTAACAATAAAATATAAGTATTATGGTAAAAAATGGAATGCTATGCTTGTGAATTCACAGAGTGCTTTGCCGAAAGAATTGTTTTCAATTGTTCTATTTTTTATCTAAAAATTTATGATATTCCTTGGGAACATTCTCTATTTGCATATCATCGTGAACAGCACAGGTTCCTGCTTCTTTAGCGGTTTCATAATACCAGCACTTGTAATTTAGCATATCGAGCATTTCCTGCATTTCTTTCATCTGCTTGATCACGGCATCCCGTTGTGTTTTTATGATGGTTAGCCGCTCATCTATCTTGGAGTCGCCCTCCATGCAGTAGTCCATAAAATGTTTGATGTCCTTGATCGGCATACCTGTTTTTTTCAGGCATTCAATAATTTTTAACCATGACATATCTTCATCCTTGAACATACGCATACCGCCACCAGAGCGCTCCACAAAAGGAAGCAATCCCTCTTTATCGTAATATCTTAATGTTGATGCGGTAACATCAAGCTGCTTTGCCATTTCACCAACTGTATAAATCATTTATATATCCTCCAAAATAATTTAAGGTTATTTGAAAAAAGTATAGACTTAAAGTTAACTTTAAGTTGTAGAATTATACCGAACTCAATAGTCAGAGTGTAACACAAATACTATTTTAAATCAATGGAGGAATAAAAATGAGCTTTAATATGTATGTGCCAACGAGATTTATTTTCGGTTGCGGAAGGCTTAGCGAACTGCATGAGCAGAAACTGCCCGGCAAAAAGGCAATGGTGGTAATTTCAAGCGGAAAATCTACGAAAGAAAATGGCTCCCTCGATCGCACAGTAGAGGAACTTTCCAGAGCCGGTACCCGGAGTGTTGTCTTTGATCAAGTACAGGCAAATCCGCTGAAGTCTACTGTCATGGCAGGAGCAAAAACGGCAAGAGATAACAGATGTGACTTTATTGTTGCTCTTGGTGGTGGCAGCGTTATGGATGCCTCCAAAGCAATGGCGGCAATGGCAACAAACGATGGAGATGTCTGGGATTATATTTCCGGTGGCACTGGCAAAGGCAAAGCGATTGTAAACGCTCCGCTACCGGTAATTTGTATTACTACAACGGCCGGAACCGGTTCAGAAGCGGACCAGTGGGGTGTTATCACAAATGACGAAACCAATGAAAAAATTGGCTTTGGTGGTGATGATCGTTTGTTTCCGGTGATTTCTATCATCGACCCTGAACTGATGAAGACAGTTCCACCTAAATTTACTGCTTATCAAGGATTTGATGCACTTTTCCATTCCACAGAAAGCTATATTTCCAAATTTGCAAGCCTGATGAGTGATATGTATGCACTGACTGCGATTGAAAATACAGCTAAATATCTTGCACGTGCGGTAAAAGACGGCAGCGATAGGGAAGCAAGAGAACACATGGCATTTGCCAACACCCTTTCAGGTGTAGTTATGA
This sequence comes from Bacillota bacterium, assembly GCA_023419605.1. Lineage (GTDB taxonomy): Bacteria > Bacillota > Clostridia > Acetivibrionales > JAEZXR01 > JAEZXR01. The sequence goes on along the minus strand of JAEZXR010000090.1, from coordinate 77,409 downwards.
CCGTCAGCGTTACTACTGCTGAGCATTCTATTGAGCATGCGATGAGTGCGTATCATCAGGAGTTACCTCACGGTGCGGGACTTATTATGATTTCAAAAGCGTTCTATGAATTCTTTATTGACAAGCATGCTTGCGATGAGAGATTTATAGCCATGGCAAAGGCAATGGGAATCAAAGATGCCGATAAGCCGGAGGATTTCATCACTGCACTTGTGGACTTGCAAAAAGCCTGTGGTGTGGCGGAACTCAAAATGAGCGATTATGGTATCACACAGGATGAATTCGATAAAATTGCTATCAATGCTCGTGAAACTATGGGCGGTCTGTTTGCAGCAAATCCATATGAAATGACGCATGAGGATGTTGTTGATGTACTTAAAAAGTCTTATCGATAAGGAGGGTACCAACGGATATCCATGATTTCTTAGTGCACTTGAACCGGGGTGAAGCGGTAGATGGCGGCTCGGAAGCACACCGGGTGATGCATGCCGTCTCGCAGGAAGCACTGAAACTGACCGCCGAGCTCAACGGAAGCTATCATACCCCGGAAGAAATTCGGGAACTGTTTTCCCGGCTGATAGGCAGGCCGGTGGATGAAACCTTTGCAATGTTTCCACCCTTTTATACGGACTGCGGCAAGAACATCCGTGTGGGCAAGAATGTCTTTATCAATTCAGGCTGTCGTTTTCAGGACCAGGGCGGCATTACAATTGGCGATGGTGTTCTCATTGGGCACAATGTCGTGTTGGCTACCCTTAATCACGACATTGATCCGAGAAAACGCAGCACTATGCATCCTGCGCCCATTGTGATCGGTAAAAATGTCTGGATTGGAGCAAATTCCACTATCGTTCCCGGTGTGACCATTGGTGATGGTGCTGTCATTGCCGCCGGTGCAGTTGTGACGAAGGATGTACCTGCTAATGTTATTGTGGGCGGTGTACCTGCGAAAATTATCAAGAAAATCGAAACCGGTCAGGAGTAATTCTGTTGTTTTCATCTTATTGCAGATTATATGGCGATGATTGATTTGTGGGCATGTTTGCTCATATATCATGCTGTACGGCGATGCCTGTCTGGTAGTGTTCTATGAAACCTTCTCAAGCTCCTATAACTATACCCGTCTCGGATATATTGAGGATGCTGGCAGTTTTGTACAAGTAGTTGGTGATGGCAATATGAAGGTTACTTTTGATTTGGCGAAATATGAAAACCTCAAGGAGAATAAAGAAAATTGATAATTCCCTAAAATATCATATCACCAATGCAAAGAATCATGGTGTTAGTGCTGAGGAAATGTCAGAAATCATCACACATCTTGCGTTCTATGTAGGATGGCCTAATGCATGGGAAGCGTTTGCATTGGCGAAAGAAGTATAACGTGAATATATTCAGGTTTTGTTTGTATGGGAGATGAACAGCGAAGCGGCGTCATTGTATTTGTATTATTCGTTTAACTATATATAATATAAATAAAGGCCAAGGAGGTTAAACATGATTATATGTCGACAAAAGAGGCTTCAAAAAATGGGGCATTTCCGAACGCATCCAGAAGCTATGCGAGGAAAACCGTATTCCTGGCGTTATCTATTTGAGCCGAGTGTGAGCGATTTCGAAGGACACTGAAAAGCCTGTGGATGGCAGATATAGGCGTAAGCCTGATGCTAAAGCCCTATAATGCGAAAAGTCTGTGATCATTCGAAAAATACGCCGCTCTGCGTATGTTAACCGAATCTTAACTCACAGTATGCTATAATTGATATGTGTATTTATCGAGCGGGGGTGAAGCATGAAATTACTAGTTGTAGAAGATGAAATATTCTTGCAATCGGCTTTGAAAAAAGGCTTTACAAAATTAGGTTATGCTGTGGATACTGCGTCCGATGGTGAAGAAGCGTTGGAACGTTACTATTCTTCTATTTACGACGCTATTATTTTAGATATAAATTTGCCGAAGATAGATGGTATTGCCGTACTAAAAGAAATCCGAAAAGAAAACGCGGAGGTCAGAGTTCTTATACTTTCTGCGCGGAGCGAGTTAGAGGATAAAATTATCGGACTTGATACGGGAGCAAATGACTATCTTGCTAAGCCATTTCATTTTAAAGAACTGGAAGCGAGAGTTCGAGCCTTATTGCGGCGTGATTTTTCAACACAAAGCACTGAAATTATGGCAGACAGGCTGGTTTTAGAGACAGCTTTAAAAAAAGTATATCTTGACGGTATTGAAATTAACCTGACAAAAAAGGAGTATGGCATCTTAGAGTACTTGCTTATGCACAAAGGAACTCTTGTGAGTGGTGAAGATTTAATTGAACATGTTTGGGATAGTGAAGCGGATACATTCACAAGTGCCTTTAAGGTTCATATTAATTCGCTAAGAAAAAAATTGCCGCAGAATACAATAAGAAACATAAGGGGGCAAGGCTATTATGTTGAGTAAAATTTCCTTGCGATTAAGACTGACAATTCTGGCATGCAGTATTCTGGTTGCAGCCTGTACCTGTTTAACGATTGTGTCAGTGTTCAATGCAGGTAACATATTTTTGAAACCCATTGAAGCCTTGTCCGTCCAGCCGACAGCGCCTATGCCAATCACACCTGATAATGAACCGGATGAGGATGTACCTCCAACAGCCGCAGAGGTTTATGGTATGTTTCAGGACTCAAAGAAGGGTTTCGCACTGCAAAGCATAATAGTGATGATTGTAATTACTGGGATTGGAACCATATTGACATGGTTTGTCACGGGAAAGGCGCTGAAACCGGTTGCCATACTCAGTAAGACCGTTGAAGATGTTGACGAGAACAATTTGTCAACACAAATTCCCGTTCCATATAGCAAGGATGAAGTTGCGCGACTCACTCAGTCGTTCAATAATATGCTTATAAAAATCAGTATGGCTTTTGAAAGTCAAAAACGGTTTGCCCAAAATGCCGCACATGAATTGAAGACACCACTATCTGCTATACTGACTAACATCGAAGTAATGGAGATTGATGAGGATTCGGCAAGCATTGAAGAATACAAAGAAAATTTGCTTATAGTAAAACAAAATGTAGAAAGAATGACTGCTCTGGTTACCGATTTACTTGCGCTTAACGCGGCTGAAAAACATATTGATATCAGCCGCTTTTCAGCCCGTGATTTATTTTTCTCTATTTTAAGTGACAACGATAATGAAATTAAAAAAAAGAATATTTTTGTGAGTATTGAAGGCGAGAAAGAAATTAATGGAAATCGCTTTATGCTTGAAAGAGCCTTTTCGAATATAGTTCAAAACGCCATAAGATATAACCATAACAATGGTTCGATTACCATTCATTGTTCGGAATCAGGTATTACTATTTCCGATACCGGTATTGGAATCGCTCCTGGCAAATTACCTCATATTTTTGAACCGTTCTACTGCGCAGACACATCCCGCTCCAGAGCGCTTGGCGGAAGTGGGCTCGGTCTTGCGATAACAAAAGAAATTTTTGATAAACACGAAATTAAAATTGATGTTGCGAGTATTGAGAATTCAGGAACAATATTCACAGTGACCAATTTATGAGATAATTATTTGTTCTTCCCCTAATTTTCTTATCTAAAACTTAACCTTCTGTTTGATAAACTTACACTATCAAAAAACAGGAGGTTATTTTTTATGAAAAAGAAAATAGTGGTCATCATTCTTAGCATTGCTTTAGTGATTGTGGCGGGAGCAGTAATTTTCACAAAGTTTTATCCCATGTCAACCAGTCCTAATTATAACCCTGCGACTGAAGGACAAACCGCAGCCGTAATCGACAAATTTAATGCAGTGGATCTAAATGATAATAAAATCACAAATGATGTATTTTCGGATTACAAACTCACGATGATTAATGTTTGGACGACATCCTGCTCTCCTTGCTTAAAGGAAATGCCTGATCTTGCCACCCTTAATAAAGAGTTGGAAGAAAAAGGTTTTAATGTAATCGGAATTGTGGATGACCTGATTGATGCCAACACAGGAGATGTTAGTGAACCGGCTAAAGAACTTGCATTGAGAATATGCGAGCAAACAGGCGCAGAATATATGAATCTAATTCCGGACGCAACTCTTAAAAAGGGTATCTTAAACGGTTTGGGCGGTTATCCATCAACTTTCTTTGTTGACAAAGATGGAAAACTTGTAGGAAAGAGATATTTTGGTGCACATACAAAGGATGAGTGGAAAGGAATCATAGAGGAGCTTTTGACGAAGGTGGAGGCGTCCTCAAAATGAAGCAGAGATTATTGATGCCCTTGACTCTATCTCTTTCTGGCATTTTCATGATGGCGATGGGTGTCATGAGAGGCGAGGGGGAGATTGTGTTCTCAAAAGCTATTCATATTTGCTTGGAGTGTATAGGAATTGGCTAAAATAACCCTTCGCAGTAGAGTTCAAGCTATTTGGACCCTCGCTTCAAATAGCTATCTTGTAGGATTCATCCAAGGGAAAATATACAAAGGTAACTTGAAAAAGATTTGTGTGCCGGGACTGAATTGTTACTCTTGCCCCGGTGCGCTGGGTTCCTGCCCGATTGGCTCCTTACAAGCGCTTATCGGCAGTTGGAAATTCCAGGCATCCCTCTATGTAACAGGATTTCTGATGCTTGTCGGCGCGATATGCGGCCGGTTTGTTTGCGGCTGGCTTTGCCCCTTTGGGTGGATTCAAGACCTGCTGCATAAAATTCCTTTTGTAAGGAAGTTTAAAACTTTCAGACTGGACAGACCGTTAAGATTTTTAAAGTATGTCATATTACTTCTGTTCGTAATCATATTACCAATGTTTGTAGTCGATATCATTGGACAAGGAATGCCGTTCTTTTGTAAGCTTATTTGTCCATCAGGTACCTTGATGGGAGGGTGGCCGCTTATACTAACAAATAGACCATTGCAAGATACAATAGGCTGGCTGTTTATGTGGAAGAACGTGATTCTAATTGCCATCACTGTTCTTTCAGTTACAATTTATAGGCCGTTTTGTAAGTATATTTGTCCTCTTGGTGCGATTTATTCCGTGTTCAATCCAGTTTCATTCTATAAGCTGAAAATAGACGAGAATAGCTGCACCAAGTGCGAATTGTGTTCAAAGGTCTGTAAGATGAATGCTAAACCGTATAAAACGCCGAATCACCCTGAGTGTATCCGTTGCGGCGACTGCAAAAAAGTGTGTCCGCATAAAGTAATTAGGTCTGGATTTTTCACAAAATAGGTAAAAGAAAGCGTGGGAGAAATCCTGCCTAGCGGTACTTTTTATATATTGAATGGCTTTCGATAGGAATAGTATCAGATTTCAGGGTGACTACCTGCCAAGCGGCATAATAAAACAGCCTCCTATGATTTTTTATTTTATCCTAGAAAGCTGTTTTTACAGCAGGTGCAAGTCGAATTTTATGGCTGTGAATCATGGAACAATTTCAAAAACAGTGCCTAGGTTGGAATCAGCCACCTTCATAGAGCCATAAACCCCTAAATATAGTCTGGTTTGATCCATATTCGTTCCCAAACTAACATAATAAGCTGATTGTGACCCAAAATTATAATTTGTTTCAATAACACTAAAATCACTTAATTTACAATCTGCTCTTGCTCGGGTATAAGCTAGAACCCCTCTAACCGGAGGTTGAGATTTTTCATCCCGAGCTAGATCGGTAAACACAACGCTTCCCGTTAAATCAGGGATTTGATTCCCCCTATATAGCTGGACTCCTGTAAGTGCAGTGGCTCCAAACTTATCGGGTCGGGGATCTTCATGGAAATAATTGGTTAGAGGCTGAAGACGGCGCACGGAAGTTTTTACTGTTTCATCATAATAAGCAATTGTTTTCTCATCCAAAGTCGGATTTGCAGAGCAGCCCCTTATAATGGAAGTAGGAAAAGCCCCTTCCCACCCTCGCCAGCCAAAGTTAATAAATCCTTCCTGGTCAGGTTCGGAGTTCGTTAAAGAAGCTTGAATAAGCTGAGTAACGGGTATTGGTTTATAATGACTGAATGAAAAAATCGACTCCACGAGGTCCTGTCCGACATTTCCTACATATTTGATATACTGATTATAAAACCTTTGAAATGAAATGCCCGGCATATTGCGAACTCCTTTGGCAATTACCGTAAGCGTTTCCTGAATAGGCACGGGAAGCTCATTAAAACGTGTAACTACGGGGGGATTATTGATAAATGTATTCTTAACTATATCAATTTCAATTATTTTACCGGCGATTTCCATATCATCCTGGCTTAAATTAAATGGATCATAGCCTGATCCGCCATCTCCGGTTGTTAAAACAAGTTTTCCTGTTTCCGGTGAAAAGTTTAAACTATTGACACCATTATGATTAAAAAATGGTCTTCTTAAATTAAGTAATGTCCGCCATTTTTGAGGTTGACCGTTCGATTGTAAAATCCATTCTTCAACTGTATCAATATGATCATATTGGGTTTCTCTATTTATCCACTTTTGGTTTAAGGTTCTAGGGTCACAGGGGTTAGGCTTAAAAAATTCAGGAAGACCTTGTCTTGAAACTTCTGAACTAGGAAGAGCACCTGGACCTTGTGTTCCAGCTACTGAGTAATGAAGATAAAACAGACCGTTATAATAAAATTTAGGATGAAACGCTAGCCCTAGCAATCCCCGTTCATCATATCCACCACCGGAAGCACCTAGTTTTAGGATTCGTGGGCGAATATCTAAAAAAGTCCCTGCAACTCCGTTGCCAATGTAAAAGATCTCTCCTACCTGGGTTGCAATAAATAATTTTTCGATTGTATCGCCCGGAAGTATAGTTGTTTTCAAAACAGTGGGTAAATTTATTTTACTAACAATGGGCCGTAAGCTAACTTTAACTTTTATCAATTAACTTCACCCTCTTTCTTATTGTTTTCTTTTATAAAGATATGATTAGAACTGTTCTATTAGTACCAAATTGGAACCAGGGAATCTGATAAGGCATTGCACCATTTTCCGCACCAGCGTTGAAGGAATCCAGGGCGGTCATTGGGGACGTATTGGTGCATGGGATGGCGGAAGTATTGAAGGAAAGTATATTCCGAATCTACTGAAAGGAAAAGACATTGATGAAATCGCAGAGATTTGGACGGAAGAATTCTGTAATGGAGTTGCGGGTACGAACGTAAAACCGGCATATATTAAGATCGCACTGGGTGATACGGGAGTGATTATTGGATTTCAAGACAAATTACCATTGAATAAATTTATTTGGGTGCACGCGGATGTGGATATGAATCCAGAAGGCCGTAATGAAATATCTTCACTTTCTGTTACTCCTGCAACTGCAACGGATCGCGGAGAAACACTGCTACCAATGTGGGCATAGCTCAAAAAACACTTGACTTGGAGTTAGCTCCAGGTGTTATGATATCGTATATCAGGAGGTGAAATCGCATGACGATTGCAGAAGTTAGTGAAAAATATGATGTTTCACAGGATACACTCCGCTATTATGAACGCATCGGATTAATTCCTCGTGTAAGCCGTAATAAAAGCGGAATCCGGGATTATACGGAGGAAGACTGTAATTGGGTTGAATTTATTAAATGTATGCGAAATGCAGGCCTTCCAATTGAAGTATTGATTGAGTATGTCGCTCTGTTCCAGCAGGGTGATGAAACCTCTGAGGAAAGAAAAGAACTCTTAATCGAACAGCGTAATCAGCTGGTTGCAAGAATGGAAGAGATGAAGAAAACGCTGGAACGACTGGATTATAAAATTGCAGTATATGAACAGTTGATGGTTAAAAAAGAAAAAAAGCTAAAAAGACAGGGGGATTAGTTTTATGGGTAAAACAGTATTGATATTATCTTCAAGTCCAAGAAGAGGCGGCAACTCCGATTTACTGTGCGACCAATTTTTATTTGGTGCTCAGGAGGCTGGCAATCAGACGGAAAAGATTTTTTTGAGAGATAAAAATATTGGCTACTGCACCGGGTGCGAGTCATGTTATACCAGTCATAAGTGTGTTCAGAAGGATGACATGGCGGAAATTTTGGATAAAATGATTGCCGCCGATGTGATTGTTATGGCGACACCGGTTTACTTCTATACTATGGATGCTCAGATGAAAACGCTGATTGATAGGACTGTTCCAAGATATGAAGAAATCACTGGAAAGGAGTTCTATTTCATCGTTACCGCTGCCGACAGCAGTAAGCAGTCCGTGGAAAGAACCCTTGACGACTTTCGCGGATTTACGCTATGCCTGGATGATGCAAAGGAAAAGGGTGCTGTATACGGCGTCGGAGCATGGCGCAAGGGTGACATCAATGGCAGCGAAGCCATGCAGCAGGCCTATGAGATGGGTAAATCAGTTTAACAGCTTGGAGGCAAAGTACAGTGGACAGAATTGAACGATGCAAACAGAAATTTACAGAGTTCTTCGGTGATACTGTGTTTTCAGCAATTACCACAGATCCGGATTTTACAGATATTTTGAACTACAAAGCCCTATACCGATGTGCTCCTTACAAAGGAAGCATTGAGACGAATAATAGTCTCAACGCTTCCTTTTACTATAAAAAATTTAAAAAACTATGTCAGAAATTCCTTTGGTTTTTAGGGCTAAATCATGTCTTCAGAAAGGGAACGATTCAGTTCAGTACGAGAATTGAGATTTTTTCTATCTTCTTGGAGGTCATTACTTCGTTTATCTGGAACAGGCTTATCTCCCTTTTTCAGCAAGAAGCACAGAGGTAAAGCTATTACCATGATGATAGCAGAAATAAAATAGACATCATTCACTCCCATTACAAATGCCGTGTTTGCAACTAAATCCTTGCCCATTTTCAATGCAGCACCCGTATTCACAAAATCGGCAGCATGTTGTTTGGATTGATAAGTGAGTAATGAGGTAAAGATGCCGATGGATAAACAGCCAATGCTTTGAGCTACCCAATTGTTGATGGATGAGCCACTTCCGGACACTTTTTTATCCAGGGAGGACATTCCTGTCATGGTTACTGTTCCCAGGCATAAGGCGATTCCGACATTACGAAATGTCATACACAAAACAATATACATATGGCTGGTTTCCAAAGTTAAATGGGCCAGGAAAAACGATCCAACCGCCATGGAAATAACGCCGGATACGAGCAAAATGCGCGGATCCAAACGATTATACAATTTGCCTACAATGATGGTGCTTACTGCCATAGCCAGTGAGGCGGGAAGCATAACCAGACCGGCATTCAAAGCGGAAACATGCTGAGCATTTTGTAAAAATAGTGGTGTTAGCAATGATCCTGCATAAAGGCCCATGGTGACGATGCTTCTTATAATGACGCTAAATGTAAATCCTTTGTGCTTAAATATGTTAAGATTCAGTATAGGATTCTTTGCTGTCAACTCGCGGAATATAAATATGGCTAAAATAATAATTCCAGAGGATAGGAACAATATTGTTTTGTAGGACGCCCATCCCCAGTGGGACACTTCACTGAATGCTGTCAGAAGTAAGATGCTTGCTGCCAGGCAGGTTGAAAATCCGGGCAAGTCAAAGCCTTCCGGCGGATTCAGCATGTAATACGGAACTGCCTTATAAATAAATAAAATAGCAATGATTCCAATAGGGATATTCATTAAAAAGATTGCATGCCAATCAAAGCTCTGAATAAGCCAACCGCTTAGCGTAGGCCCAATGGCCGGAGCAACCGTTGCTGAAAGGCTCCAAAGACTTAAGGAAAATGCCTGCTTTTCTCTGGGAACAACCTGGTAAATGATGGACATGGTTGTAGGTACAGCTAATCCGTTGAAAAGTCCCTGCAATATACGGAAAGCTATTAAGGATTGTACATTCCAGGATAATGCGCAAAATACGGAGCTCAGGGTGAAGCCGAGAATCGATATTAAATACATTCTTCTATAGCTGAATTTCTCTCCCAAAAAACAGGTGATGGGAGCGATAATTCCTGTTGCCAGCATAAAGCCTGTCATTGCCCACTTGACTGTATCAAGACTGGTATTGAAATGTGTCATTAAATTCGGTAAGGCAATGTTAATGGTACTGGTTGCAAGCGTGGTAAAAAATCCGCCGATGAGTAATGCTGCCATAAGTAATGCATAATTTGACTTACTTTTTTTCATTGCTTCCATTTGTTATCTCCATTGTATATAATATAGGGTATATGTCAATTTTGACATATACCCTATATTAAACCACTTGTGTTACTATGTCAATATAGACATATAGAAAGGAAACCTTTATGAATAAATTATCCTATGGATTACTTAGTTTCTTATCTATAGAGGAACAGACAGGCTACGATTTGATGTTAAGACTGAATCAGTTTTGGCATACTACGCATAGTGCCATATATCCTTTACTGGCGGAATTAGAGGAGAAGGATTATGTAACTTCTACGTTAATCGAACAAATTGGTAAGCCTGATAAAAGGTTATACAGTATAACAGGTCAGGGAAGGAAAGTCCTGAAGGAATGGATTACATCACCGACCGATGCAGCAGTCATAAAAGATGAAATGCATTTAAAATTGTTTTGTATACAGGCTTTGGATAAGGAAACCATCGAAAAACTTCTTACTGAGATGGAAGACAGGTATGCAAAAGATTTGGATCGTTACATGGCATCCATGGAAAAGCTGAAGAATGCAGCTAACGGAAATATGGAATCCTTTCATTCACCAAAAATGGGATCTTATATACTGCTTCAAAAAAGAATCGGTGAGACGAAACTGGGTATGAAGTGGTGCAGTTGGATTAGAAATTTATATAAACAAAGTGGTAAGATGAATTTTTTTGATCATGACTTTACAGATTTCCCAGGATGATATAGCAAATGGAGTTATGTGGTGAATTTTGAGAATTTGTCTCATTAAAAAAACAGGAATGACCGCAGTCATCCCTGTTTTTGTTCCTTACATACAACAATAAAGATAGAAGCTGGAAAAAGGTTTTGGAAATAACTCAGTAATTAGTTGTACTGATACCCGAATACCCCAAAGAGAAATCATGGGTGATGAAAAATTAATATGGCATTTTGTTGTCCATAATAAGACTTAATTTGTATATTACTGAACACATATACTAAAACTTCATTTAATACTATCGCGTTTGATGTTTTATTTAACATTTATTTAACATCTGACTATTATAATTATTTTACTTACCTTAGAAAGAAGGTTTTTTTTATGGTTAACATACTTGTCGTAGAGGATGATATAAAGCTCAATCAAATCGTTTGCACCTATCTATGCGATAACGGATACACCGCCAAAGGATGTTTGAATCCACAAGAGGCGTATGATCTGATGTATAACAACCTGTACGATCTGATCATTTCGGATATCATGATGCCGGAAATTGATGGTTTTGAATTTGCCGAAACAGTGCGGGACGTCAACAGGACAATTCCCATTCTGTTTATAACTGCCCGCGACGATATTTCCTCAAAGCAAAGAGGTTTCCGGGTTGGTATTGATGATTACATGGTAAAACCCATTCATATGGACGAACTGGTACTTCGTGTGGGGGCTCTGCTCCGCCGAGCGAATATCGCCAGTGAAAAACGCTTGACAGTGGGCAGCCTTGTGATGGATGCGGATGAAATGACTGCCAGGGTGAACGGTGCGGGAGTTTAACATACTTTACAAGATGCTCGCCTATCCCAAGCACACCTTTTCCCGTGCCCAGCTCATGGATGAGTTCTGGGGCATCGACAGCGAAACCAGCCTGCGCGCCGTGGATGTGTATATCACCAAGCTGCGGGATAAGTTTTCCTGCTGTGAGGATTTCAAAATCGTCACGGTACACGGGCTTGGGTATAAGGCGGTGTTGTCTTGAAGAAAAAGCAAATCGGAGAGGATGTCCGGGTCAAGTCGAAGCATTTCACGTGGAAGGAAATCACACTGACCTATTTTGTACTGCTGGTGCTGTCTGCCGGACAAGGAATGATTTATGCCGAGTACATGAATTTTGACAGCATGCCGCCGGAATATATCTGGGGAATGCTCGGATATTGGGCGATTGTCACCGCCATTTTTTGCATTGTCACTGCCCGCCAAAAGTTTAATGCATTTGATAAGCCGATGCGCAAGCTAGGCGAGGCGGCAAAGCAAGTGGCGGAAGGCGATTTCTCGGTTTATCTGGAGCCGATCCACAGACCCGACAAGTGGGACTATGTGGATGTAATGTTTGAGGATTTCAATAAGATGGTAGAAGAACTGGGCAGCATCGAAACCCTGAAAAACGATTTCATCGCCAATGTATCCCATGAAATTAAAACGCCGCTGTCCATCATTCAAAGCTATGCTATGGCGCTGCAAAAAGAAGCTCTCTCTCCGTTGCTGCGTAAAGAATATTGCGACACAATCATCACCGCGTCCCAACGGCTGACCACACTGGTAACCAACATACTGAAGCTCAATAAGCTGGAAAACCAGGAAATCCGTCCTGCTGCCGAGCCGTACGATCTGTGCCGCCAGCTCTGTGACTGCGCTCTTTCCTTTGAGGATGCCTGGGAAAAAAAGAATATTGAATTTGCGGCAGACATAGAGGACCGTGCCATGGTTTACGCAGATGCGAGTATGCTGGAAATCGTATGGCACAATCTTCTCTCCAATGCGCTGAAGTTCACAGAACCCGGTGGAAAAATCACTTTAACGCAAGTCTCCAATGAGGATTCCGTGACGGTATCCATATCGGATACGGGCTGCGGTATGGACGAAGAAACGATAAAACACATTTTTGATAAATTCTATCAGGGTGATACGTCTCATTCCAGCGAAGGCAACGGACTTGGTCTTGCGCTTTCACTCCGGGTCATCGAGTTGATAGGTGGCTCCATATCCGTTAAGAGTGAGCCCGGCAAAGGGTCAACCTTCATTGTACGGTTAAAAGTCGAAACATAAGCGAGTATGTCATCAGAGAAGGAAAACCTGAAGGAGAGCAGCAAATTATAACCTGCGGTTCATTATCAAGAAAACATCAAATAGAGCAGCCTGAATTTGCAACAACCGAATTCGGGCTGCTCTTTCTCTAGCTGTCGGGGGCGTATCCGTTGTCATTGGATGCAGAACCGAAACTTTACAATTAATATTTCTCAAACATTTCATAAGCAACTTTCAAACAATTCATCGGTAAGATAGGCACATCAAACGGATCAGAAAAGACCCGCTTTATACCGCTGCATTAAAGCGGCCAACAAAACATGAAAAGAGGTGAAAAAATGAAAGAAGTCATCGTCGTTGTGATTCTCGTTGTGGTTGTTGTTATCGGTGCTGTCATTAAGAGCAAGCGCAAATAATTTATCTTGAAACGGAAAGGAGGAGGTAGATATTAAGGAATTACTGGATCATTACACAGGAAATTATCGAAATCGAACTGTCAATTCAACAGCAGCATCACTTGTAATCAATGCTTTTATCGGTATCGGCAAGCTGGCCCTCGGTATATACCTTCTTTCTGGATGGTTTATAACAAATGCCGTGTATTATCTGGTCCTTTTTGCTGCAAGAGGACAGGTGCTTAATAAATATGTGGTGGCCAGACGCATCGAAGACCCCAAAAAAAGATATAATATGGAATTTGCCGCCTACAAGCGTAGCGGCATTTTCCTTTGTCTGCTTGGGATTTCCTATCTGTTGGTCTGCCTGCGGATGTATTTTGTCGGGGACGCCACCGTGTACGGGGGTTACACCGTCTACCTGGTAGCAGCGGTTGCTTTTGCCAAGCTGGGTTTTGCCATTTACGGAACCGTGATTAACCGGCATCTGAAAGACCCTATTGTTTCAACGCTGAAAATTATTAGCTTCACTGATGCAATGGTTTCCATCGTGGTGACCCAATATACGCTGCTTACGATGGCGGCATCTTCCCAGGCTGTGGACAGCAGCGCTTTGTTTGGAATGGGATGTAGTATTTTATTTGTTCTCGTAGGCATTTTCATGCTGCTCAAAAGAAAAAGTATCGCAATATGAAGTCTGTTGATCATTAGCATATTGAAAAGGAGAGAAGTATTTATGAAGGTAATAAATAAAAATATAGTTGTTACTGGCGGGGGAAATGGCGTAGGAAGAGAATTGGTTCTTAAATTATTATCAAAAGGTGCCAGGGTTATTGCCATTGATATCAATCAATCTGCACTTCGAGAGACATATAAAATATCAGGCAAAAACGAAAAATTGTTAACTCGGGTCGTAGATATTACAGATAAAGAATCTGTATTTAAATTTGCAGAGGAAATTATTTCGTCATTGGGTCACATTGACGGTCTTATCAATAATGCAGGAATTATTCAGCCATTTATAGAATTAAAGGATTTAACATTTGAACAAATTGATAAAGTAATGAATGTTAACTTTTATGGAACTCTGTATATGACAAAGGTATTTTTACAGCATTTTTTGACTAGGCCGGAAGCGCATATTGTAAATATCTCCAGTATGGGAGGATTTTTTCCCGTTCCCGGCCAGAGCTCCTACGGTGCTTCCAAGGCAGCAGTCAAGCTGATGACAGAAGGTTTATATTCAGAACTGTTAGGTACCAGCGTACATGTCTCTGTTGTGTTCCCAGGGGGGATAGCGACGGATATAAAGAAAAACTCGCAGCTTACGAATGAGAGCGCCTCATTGGAGGAGAAGAAGTCCAAACTATTATTATCATCTTCCGCTGCTGCTGATAAGATTATTCGAGGGATGGAAAAGAATCAGTATCGATTCTTTATTGGTAAAGACTCCAAATGTATGAACTTTATTTATAGTGTTCATCCGGGTCTTGCAACTCGACTAATCAAACGTGTTCTCGGTTCAAAAACACACTAGAAAAGTACGGTTCATCCTTTTTAGAATGACAATAACCTCATTCTCGTGTCACGATAGCAAGACAAAAGCCCGGAGGATTCATTCTACGGACTAATTGTTCTGCAGTAGATTTTAACTTACAAGAACATACACTCCAAAGGAGGGGATTTTACTGCCGCTTCTTACTTTTTCCCCAGAAATCAAATCTGTAAATTCGCCGTCCAGCGTAAGTTCCGCATCAGCTTCATTATGGTTCATCACCATCAGGTACTCAGTCCCTTTATTTTTTCTTCTGACTGCTTCCACACCCTCGGGTAAACCAGACAGCACCGGCATAACTCCCGCTTCCTCTGCTACCAGCTTCAGCAGCAGCTTTATGGCAGTACTGTCAAGGTCATACCCGACGAAAACACTTTGCCTTTGCCGGATCCATTTACTGTTACAGCAGCAGAGCCCTTATAAAAATTATTGCTGTACGTGGCCAGAACCTTTGCGGTTTCCGTCCGAATCACATCACACCAGAGTGAGGCGGTTCCCTTTCCTATGATGCCGTTGACTTCTGCCGTCCTGTCTCCGGATAGTGCATCAAACTTTATAATTTTAGTCAATATGCAAGTACCATTGCTTATTATGACATATGGAACAAAATATACTATACTATATGTGGTTACTAACTATCACCCTTCACGATTGGGAGGAGGGGCGATGGGAGATAATAAGTAAGGAGTGATAAAAATGAGATGTATTACAAACCCGATATTGCCGGGATTTAACCCGGACCCATCCATACTTAGGGTTGGAGAGGATTACTACATTGCAACGTCAACCTTTGAATGGTTCCCTGGAGTA
The DNA here is from genome assembly GCA_023419605.1 of Bacillota bacterium. Classification (GTDB taxonomy): domain Bacteria; phylum Bacillota; class Clostridia; order Acetivibrionales; family JAEZXR01; genus JAEZXR01. The sequence continues at coordinate 61,781 of JAEZXR010000090.1, read as the reverse complement.
CAGGTACACCATTCAAAGGATTTATGAAACTGGAAGCTTATTGCCCACCCTTTAAACAGAGCTTCCCAGTTGGATATGAAAGGCAATCCGTCATCTGGGGGAATATGGGCCCCATGCTTGAGTTACAGTAAGGGTGTATTCTATTTGATTTATACAGATGTAAAAACGCTGGAAGGAGCTTTTAAAGATACACATAATTACCTTGTAACTGCTGCCGATATAAATGGAGAATGGTCCGAGCCGATTTATCTGAACAGCAGCGGCTTTGACCCCTCATTATTTCATGATGATGACGGAAGAAAGTGGCTTGTCAATATGCTGTGGGATCCCAGAGCGGGAAGGAATCGCTTTGCAGGTATTGTACTTCAGGAATATTCTGTTGAAAAGAAGAAGCTTATCGGCAAACCAAAGAATATTTTTAAAGGATCCCCTCTTGGTGTTACCGGAGGACCGCATCTTTATAAGCATAAGGGGTACTATTATTTAATGACGGCGGAGGGCGGCATCGGACTAAACCATGCGGTAACCATGGCTCGTTCAAAGAACATAGACGGGCCCTATGAGATCGATCCGGCAAATCCGATACTAACGTCGAGGCACGATCCGCTATTAGCCCTGCAGAAGTCAGGACATGGCAGCATGGTAGAGACCCAAAGGGGAGAATGGTATATGGTCCATCTTTGCAGCAGGCCAATACCTACAAAGGGAAGAAGTATCCTGGGAAGAGAAACAGCGATACAAAAAATGCTGTGGACGGAGGACAGATGGTTTAGACTGGAACGGGGAGGGAACAAACCGGAAGTCAGGGTACAGGCACCGGATATTCCCGAACATGGATGGGAGGCAGAAAAGGCAAGGGATGATTTTGATTCCGATAAATTAAATATCCATTTTGCTACTTTAAGAATACCCTTAGGTGAGGATATGATGTCCTTAAAGGAGAGGCCCGGATATTTGAGGCTAAAGGGCAAGGAATCCTTAGGGTCAAGGCATAAGCAGAGTCTGGTGGCCAGAAGGCAGCAATCCTTCCGGTATACTGCGGCAACCTGTGTTGAGTTTGCTCCGGAGTGCTTTCAGCAAATGGCAGGACTCATATGTATTTACGACAGACAGAATTTCTATTACCTGAGGGTCAGTCATGATGATGAACTGGGCAAATGCATTGGCATCATTACCGCACAAAATAATTTATTTAACCAGCCAGTACAGGACGTATCGATAGAGGGGTGGAATAAGGTTTATCTCAGAGCGGCGGTAGACTACGATGAATTACGATTCTATTATTCAAAGGATGAAGAGAATTGGATTCCATTAGGTCCGATCATGGATGCAAGTACTCTTTCCGATGAATTCTGTTTCGAGGGACATTTTACCGGGGCTTTTGTCGGCTTATGCTGCCAGGATTTGAGCGGACAGGATAAGCATGCCGATTTTGACTGGTTTGAATATCTGGAAAGAGAATAGATGAAAAGTATTATGTAGATGTGATAACGGTTATATAGGTTTTGCCGGTAATCATAGCGATTTAAAGCCTTGTTCTTGATTATCATTGAACAGTTTGCAAAACGAGGAAGTGGAGAGGTCGTAGAATTCATTTCCTCGTTTTATTTCATTGCCAATATAAAGTGCCTTTACGTACTTTCCTATGACGTGAAGAGTTATCCTTGTTTCTGAATTTCAGATAGTATAGCAAATGGAACATTGACAAAATAATAACAATAATATATAGTATAAAGTATACTATGTTAAACTAACCTATATTATTTTAACTGCTATAATCTTTGAATGGGGGCGATTTTTTTGGAACTGAGACATGCTTTTTCAGAAGGCAGGTTTGGAAATCTGACATTAAAGAACAGGTTCATAATGCCTGCTATGGGAACTCATTTAGCCGATGAAAATGAATTTATTACACGGGGATTTATTGATTACCATGTGGCAAGAGCAAAGGGGGGGATAGGACTCAATATTACTGAGTTCTCTTGTGTACATCCAACTTCCAGGCAAGCTCACCTGCCGGGCGTGTACGATGACAAATTTATTCCGGGCTTAGCCAGGTTAGCCGAAGCGGTCCATAATGCCGGGGGAAAGATATGTTTACAGCTTTGGCATGCAGGCAGGCAGACCAGCAGCAGTATTACAGGGCAATCAATCATAGCTCCATCGTCCATCCCCCATGTAATCTTCCGTGAAACGCCTTTAGAAATGACCAAGCAGCAAATTACAGAAATTGCTGAGGCCTTCGGTGATGCTGCAATACGGGCTAAAAAAGCTGGGTTTGATGCAGTGGAACTTCATGGAGCCCATGGCTATTTGCTGAACCAGTTTATGAGCCCTTATTCCAATACGAGAACGGACGAGTATGGTGGAAGCTTGGAAAACCGTACGCGATTCGCTGTAGAAGTAATTAAAAATATCAAGCAGAAGGTAGGGCTGGACTTCCCGCTGTCTTACAGAATATCGGCAAATGAACATGTACCTGGCGGATTAACCATAGAAGATACGAAGCTTGCTGCAAAGATGCTGGAAAATGCAGGAGCTGACGTTCTTCACGTATCCAATGGGTTGTTTGAGTGTTTACAGCACACTATTGCTCCTATTGATGTTCCGGTAGGATTTAATATACCCAATGCTGCGGCTATCAAGTCTGTTGTAAATATTCCCGTTATAGCAGTAGGGCGTATCAATGATCCGATGATTGCAGATCAGCTGCTGGAGGAAGGGAAATGTGATTTTGTATCTCTAGGCAGAGCCTCTCTTGCTGATCCGGAATTTGTAAATAAAGCTAAAGAAGGAAGATATGATGATATCATTAAGTGCATTGGCTGCAATCAAGGCTGTGTAGGAGGCCAATGTCCAGATCCGGAACATGTGGGTCCGGCATGTTTGAGAAACCCTGCGACCAGCAGAGAAAAGGAATATGAAATAAAGCCGGCTGAAGTAAAGAAAAAGGTTCTTGTTATTGGAGGGGGAGCAGCGGGGCTTGAAGCGGCTACGACGTTAAAACGCAGAGGGCATGAAGTTATCCTCTGTGAAAAGAATAGCAGCCTGGGTGGGCAATTCTTCCTGGCCGGTAAAGCTCCTACCAAGGGAGAGATGGCGGAGGCTGCACTTCAAATGGGCAGAATTGCTGAAAGAGGAGGAGTAGAAATCCGGCTGAATACGGAAGTGACCAGTGAAATGATCGAGCAAATCAATCCGGATGAGATTATAGTAGCCAGTGGATCGAAACCCTTTATCCTTCCGGTTCCCGGACATGACAGGCTCGGTGTTGTCACAGCGCACGATGTGCTAAGAGGAAGCGTTGAGCATGTAGAGGATACCGTTGCTATCATCGGAGGCGGACTGGTAGGTGTAGAAACGGCAGAGCTATTGACTTCCCAAGGGAAAAAGGTCATCATTGTTGAGATGCTCGATGAAATAGCGAAAGAGCTCGTTCATACCCGTAAGATATTTGCCCTTGATTTTATTAACAGGCATAGCATCAAAACATATACAAACTCAAAATGTATAGAAATAAAAGACCGTTCGATAGTAATCGAACGGGATGGAACTACAGAAGAGATTGAAGGAATAGGAACTGTGGTTATGGCTGTGGGGTCAAAAGCAGATACCTCCGTTGTTGAGATGGTAAGGAATGCGAATTATCCATTCCATGTTATCGGTGATGCTTTACAGGCAAGAAAAGCAATTAATGCAATCTGGGAAGCTGCTGCGATAGGAAGACAAGTGTAATTCAAAAGAATACCATGGAAAGACCTGTTAACCAAGCAGGTCTTTTTTTTGATATTGATCTGTGATATTATTTTAGTAAATTTAGCATAATTTATTTATTGACATTTTCTCAGGTAACTTAGGAGGTAGTAAGTTGTATATTGATATAGTAATCCTGTCGCAATTAATTCACGGACCGAAGCACGGCTATAAAATCAAACAAAATGTTGCATTCATTTTGGGTAATACCTATAAGCTGAATAACAATACCCTTTATCCACGCCTAAAAAAATTCGAAGAAATCGGTGCTGTAGAGAAAACGGTTGAAATCAATGAAGGTTCTCCGAACCGGTTTCAGTACAGCATTACGGAAAAAGGAAGGGATTTGTTTCAGAAACTGTTACAGCAAGTAAATGAAAAAGTAGTGGCGGATGATAATGAATTCTACAATCGATTGGGTTTTTTTAGTTTGCTGGATGGGGAAAACAGAGATAAACTCTTACAGCTTCGTATACAGCATTTGCAAAACAGAATTGATTTTATTGACCAAATGGCTCTCATTGTGAACGAAGAGGATTATTTTCCTTTCTCCCAACAGCTCTATATTTATTCTAAAGCGAAGTCTGAGAGTGAGATTAAAATAATTGAGAGCTTACGAGATTCTGAGAAGGACAGAGAGCCAGGTTAAGCAATGATGCGAATAAACATTGATAATAGAATGATTGCTCCAATAAATAGCCCTATAGAGGGGCTTTTTTTATTGAAAAGAATAAGTTTGCAGGTATGCTTTATATGCAAAAATCGGGATATGTCCTACTTTGATGCTATGTTTGACATTTTATCGATAAAGATAGTATCCATGTTTTAAAGAGCCTTCCGATGCCGTCCAATTCTAAGTCCTAGGTTTATCGTATTATCTTTCGGCCTATCGATACATCGACAGGGATTACCGTTGAAATCAAGTAAAATATCTTTTTTTGATGTACCCAAAAGGGCAGGTATCATCTGCCCTAAGGTACAATTGTAAAGCAAGTGCCTTCATTATAGGCGGACAGTTAAATTTTTTATACTCCTCTAAAAAAACACTTGACTTGGAGTTAACACCAAGTGCTAGACTGGACTTTAAGGAGGTGAATAGGACGATTGCGTAAATAAGCAATTTGATATCTCTTGAGATATGTTACGGTATTACGAAAGAATCGTTTTGGTGCCCTCTATACAGATAAATAAAAAGAGATTAGGGAGAAACTGATTTAATAATGCCTTATATCAGTTTTCCGAGAACTATGAACGCATCAGTCTGCATCAAGAGATGGCTTCAGAAAATAAAAGGAAGGGAGAAAAATGTATATGGAAAAGAAAAAATTAGGATTTGGGTTTATGCGATTACCTGTAAAGAGCCAGAATGATCCGGCGAGTATTGATATGAACACATTAAATCAAATGGTGGATACTTTTCTGGAAAAAGGCTTTACCTATTTTGATACGGCTTATATGTATCATATGGGTAAGAGTGAGATCGCTATTAGAGAGTCGTTGGTAAAACGTCATAAAAGAGACAGTTTCACTGTGGCGACAAAGTTGCCGACGATGTTTTTAAAAACCAGGGAGGATCAGGAGAGAATATTTAACGAGCAGTTGGAAAAATGTGGCGTAGATTACTTTGATTACTATCTTCTACATAACCTGGGTGCAACCCATTATGAAATCGCCCAAAAATTTGATAGTTTTGCATTTATCCAGGAAAAGAAAAAGGAAGGAAAAATCAGGCAAATTGGCTTTTCTTATCATGATAATGCGGATTTATTGGAGGAAATCCTGGCAGCACATCCGGAAGTGGATTTTGTCCAGTTACAGATTAATTATCTGGATTGGGATGATGAAAGCATTCAGTCGAGGAAATGCTACGAAGCAGCAAGAAGACATAACAAACCGGTTATCGTTATGGAACCTGTCAAAGGTGGTATGCTTGTAAAAGTACCTGAAAAAGCAGAGCAATTATTTAAGGAATATCATCCGGATATGTCCATACCGTCATGGGCCATTCGTTTCGCAGCAAGTCATGAGGGAATTATGATGGTATTAAGTGGAATGTCCGATATGGAGCAGTTACTGGATAATACAGGTTATATGCAGGAGTTTAAGTCATTTATGCAGGAAGAATATGAGGCTGTTAAAAAGGCTGTTTTGAGTATTAACGAAACAATTGCGATTCCCTGTACTGCCTGCCAGTACTGTGCAGAGGAATGTCCGAAAAACATAGCCATTCCCAAGTATTTTGCATTGTACAATACGGAAAAGCAAACCTTAAAAACTGCGTTTTCGTTGCAGAAGGTGTATTATGATAATTATACAAGATCCTATGGCAAGGCATCCGAGTGTATTGGATGTAAGCAGTGTGAAAGGAATTGTCCGCAGCACATTGAGATTACAAGATATTTAGAGGATGTAGCAGAGGTTTTCGAAGCGTGACTGAATACGCCGAATCTAAATTTGGTAAAGACGAAATTTTCCCTTTTCCGAGGGCTTGAATTGAAGATGGCTCCAGACGTAACTCTCAAGAAAGGTTTGGTAATTGAATTTTGTTTATTGAACTTTGAGAAGTGTTATGATAAAATATACATAAATAATGTGATTGGAGTTGAAAAGATGTAATTTTTCTTGCGGATTTTACAAAGCATAATAGAACTTAGGGAGCGAAAAATGCTGCTTATTTTGTTGTGCTTGAGCAAGAAAGTTACTAATTCTTTTCACTCAGACAATATATCCTCGTCATGCCCGATATGGGTTTGGCTTTGCTGTGTTTATGAGCTGCAAGAATTGACTTTCTTGCAGCTTTTATATTTGCTATACAGGAGGATAAATTTATGTCATTAATAAATGTTACGAATCTGACTTTTGCCTACGATGGCAGTTATGATAACATATTTGAAAATGTAAGCTTTCAAATAGATACCGATTGGAAATTGGGGTTTACAGGAAGAAATGGAAGGGGAAAAACAACATTCCTCAATTTGCTGCTTGGCAAATATGAATACAGCGGTACTATTTCTGCCAATGTCAGCTTTGAATACTTTCCTTTCCATGTAGCCGACAAGGAAATTCTCACCGTGGATGTAGTCAGCGACATTTTTCCAGACTATCTTCACTGGAAGTTGATACGTGAACTTTCATTGCTGGAAATTTCTGAGGATGTGTTATACCGTCCTTTTAATACACTTTCCAATGGGGAACAAACCAAAGTTCTGCTGGCTGCTTTGTTTCTTAAAGAAAACAGTTTTCTGTTGATCGATGAGCCAACCAATCACCTGGATATGAATGCAAGAAAACTTGTCAGTGAATATCTCAATAGCAAAAATGGCTTTATTCTGGTATCACACGACAGAGCATTTCTTGATAACTGCGTTGACCATATTCTTTCAATCAATAAGACAAATATAGAAATTCAAAAAGGCAATTTTTCCAGTTGGTGGGAAAATAAAAAAAGGCAGGACAGCTTCGAGCTTGCGGAAAACGAAAAACTCAAAAAAGACATTCATCGCCTGGAAGAGGCGGCCCGGCGAACCAGCCGTTGGTCCCATGAAGTGGAAAAATCGAAAATCGGAACAAGAAACTCCGGTTCGAAGGTGGATAGAGGTTATATAGGACATAAAGCTGCAAAAATGATGCAGCGCTCCAAATCCATCGAGAATCGGCAAAAGTCTGCCATTGATGAGAAGTCGAAGCTTCTCAAAAATATTGAAAACTCCGATAACCTGAAGATTTCTCAGCTTGCTTATCATAAAAACCAACTTGCCGAACTCGAAAACATTTCAATTTTTTATGATGACAGGATGGTTTGCCAGGATGTCGGATTTACTATTGAGCAGGGTGACCGAATTGCGCTTATAGGTAAAAACGGCTCCGGAAAGTCAAGCATTATCAAGCTCATTTGCGGTGAGAATATAAACTATACAGGAACTTTCAGGAGAGGAAGCCAGCTTAAAATATCCTATGTTTCACAGGATACGTCGCATCTTCTGGGCAGTTTAACTGACTATGCTGCAAACAGTGGAATTGACGAAAGCCTTTTTAAATCTATTTTAAGAAAGCTTGATTTTTCCAGAGTTCAGTTTGAAAAGGATATGTCAGCTTTTAGCGGCGGTCAAAAGAAAAAAGTGCTGATTGCAAAAAGTCTTTGCGAGAAAGCGCATTTGCATATTTGGGATGAACCGCTTAATTTTATCGATGTTATCTCTCGTATGCAAATAGAAGAATTACTGCTTGAATACGCACCCACTTTAGTGTTTGTGGAGCATGACAGTGAATTTTGCAAAAATATTGCCACAAAGATTTTTGAACTTTAACTTTATATGATGAGCAAGGCTTGCTTTGAAAAATCCAGATACCTGAGACTGTATGTTGTAAACGCCACTGCGGATACAAACATTAGTGAAATGGAAGTTTACAATAAGTAATGCTATTAAGGGCAAAGAGGGATTTGCCCTTAGCAAAAATCTCCTTTGAGCCTACTTGAGGGAGATTTTTGCTTTCCAACTCAGTAAGTTTTGGCGGGTGATGTCTACTTTCCTCATTCTATTTGAATACCTTAAAGGGGGATATAAATTAATTCATATATTGTTTGTCTTATGTACAAACAAGTATCTCGATATATTCATAAATAGTGTAACTGAACAAAACCCGTGACACCTCCTGGTGCAGTAGTGTTATTACACGATTGTAGGAAATTATGTAGTAATCTATGCAATAACTATTTTCTATGTATTATTTTTTTATAATTGAATTGTACCTTTAATTCTTATGTTAAAATATTATAATAAATACTAGCTGGAAAAATTTATACTATGGAGGGATTGAGTATGGATCAGGTGCAGAATCTGTTTGATGTAATGTATAACCGGAGAAGTGTACGTAAATATGTAGACGACAAGGCTGTTGAGCATGATAAAATTATAATGCTGCTGAAAGCGGCGATGTCGGCCCCTTCAGCGTGCAATTTACAACCGTGGGAATTTATTGTAGTTAATGAAGAAGAAGGGTTAAATCGGCTTAAAGATTGTATAGATAGCGAAAGTGGCAGAAATTACAACGCACCCGCTGCCTTTGTAGTATGCGGGAATACAAGCTATCTTCCATGGGAAGGCACTGGCGCGATGGATTGCAGTGCGGCGATTGAAAACATCCTGCTCGCTGCCACGGCGCTGGGCCTTGGAGCCGTTTGGATTGGTGCCTTTGATGGCGATGCCATACGCAGTCTTCTCGACATACCCGACCATGTGGCGGTAATCAGTGTCGTATTCTTCGGCTATCCAGACGAACAGAAACCACCGCGGACACAATATAACGAGGAAGCCGTCTACTGGCAAAAATATGATCCGCAAAGAGAACACCCGTCGAGGACAACGGATTTGCGGTTTTTATAATGTCTGTTTTACGCAGGCGGATGTATCCATTGACTATTTGACTGTTAAGAATAGTCGCTGAACGGTGGAACAAAATGAAATACGATTATGAGCAAGTAGATCTGGTAAAAATAACGCAATAGCTGAACAAAATCAAGAATTATGCCAGTTAGGTCCATGGTTAAATAGGCAGAATTATAAAAATGGTTTCTGCCTATTATTTTTTTCATTAGCAGATTATTACAGCGGAGGATGAATTTGTGAAGGAAGAGTTGGTAAAAACTTTACAAGAAAAAATGCATAAAGACATTAGAAATTTTGAACTTAAATCGGAAAGTTCCAACCGACTTTATTTTTTTGAGTCCGGAAATGATAAACTTGTTTTGAAAACTCCAAACATGGCATTGTCGGCATTATCACCTTTCTGGAAACAGTTACGGAATATATTCGGATCGGATTTTAACACACAAACAGAGAATGCCGCCTCTTTAGTGCAATATTTATATAGGAATCCTCATATAAGGATTCCCAAAGTCATCGATACGGATACTGGGGAAAGAGCCCTACAGGTCTTCGAACGTGTGGAGGGGATTTGCTATGAACCGGATGAGTTTCCGGAGGCAGAAGAGATAAATTATCAATTAGGTCAGTATGTCGGTTGGATTCACTCGCATAAATTTCAAGGATATGGTGTATTTTCGGATGCTTTGAATTTGAAGAGCGGTTATGGATTTTTCGAAGAAGTACTCCGTTCAATGGAGCGCATTATAAAAGAATATTGGGGATCTAACGGGGAAGTAATAAATTATTATAAAAACATTCGCAAAGTAATTCCGGAGGAGGTTGGTTCCTTCAGCTTAATAATGCCTGATATTTCAGGCAATCAATTTGTTTATACGGAAGATTTGAAAAGAATAAGTGCCGTAGTTGATATTGATGCTTATGTCATTGGTCCTATAAATTTTGAATTGACAGTTCTAGAAATGTGCTTAACGGATTACAGCAGTTTCTGGAAGGGGTATCAACAATATTGCAGACTGCCTTGTTTTGAGTCTTTTCGATCTTTTTATAGATTTTTACTCTATTTAAATGATCCATGGAATCCCGTGAACTTTGAAGACTTTTTAACTGCCAACATGTTTTTTTCTTAGCGTATCATTTTGCATATTTGTAAAATATGCAACTGAGGAAATCCCATACTTTGATTAAGTGTGGGATTGGGACATTTTGAGTTTTTGATAAGCTTAGGAGAAATAAGGCTACGGATTTATTATCCCGTACTCTCGATTGGCTTTTATTGCAGATTCACAAATTATATAACAAAGATTTAATCGCCCGAACCACTTATCCGCTTCATTGGCTGTTTCATTATGGCCGCTGATCTCTTCCTGGTATTCCAGACCTTCGACGGCTTTGTAGTTCACTCTCAGCTTGCCTATCTTATGGATTATCATGGGCCACTCCGCATCGGTCATTTTATCTCTTGAGTATTTAATCAAATATTCGCCGGCTTGCTTTGAAAAACTGCAAGAACCGGCAGTTATATCCATATCTTGTCCGAATTCCAGTGAGAAAACCTTATTGGATATTTTTTCTGTTTCAGTCCATTCAAGCGGATGAGTATAAAAGGCTCTTTCGGTTCTTCCGAAAACCGTATAATGGTAATTGGGTATATCCTCAACGATACGCTGTAATTCTTGGGGATACTTTATGGCCCACGTCAACAACCTGTCAAAATCACAATAGTGGTAATATTGATTATTACCTGACATGCCAAAATTCAGCACCTCATGTCTAGCATGAGTCACTCCTTTTTTAGGTATTGTTTTTATCCTAAAGCTGTTATTTTCCAATTGTAACCTTAATTCCTGCGATGATTCCTCGCTAACGGTAATATAAAGCTCACTATATAAATCCTTAAGCCGATCTTTGACAATTTTATAAAAAGGAATATTTATACCTTCAGGGTCATGAACGATGGTAATTAATGCGGTTTCATTCATTTGACTCACTCCTTGAATAATATTTTTAGAACTACCGTTGAAACATTAGTTTCCAGCGAATTACTATATGGATTATTTTGTAAAAAATAATCCTAAGGAATATATTACCATATAATTCGAATAATAAAAATAGAAATGTTGATAACTAAAGTGAAGTGAATCCAGCCACGCATACCACTAAAGGCTGGTAAAATACTTCATACTGCTGGATTACAAAAGATACTTAAAAAATTTTGCTTAAAAATAATTTTAGTAAAAAGATAAAATAATCTTTTTTCACACAAAATGGTTATTTATGTAAAAATATGTTTTCTTCTGTATTGACGAGTTCAAATTCGAATGATATAATTTATTAAATTTTATAAATAGTAACATTAATGTAAATTAATTACATGCAAAGACTGTTTCGAGGGTATTTGTTTTTGAAAGAGGGGGTATAACATGTTGAAAACCGTATTAGTCAACCTACCCGTGGATGATTTGGAAGATGATAGTATGCAGCCGCCAATCGGGCTTGTTTCCATTGCGACTTATGCAGCCATGAATGATTATGAAATGGAGGTTTGCGATCTTGCAGGCAATAGAGGAGTTGATCTCAATTCATTGATTCCTAAAGCCGATGTTTATGGATTTTCTACATATTCAGTTACCTATAAAAAAGTACTGGAAGTAGTAGATAAGATACGGCTAACCGATCCGCGAGCCTACATTATAGCCGGAGGTCCCCATGCCAGTGCACTGCCCGAGAAGGTGAAGGAAGATTTTGACTGTGTTATAGTGGGGGAAGGTGAAAAAGTATTTTGCGAAATATTGGAGAATTTAAAAAACGGTACAAAAGATCGGATACCGGGTATCATTAAGGCTGAACCCATAAAAGATCTGGATAGTCTGCCTTTCCCGGATTATTATCGGTTTTGTGATTTGAGTAAATACTCAAGATGCATTAACGGAGTACCGGCAATGGCAATTGATACCTCAAGAGGCTGTAATTTCAAGTGCAGCTTTTGCAATTCAATAGTATTTCAACGAGGTACATGGAGAGCCAGAAGTGCAGAGAATGTTGTCAGGGAAATAGAATTGCATTATTCGAATGGTTGGAGAGCTTTCCGCTTTAATGATGATAATTTCCTTGTCAGTCAAGAGAGAGCTGCAAAAATTTGTGAGATGATTACACCGTTAAATATAGCCTTTAGGATTTTTGCCAGAGCGGAATCTCTAAACGATAATATCTGCCGGAAGCTAAAAGAAGCAGGATGCGAACATATAAGCGTTGGAGTGGAATCGTTGTCTTCAAGGATGCTGACTCTTATGGGAAAAGCTTCTACCGTTGAAAGAATAAAGTCGGGGCTTCAAGCTGCAAAAAAAGCGGGTATATCCACCAGAGGCTTCTTTATTTGCGGATTTCCCGGTGAAACGGATGAAACCCTTAATGAAAGTGTAGATTCACTTAAAGATATTGCTCTTGACGAAGCCATTGTTTATCCATGCATTCCGTACCCCGGTACACCTCTTTATACGGAAAGGGAGAAGTATGGAATAACCTGGATCGAAGAAGATTTCTCAAAATATTTGCAAGTAGGTATAAACAAAAAAGCGGGATTTGTAATGGCTACGGATTCATTTGGCCCTGAAAAAATTGTTGAGTGGAGAAATAAATATATGGAAAAATTCGAGCAGGTGGGAATTAACTGGGCCGGTCATGGCGAAATAAAATAGCGTTAAGTTAATTGAAAAATGTTTTTAAAATAGAGATAGCTCGAAGGAAGGGTTATCTCTATTTTTATTGGGTTACATGCGTAATACATAAAATCCTTCTTTATAACAAAAAATTTTTTAAGAAGGAGTTTGTATTTGTATATAGAATATGATATCATATAGATGAAACTAATGTGTCAGAATATCGACATGAACGATCGGGGGAAAGCGATGGCAACCATTGATGATATCGTCAAAGTATCAGGGGTGTCCAGGAGTACGGTATTTAGATTCCTAAACGGCAGTAATGTAAGGGCAGATGCCAGAAAAGCCATTATTCAGGCTATGGAACAAGTGAATTATAAAACGGATGCGGTATACAAGCAGCAGCACATTATCATTGAAATCAGCATATCCAATGATTTTGAATCATTCAAGGGTTTTGCTCAAATGGTACAGGGCATTACGCAGCAGGCTGATGAAAAAGGTATCAAAGTGCATATTGTAAGAAGGACGGGGCAGCAGATTGCGAGTGACTATAGTCATTGGAATCCGGAACAAAACCTTAAGGGCGTTATTGTTATAGGAAAAAATGCTGAGGATGAACAAAAGGAAGCAGAAATGCTGATTGCCCATGGAATTCCGCATATATTTTTGAACAGGGTTATGGACAATCCTGTTGTAAGCTATGTTGCCGTAGACTTGAAAAAAGCTGCATATGATGTAGTTTCCCACCTGATAAATAAAGGACATAAAGATATCGCCATATGCGGCAATCCTCATGAGTTCAGGGTGGATAAAGAGAAGCTGGAAGGATATAAAGAGGCATTGCTGGAAAATGACATTAAAGTTCCAGAACAGTATTATTGTGAGCTGAAAGACGCAAAGAATTGGGATGACGTTTTGGAGTCTCTTCTAACAAGGGAAGACAAACCAACAGCCTTTTTTGGAATATGTGATTCGCATGCCATGCGGTTTATTTATAAAGCCCACGCTGCGGGGTATAGAGTTCCGGAGGATATTGCGGTTGTGGGAATGGATGATGTAGAAACATCCGAATATTTTAAGCCTGCACTTACCACGGTTCATGTACCGTTTAAAAAAATGGGTATGATAGCTGTTGAAAGCCTGCTGCAATTAATTACGGATGAGGATGTTTCCTGTATCAAGACGATAATTAACCATAAACTAATCATTAGAGAGTCTTGCAATAAAGTGGTTGAAAGACCATAAAATTTTTAAACAAAGTATGCTTATTGCAGTGGTATGTTAGGGAGGATACTTTACTGAGACTCAAACGTAACCACTGTTATATAGAAAATAATTATATTATCATGAGGAGGTAAATATTTTGGATATTCGTTATTCAGCAAATCAAAAGGATTTTCGCCGTTATACAACGGAGGAAACACGTCAGGAATTTCTTATTGAAAACTTATATGTAGCAAACGAAGTAGTTTCTGTTTATAGTCACGTGGATCGAATGGTGACGCTAGGATGTATGCCTACTTCGGAAAAAGTTTCAATTGATAAGGGATTGGACGTTTGGAAAAACTTTGGTACTCAATACTTTTTGGAACGCCGCGAGATTGGTATATTTAATATCGGCGGCGAAGGCACCATAACTGCAGACGGCGTAAAATACAAGCTGGGCTACAAGGACTGCCTGTATATCACCAAAGGAACCAAGGAAGTATATTTTGAAAGCACAGATAGTGAGAAGCCGGCAAAATTCTATATGGTGTCTGCTCCGGCACACTGCGCTTATGAAACTAAACTAATTACCATTCAAGAGGCGGCTAAGAAGCCGTTGGGTGCAATGGAAACAAGCAATAAGCGTGTTATCAACCAGTTCATCCACCCGGATGTACTGAAAACATGCCAGCTTTCCATGGGTATGACGGTCCTTGAACCTGGAAGTGTATGGAATACTATGCCTTCTCACACGCATGAAAGACGCATGGAGATCTATACTTATTTTGAAATTCCGGAAAACAATGTCGTATTTCATATGATGGGCGAAGGAAATGAAACACGCCATATCGTAATGCAAAATGAACAGGCAGTTATTAGCCCGTCCTGGAGTATCCATTCAGGTGCAGGCACCAGCAACTATACTTTTATTTGGGCCATGGGTGGAGAAAATCAGGCTTTTGATGATATGGATGTTATTAAGACAACAGATTTAAGATAATAATTTTATAGTAAGGAGATATTTAACATGGATATTTTAAACAGTTTTTCATTAAAGGGTAAGGTGGCGCTGGTTACAGGAGCATCCTACGGTATAGGTTTTGCAATGGCTAGTGCATTAGCGAATGCAGGAGCAACCATAGTATTTAACGATATAAAGGAAGAACTTGTAGAAAAAGGAGTCGCCGCTTATAAAGAGGAAGGCATCGAAGCACGCGGATATATTTGTGATGTTACAAGTGAAGAACAGGTCAATGAAATGGTTGCCAAGATCGAGCAAGAGGTGGGAGTAATCGACATTCTTGTTAACAACGCCGGTATTATAAAAAGGATTCCGATGCACGAGATGACTGCTGCGGAGTTCCGTCAGGTTATTGACGTAGACTTGAATGCACCATTTATCGTGGCTAAAGCTGTAATTCCCAGCATGATCAAAAAAGGACATGGTAAGATTATCAACATTTGCAGCATGATGAGCGAGCTGGGTCGTGAGACTGTTTCCGCTTATGCAGCTGCAAAGGGTGGATTAAAAATGTTGACAAAGAATATTGCTTCCGAATACGGGGAATTCAATATTCAATGTAACGGTATCGGACCGGGTTACATCGAAACTCCGCAAACTGCACCGCTTCGTGTTGAAGGACACCCCTTCAATAGCTTTATTATCAGCAAGACACCTGCGGCTCGTTGGGGAAGAACTGACGATTTGATGGGACCTGTTGTATTTTTGGCAAGTGAAGCCAGCGATTTTGTAAATGGCCACATTTTATATGTTGACGGCGGAATCCTTGCTTATATAGGCAAACAGCCATAAGCTATAAGATTTAAAAGGGAGAAAAATCTTCTCCCTTTTTTTATAAAAGGAGTTTAATGTATGTCACAAATATCCTTGAAAATTGAAAATTCGGATGGAGCCGTAATGGCTGAAAGTTCAAATTCAGGCTATGTAAATCTGGTTTATTCGGGAGAATATAACCTGGGGGATCGCATTGTTCTTTCAGTTTCAAATGCCAATACTTATTACATCATCCAACTGGATGATGTAATGAATCCGTCCTATGTATACATGAAAGGAACTACATATACATTGGAAATTCCATTTGGGCAAAAGCGCATTTCCTATAATCCAAAATCCTTTACAGGGAATATCCACCTCCTGAAGGCAAGGCTGGCAACGGAAGCGGAAATAAAGGCATATAAAAACCTGGCGCTCAATGAATATGACGCTCATGAGAACACCAGCTGCTATCCCCATGCCTTTGCAAATGTGGAAACTCGCGGTGAGGCGGTATTTGCAGCGCGTAACGCCATTAATGGCAATACGGAGAATCATTCTCACGGGGCATGGCCCTATGAATCCTGGGGGATCAATCGAGACCCCGACGCTGAGATTACAGTAGAATTCGGACGTGAGGTTGAGATTGATCAGATCGTATTGTACACCCGCGCTGATTTTCCGCACGATAACTGGTGGGAGAGCGCGACATTCCAGTTTTCGGACGGGTCGTCCCAGGCAGTCTCCATGGAAAAGTCCGATAAGCCGCATGTCTTTACGATCGAGAAGAAGCGAGTTTCGTGGATTAAGATGGGTAAGCTGCTAAAGAATGAAAATGATCCATCACCATTTCCTGCTTTGAGCCAGATAGAAGTGTATGGATATGAAATTGTTTAATAAAAGATATCACATCAAGCGATAATATTATTCTATTGATTGGAATGCTTGCATTTGCGTAATGGGCTAAAAAGTAGAACATAATGGATTATCGAGTATAAGCCAAATATTGGTACTGTTGAAGCACAAGTATATGCTCCGAATTCACGGAGTATCTCTTGTGCTTACTCTTTTATTATAAGGTGTAAGTAGCTTTTATGAGTATCCTGGTAATCAGCTATATTTTCATTCTCTCTTCCAGCCATTTTATAATTTCTTCATAAGTTGTTGATCTTCCTAACTTGTTGTTTATATCTCTGTCGAAGTCGTGTACGTCTCCATAGATTGTCATAAGGTGCGAGTTTGGGATTTGCTTATGGAGGGTCTTTGACATCTTATAGGGGACATCGGGGTCCAGGGTTGAAGCTGCCAGTATAGTGGGGGGGAAGCTCCTGAGTTTTTCATCGTCTAAGGAGTAGGTTGCCGGATCTTCCTTTTCGCAGAGGAGTTTTACCCAGGTTCCTTCCTGTCTTGCCTTTATATACAGTGAGAATCGCAAATTCACCGGGCCATAAGTCACAGGGGCATCCGAGATGATTTTTTCCACGCTTGTATCCGGTACTTGGGCCAGCTTGCTATAATGTTTGCTGGAGGTGTTGAATTGGACTTCATCCAGTCTGGCATACCCGTAGAGGCTTATGATCGCCAATGGCAGTAAGGCATTATTTTTCATTACCATGTCGCACAGCATGAAGCAAAGATATGCACCTGCTGACCTTCCAAATAGCAGGTATTCTTTGTGTTCCAATCCCAATACTCCGCTGTAGTTTTCCAAATAGTACAAAATTTCTTGATAGGCGGATGCTAAAATTACATCAAGCTTTGATTCCGGAGCGAGGGGATAATCCAGCGTCAAAAAATCATACCCTGAATTTAAAAATGTATGGATATAGATTTCCGGTAAGTCATCTCTCACTCCATAAAGCAGCCCGCCGCCGTGAAAATATAGAATTGTTACATTCCTTCTGGAAGTTTTTGCCCTAAATAAGTTCATGCTGAGGTGGATGCCCTCTTTTGTCACAAACTGAAAACCTCTGATTCCAACATTTATTTTCCTCCATTGATCAGTTTAAATAGCCTTGAGGCTACCTGGATTTGTAGTATTTCCTCCGGATTTGTAAATTCGGTTCCCAGCACATCCTTTATTTTGTCGATTCTGTACCTCACCGTTTTTGGGTGCAGAAATAGCCTTTCCGAGGTGAGGGTGTAGCTTTGGTTTGTGTCCAGGAATATACACTTAGCGTCTCAAAGAGCTGCGGATAATCAAGTCTGAACTTATTTATTCTGGGAGAGATAAATTTTTCAAGTTCGCTCAGGCTTTCGGATTCTAAGAATAATTTGTATATTCCAAGCTCTTCGTAAGGCAATATTTTATTCGAAGGGGGGAATAACCTTAACACCTTTTGCGTGTCTAAAACTTCACGATTCGCTTTTGGGATGGCCGATTTATCTACTTTTGAGCTAATGCTTATGCTGTAATAGAACTCTTTAAACAGATGATTCTCAACCAGGGAATTCATTATTTTTTCAATGGAATCCATAGTAAATCCGTTTTGGTTACTGTCAAAATTAAGTATGAACACAATTCTGTCCGTCTTTTTCAGAAAAGCGATATCATTGTAGTTGAGTTTAAATCTGTTTCTGATCTGCCGCAGAGTTTGGAGTATGAGGTTTTGCTCCAGGTTTTTATTTTCATCTCGCTGATACAGCTTTATGAGGATGACCTGGTAGTACTTGTGGCTGCTTATTTTAAGCGATTCCAACACCTCATCAACATCTTTGATTTTAAAGATGATGCAAATGGAATTACCATTGAGTATGTTTGTGAAAAGACCATAAAGGAAGGTTTTGTGGGAAGGGTATCCGTAGGACATCTTACAAGCCTGGGGGCTTTACCGAAGGATAAGCTGAATCCGATCATTGAACTCATAAGCAAGGCTGGAATTAATGTCATGAGCTTGCCGGCTACAGACCTTCACCTGGGTGGAAGAAAGGATGAATATAATGTAAGGCGTGCGGTTACTCCGGTTAGAGCCTTGCGTGATGGCGGAGTTAACGTCTGCCTGGCAACAAATAATATAAGAAACGCCTTCACACCTTATGGAAACGGAGATTTGATGCAAATCGCCATGCTCGCAATACCCGTATCCCATTTAGGCGGCGCCGATGATTTACCTACTGTTTTACCCATGATAACAAGCAATCCTGCAAAAGCTTTAGGTTTAAAAGATTATGGCATCGAAGCAGGCAAAAATGCAGACCTGGTTCTTCTGGATACAAAGATAGTGAATAATGCTATTATTGATATTCCAGACAAATTGTTTGTGATTAAAAACGGTAAGATCACTGTAGAAACAGAGCGAAAGATACAGGTTAACGCCTAACAATTAAAAGAGTTCGTTTACACCGAAAGAGAATATAATTTTTATCACCGGATGTCGGATATTTTTCTGGCATCCGGTGATTTGTATTTTATAGCCCGTGTTGTGCAGTAAAGGTAAATATTTATGCAGCCACCCCTAAGTTGGTAATATCAGCATTCATATGGATCCCGTTTGCTGTACAGGTATACATAAACTTGGCAATACCGGGCAAGTATTGTTTACGGAAATACCGTTATTTTGCATTAGTAGAACTAATTTATAGGAGGTTTCATATTATAGGTACTAGGCAGAGCACGCAAAGACAGCATGAATATTCAGAATATAGCACCATTGGGCAGAGGTGAGGAAAATTCTTTTGAAAATATGTTGTAGAATACTTAAAATAAGCACATTTTGAGCATTCTGCAACAGGGGGAAAGTATTTATGAAAAGGAGGGATTTAATGACAGCTACACCAGTAAGTAAAATTTACCGCTGGGTGCCGGTTATTGCAAGCATTGCAATCCAGATGTGCCTGGGCACCGCGTATATCTGGAGCGTATTCCAGTCTTACCTGATCATCAGTGCATCAACTCCAAAAGCGTTGTTCAACTGGCCTGCCACGTATGGAACCCTGGCATATGCCCTGCTGCTGGGTGTATTGACCTTCGGAAGTACAGTGGGAGGCAGAATTCAGGACAGGCTGAAAACCCCAAAACCTGTTATAATTGCCGCAGGTATTATCATGGGAACCAGCTTTTTCCTTGCACAATACACAACAGAAGCGACACCCTGGGTGCTGTGGCTGACATATGGCGTTTTAGGCGGCTTTGGCATGGGGATGGCTTACACAACGACTATCGCTACCTGCCAGAAGTGGTTTCCTGACAAAAGAGGCCTTGTAACCGGGATCATCGTTTCAGCCCTGGGATTTGGCGGGTTGGTATTTACTCCTGCTGCTGAAGCTTTGATAAAAAGAAATGGCGGCAACGAGGTATTGAGCACCTTTGCCATTTTAGGTGTATTCTTTGTTTTTGTTACAGTCCTCGGATCGTTTTTTATAAAGAATCCTCCGGAGGGCTTCAGGCCTGAGGGCTGGGCACCTCCTGCACCGAAGGACGGAATCGTTGCTCAGAACTTCACTCCTTTGGAAGTGTTAAAAATGCCTCAGTTCTACATGGTGACCTTCGCTTTTATGTGCGCGACCGCTGCAGGCTCTATGATGATACCCATGGCTAAAATACTTGGTCTGCAGCCTGACAGCGGGTTGACAAAGGAAGCTGCTGTTGCAGGCGTTATGATTATTACAGGCTGCAACTCTTTCGGACGCCTCTTCTGGGGGTGGGTTTCAGACAGATTGGGCAGAAAGAACACGCTGCTGCTCCTTCTTGTAATTACTGCAGCATCGATTCTCTGCGTGTCCTTTGCAAAAGCATATTTGATGCTGGTCACCATAGCTATCATCGGTTTTTCGTATGGTGGGTATCTTGGAGTGTTCCCGGCATTGTCAGCTGACTTCTGGGGGATAAAGAACGCAGCTCAAAATTATGGAATGGTTCTCTTTGGCTTTGGTGTCGGTGCGGTGGCTTCTTCCTACACCATTGCCTACTTCAGCGCAACCAAGGCTTTTTCCACTGCGTTTTTAATAGCTGGAATCGCAGCCACAGTCGGGTTTGCGATTGTATTGATGTTGAAGCCTCCAAAGCGGAAAACTGAAAATTAAGGCTTTGAAATAGCAAAGAACCTGGATGTGCATATGCCGTCCAGGTTCTTTACCTACTACCAACGAAAAAAAGTAAAATACTATTGCCAACTCCAGACTATTGTGATAGTCTATAATTGTAAACTATCACAATAGTCTGGAGTTGGTTTTTTATGGAGCAGATAAAGCTGTTTGAAAGTGAATTGAGGCTGATGGAACTTATATGGAATAGTGCGCCGGTATCGGCAAAGGAGTTGACACAGCTTGCCGGGGAGGAAATCGGATGGAATAAGAACACCACCTATACAGTGCTGAAAAAGCTTGTACAAAAAGGTGCAGTGGAAAGAGAAGAGCCCAATTTCGTCTGTACGCCCCTTGTTACAAAGGAGCAGGTACAGCGGAGCGAAACCAACAACTTGATCGACAGGCTTTACAATGGCTCGAAAAAGGCTTTCTTCGCAGCATTTATCGGAAGGGAAAAGCTGACTGCGGAGGAAATTGAAGAGTTAAAGCGTATTATTGAGAAGCGTGGTGAGTAAATTGCTGGATACTGCATTTTATCTTGTACTGAATATGAGTATTACGGCTTCAGTCATAGGACTTTTACTTATGGGTCTACGACAGGTGAAGCAGGTGCCGAGGTTTTGCATGTATGGCCTGTGGGGATTGGTATTTATCCGGCTTTTGATTCCATTTGCCTTTTCAAGCGAGATGAGTCTGCTAAACTATGCCGGAGGCCTTATTAAAAAGGTCGTAGCTGTTCCGGTACAGGATAGCATGAGCCTGACAATGGCCAATACCCTTGGAGCGGCCAATAGCTACTTTCCTGTCACTTACAGGACCGACCTGCTCAAAACAGTTTTCAGTACGGCCGCGCTGGTTTGGGCTATCGGTGCTGTTGTGGCGGTACTCCTCATCATTTTGTTATATTGTCTTAATGGAAGGGAATTGAGGAAAGCCACTCATTTTAAAGACAATATTTATACCAGCAGGACGGTTCTGTCACCTATAGTCTTCGGAATGTTCCGACAGAGGATCATTATCCCCTCCGGTCTTGCGGAGAATGAAGCAGAGCTGAAATATGTACTGCTGCACGAGCAGGTGCATAGTAAAAGGCATGATAATGTATACCGGTTTGCGGCGGTGCTCGTTGCTTGCCTGCACTGGTTCAATCCCTTGGTGTGGGGGTGTTTGCGGCTGTTTTTCAGGGATATGGAATTTGCCTGTGATGCAAAAGCGGTTGAACTGCTGCCGATGGAGGAGAGAAGCAGCTATGCCCGGACATTGGTGAATTTCAGTGCAGGGCAAAAGGTGTTCCTGTCTGCCGCCTTTGGTGAAGCCAATGTTAAGGCCCGGGTACTGAATGTACTGAACTACAAAAAGTTGACAGCTCTGGGGATGTTCTGCTCCGTATTGTTCTTTATGGCCATTGCCCTGGTGCTGCTTACAAATCCTATAAAATGAGGTGAGTCGTATGAGAAAAATTTTGAGCGTATATATAGCATGTTTTGTTTTTATGGTCAGCATGAGTGGCTGCAGTCCGGAGACACAGTTGGGAAATCCTTTGATTTCCTATGGTAATATCTCTGCGAACCATACGAATGTCAATACGCTGCCTGCTCTCGAAGTACCCGGAAGCAGCGGGTTCTCTCCTGATAGCGGGGTTTCGCTGCCGGAAGCACAGGCGTTGATAACTGACTACCTTTCACAGAGTGGAGTAAAGGGAGATATTCGCTCCAGACTGCAGCTTACTGAAATTACAGTAAAGGAACTATGGGAAAATACCGGTGCGCAGATGTATCGTGTTGATGTAGACTATGCCTGGTTGGATGGAGTGGCGGTCATTCAAAATGGAAAAGTATTGTGTGTGCTGGATGGAATGCCGACCCATCATGTGTTTTTGGGAGATTTGGATTATGATGGGCACTACGAAATCTATACGGACGTATCCTTTGGATCGGGTATTGTCAGTTCCGAAATCAGAGGGTACAATATTGCTTCCGATACCAGGTATTCCCTGTCAAAACGTATGGAGAAGGACCTGTTTCTGTTTATCCGGGAAAATGCCCTTTGGGTAAAGGAATATTCCTACGGTACACCCACGGATGGGACGGGTGAACCTGTCTCCACAGGGAAGCTTTCCATAAAGGAGGAGGAAGGGAGAAAGGTACTCTACGTGGCAGCGGATCTGCCGGATAGCGTGGGACAGAGTGCCGACAATAGTTTTTTCAAACTTCCGAAGCATCTTACCATTGATGTGGTGGGCTCTAATAGACAACAGGAAATTACCGATAAAAAAACCATTAAAAAAATTCAGGGTATCATCAAGGGCGTGGATTTGAAGCCTATGAGTGACGAGGATGAAGCTAAAATCATGCTTTCCAGCGTCGGAGGCCTTAGAATTACACCGGACAAAAACGAAAATCAGGCTTTTTATATTCATGGGGCGGGAGCGGTAAATATTCCCGAATCACTGCAGAAGCAGCTGCGCTTCAATAAAAGGATCTGCTACTTGTCAAAAGAAACCATTGAAGAGCTCTATGCCATTGTAAATCCAGGTGTATATGTGGGGGATTTGTTGCAGACTTTAAAAGGAATAAAGGAAAAATATCCGGTCTCGTCAGGGATTGGGCAGCCTGCGACCCCCAAAGCAGAAAGTAAAGATCATGAGGCTGGACCTGGTTTTGCAATTTATCTGGTTAAAAATCCCGATGGTTATGGGATGAAAATGGATGATATTTATAAATTCAGACAGGAAAAACTTGAGGATTTGACGCTGGATGACGATCCGATTCTAACCGATGAGGATTTAATCGCTTATCACTGGAAGATTCCCAATCAAACGGAAAGAGAGGAAGGAATGCCTTCTGAATCCCAATATGTGGACCTGATGGAACTGCGTGATGGGAAAACGCTTAAGGATCGATTGGCGGAAAAGACAGGCTCCATAGCACGCCATTTTCCTTTTGTTGCAGTAGCAAAGGGGGAAAGAATTTATTCAGGATTGTTTTTTTCTCCATTGTCCTCCTTATTTCCTGAAGGTAATCAAATTTCTATTGACTATATGATACCATTCAGTGAAAATACCTATCTGCTGCGGCAAAATGCTTCGATAGATTTGCTTCATGACCGGCGGGTATATGATGTTCTAAAAAAAGCAAATAAAATTAAAGAGTAATCATCAATATAACAGCCTGAATTTCTAATATATGAATTTTTGAGGGGGTAGGGGGATTTCCAGCAAACCCTTGCAAATTGGGTATGGAAGCTGCTTGTGGGAAACGTTTCGAAAGCCTGGTTATGTAAAGCTCGCAGAACGAGATAAAAGTTATATCAGATACAAATAAATTCGATGGATATAAAAGTACTCAAGCTGATCAATCGACTAGAAGTGGATGTTCTAGGGTAATAAAACCAAGGGGACGGATGCAGGCCATAATTAATCTGTACCCGTCCCCCCGACATTACCCATTCACTTTTATACTTTGCAGGGTAACTGATGAAAATTATAGTTGCTTGCCGGATTCAAGTTAAAACACTTGCATATTTATAGTCTCCATCCTTGCCGATATCAAAAAAATCGGCATAACTCAGATTAAAAAAGTTTTTTTGTGAACTATCTATTTTTAGTTTTTCTTTGATTACATGAGTCCAGAAGCCGCATCTAGCAATGTCCTTTTGCAGAATAATACCGTAGACAATCCCGTCTTTGTAAATGATTTTCTTGTAAATACCATTTTTGTTTAGAGTATCTACGGAGTAGGTCGAATCAGGAGCATTCACAAAACCCAGGGACACAGTCTCCAAACCGAGCAGGTTTATGGTGTTCTTGGCGGTGAAAAAGTCATGGATATGTTTTTCCACCCCGGTCATATTATACGCTGCAACGATACCCTGCTTAACGGCATTAGGCCAAATGGCGGATTGCCCTGTTACGTCGCCTGCTGCGAAAACATGTTGGATAGTGGTTTGCATCCGGTCATTGACTGCAATTCCTCTATCAATTTTTAGTGTATTCTCTTTTATAAAGTCAATATTCGGTTTAACACCTACTGCTGCAATGATGATATTGCATTCAATTTCCATACCGTTATTTAACCGTACACTCCGAATTTGACCATTCATATCTGTAACAGCTTCACTGACGGAGACTCCTGTATACACTTTTGCTCCGGACTGTTCAAAAAGCTTTTGATAATTATTCGCCGCTTGATAATCCAGTTGGAGGGGAAGGACTCTATCGGACATTTCAACAATCGAGACTCGCAACCCTCTTTCCATCAAGCCGTAAGCTGCATCCAGTCCTACAAGGCCTGCACCGATTATCAATGCTGACTTGGCATTTTTGGCCCCTTCCAGGATTTCATTTACATCAGAAATATCTCTTAGTTTAAATACATTCCTGGCATTGTCAAGACCTTTGATGGGAGGGAGAAAAGCTTTTGAACCTGTTGCAATAAGCAATCGGTCATACGGTATGCTTTTTCCATCCTGAAGGATGATTTCCTGTCGATCAAATAAGATACCTGTTACTTTCACACCTTTGATCCACTGAATGGCGTTTTTTTCAAAAAAGTCCTTATGAATAAACGAAATACTGTCCGCGCTCCTTTTTCCGGCAATTACGTGATGAAGCATGCAGCGGGAATAAATCCTTTCATCTGCAGATACAACAATCACTTCATTCCGGCTGTCAAGCTTTCGGATCGTTTCAGCTGCACTGATTCCTGCAGCACTTGCACCAATGACTACATATTTCATACAATACTCACCTCGATTAAATAAATAGCATGATTGGGGCAGTTTTCAACACACCTTGGAGAGCTTCTATCTCCACAGAAATCACACTTTATAATGGCTTTTTTCTCTTTTTCGTCAGCTTTCAGTACACCATAGGGACAGGCCATAACACACATAAAGCAAGTCGCACATTGTTCCAAAGCGTAGGTAACCAATCCGGTCCTCTGATCCTTGGACATGGCTCCACTCATGCAGGTCAGGACACATTCCGGTTCACTGCAGTGGCGGCAAAAAATAGGTGTTGGTTTTCCATGGCTGTCCAGAGCAATATAATTCCGGCTTTCATTTCCCTTATCTTCCAAATCCAAGTCACAAATGGTCTTTCCAATTTTATTGTGCTCGGCCATGCATGCAAGGCTGCAGTTAAGGCAGCCGTTACATCGGTCTTTGTCTATCATTATCCGTTTCACAAAATACACCCCCATTGTATTTGTAGCGAATTTACAGTCCAAGCCCTTTTCTTTTATCCATAATTATATTTTCCAGTTTATCGGCTGCCTTTAAAACATCATCTTCAACAATTAGCTGTCCGCCTGTAAGCGCTATCATGTCTTCAGACAGCACTTTAGTTACCAGTTTGCTTCCGGTTGTAAAGGGAGGGATTGCCAGGTGAAGGGGAAGACCCAAAGCCAGACCGAAGGCACCATCTGCAAGAGCCTGTTCTTCCAACCATTGAGGTGCTGATAACACAAGCGGGAGCTGGGGAATATCTATATTCAGGAATTCTGCAATCTCCGCAGCAACCAATTCCAGCCTACCGATAGCCAGACAGGGACCAAAATTAAGTACCGGGGGAATACCCAGGCTTTCGCACACTTCTCTCAGGTCTTTTCCTGCAAGGGCAGCTGCTTTGGGGGACATAAGACCTACATTTTCAAGGCCGCCGCTGGAACAGCCTGCGGATAATATGATAATATCTCTCTGAATCAGTTCCTTTGCAAGCTCCACAGTGAAAACATCGTGACCTTTGGCAGTAAGGTTGGAACAACCTACAATACCAGCAATTCCTTTTATTTTGCCTGCGGCAATAAGCTCAACCAGGGATTTCCAGCTCCCACCCAGAAAACTCTTCAAAGATCTCTCACTGACTCCGGTAAGTACATCATTATCCCCATGCTGGGAGGATATTTGTATGTTCACATTGGGTCTACGGGTTCTATAGCTCTTGATGGCTTCCGTAATAATGTGTGAGGTTAACTTTTCACTACTGTCAAAGTCATAGGGAACCAGCTCTGCATTAGCCTTTTTTGCTACATCATCGATACATACCATTTTAACCATGAATTCGTCGGCGATGGGTTCAATCCCGGGAAGGGTACAGTTAAACTCCGATACGATCAGATCAATGGCACCCGTAGCGATCACGGCCTCACTTGTAAAATTATTACCCGCATGTCCGGAGAAGACTTCCTTATAATGTTCACCCCTTAGTTGAAGATCCTGGCCTACGCAGGTACAACCAACCAGACGGAATCCTTTTGCACCAGCTTCTTTGGCGAGCTCTACAATATCTTCGTCCAGTAATCGAGTCTGAAGGGAAGAGAACATGGACTGCTGATGTCCGGTAATCATGATATTGATATATCCGGCATCGATGACTCTTAGGCCTACGGGTGCTTTTCGTAAAATCGGTTCACCAAGCATAATGTCATTTAGCAGGTTTGTAAGCGTTAGACCGTAAAGCCCTGTAGAGATTCCAAGCCGTAAGCAGTGTAAGAGCATATCCACAGGATCACTGCTCAAGTTCGTAGAAGTTTTAACGACTCCGTCAAATACTTCCGATTTGGCACCTCCAGGCAATATTCCGAGTTCCTTCCATCTCTCCAATCTAGGTAAATAAGCGAGCTTTTCAACAAGTTCCATTTTTTCAAAGCCTGGTTTGTATAGGTCACTTAAAACCTTATCAGCAACCATACCTGCTTTTTTATGAGTATCCTCTTCGATGATTCCAAATATTTCAGCCAGTCTGTTCAAAGTTTTCATGCTCTTAATCTCTTTATTGCGCTCAGCAAGTGCTTTTAAATTTCTGGCTGCATTTTCAACAACATGGATATAACAGCCGGAACCTGCAGAAACTGCGCGTAAAAAACTCCTTGCAACAATCGTATCTGCATTGGCGCCACAAACACCCCTCGGTGAATTGGGAGTGATCCGGCAGGGACCGTTGGCACACAGCCTGCAGCATACTCCTTGAAGCCCGAATCCGCATTTAACTTTTTGTGTGTCCACTCGATGGTGAGAAGTATCTACATCGAGAGAAGCAATAAACTCGTGAAGAATTCCATCGGCTGATGGGCAAATTGTACAGCTTTTTAGTTCAGACATTGATTAAGCCTCCTTAAAGTAAAGTATACCAAAACGGTATAGTTTGTAATTAAAATATATCGGGAACAAAGTTCCCGAATTAAAGGTTTCTGTTTATAATATCTTCAAAACTTATACTGTTCAAATCGGCAATTAATCTGGACTGTATTTTGTTCAGTGCCTGGTGCACATCACAGGTATTCGTCCTATTCAAATTGCAAAAGGAAGTATCGTACAAGCATCGATTCACATAGATGGGGCCTTCGATGGCTTCAATGACTTCTTTCAATGTAATATGCCCTGGTAGTTTTTCGATAGCATAGCCCCCACCGATTCCCCTGTAAGACTTGAGGATACCTGCAACTGTCAGTTTCCTGAGCAGTTTTAACAGAAACCGTAGAGGTATATTTTCATGCTCCGAAATTACCTTAGCTTCAATTTTTTCTCCGATGCCAAGTTTGCATAGATAAAGTACTACTCTTAATGCATAATCGCCTTCTTGTGTAATTCTCATTATAGTCTCCGAATATTTCATAAAGTACACTTGTTTGGTACACTTTTAATATACTACCAGAAAAATGAAATGTCAATATTTCTGAGCAAAAATTACCTAAGAATGAGAGCAAGCTTGCTATCCTGTCTATGTTTAGATGATACACAAGAGGGGATTATTTTCTAAAAATAAATATTGCTAACCAGCATTAGATAACCGGAATATGATAAAATCCTTTTCTATCATATTCATGCCTATTTCATTTGAATGGTTTTGACAGTCACTCCGTCAAGATGCTCCAACTCCTGTGCCAGCGCCTCCAGGCGCTCTTCCTTATCTCTGAGGTGTAAAGTTATCAAACCGTGCTCCTCTTCACCCGGATCATGAATTCCGAATCTGGACAGAATGCTATCTCCATATTTGGTCAAAACCTCCTGTACCCTGGGGGCGGATTTTGTCCTCTTATCTACAAGAATACCCATAATACTTAAATCTTTCATAGTGCCATCTCCTTGAGTTTATAACAACGGAAGAAATTGCATAGCAATTTCAACACACCGTTTCAACGAGGCGGGAGATATGCTCACCGCCTATAAAATGAATCGGTACCCGCCACCTATAGAGGTGGGGGACATCTTATGCCTCGTTATAATTATTTTTCCTGTTCTCCTAATGCTATTCAGGAGAAAAAGCACTCCTTTGCGAGACTAATAGGATGAACTGTGAACTTTTATTTCTCTGTTAAAACACGTTGGCCCTCAATACGCTCCTTATCCTACGGGTGTTGTCATTGAAGCCGGACTGACATTGTTAATCAATGAAACAGACAGCAAGCAATTTAAATATGAAAAAATCAAAGGATTAAAAAAATTATTACATGTAAAAGAATTTCCAAAAGTTTTACTATAAAAGCGTGAACCAACAAAAACATATGAAGGGGGTGGAACCATGGAAAATTTGCTTGTTGTAGAAAATATATCAAAAACATTCCCAGGCGTAAAAGCACTCCAAAACGTCAGCCTGGATGTGAAAAAAGGAGAGGTTCTCTCCCTGATGGGGGAAAATGGCGCAGGAAAGTCTACCTTGATTAAAATTCTTGCCGGTGTATATAGCAAGGATGAAGGACGCTTGATTTTTGACGGACAGGAGGTAAACATTTCATCGCCGGTTGTATCACAGCGGATTGGAATCAGTGTTATCTTCCAGGAATTGAACCTTCTCCCCAACATAAGCATTGCTGAAAATATATTTACGGGCAGAGAAAGAAATAAAATGAATTTCTTCTTTGATAAAAAACAGACGAAGAAGGAAGCGGCCAGGCTCATGGATGCGGTGGGCCTTCACTGTGATCCCGATACTTTGGTACAGGATTTGCCGTTGTCGCAGCGTCAGATGGTTGAAGTTGCCAAGGCATTATCCCAAAATGCGAAATTGATTATTATGGATGAGCCCACATCATCCTTGACGGACCGGGAAGCGGAAACGCTTTTTGATATCATAAACAAATTAAAGAAAAGCGGTGTTTCGGTAATTTTTGTCTCCCATAAAATGAATGAAGTTCAGCGGATATCGGACAGGGTACACATTCTTCGTGACGGAACGTATGTGGGGTGCCTCAGAAAAGAGAATATCACCGAGGATGCAATTATCCAGATGATGGTGGGAAGAAAACTGGAGAGCATCTTTGACAAGGTGGAAGTGCCGATAGGAGAGGTAGTGTTTGAGGTTAAAGAGCTTTCTACGGAAAAATTTTTAAAGAACATCAGTTTCAAGGTGAGAAAGGGAGAAATTCTGGGATTTGCCGGATTGGTTGGTGCCGGACGCACAGAGGTCATGCGGGCCATATTCGGCATAGATAGAAGGACCGGCGGCAAGATATTTATAGAGGGTAAAGAAGTCAAAATACAGTCTCCCGGAGACGCCATAAGGCTCGGTGTCGGCTTCGTTCCCGAGGATAGAAAAAAGCAGGGACTCATTCTTGGAATGAGTGTAAAGAAAAATATCACATTACCGGGATTGAATCTCATAAGCAAAATCGGATTCCTGAAGAAAGCTTTGGAGAACAATGCTTCGGATACTTACATAGAGAAGCTGAGAATCAAAACTCCCCACAGGGAACAGGAAGTTGTGAATCTAAGCGGGGGGAACCAGCAGAAGGTTGTTGTGTCCAAATGGCTTGCAACAACTCCGAAAGTCTTGATCGTGGACGAACCGACGAGAGGCATTGACGTCGGGGCAAAAAAAGAAATTCATTCGCTTCTGAGCAGTCTGGCACAAAACGGTGTTGCCATTATTATGATCAGCTCGGAACTTCCTGAAATTTTAGGGATGAGTGATAGAATCATTGTTATGCACGACGGAAGCATCAAAGGGGAATTGGATAAATCCAACGCATCACAGGAACGAATAATGGGAATGGCTTTAAAGGGGGCATAAAGATGAGCCAGGATTTACAAACAGCCAAGACAAACAACAATACTCTACCCAATACCTTGCTTTTTAAAATAAGGAGGTATGCAAAAAATGAAACTTTCGGTGTGCTGCTCATATTAATTGGACTTTGTGCAGTACTGACCGTTGCAAGCAAGAATTTTCTGACCATAGACAATCTTTCATCCGTTACAAGGGCATTTTCCTACATTGCCATCATGGCCGTCGGGATGACGGTGGTCATCATCACCGGTGGGATTGACCTGTCGGTAGGATCTATTTTTGCCTTTGCCGGTGTCATAACAGCCTATGCCTACTCGAAAATGGGGATTCCTATTCCCTTGGCGATTCTCCTCGGAATTATCGGCGGAATCCTTTGCGGCTTGGCAAACGGAGTACTGATCAATAAAGCGAACCTTCCGCCCTTCATTGCCAGCCTGGGTATGATGAGCGTAGCCAGAGGCTTATCCTATGCCATTACAAGCGGATATCCCATCCCCATGCCGCCAAAGTTCAATATCCTTGGGCAGGGAGTTATCTTCAACATCCCATACCCGGTGATCTATATGATTGTTTTGGCTGTTATCTTTTCCGTCCTCCTCAACAATACGGTCTTTGGCCGGAGGGTGTATGCCGTTGGCGGAAGTGAGGAAGCTTCAAGGATTTCGGGTATCAACGTGGAGCGTGTAAAACTGGTGGTTTATGCTTTGTCGGGTTTTTTGGCCGCCATCTCGGGCATCGTAACCACTGCCAGGCTGGGTGTTGCACAATCAACGGCAGGACTGGGTTATGAACTGGATGTCATCGCCGCGGTTATCATCGGAGGCGCCAGCATGTCGGGTGGTAGGGGAAACATCTTTGGAACCATCCTTGGGGCCGCTATAATGGGGGTATTAAGAAACGGTCTGATACTCCTGGATGTGTCCGCCTACTGGCAGCAGGCGGTTATCGGATTGGTCATCATTATTGCAGTAACGGCGGACCAGATCAGATACAAGAAAAAGGCTGTATAAGTGAAGGCTGGGGATCGCCCGTGCCGGAGCTTTTAGCAAATATTGCAGGAGGCTGTGAAAAAGCGGTCTTGAAAAAGAACGGCTGCGCATTTCACACTCTCCTATCGATGGGCATAACCAAACTATTTTTAAAATGGGAGGAAAAAGGATGAAAAAACGATTAACCAGAGGATTGGCAGTATTGGTGGCGATGACGATGTCATTGGCACTCTCCGCTTGCGGCAGCAAAAGCGAACCGGCAGCCAAAGGCGAAACAAAGACGGATAAGAAATTGACCATCGCAGTAGTTCCAAAGGCACTTGACAACGCGGTATTCCTTGACAGCAAAGACGGTGCGGAAAAAGCAGGTAAGGATTTGGGCGTAAATGTTGTATGGACCGGTCCAACCAAGGCGGATGCAGCAGAACAGGTACAGGTTATCGAAGGCTTGATTCAGAAAAAGGTTGACGGTATCCTTGTCAGCTGTAACGATCCTAACGCACTAAAGGATGTTATCAATAAGGCCAGTGATGCGGGGATCAAGGTGGCTACCTTTGACTCCGACTCACCGGACAGCAAGAGAATATTCTATGCAGGAACCGATAACCTCAAGCTGGGTAAAGCCTGCGGTGAAGCTATGAAGAAGCTCATCGCCGGGAAAGGTAAAATTAAGATGGGAACTTTAACGGGGGTTCCCGGTTCATTCAATCTTGAACAGAGAATCAAAGGCTTTAAAGAAGGTGCACAGGGGGCTGATATCGATTACACGCCTGTACAGGCGTGTGATGACGATGTAAACAAGGCAGTTACTGTTTTAGAGCAGTACACAAAGGCAAACGCCGACTTGAAAGCCTGGTACATCGTAGGCGGATGGCCCTTCTTCACACCGCAGGATTCCATGCCTACCATGAAGGAATTTGCGAAGAAGGGCGGAATCGTGGTAACCGTTGATGCCTTCTACCCGATGCTCCAGTATGTAAAAGACGGTATCGTTCAGGTTGAAATCGGGCAGAACTTCATATCAATGGGTGAAAAAGGCGTTCAAAGCCTCGTAAAAGCCATCAAAGGCGAAACCGTAGAAAAATTTATTGATACGGGCATAGTAAATGTTGACAAAACCAACATCGATGAAGTAATCAAAAATACGAAGCCTTGGAAGTAAGATTCAAGGAGCAGCAAAGAGGGGGAGTTTGTCTACCCCCCTCAGTTTTATTTTTGTATAGAAAAGAACCACAGGGAGCATCATCACAGCGGTTTCAAATATATGGACGGATTGACAAGAAGTTATTACTTTATATGGAAAATATGGTATAATTTAAACTGTTATCGATAAAATATTTAAATTTTAAAAGTGATTCCCGTAACTACTGACCGGTTCTCACCGGTCTTTGAACAGGTTTTAGCCTCCACTGGGCAGCAGAGCATGAATAGCAAAGAAGTTACCGGATATTCCGAAGAATACGATTGGCTTATCCTTTGAATAAAGGGCGAAGAAGAGGAGGTTACTTTTGAAAAGTCATAAGAGGTTTTTACTATTCTGCCTAATTGCATGGATACTGTTTACAAGCGGATGCAGCGTCGCTCAGAAGGGAGCCGGCAGCCCATCGGACTTTGCGGTTGGGAATGATGCTGTGAACGACAGCAGTACCACCTATCCGAAGCGCCGCGACACCATCATATCCTTTGTTCCCAAATCCCTGGATAATCCCGTCTTTCTCGATGCCAAGGAAGAGGCCGAACGTGTCTGCAAGGAGTTAGGAGTAAAGTTCGAATGGTTAGGGCCCATGCAGACGGATTCCCGGGAACAGGAGCTTATTGTGGAGAGCCTCATAAGGCGGAAGGTCGATGGTATCGTCATAAGCTGTGTGGATCCCGGAAGAATGAAAAAGGTTATAGATAAAGCCGTTGATGCGGGGATTAAGGTGGCTACCTTTGATTCCGACTCGCCGGACAGCAAGCGGCTGTTTTATTGTGGGACAAATAACTATGCCGCCGGAAAAGCCTGCGGGACAGAGTTGGAAAAAATACTGAAATGGAAGAAAAAAGGCAGGGAAGAGCTAAAAGTACTTGTAATGACTGCCGATAAGGGAAGCTTTAATTTGAATGAAAGACTTCGTGGGTTTGAGGAAACTACAAAATACAGCAATATTCGGTTAAAGGTAATGGATACGCTGTATTGCCAGGATGATATTAACATAGCCGGCGAGGTTCTCGAAGGATATATGCGCAATAATGAAGATGTGGATATTTTTTTCAGTACCGGCGGATGGCCGCTGATCGTACCTTCAGATTCGATGCCGCGCTTCCAGCGGTGGTGTAAAAACGGCGGAATCTCCATCGTGATCGATACTTTCTACCCGATGGTAGTTGCCGCGAAAAAGGGAATGGCGGATGCTCTTGTGGGCCAGGATTTTAAAAA
The DNA here is from genome assembly GCA_023419605.1 of Bacillota bacterium. Lineage (GTDB taxonomy): Bacteria > Bacillota > Clostridia > Acetivibrionales > JAEZXR01 > JAEZXR01. The sequence continues at coordinate 27,560 of JAEZXR010000090.1, read as the reverse complement.
GATGGGGGAGCTGAGTGTACGGAATTTATATAGAGCAATAAAGGGAGAGAGCATCAATACATATTTTATAGATACAGGCCTTGAATTGGGGAATAGCGATAATTACGACATGCTTTTGCAATCAAAGAAATCTTGGGAAATAAAATAAAAGTTAATCTTCGGGTGGATTATGAATCGTTTGTTGAGGGGACTGAATTTCTATAGTATAAAATCAAAGCTGACAGCATGCTTTTTAATGCTGGGATTGTTTCCTGTACTCATTTTTGGTTTTTTTTCTTACCGGTACTATCTTGAAAACCTCCAAAAAAACACTACAACCTATTCCTTTGAAGTAATTGAGAGAATCAATAAAAATATCGAAACCTACATCAGTGACATTATAAATATCCTTCAATTAAGAAACGATTACTACATACTGCAATATCTGAAATTAAATGAAGCAGGGGATATAGACGGCAACAGGAAGTACACCGTTCGAATATGGGAGAACTTCAACAGCTTAAAAAGGATGAAAAGCGACCTGGCGGACATAAGGGTTATTTCGCATGCAGGACAAACCATAAGCTGCTATGGGAGCTTTTGGACGGACATCAGCCTGGAACCGCTATATGGCCCCTTGATCAAAAAAGCTACGGAGGGGGTTTCCATTTGTCCACCGTATGTGGATGCTCTGAACAGAAACATTTTCACAATCGGTAAGACGGTTAATGCCAGCGCCCTTGGTGGGCAGGGCATTATGTGCATCGATATTGATGTGGGATTTTTAAATAAAATTTGCAACGATATTAAACTCGGCGAAAAGGGCTATGTCTACCTTGCCGAGAAAAACGGCGATGTAATTTATCTGCCTGTAGATGCCAATAATCTGAGGGCTACCAAGGTCGTTGTTAAAAACCCGAAACTGATAAACGATGAAAGCGGAAGCTTTAGGGATAAAATAAACGGAACAAATTATATTATTACCTTTAAAACATCGCAAATCACCGGCTGGAAAATCATAGGGGTTTCACCGGAAGCAGAAATGATTAAGGACATAAGCAAAGTCAGTAAAATAAGTTTATTGGTTATAATATCGATTATTTTTATTGTTTTACTGCTTACGCTGTATTTGACGACCCTCCTGACCAACCCTATAAGGGAATTGAGAAGCTTAATGAAACGGGCGTCGGAAAATGATTTGACAATTAACGCAAACATTAAAACCCGGGATGAAATCGGTCAATTGGCTAACAGCTTTAATAAAATGATGAATAAGATAAGAGAGCTCATGGACAAAATCGTGGATGACCAGTTAAAAATCAGGAAGATGGAAATGAAAGCGATGCAGGAGTTGATCAAGCCGCATTTCGTCTACAATACCCTCGACTCGATCATCGGTCTTTTGGAGCAGAATAGAAATGAGGATGCCATGAATCTGGTTGAGTCACTGGGCAGGTTTTTCAGAACCAGCTTAAGCCATGGCAAGGAAGTTGTTCCGGTCCGGGAAGAAATTGACCATGTCAGGTCCTATCTGCTGATACAGCAGTTCAGGTTTTCCAATAAATTTGATTATCTCTTTGAACTGGAAGATGATATTTATAAGTATAAGACCATTAAGCTGATACTGCAGCCCCTGGTAGAGAATGCCATCTACCACGGCGTTCGGGGAATGGACAAAAAAGGCTTGATTATCATTAAAGGCTATGTCCGGCAGGAGCAAATCCTTTTCGAGGTTATCGATAACGGTGCAGGCATGAAAGAGGAGGTTCTGGAACACATCAACAGCGTTCTGGCCCATGAAGAGCTTATTAAAGATGAAAATGAGTATTTTGGTATTAGAAATGTCAATGAGCGAATAAAACTAAATTTTGGAAATGACTACGGGCTATGGTATGTGAGTAAGAGTTCCGTTGGCACGAGAGCAGTAATCAATATTCCGTTAATCGACTAAGGTCCATGGTTTGGAGTAAAACTTACGGGTTTGGCGGGTGGTATCCCAAAACCTTCGGCTGCTCACCTGCAAATCGGCAGTTGAGAATTCTACTATATAGGAAAGAATATTCGTGAGTCTATTGAGGAGTGGATAAGCATGTTTAGATTATTGGTAGTAGAAGATGAGGATATGATAAGGAACAAGATACTCAACAATGTCAATTGGCGGGATAATGGGTTTGAGGAGATCTATGAGGCCTGTGACGGTCTCCAGGCCCTTGAAATCATTAAAAGCCATGAGATGGATATCGTAATAACAGATATACAAATGCCGAAGATGGATGGAATTGAGCTGATCCGTGAGCTTAAAAACGTGGATAAAAGGGTTCGGTCCATTGTCATTTCAGGCCATGCTGAATTTGAATATGCCAAGGAATCGATTAAATTGAATGTAGATGATTATATTTTAAAGCCCTTTATATCAAAAAACCTTTTAGAAACCGTGAACCGAATTAAGGAAGAAATAATAAGGGAAAGACTCCAAAATGTCGAAATCGATAATCTGAGAAAGCAGCTCCGGGAGAACAAAAAGCAGCTTCGGGACAAGCTTTTTAATGACTTGCTCAATGACAACTTTATCGGAAACATCGAAAATGATTTAAAATATCTGGAACTTACTCATATCAGTAATATTCCTTATTTTGTAGTGGTAATGAATATCGATAGCCTTGTTGATATCATTCGGACGGAGGATGAGGAACAAAAATATATTTTTAACCTGTCCTTGTTTAATTGGGTTGACAAATACTTTTCAAAATTTGATGCAGAAAAGGAAATTTGCCCGGATTTTCAATCCACTGTCTATGTCGTCAACTATAAGATCGATCAAATTGTAGTGGTATGCTATAGTGACCTCGATGTAATGACCCCCTTTTTGGAGGGACTGATAGGGAAAATCAATGAGGAGATAGGACTGAGAATAACCATCGGAATCGGCAACACCTATTTCAACCCGAAGGATATGTACATATCTTATAAGGAAGCTTCTTCTGCGGCGATGTTAAGTTTTATACACGGAAGGGGCATCGTCTATACCTTTAATGACATGAATTTTGAGAACAAGATTTACAGCCGGCAGCTTCATGCCCTGGTGAACAACAAGCTTTACGAGGACTTGAAGGTAGGTGCCTTTGAGGAAATAAAAAAGGATATTGCAAACATCATTACCGATCTGAAAAGTGCCATGCTGGGCATCGATTCCGTGAATGCAGTTGTCAATAGCATTTTTCTTTTAACCTACAAGACTATCAATGAGATGGGTTATAATATTACTGAAATATTTGGTAGTGAATTCAATCCTTATATCAATATTAGAGGGGTTGTGGGGATTGCACAGCTGGAGGAATGGTTTTTTGACTTTTTCTATAAAATAAACGAGTTTATCAATAAGAAACGGAATAATAGAAATAAAGCGCTTATGGATAAGCTGAAAGAGTATGTGGATGTAAACTTTTATGAAAATATAAGCCTTACGAGCCTGTCAAAGACTTTTAACATCAGCATGGGGTATTTGAGTATTCTGTTCAATAATTACATAGGCCGGAACTTTATCGACTACCTTACGGATCTTAGAATAAGCAAAGCAAAAGAGTTATTGAAAAATTCAGACTTAAGGGTGTATGAAATTGCTGAAAAAGTTGGATACCGGGATGCGTATTACTTCAGCGCTGCCTTTAAAAAAGTCGTAGGCGTCAATCCTTCCGATTACAGAGAAAGTCTGACAAGCGGACCCAATAAAGCGGAATAAGTCTATTCTTATTCTGTACCGGGCGAATTCATATATTCAACGGAGGACATGGTAAACCAGAGGGATGAAGGTAAAATCCTTAATTCAAGCCAGGTGCCCTTTTAAACATAAATTCATCATCGCAGACACTCATCCTACCCCTCACTGGCAGCGGGGGAACATGTGCAACTGCACATATAGTTATAACAGCTGATACTCTTTCGAAACCGATTATACCTGATTAATTAAGATTTATTGCCAAAAAGCAAGCTGATAAAGTTCAACCGTTCTTTTTTTCGATTTACCTCCCGTCGATGTTTAAAAAAATATAAATTATAAAAGTTTTATAGATTTTAAACCATTTTGTTAATTTTTGGGTGTAAATAGAAACGGGGGGAATATATAATAATCTCACAATAGATGCACGCAATTCATACTATAACTTAAAGTCTCTTTTTGAGACAAACCTATGAACATTTCTAAAATACCTTGACGTTTCCTAATACGAACAGACGACTGCATATATATTTCAAAATTAAAGCGGAACTACATAACTTTAAATAAATCGGGTTTCTATGCTATCGGAGAAAGGAGGTTTCACCCTACGGGTAAAGGTATGTAGTTATGAACAAAGTCGAAGGATTAGGAGGTAGAGAGAATGTTGAAAAGTAAAAGGATTTTACCGGTAATTCTCACATTAGCCCTTGTTTTGGGTCTATTCACGATGAGGCCTGCTGTTTCCCATGCTGCTGCGAATATAGCCTTGAACAAGACTGCTGCGGCATCTTCATCCCGCAACGCCGGAAGTACGCCGGCAAAAGCATTTGACGGCAATGCAGGTACCCGCTGGGAATCAGACTACAGTGACCCGCAGTGGATTTGTGTAGACCTTGGTTCAAGTTACAGCGTAACAGGCGTTAAGGTCGTCTGGGAGAGAGCCGCAGGGAAAGACTACAAGATACAGGTATCAGAGGATAATTCAACCTGGACGGATGCTTATACCGTAGCAGGCGGAGCATCCGGCGCAACACTGGACGCGGCCTTTGCCGCCAAAACCGGGAGATATGTAAGAATGTATGGTGCAACAAGGACCACAGGATATGGATATTCAATCTATGAGTTCGAGGTATATGGTGATACTTCACCTGTCGCTAAAACAGCAACACCTGTCATAACACCGGCAACCGGGACCTATACATCGGCACAGACAGTAACCATAACCGATGCAACCACAGGTTCCGCCATAAGGTATACAATAGACGGTTCCACTCCGACAGCTGCCACAGGAATAATATATACGGAGCCCTTTACCGTATCGTCCACCACAACGGTAAAAGCTATAGCCTACGCACCAGGAATGACGGATTCGGATGTGGCTGCTTCGGTTATTACCTTATCCGGCGGCAGTTCAATCCCGGCAACACCTGCCGGACTTAAGGCGAATTCCGTAACGACAAATTCGGTCAGCTTAAGCTGGAATGCAGTGTCAGGTACAACGGGCTATAACCTATACCGTTCCTTTGCCGGTTCCGGAACATACGTAAAGGTCAACAGTGTCCCTGTAGCATCAACCGGTTACACGGATACAGGTTTGGATACTGCTGCATATTATTATAAGGTTTCAGCAGTGAATGGAAACGGAGAATCGGCATTGTCGCCAGCAGTATCTGCCACCACAACGCTGGACTTTGGCCCCAATGTTAAAATATTCGATCCGTCCATGTCAAGTTCCAGCATCCAGAGTGCGGTTGACAGCATATTTTCGCAAATGGAATCGAACCAATTCGGTCCCGAGCGGTATGCACTTTTTTTCAAACCGGGTTCGTACAATGTTAATCTTGCTGTCGGCTTCTACACTTCCGTATACGGTTTGGGACAAAGGCCTGATGATGTCACGGTAACGGGGTCGGTACGCTGCGAAGCCAATTGGATGGATGGCAATGCCACCTGTAATTTCTGGCGTTCGGTTGAAAACCTTGCCGATGTTCCGACATACTCCGCAAGTACGGTGGCGCCTTCGGGTACCGAAACATGGGCAGCGTCACAGGCAGCTCCCATGCGGCGCGTGCACATAAAGGGAAATATGACACTGTGGGACCCGGGGTCCAACTATGACAAAAGCTGGTCCAGCGGCGGCTTTATCGCCGATTCCAAGATCGATAACAACCTTTCCTCCGGATCGCAGCAGCAGTATTTGACCAGAAATACTCAACTGGGCTCCTGGAGTGGTTCAAACTGGAACATGGTCTTTGTTGGAGATGTAAACGTTCCGGCAGAAGCTTGGCCCAGTCCGGCCTATACCGTTGTCAGTCAAACGCCGGTGATCCGTGAAAAGCCGTTCCTCTATCTTGACAGCGCCGGGAACTATAACGTTTTTGTACCTGCTGTAAGGACCAACGTCCAGGGAATTACCTGGGAAAACGGAATGGGTCCGGGAACATCATTGGCCCTTGGTGACTTTGTAGTCGCACACCCTGAAACTTCTACCGCTGCAAGCTTGAATCAGGCCCTCGGTGATGGAAAGAATATTTTATTTACTCCCGGCATATATCATCTAAGTGCACCGCTTAACGTGACACGTGCCGATACGGTTCTGCTGGGCCTTGGACTTGCAACCTTAATACCGGATAATGGGACGGCTGCCATGACGGTTGCCGATGTGGACGGTGTAAAAGTTGCAGGAATCCTTTTTGATGCTGGAGAGGTCAATTCACCGGTGTTATTGGAAGTTGGGCCGGCAGGCAGTACAGCAAGCCATGCAGCGAATCCAACAACTCTTAGCGACCTATTTTTCAGAGTAGGAGGAGCTGCTGTTGGAAAAGCTGACGTATGTGTTAGGATAAATAGCAATAATGTTATCATCGACCATTTCTGGGTATGGCGAGCAGACCACGGTGCAGGAGTAGGGTGGACAGTGAATACCACAAGGAACGGTGTTATTGTAAACGGGAACAATGTGACGGCGTACGGCCTGTTTGTTGAGCATTTCCATGAGTATCAGACCTTGTGGAACGGAGATGGCGGACGCGTATACTTCTATCAAAGTGAAATTCCGTATGATGTTCCAGGTCAATCCGGGTGGATGGCAGGCAGTGAGAATGGGTATGCTTCCTACAAAGTGGCAGATACAGTGACCACGCATGAGGCTTTGGGACTTGGAGTCTATTCCTATTTCAGGGATGCGGATGTAAAGCTGAATAGCGCCATTAAGGTTCCAGCCAAATCCGGCGTGAGAGTCTATCATGCATGCTCTGTATACCTGGCAGGGTATGGTGAAATTACCCATGTCGTCAACAATACGGGGGATACTGCAAAAGCGGGCAGTATGCGGCAGACTGTGGCGGAATTCAGCAATAATGTAGAGCAGCCGTATATAACTCCAAAAACCGGCGTATATGGAACCGCACAAACCGTAACCATCACCGGCATAACTCCAGGGTCTGCCGTAAGATATACAACAGACGGTTCCACTCCAACGGCTACTACAGGAACAATATATGCAGGTCCTTTCACCGTATCTGCCACTGCAACAGTGAAGGCCATCGCCTATAAGCCTGGTATGAAGGATTCGAGCGTAGCAACTTCTACAATCACCATTAATAGTGTATATGCAAATGATTTAGCGCTAAATAAGCCGGCGGCAGCTTCTTCAGGCAATGCAGGCCTTGCCTTTGACGGCAGGACGAATACCCGTTGGGAGTCGGAGTGGAGTGACCCGCAGTGGATCACCGTAGACCTTGGCTCAAACTATGTTGTAACGGGCGTCAAACTTACCTGGGAGACAGCCGCCGCGAAGGACTACAAGATACAGGTATCAACGGATAATGCAGCATGGACGGACGCGCATGTAAAGACGGGCGCGGCAGGAGGAGTGGAGAGTATAACCTTTACTACACCTGTAACCGGAAGGTATGTGAGAATGTACGGCACAGCAAGGACTACAACATGGGGCTATTCCTTATGGGAATTCGAGGTGTTTGGCAGGTAGTCTGCTATTCATAATTCGTAACACTGGATAAGGCATAGGCAGTATATAACCGTAAATTGAGGTAAATTACCTGATATTATCCAAATAAGCAGCAAGTAAGAGGGGAGACGTATTGCGTCTCCCCTCGAAATATAGCGCCAATGGGACGGCGAAGAGGAGGTTTTCAAAACTGGGCTTTTAAGGTGTCCGTGCTGATAACCTGTTTTTGTGCTGCGATATTCCTTGCAGTAACTTCAGCATGATGATATCTTCCTCTTGAAGGGGTCTTTGTCTTTCGAAGCTGGATTGCCTTAGAGGGACAGTAATGAATACATGCCAGACAAAATATGCATGCAGTGTCTTTTCGCCAGTGAGGTGCGCCGTCTTTCATCTCTATTTTATTTGAAAGGCATGTTTTTGCGCATAGTCCGCATCCGGAACAATTCGAATCAGAATAAAAGTTTCTTTCCGTATTCAAATAGCCCGTTTTATGGAAGAAAGCTGTTAAAACAGGGAACAGGATATTCTCTTTCCAGAAGGAGCCGTTTGGGTCCTTTTCCTGCTCTTTTCTCCTGTTAACTATGGCAGCTTGAATTATTTCCAGCTTTTTTTCCGCTTCAGCTTCAAGTCTTTTGATTTCCGCCTGCGTCGGGGCTTCCAAGACAGGAATATAATTGTTGGGCATATTGATAAAGAAACGAGAATCAAGGGACTTGCCTTTTTTCTTAAGTATTTTATCAATATCCGTAAATATCCGGCAAGGCGAACCACCGCGTGTGGCTATGGCAAAAATGTAGGAGGCGGAATTCAAATGAACCCGCTCTAGAAATTTTTTAACCGGGATTGGCAGTGTAAATGCATGAATAGGAAATACGAACCCGACAACATCTCCGGTAACTTCGATTTTATCTGTATTCAATGCGTCAATGATAGGAACTACAGTTGAATCCGGAAGTTTTCTCTGTAATTCGCGTGCAATATAAAGTGAATTCCCCGTACCGGAAAAATAAAAAATCTGTGTTTTCATCAGGTAAAGACTCCTTCAAATGTTTTTATAATGTAAGCAGCAGCGAAATTTTCACAGGGGATACGCGGTGAAGGCCTTTTACACCCTGATTTTATGTACAATAACACCTTACGTATTCGCTAAAGACTTTATTCATAAGCTTATGTCCCTCGCTGTTGGGATGGATTCCATCCAGGCACAGGTAACGGCTGTAGTTGACTTCAAGCAGAAAGACTTCCCGTACATCAATCAAATGACAGTTCAGCGTTCTGGCAAGATTGGTAATGGCAAGACTATAGCACTCGTGGTAACGGTAAATGCGTTGAACGTCTCCGAGCCACCGCAGTATTCTGCTGCCGTCAAGGCCATCTCGGGTAATCCATGCAAAATACTTCTCCGCATCGATGGGGGGCAGGTTAACAAGGACAGGAACAATGTTATGTTTCCTCAAAGCATTGACCATGTCTGTAATGCAGGTGCGAAACGTGTCAAGGGGCGTATTGGGAATATGTTCCTTGTCCGGCTCCTGCGCCACATCGGCCCAGTTAAAGTCGGAGTCATTACCCCCGAATTCAATAATGGCAGCTTCGCAATCAACCCCTTTTTCAAGGGCAGCCAGCATAAGGTTTCTTGCTTTGGGTGCAGTCAGTCCGAAGCGTGCATTGTTTTTTATATCAAGGCCGGTATCTTTAGAAATAAGAGATGCATTATTTTCCTTAAGGGTGGTATATTTTTTACGGATTTCATCATAAATCACACCCTTTAGGATGGAATCACCCCAAATATTTATTTTTTTAATAACTTTAAACATAAAATCCACCTCTTCTTATTTTGAAAAATGTATAATCTAGTTTTCATAACTATATTATACCAATAGACTGACAGTGTCAATGCATTTATATAACTACATTGAATAATTTGCCGAATAATGTTACTATATATTCAATAAAATTAGGAGCGATAAAGAATGAAAGAAATTACTGATATGCTTTTATCCTGGTCCGAAGAACTGGGTTCCCATAAAATTCCGGAATGGGATTCACTCCCTGACATTGACCTGTACATGGATCAGGTAATAACCTATATGGAACGGCAAATGAGTGTTTTCATGAATGGTGAAAATGATAAAATCATCACGCCTTCCATGATTAACAACTATGTTAAGGATAAATTAATACCGCGCCCCGTGCAAAAAAAATATTCAAAGGAACATCTGGGGTATTTGTTGACCGTATGCATGCTGAAACAGGTGCTGCCTATAGCAGATATATCAAAATTGGTAAACAGCCAGGCAGACAAAATGCAGATGTCTGAGCTATATAACAGCTTCTGTCATGTTCAGGATGAGGCCCTACAGGCTGTTTCCCTTCGGGTCAAGGATACGCTGGAATCGGGAAGTGAGAGTGACTGTGAGGACGTGCTTTCCATGCTTGCGCTGAAGCTTGCCGTAGAGGCAAATGCCAGCCGTATTGCAGCCGAAAGGATATTGTATGTTTTAGAGCAGCAAAAGGCAAAGACGTTAAATGAAGGAAAAAAGAAGGCGGATAAATGAGGATTCGATCCGCTCTGCCAACTGTTTCTCAGAGCAATAAGTTGAAAAGGTAGCAGCCTGATGTAAGCAGGAATGCTGCCTTTTTAATGTTAAGGAAACCAGGGCCATTTTATAGTGAGGAATACTGTAAAATGCAGGCAGTACGTGTTGATGTACTATTATACATGCAGCCGATAAATTTTCTACGGGAGAAATTGAAATCTTTGTATTTCGCTTCTGTCGATGAAAGATTTTAGTGCATTGACTATAGCCTAATATCATGATAAAGTAAAAGCAACAGCAAGCAGAGGTATTCTTGCCTCTCTTATACACTGCTTTTGTTCTGTCTTTATATAGATTTTAAGACAATACCGTTTGTAACGGAATGTTTGTGAGGACCATAATGGCATATTTAATGTTGCTTCTGACCTTTTTTCTTATCATTATACTCATAAAAAACCACAGGAACAGATATAGCTGGCTTTTGACCATCATGATTGTAGGACTTGATCTGGCTCTGTTTGCAAGTATTGTGCAGATTTCCAGGCTCAATAACTATTATCAGCCGAAGAGCCTTTTTTTTGTCCTGGACTACTGGATTTATCTGCACATTCTGCAAAACAAGATTGTTTTTTCCAGTGTCAACCGTCTTTTAAATATCGGAATGAGCCTTTTTCTCTTTGTATTTCCGCTGTTTACCTATGAGTTTACAGCTTTTCGAACCCGGAAATTCGACAAGAGGAGAGTATTGATATTCGTTTTTTCCATACTTTACCTGCTATTTAATATATGGTTTTATGACCCTAAAACCAGCAGCGTGTTTTATCTGTACATTGTGGGACATAACCCTGGGGGCCTGGTACCCAAGGAGGCTTTTAAAGAGCTGATTCAAAGGCTTGATGCACTGAATTTCAGCTTTATTTTGCTCTATCTGACCTATCCTTTTTATGTACTGGGTAAATATTACTTCAACACAAAAGTTAACTTTAAAAAAATGCAGGTTATACCCTTGGCTTTTTGTTTGATGCTATTGGATTTGTTTTTTATAACAATTTTTATGTTTGGACCTTTTCGAAAAAGCTACTTCCAAACAGAACCTGTGTACTGGATTTTTCCGATAAATAAGTCCATACCCTATTTTTACTTTGATATCCTGCCGCTGGCGATGCTGCTTTCCATCCCTATCATGTTTCTTCTGCTAATTAAATACCAGACGCTGGATACCAACGATTTTTTTAGAAATCTGTACATTAAGAGAAATACTGTATTGTTTAATAGATACTTGCGAGGCATTTTTCACTCTCATAAAAATACCATGTTTATGATGAAGATTCTTGCCGAACAGGCAGAAGCAGCTTATGGAACGGAAGAGGGGCTGGTAGCTCTCAGAAAAATAACTCATTCTACCGATGTTACCCTTACTACGCTCACAAAGACGCTGGATTCTATGAAAACGGTGAAGCCAAAACCTTCATCGAATAAAGTAATCAACGTGATTGAGGCTTCGCTCCACCGGATTAATATACCGGATTCTATTACGATTCGAAAAATATATAATGTTAGCGAGGCGTATATGATTTTCGATGGTTACCAGCTTTCGGACGTGTTCGACAATATTATTCAAAACAGTGTAGATGCTATTACTACAGCCAAAAGAGAAAATGGCGTGATTACGATTGAAGTAGATATGGAAGTTGACTGGATTATGGTAAATATTGTAGATAATGGCTGCGGGATCTCTAAAAATGAGATGAAAAACATATTCAAACCCTTTTACTCCACAAAATCCAAGCAATATAATTGGGGGATAGGACTTTCCCATGTATATAGAATCATGAAACGAAATTCGGGCTTTATTACCGTGGATAGTAAAGTGGGAGAATACACGAAATTTCAGCTGCTATTTCCCAAAAAGAAGGGAGAAGATAACCTTGAGCAAGATTAGAATTGTTATTTGTGAAGATATGGAGGAAATCCAGAATTATTTTAAACTGATTATCGCCAGAGAAAGTGACATGGAAGTTGTGGGAACAGCAACAAGTTTTGAGACGGCATGCAGTACGGTTTTAGAGTTGAAGCCGGATATTGTACTGATGGATGTTCAGATGGATACGGATATGGCAGGCGTCGATGCCATCGAATATATAAAGAAAAGAATGCAGGAAGTAAAAATCATTGTTCTTACGATTCATGAAGAGGATGAAATCATTTTCAAAGCCTACAGTGCCGGCGCGATGGATTTTATTACAAAGACCAGTTCCATCGTTGATATTTTAAGTTCCATCCGAAATGTATATAAAAATAATATCTCACTGCGTCCGGAAGTTGCGCAAAAAATTATCGGAGAGTTTTCGAGACTCCGTAATGAACATAGCAGTATGATTTATACCTTGAATGTAATGTCCAAGCTCACATCCTCTGAAATGGAAATACTGAAGGCCCTTTACCAGGGGAAGTCATACCGCCAGGTGGCACAGGAGCGATGTGTGGAAGAGGTTACGATCCGAACGCAGATTAACCGTATTTTAAAGAAATTTGACAAAGGCAATATAAAAGAAGTGGTTACGTTATTAAAGGAACTTCGGATCTTTGAATTATATTCGGGATTTGTCCCGAAATAGGGTACCCCACAGCAAGAGGATTTCCTCTGTTTTGATGGGAAGTCCTGAAAAAGACTTGCCAACCTGAGGGAACCGTCATAAATTATTGGATGCCAGGGACAGGCTGCGGTTAAAAATTAACTATGGAGGATGATAATGGAAAGCAGGTTTAACACTGTGCTGAGTGTGATAGTGGGTATATCGATGGCATTTTCGTTTCTGGCTGCCTGTGACCGTAAAAACACCATGGGAGTAAAAGCGAAAAAGGCCGAAGTGAAATTAAAGCCGGTGGAAGTATGGACTAACAATGCATCATCAAAAATCGAAGATGTGAAAATGGTATATGATTTTAACAACGGTCCTGGAAAAGAAAAAGGCATCCTGATTGAATATAAAATACTGGGCGAAGAATATGTCAATACCTTACAGGCAGCTATGGCAGCCAACCAAGCGCCTTCACTGTTTAAAAGCAATGTGGGCTTGTTTACCATTCCACAGCTGGCAAAACTGGGATGGATCGTTGCGATTGAGGATATGCCCGGTGGAAAAGACTTCTTGAAAAAGTACGACGGCTATCTACAGCCCATCGTCAATACTTTTAATGGCAGGACATATACAGTTCCGTTTGCTGTGACTACATTGGCTGTAGCATACAATAAGGAGCTTTTGAAAAAGAACGGGTATTCAAAGCCTCCGGAGACATGGGGCGAACTAAGGGAAATAGCGAAAACCATTACGAAAAATGGGGGCGGTAAGGAATTCGGTTTTATCGAAGGACTAAAATCCAATATTCATTCACAAAACGGCTTGTATCAATTTGTACCCTCCGTAGGACATAATGAGTTCGATACAAAAACCGGAAAATTTACCTTTATTGATTTTGAACCTTTCTATCAGATGTGGATGGGCATGGAGAAGGACGGAAGCATTTTCCCGGGCTGTGAGAAAATCAACAATGACCAGGCAAGAGCACAGTTCGCAGAGGGCAACATCGGGTTCAAGTTTTCAGCCAGCTATGATGTGGGCGTATGGAAGAACCAGTTCCCCACAAGAATGGATTGGGGAATCTGCCGACCAGTGGCGGACCCTGCGAAGAAGTATAAAAACTATACCTATCAAACCCCTTCCATTGTTTTCGGGAGAAGAGCCCTTGAAATGCCTGAAAAGTCCATGGAAGTGTTCAAGCTTTGGAATGCAGATGAGACGCTGGTAAAGCTTTATGAGGCGGGAAAGTATATTCCGTACAGGCCGGAAATCATCCAAATGTCCCAAAACGGCTCAAACATAAAGAATTGGGCAGACTTTGCCGACCGGGACAACAGCTATGTAACAGGCCCGAATCCCCTGGGCGAAATTAAAGTGGAAGGAGAGAGTGCCCAGAGTGTCATCCAAAAGATCATAGTGGGTGCGGTTCCGGCGAAAGAAGGATTGGCTGATCTGGATGCGCGGTACAATGCGGCGCTGGATAAAGCCGTTTCCAATGGGTTGGACCTGGCACCCTATATAGATAAAGAGTTCGACACCAGTATAAGGAAGTAACAATGAAAAAGCAGAAGTTTCAATAAATTGTTGATGGAAGAGGCTGTCTCAAAATGCACGGATGCGCAGGGTACGCCCCACAGGTCGGAGAGGTAGGTTGTAAACAAACCGGTCTGTAGGGATTGCCCATAGGATAATCCGCTTTTTGAGACAGTTTTTTATTTTAGGAAAGGAAAAATTTGTCCATAAGCACCGGTCGGTGATCCAATAACAAATAGAGGCTGCCTCTCTTTTATAACGAGGCATAAGATGGGCCCCCGCCCCACCTCTATAGGTGGCGGGTACCGATTCATTTTATAGGCGGCGAGCATATCTCCCGTCTCGTTGAAACAACGTTGTTGATGAAATGTCAACATTTTTTCAAATAATCGTCAAATCCTATCTTCTATGTTGATAAAAGTTGATACTTAAGATTAAAAGTGAAAGGGGCTATAATAGGACCATCATAGTAAATAAGGAGGAAAACGAAGATGAAAAAAACATTTACACGCGCAGTAAGTATTGCAATGAGTCTGTCTATGTCACTTCTTCTTCTGGCGGCTTGTGATTCTAAAAGCAAAACCACCGACAAACCGCAAACTGCACAAGAAGATACTTCAAAAAAGGCACCGGTGACAATGTCAACGGTGGAAGTATGGACAAATAATGCATCATCAAAGGCTGAAGACGTAAAGATGGTAGATGATTTCAATAATGGCCCTGGAAAAGAAAAGGGCATCCAGATTGACTATAAAGTTCAGGGTGGAGACTACGCCAATACATTGCAGGTTGCGCTGGCTGCCAACCAGGCACCTGCATTATTTAAAAGCAATGTAGGCTCCTTTACCATTCCCCAGCTGGCAAAAACCGGATGGATTGTGGCCATTGAAGATATGCCCGGCGGAAAAGACTTCGTGAAAAAGTATGACGGGTATTTACAGCCTACCAACAATACCTTCAATGGAAAAACCTATACAGTGCCCTTTGCTGTAACTACCTTGGCTGTGGCCTATAATAAGGATCTTCTGAAAAAGAACGGATATTCCAAACCTCCGGAAACCTGGACCGAACTGAGGGAAATGGCAAAAACCATTACAAAAAATGGAGGTGGTAAGGAATTCGGCTTTATCGAAGGTTTAAAGTCCAATATTGCTTCACAAAACGGTTTGTTCCAGTATGTATCCTCCGTAGGACATAATGAATTCGATACGAAAACAGGGAAATTTACCTTTACGGAGTTCAAGCCTTTCTATCAGCTTTGGGTGGATATGGGTAAAGATGGAAGTATCTTCCCTGGTTGTGAGGGGTTAAACAATGACCAGGCAAGAGCACAGTTCGCAGAAGGCAACATCGGATTCAAGTTTTCTGCCAGCTATGATGTAGGAGTATGGAAGGATCAATTTCCCACAAAAATGGATTGGGGAATCTGCAGGCCGGTAGCAGATCCTGCAAAGAATTATAAAAACTATACCTATCAAACTCCATCCATTGTTTTCGGCAAAAAGGCTCTTGAAATGCCTGAAAAGTCCATGGAAGTGTTCAAGCTCTGGAATGCAGAGGATACACTGGTAAAGCTTTATGAAGCCGGAAAATATATCCCGTACAAGCAAGAAATCATAAAGATGTCCAAGAATGGTTCAAACATAAAGAACTGGGCGGAGTTTGCAGACCTGAGCAACAGCTACATAAGCCCGCCGAATCCGACAGGGGAAATAAAGCTGGAGGGAGATAATGCTTCCGCAGTTGTTCAAAAAATCATAGTGGGTGCTGTTACAGTCGACCAGGGAATGGCAGATCTTGACAAACGGTATAATGCGGCACTTGAAAAGGCTGTTTCCGGTGGAGTGGACATGACGCCCTATGTAGATAAGAATTTCGATACCAGCATAAAAAAGTAGAATAAAGTATGGATGATGAATACAGGCCTGATATGAATCATATTGGGCCTGTATAGTAAATGAGGTGCTTATCAATGAATGCGGTTTTTTCCAAGCTGGCAAAATATAGAATTTTCAAGGATGATACCATCCCGGCATACGCGATTATGCTGCCCATACTCGTGGGCTTTCTTCTTTTTACCATCTATCCGATTGTATATGTTTTGAGATATTCATGGTTTGATTATGATGGTTTTACCGAGGCAAAGTTTGTAGGGTTTTATAATTTCATCCGGATTTTTACCAGAGATCCTGTATACTGGAGTTCCTTGCTCAATACCTTTATAATACCCCTTGCAAAACTGGTAATTGAGATACCCCTGGCCCTCCTGCTGGCTGTTTTCTTAAATTCAAAATCTGTTACCAACTCCTTTTTCCGGACAACATTTTTTATGCCGACCATCATTAGCAGTGCGATTATCGGAATTATCTTTTCCATATTATTCAGCACCTTTAATGGGTTTGTAAATAATCTGCTAATGAATACAGGCTTGATCGATGCAAGGATCAACTGGTTCGGGGATAAATGGCTGGCAATGTCCGTCCTGATCATCTCCGTGGTTTGGAGCCATTTTGGAATTAGTATGGTTTTTTTCCTTATGGGGCTGCAAAGTGTGCCGAAGGAGCTGTATGAGTGTGCGGAAATTGATGGAGCCAATGCTTTGCAAAAGTTTTTCCGGGTTACAGTTCCCATGCTGGCACCCATTCTGCAAATCGTTATCATGCTAGCCATCATCGAAGGAATGAAAATGACGGAAATGGTACTGGTATTGACTAATGGGCAACCCGGTGGGAAAACGGAAGTGGTTATGACCTACATCTATAAATTTTTCTTTAATATAGACGGAATGGGAGCAAATCAGTTCGGATATGCTTCTGCAATGTCCGTTATTACAGCCATTGTCATAGGCTTCATCACAGTGATCTATCTGAAGTTTTCAAACAAAATGAGTAATATTTACTAAGGGGAGGTTACAATGAGTTCATATCTAAAACCGATTTCAGCCATCGCTAAAACGATTTTTTTACTGGTTGTTTTAATTATAGCCGTATTCCCTTTGGTCTATATCATTCTGGCATCCTTTAAAACCAATGCGGAGATCCTGACAGCAGGAGCGAGCATACTGCCGAAAAAATTTGTTGTAAACAACTATGTTCAGGCATGGCAGCTGGCAAATTTCAGGCTTTATACCTGGAACAGCCTGTACATGACATTTTTTATAGTCATCGGGTCGATTATTACAACAACAACCCTTGCTTATGCCCTGCAGCGGGGAAGATTTATCGGCAAAAAAGTAATTTATACCCTGATGATGTCAACCATGTTCATATCGCTGGGTTCTTCCGCTCTTTATCCTCAGCTTCAAGTGGCAAAGCTGATGGGGATTCATACATCCCTTGTAGGGGTCATCATCATCCGGGTTTTCGGTGTCCATGTAACCAATGTTTTCATTGCCATGGGCTATTTGAAGTCCATATCCTTTGAAATTGATGAAGCGGCAAAGATCGACGGATGCAGCTTTATACGGATTTATTGGAATATCATCCTACCGCTGCTGAAGCCGCTGATTGCCACCATAGGACTATTAAGCTTCCGGGCAGCCTGGAATGATTATATGCTTCCGATGGTATTCACTCTGGCGAATCCCAAAAAAGCACCGCTGATTGTAGGTGTTGTGAGCTTGAGAAATAGTGGGGAAGCAGCTTCGTCCTGGAATCTGATGTTAGCTGGGACGACAATCGCCCTGGTTCCCATGCTGACAGTGTACCTTTTCCTTAATCGTTACTTTATTTCCGGACTGACCAGTGGCGCCGTGAAAGGCTGAGACGGTAAAATATGGATCTATTTCGGTGGAGTAAAGGAAATGGGGGGAGGTTGGCTGTTGAATTTCATGCCGAAAGGATTCTATTTTATATAACGAGGCATAAGATGTCCTCCACCTCTATAGGTGGTGGGTACCGATTCATTTTATAGGCGGTAGGCATATCTCCCGCCTCGTTGAAACGGAGTGTTGAAATTGCTATGCAATTTCTTCCGTTGTTATAATCAGAAGAAAATAGATTACGAGGAGGTTTTAAGTATGTTTTCGTTTAAGTGGAAAAAATCATTCATGGTACTTACTATGCTGCTGCTATTAACAGGCGTAGATTCTGTTTTTGCGGCCAGTACGACGACCATTGCCAACAACGGAGTATATGCGTGCCGGCGTACTTTCGGAGGGGGCCTTTATGACAGTACGGCAAACAAGACTTTTGTTTGCTGGAGTGGAGCCGGTATGGATGTGTATGTAAACGAATATAACCATTCCACCAATGCATGGGGAACCCCGGTTAAGATAGCAGATTGGGATAAACCCACTGCCAATGCATATCATGATTATCCCACAATGGTGCTTTTGCCGGATGGCAAATTGGGCATATTCCTCAACAGTCATGCGGTCGGAGCCTATCTTCTAAAGGCACCCAATACGCATTCCATAGCAGGAACATGGGCAAAGAGTCAAATCAGTACGGACAAAAACTGTTATCCCATGCCTGTAGTATCCGGAAGTGATGTTTACTATTTTTACAGCCGCAACGATGATTTAAGCTTTCCATACCGGACGTACAAATATATCAAATCTTCCGACAGCGGCTCCAGCTGGTCGTCACCGGTCACTGTGATTGACAGCCAGAAGCTCAACAACCAGTTTGATGAGGTATATGCCTATAGTGTATATCCTAAAGACGGTAAAATTTATATAACATGGGTTCTGTCGGGGGGGCCTCTGGGGCATAACGGGCAGTCAAAAAATCTGTACATTGCCTATTTTAATACCGCTGACGGGAAAATGTATACTGTAGCGGGAGGATCCCTCGGAAACATGGTGGATTATAACGATCTAAGCAAATGTGTAATCGAAGAAGTTTCGCCTACCTCTACAACGAAATTCCCTATTACCTATAGTGCAGCTTCCATGTCTACGGATGGTACCGTAGTGGTTGCATACGGAAAATCCACGGATTCTTCCTCGGCCATCAAATTTGCCCGATGGGAGGGGTCAGCCTGGAGCATAAGTACTATCGCTTCCGGCACCGGCAATTTCAAAGATATCACGAAAGCCGGAGACAATGCTTTTGAAGTGTTGTATATGTCAGGGAATACGATTATCTCCACGAAAACTGCGGATAAAGGAAGCACCTGGACAAATAACTATACCGTTGCAGCGCCTTACGCCAACGGTGCGGACAATGTGACGGGAATCAGTTTTGTGGAAGGACGGCACAGCAGTAAAGCGGTATCCGTTTTTGGTACTACCTTTAACTATGCAAACAGAGATGTAGATTACTCCGGAAAATGGCCGGTATTTTCCATTGGAGAATAGCCGGAAAAGGTAAAGGGCTAGTTTTGCTCTTTTAAGGCTTGTGATGTGGATGTAGTGTGTCGTTTATTCAGTTTCCAAAATCTGAGTATTCATGCATCGGTATAGACATGTACATCACAGGCTTTTCTTTATTTTAAAATAATTTAATCGATTGTGTTAATAATTTAAATAATCTAATGATACGTAAGGAGATCAATATGAAATACGGATTTTTTAGCAGTAAAGGTTCCGAGTACGTAGTAAATACACCAAAAACCCCGGATAAATGGTTTAACTATCTTTTCAACGATACCTATTATATGGAGGTATCTCAAGCCGGCCAAGGAAAAAGTATGTGCCTTACCCCTTCCGCCAGGGAGTACACAAGAGGCTACAGGTACTTCTATATCCATGACCGCCAGAATAATTCCTGCTGGAATCCCAATTACGTGCCGTTAAAAACGGAGTTGGATGCTTTTGAATGTGTTCATTCCATTAATAAAACCGAGTTCAGGGCTGAGTATAAAGGAATCCGGTGTTCTTTGCGTGTATTTGTTCCTGAAAACGGTACTTATGAAATATGGACCTATAAAATTTGGAATCGGACACAAGTCCGGAAAGACTTATCCGTATATTCGGTATTTTCCTTTGAAAACGGAGCTACCATGGGGAGCAAATGTGAATTTCATGAGGAAAGTGAAATTTTGACCAGTTTCACCTACCCCTACCATGTCTATTATGAAGATAAGGAGAAGCTGGAGAAACAAAATAGTCTTGTATTTATGGCTTCCGATACGAAGATTGCTTCTTTTGACTGCAGTGAAAGAAGGTTTTTCGGCGGAGATGACAAAACAAACTTCCCACAGGCTATAAAAAATTACGGATGCAGCAATCTCATTGCCGAAGCGGAAAACCCTATCGGCGCATTGGAGCATAGGATCACCCTGCTGCCGGATGCTGAAATGACCATTACGATTGTCATGGGCTGTGTGGATGAGCTGGAACAGGCGGCAGCCATAAGGGAAAAAATCCTTCAAGCAGGAGCTGTAGAGGAGGAATTTATAAAAAATAAGAACAAATGGGAGCGTATTTGCAGTAAATTCACGGTAAACACGCCGGACGAGAATCTAAATAATTTCATGAATTACTGGCTGAAAAAGCAGGTGGTTCTGGTGGCACGGAATAACAGGCTATCAAACTACTGCCCGGTGCGAAACCAATTGCAGGATGCCATGGGGTACAGCCTTATGGATAATCAGGGCGCATTGGAGCTTATGCTGAAGGTGTTTAAACGGCAGGAATCCAACGGCTTTATTCAGCAGTGGTATATGACGGATAGTTCCGCGCCAAAGGCCCTCTGTCATTTAAAGCATAAGGATGCCCCCATATGGCTGGTAACCTGCATGTGTGCTTTAGTGAGCCAACTGGGAGACATAAGCCTTTTGGGTATGGAAGTGGAATTCAAGGATAATGGGGAGAACGCCTCCATTTACGAGCACATGCTGCGGGCCGTATTCTTTCTTGCAAGTGAAAGAGGAGAACACGGACTTGTTCTCATGGGCGATGGGGATTGGACCGACCCGATAAACGGTGTGGGAAGGCTTGGAAAGGGTGAATCTACCTGGTCTACGGCAGGATTGAAATATGCAGTGCAGCAGCTGGTCCCCTTTGCACAAAAAAGAGCGGACACGATAAATGTTGAAAAGCTTATGGCTCTTTCCGCTGAACTGGACGCTGCCATCAATGAAACCTGCTGGGATGGAGAGTGGTATGTAGCGGGATACGATGACTTCGGGAAACCATTCGGTTCGTCAAAGGATGAAGAAGCAAAGATGTTTCTGAATACGCAGACATGGGCGATCATGAGCCAGTCCGTCAGAGAGGAAAGACTGGAAAAATGCAGGCAAGCTATACAGGATTTGGATACTCCTTGCGGCCCTTTGCTCTTATCACCTGCATTTTCCAAGTGGAATGCACAGTGGGGAAGGATCAGTATCAAGCTTCCGGGGACTACGGAAAATGGCTCCATCTACTGCCATGCATCCATGTTTAAAGCCTTTGCGGACTGCGTACTGGGGGATGCAGACAGTGCTTACGACACCATAAAAAAGACACTGCCCACAAATCCTGAGAACCCACCGGAAAAAAGCTGGCAGGTACCGCTTTTCGTGCCTAATTATTATTTCGGCTTGGAGTCTTCGCCTAACTTCGGCCATTCCAGCCAGCACCATTCAACGGGTACGGCAGCATGGCTGATCTGGGTGGTATTGGACCATATGCTGGGGGCCAGGGCAACCGTGGATGGAGTGAGGATGAATCCCTGCATACCCGGAGAATGGAAGGAAGTGAGTTTGGAAAGGACTTTTAAAAATGCCAGATATGCCATTCGGATTCATAATCCGGAGGGTGTAAACCAGGGAGTAAAATCGATTTATGTCAACGGCAATAAAATCGAGGGTGATCGATTGCCCTATGCAGAGGGTGTTGAGTGCTACACGGTAGAGGTGAACATGGGAAGCATCTGATGCAGGAAGAAATAAAGATGGAAGGGGTGGTGGCTTTGAGGTTGAAAAATTTACTTTTCAGGGACAGGTACATGGCAAAGAAAAAAAGTGTTTTCTATTTTTTGCTGATGTCATATACATTTATTTTGCTGATCCCTGTATTTTTTTGTGGAATTGTATATATTATTGCCTCCAATGAGATTATGGATGAAATCAACCGGTCGAGTATAGCCATGCTCAAGCAGATGCAGGTAGCCATCGACAGTACGCTTGATGAGGCCCAAAGACTGAGTATCAATATTACAAATAATAAAAAAGTGTTTAAAGTAGCAGGCTTCAAAGCTCCTCTCCAGAATTCCGATAAGTACGCGGTTTCAGAGCTCCTTACAGAACTAAGGGGCTATAACATGACCAGCAAATGTATAAAGAGTTTTTACATTTATTTGAAGGAGCTGGATATGATTATATCTCCTGTTACAGTTGGAGAAAGCAAGGTCATGCACGAGGTGCTGGGGCATCAAAGCTTTATACCCTACGAACAGTGGCATGATATGCTTCAACAGCAGCATGCAATGCACAGCATTCCCCTTGCTTCGGAAGACGAAGCCGGACGCAGCGATATGATGGTGGCAGTCATGCAGTCGATTCCCATCAATGCTCCTTCGGAACCTTTGGGAACCGTTGTGGTTCTCATCGATCAAAATGAATTGATGGAAATGGCCAAAAGTATCCATGGGGCGAATACAGGGGATGTACTGATCATTAATAAAAATAATGAAGTACTGGCTGCGACAAAAAGCTATACGAGGGGGAGCCTTCCGCGCTATGAGGACTTGAAGGGCGATAGTGGTGTTTTATATCTGGAGTTGGAAGGT
Organism: Bacillota bacterium; assembly: GCA_023419605.1. GTDB lineage: Bacteria > Bacillota > Clostridia > Acetivibrionales > JAEZXR01 > JAEZXR01. The sequence goes on along the minus strand of JAEZXR010000090.1, from coordinate 4,581 downwards.
AGGAAGGTTTCCATGTTCTATAACACCTCGGAAGTATCAAAGCTAAAGTACATAGAATTAGTACCCCAAAGTATTGTCCACCAAAGAAACATAAAAATCAGGATCATAATGTTTGCCAGCATTTTGTTGTGTCTTCTTATTGGTGGTGTTGCAGCCGTAATTCTTGCCGTTAAAAATTACAATCCCGTAAAGGAGCTGCTGAAACTCTTATCCGACAGTAACAACACCATAAGTATGAATCAACAGAAAAATGAGTATCACATCATTTAGGAGGTTATGCGCAGTACGATGCTGGAGAAGGAGAGGCTGCGTAAAAAAATCGGAGATCAGAATCTCGCCTTTAAGACCAGCTACATAGAAAAGCTGTTAAAGGGAAGGCTCGAGCACAAGGAAAATTCCATGGATATACTGGCATCGATGGACATTTGCCTCTATTCGGAATATTTTGCTGTAATGCTGTTCCATATTGATGACTTTGGGGATATTTTTTCTGTAGTAGAGGGAGAGAATGCCAAGCAAAGACTGGAAACAGTACAGTTTGTGTTTAAAAATGTGGTTGAAGAGATTTGCGGACAAAATCATTTGGGGATCATGATTGATGTGGACGACAGGATGGTCTGTTTGATTAATTTCAAACCGGAGGGAATTCATAATGCCAAGCAGGATTTGCTGCGAATTGCGGAGGAAACCCAGGAGTTTATCGGCAACAGGTTTCATGTCAGCTTTACTGTTTCCATCAGCAAAGCCCATCATATGCTCAGCGGCATTCAGGAGGCCTGGGAAGAAGCAAATGAGGCGATGGAATACGGTCTGGTGGGAGGAACCAGTAAACTGATTCAATACGAGGATATCAAGATCTCCAGCAATGATTACTATTACCCTCTGGATATGGAATATAAACTGGTGAATTGCATAAAGGCGGGTGATTCCTCTGCTGCTGTCAGCATCATCGACAGAATTTTCGAAACCAACCTCACAAAAGGAATTCTCTCTTTACAGATGGCGAAGTGCCTGATGTATGATTTGATCTGTACAGTAATCAAAATAACCGAGGAACTCAGCAGCACGCAGAAGATTATACTTTCGGAGGAAACGGAGCTGGTAGGAAAGCTGATGAACTGCCGAACGCTTCCGGGTATAAAGATATTAATGACGAAAATCATTCTTCAGCTCTGTGAGAAGATTCAGAATGGAAAGAGGAATATGAATTATCGAATGAGTGACAGCATTGCCGAATACATAAAGGAAAATTTCCATAATGCCAATTTGGGACTTTCAATGATTGCGGAATATTTTGAAATAACACCCACCTACGTTTCAAGAATCTTTAAGGAGCAAATGGGAGAAGGCATTTTGGATTATATCAATCGAATCCGGCTGGAAAAGGCAAAGCAACTAATGAAAGAAGGCGAATTGAATATTTCCACGGTGGCGGAAAAAGTAGGATATACCCAGAGCAGAGCCTTAATACGCCTCTTTAAAAAATATGAAGGGGTAACTCCGGGGAAGTTTAAAGATCTGTGGAATAGCCAGTAAGTGCAAGATTTGGATATGCAGTATAATGATTCGACATGAACAGTATAATTTTTGCCCATGAAGTTTGATAGTTGGATATTGATGATGCCCCATGCAGGTAGTAGATTTTATACGTACACATTATTCCAAAAAATAAGGAGAGTAGGAAATGAAAAAAGTAGGAAAAAGGGCTTTGGCATTATTTTTGGCAACTACCTTATGTATGGGTGCGTTTGCTGGCTGCAGCAAATCAAAAAATGTAGAAAAAGGGGAGAAAACTGACAGTACAGCAAAGACGGCAGTTCAGTTCCCACTTAAGGAGAAAGTTAAATTAACCTATTGGATGGCATTCTCCAATCCAGTTTTAAAATCCCTAGGGGAATCAGAACTTTACAAAGAACTGATGAAGAGGACAAACATAGAAATTGAGTTCTTGCATCCACCAGAGGGACAAAGTAAGGAACAATTAAATATTATCATAGCGTCAAGAGACATACCTGATATTATTGAAGGTGGTTTGGCTGAATATTCTGGCGGTGCTACAAAAGCCTATGATGATGGCGTTATCGCTGAACTTAGCGAACTTCAGAAGAAATATGCGCCAAACATATCCGATATTTATTCAAAGTATCCTGAGATATTGACTTCATTGAAAACTGATCAGGGTTACATATTGCAGGTTCCTCATATAAGAGGGGATGCAAGCCTTTTGACTTCAAGAGGGCCAGAAGTGCGTAAGGACTGGCTAAAAGACCTGAACATGAATGCACCTGAGACGATTGATGAATGGTACACAATGTTAAAGGCTTTTAAAGAAAAGAAGGGTGCAGTAGCGCCTATTACAGGTATTTTAAATGATTTGAAGACTCCAGATTTTGTTGCAGGCTGGAACACAAAGAACGATTATTATCTTGAAAAGGGAAAAGTAGTATTTGGTCCAATTACACCTAACTTTAAAGAATATGTTACTACAATTGCAAAATGGTATAAAGAAGGCCTAATCGACTCTGAGATGCCTACTAACAACGCTAAAATAGTAGATTCAAGAATGACTAATAATCAGTCGGGTGTTATGCTGTGCGGATACGCTGGTTCTACTATAGGAAGATTATTAGGTTTAATGGAGAAAAAGGATCCGAAGTTTGACATGACAGGTATACAGTACCCTGTTCAGAAAAAAGGGGACATCCCATTCTTCGTACATGTTGACCCTGTAGTCAATATTAATAAAGCCGGTGCTGCTAGTATTTCAGCTACAAGCAAGCATCAGATGGAAGCAATGGCATTGCTTGACTACGGATTCAGTAAAGAAGGCCATATGCTGTTCAATTTCGGTATTGAAGGCGTAAGTTACAAACTGGAAAACAATTATCCAAAGTATACAGAAGTTATAACAAAAGATCCAGATGGAAATCCATTTGCTACAATAGCAAGTAAATATATGAGGTCTCATTACAATGGTCCGATGGTTCAGGATCCTAAGTACCTAGAACAATATTGGACACTCCAACAACAGAAGGATTCCTATAATGTTTGGTCAAAATATCAAAAGAATTATATTGAGGCAAACAGAGATATGAAGGGAACATTAACAACGGAAGAGAATAGCAGATATGCTTCAATTATGTCTGAAGTTAATACATACAAAGACGAAATGTACTTGAAATGGTTAATGGGTCAGGAGTCAACTAATAATTATGATGCATATGTAGCGCAGTTAAAGAAGATGGGTATAGAAGAGGCAATAAAAATTAAGCAAGCTGCTTATGACAGGTTCCTTCAGAAATTCCCGGAAGCAGCAAATCCAAAAGCTTACAATGTTAATGATTACTATACAAAGTAAGAATAAAGGGGGATTCATCCCCCCTATTCTTTTTTTAATACGAAAAGAAAGCCTCTTAGTTACGTAGGGTGTTTCTGTTATGCTTAGCTAAGCTTCTCATAATTTTATTTGAATTTTATAATTGAAAGAGGTTTATATATGGATGCAAGTTTAAAAAGTCAAACCACAAATAGTAAAAGTAAATATAAAAAGAAGAGTTTAATAGAGACAATAAAAGCTGATTTTAAGCAAAATAAATACTTGATATTAATGTCTTTACCTGTCGTTATTTGGTATATAGTTTTTCACTATGTTCCTTTATATGGTATCACAATAGCTTTTAAAAATTACAGTCCTATGAAGGGAGTTTTTGACAGTAGCTGGGTAGGGCTTAGATGGTTCAAGGAGTTTTTTAATTCCTATTATGCATTTAGAGTAATCAAAAATACTTTCGTAATAAACCTATTACAGCTGACGTTCGGATTTCCAGCTCCAATTATCCTTGCAGTTCTTCTTAATGAAGTGAGAAATTCAAGCTTTAAAAAATCAGTTCAGACGATAACCTACCTACCACATTTTATATCCCTAGTGGTTATTTGTGGTATGATCGTTGATTTTACAGCAAAAGATGGTTTTATAAATATCCTTTTACAAATTTTTGGATGGACTCCTACTAACTTATTGCTCAAGCCTGAGTACTTCAGAACCATATATGTTGGATCTGGAATATGGCAGGGAGTGGGCTGGGGATCGATTATATATCTTGCTGCACTAAGCGGAATTGATACTGAGCAGTATGAGGCTGCTACTATTGATGGTGCGAATAGATGGAGGCAATTTGTCAATGTCACTCTCCCTGGAATAGCTCCTACAATTATTATTCTGTTAATCATGCAAATAGGCCGCTTAATGAGCGAAGGTGCAGATAAGATTATTCTTTTATACAACGCGAATACTTACGAAACTGCAGATATTATTTCATCCTTTGTATACCGAAGAGGTATGATAGATTCCAATTTCAGCTATAGTACAGCAGTTGGTTTATTTAATTCGGTGATTAACTTAACTCTTTTATTGACTGCTAATAAAATAAGCCGTAAGGTCAGCGAAACAAGCTTATGGTAGACCAGCTAGTAGTTTGTCAATAGTTAAAACAAGATATTTTTAAGATATATAAAATAAGTAGTCAGTAAAAAAATACATGTTAATGAGGCCACCTATGACAGGTAAACATAAAACAGCTG
>JAEZXR010000072.1 GCA_023419605.1 Bacillota bacterium | reverse complement strand
ATGATTATAAAGATTTTCCATTAAGTAAAGTAAATCGGTGACTTTTGTATCCTCAGGTTTAGACTTACCTGGTGCCGATGGAACTACAAATCTTCTTCTATCATCACTTTCAATTATCTTCTTTACTTTTTTAAATTGCTCACTATTGGCTAAACTGCTACCGCCAAATTTAACCACTATAGGTTTCTCCATTAATCTTCCCTCCATATTAAAATTTTACTGTATTTATGTAATGTAATAACAAAATTATAACATATAGTTAACAATAAATAAAATTTGTATAATCTCTAATTTAAATATATCTTTTATTTTACTGTAAATATATTTAAGATATTTTTCATAAATTTATAAGGTGTCAATTTATTTTTCTTTCTATTATATATTAATGTATTATAATAATACAAATTTTTATTATATATTGAAAAATTTTATAAAACAAAAAGAGACATCTATATAGATGCCTCTTAAGAGTAAATCTTTATTTAATATATCTTTATTTATGGTTTAATAAATTATATTTTAATAGAATCCGCTACCTCTACCTGTAAGGTCTATCATAATATTTTTCTTTTGAGTATAGTGTTCTAATACCATTTTGTGAGTTTCTCTTCCTATACCTGATTGTTTATATCCACCAAATGGTGCACCTGCTGGAATTTGGTTATAAGTGTTTACCCAAACTCTACCAGTTTTCATATTTCTAGCTACTTTTAATGCTTTATCTATGTTCTTAGTATATACTCCACCACCAAGACCATAAACAGTATCGTTAGCCATTTCAATAACTTCGTCTATATCTTTGAATTTAATAACTACTCCAACTGGTCCAAATATTTCTTCTTGAGCTACTGTCATATCATTAGTAACATCTACTAATAGTGTAGGTTCAAAGAATGATCCTTTATCAAGGTCTCCACCTGTTGCTTTTTTACCACCAACAGCTATTTTAGCACCTTCTTCTACACCGATATCAACATATTTTTTAATTCTTTCAACTTGTTTTTCATTTATTTGACTACCCATTACTGTATCTTTATCTAATGGATTACCTATTTTAATATTTTTGAATTTTTCTACTGCTTTTTCAACAAATTCATCATATATACCTTCTTGAACAAATATTCTAGAACCAGCACAGCATACTTGGCCTTGGTTAAATAGAATTCCTAATTGAACTCCATCTAAAGCTTGTTCTAAATCACAGTCATCGAAGAATACGTTTGCTGATTTACCACCTAATTCTAGTGTAGCAGGAATTAATTTTTTAGCTGCTTGTATACCAACTTCTCTACCTATTGCAGTTGAACCTGTGAATGCTAATTTATCAAGTCCGTCATGATGAATTAGATAATCACCTGATTTTGAACCTCTACCAGTTACTACATTTATTACTCCTTTTGGAACTATATCTTTAATTAAATCCATAAGTGCAAGTAATGATAATGATGTACTGCTAGATGGCATAATTACAGTTGTATCTCCTGCTGCAATTACTGGTGCTAATTTCCAAGCTGCCATTAAGAATGGGAAGTTCCAAGGAACTATTTGTCCTACAACTCCGATTGGTTCTCTTAATACTAAACTCAATTTATTTCCTTCTAGTATATTTGAAGTACCTCCTTCTGATCTAATTGCTCCTGCAAAATATCTGAAATGTTCCACTGAATACGGAACATCTATTGCTAAAGTTTCTCTAATAGGTTTACCGTTATCCATGGATTCAATAGTCGCAAGATACTCTGTATTTTCTTCTATCTTATCAGCAATCTTATCTAAAATTGCAGCTCTGTCATTTGTAGTAACTTGTGACCAAGTCTCATAAGCTTTTCTTGCCTCTGCTATCGCATCATCAACATCTTTATCGCAAGCATCTACTACTTTAGCTAAAAATTCTCCAGTAGCTGGGTTATGACTATCTATATATCCACCACAATGGCTATCTCTCCATTCACCACCGATGAATAATTTATATTCTTTTTGTAATTTAATATCCATAAAAAACTGCCTCCTATTTTTGTACTATATTCTCAAAAAATATTTTTGATAAAATTAATTTGAATTTTATGTAATATTTTTTTGTATGTCTTTTATGCTTTAATCCTAACTCATTTTTTTAATAATAACAATCTTTTTAAATCGTTTTCTTATTAACAAAACCTCGTAATTCTGTCATTTTATTATCTACATCTAAACCTTTAGTAAACCATTAGGATAACTTTTTCACCAATTATTACATCTATATTTTTTTAAAATGTAGGTTTAGACTTTCTTTATCATGTTAAATTAAATAGTTTGTAAATAATTAAGTTCTTTGCTTTACTACACAAGACTTATTGAGTTTTTAGTTTCACATAATATCAATATATATTACAGAAATATAATATTTATTTATTATTCTTTCATATTACATTTTTGTAATATTTATATTTTTCAAATAAAAAACACCCTATAAAATATAGGGTGTCTTAATTTTTTTATAATTTGTGTATAAAAAGTCCGCTATTTAATTTAGGTTCAAACCAAGTTGACTTTGGTGGCATAACTTTTTTATCGTCGGCAACTTCTAATAGTTCATCAACTGTTGTTGGATACATAATAAAAGCCGCTCCGCCTTTTTTATTTACTTTGTCAACTAAATAATCAACTCCGTTTATACCTCCGATAAAATCTAATCTTTTATCATTTCTCGGATCTTTTATATGAAGTATCTCATCGAAGATATACTTTTGAATAACTGATACATCCAGTCTATCAAGTATATTATCTTCAATAAGACCTTCTTTTATATTTAGCTTGTAGAATTTATTACCCATATACATGGTAATTTCATATTTTTTAGTCGGTTTCAGTTTATCCTCTATCTCTTGGACTACAAAATTCTTTTTTATTTTTTCTATAAATTCTGTTTCTGTTAATTCGCCTAAATCTAAAACATGTCTATTATAAGGGAGGATTCTAACTTCATCTGTCGGAAATATAACTGACAGAAAATATTTACTACCTTCTGTCAATCTATTTTCCTGTTTTCTTTTTAAATATACATTGACTGCTGATTTACATCTATGATGTCCATCTGCTATATATGTATTATCTACTTCTTTGAAAGCTTCGATAATATCCTCTGGATTTTCAACTATATAGCCACGATGTCTTACACCCTTATCTGTTGTAAAATTAAATCTTGGTTTTACTTCTCTCACTGTTTTTTCTATAATATCAGCAATCTTTTTTTTCTTTCTATATAATAGAAAGATAGGACCTGTATGATATCCCGTTATGTCTATATGAGTAGTTCTATCTATTTCCTTTTCAGGTAATGTGTATTCATGAATTTTAATATTCTCATTTAAATAGTCCTCTACTGATGATAGACAAACTAAACCATACTGAACTC
>JAEZXR010000013.1 GCA_023419605.1 Bacillota bacterium | reverse complement strand
AAACACCACACAAACGAGCACTTGCACTAACTGCCAGAAAATTTGTCCGACTTGTCTATGCCCTGCTGCATAGCAACCGGCTTTATACGCCACCAAAAGGAGAGTAATTTCCAATTGGTGTTCCATTTCCTACCATTTTTTACAACCGATTTTGGTAGGTTTGTTTGGGAGTTCCTTCTTTGTGCTTTTTTGATCAAATACCTATGTTTTTTTAAAACTTTTTTCCAGTTGGCTATTGACATTTAACCGCTGGACTATCTATATACAACGCACAAAAGCTTTGCAGCAGCTCTTTTGTACCCTTGTATTTCCCTGCTTGCCCCTCGTAAAACTTAATTCGGTCAATGCAGAATCATTTTCATGATTTATCTAAATGCAATAATGATAAATACAAGTCCCGGCAGCATAATCAGCATGCCCAGCATTTTTACATTTACAAGAGCCCGGGTCCGTTTGAACTTTATCAGTTCGTCTCCCTCCATCTCGTGCTCAAAGTTGGTCGGAACATTTTTATCCAGACCGTACTTATCCACGATCCAGCCTGCAGAATAAACCGCCAGGGCCCCGGCGACCATCAAAATAACCCCTAACACCTTTAGAATCATTCTCATCACCTCTTCTCCATTATAAAAACGACCAAAGAGAACTTTCCCATACAATAAAAAAAGCCCTTCGTCCAATACAAATCGGACGAAAGACATGCTCTCGTGGTACCACCAACATTCCCGTCTTAAGGCATTTCAATTTGCAGCTTGATTCACCTCGTCAACAGCTTTCCGAAATAACGGCTCTTTACCGCTGGAATCTACTTCCCCGTTCAACTCCAGAACTCATAAGCTACCTTCAACAGCCTGCAACCCGGGATGACTTGCACCCGACGATCTTCCCTCTCTCTGGGTCCGTTTCCTGTTTACTCCTCTTATTCATCGTTTTTAACTGATATTATTTACTATGATGATAGCGGAAAAACAAAGCAGTGTCAAGGGTATTTTCAGGGTCGGTGAAAATATTACTTCTGCTTATAATTGTGCTACACCCTGCATGGACACCATGAAGGGTCCGCACAAAAGCAGAAGTAATATTTTCACGCTCCCTCACAATATATATTTTCATAAAACTGGTTGAATACCCTAGCCTGTTTTTGTATAATTTAAATAATCATTGGTGTAATGGTAATAAAATCTCAAGGACACATAGATATTAAAATTTATACGCATCCTGTGTATATATTTTCACACATGTGTGCTATGGCTCAAGATAAAATTTATATATTGGGGTGGTTTATATGAATCTGATTCATGGTGGAGTTACAGCTCCGGATGGTTTTTTTGCAACGGGTGTTGCTTGCGGCATTAAGAAAAACGGGAAAAAGGACCTTGCTATTGTTTGTTCTGAAGATACAGCCGCTGCTGCAGGTGTATTTACAACCAACGTTGTGAAAGGGCACTCTCTTCAAGTAACGATGGAACATATAAAAAACGGCTACGCCAACGCGATTATCGTAAACAGCGGCAATGCCAATGCATGCGTAGGGGAACAAGGATACAGGGATGCCCTGGAAATGGCGTCCATTGCCGCAGAACTTCTGGAGTGCGAGCCTGAAAATATTCTGCTGGGCTCTACAGGAATTATTGGGATGCCCTTGGATATGGAAGCTCTGCGTGCTGGAATCCCAGCATTAATAGAAAACATGGATCCTGATGGAGGACATGATGCGGAAGAAGCCATCATGACTACAGATCTCACCCCTAAGGAAGTGGCTGTTGAATTTGAGATCCAAGGTACCCAGGTTCGTATCGGCGGTATGGCTAAGGGCTCAGGGATGATTCACCCGAATATGGCCACCATGATTGGAATTATTACAACAGATGCCAATATATCGAAAAAACTTTTGGATAAAGCCCTTAAGGATGTTGTGAAACATACCTTTAACAGAGTTTCCGTAGATGGGGATACCAGCGTCTGCGACATGGTACTCATTATGGCAAACGGTCAGGCCGACAACGAATACATCGTCGAAGAAGATGCCAGCTTCGAAAAATTCAAACAAGCACTGGAACTGGTTTGCACATCCCTTGCAAGAATGGTAGCCAAAGACGGGGAAGGCGCTACCAAGCTTATAGAAGTTATAGCAGAGGAAGCGTCTACCGAAGAAGATGCTTACAAAATCGTATCTGCTGTCGCAAAATCCCCCCTGGTCAAAACGGCAATTTTCGGTGAAGATGCCAACTGGGGCAGGATTATCACAGCTGCCGGATATTCCGGAGCCCAATTTGACCCGAATAAGGTGGATATCTATCTGGGTGATTTGGTGGTCTGCCAGAACGGAACGGCTCTCCCCTTTGACGAAACCAAGGCCAAAGCGGTCCTCAGTGAAAAGGAAGTTAAAATTACCATCCGACTGAAGGAAGGAAACTTCGCAGACAGACTATGGACCTGTGATTTCTCCTACGACTATGTTAAAATCAATGGAAGCTATAGAAGCTAGTGGAGGTCAAAATTCATGTTATATAAAGATTATGGTAAAACAGGAAAGAAACTCTCTGTGATCGGATTCGGCGGAATGCGTTTCCGTAAAGAAGGAGACCAGTACGATCTGGACAAAAGCGCAGAGGTAGTGCGGAAGGCAAATGAGCTGGGGGTCAACTATTTCGACACCGCCCCCTACTACAACGACAGCAAGAGCGAGGAAATCTTCGGCAGAGCTTTTCGGAATATGCCCGGAGAATTCTTCGTATCTACTAAAAGCAGCGAGAAAGATGGCGAAAAACTAAGAGCACAATTGGAGACTTCGCTGAAAAGAATGGGATTGTCCAAAATTAACTTCTTTCACATCTGGTGCATACTGACCCTGGATGACTACAAAAGCCGTATGGCAAAGGGCGGCGCCTACGAGGCGGCTCTGAAGGCCAAGGAAGAAGGCTTGATTGAACACCTGGTTTTCTCTACCCATTGTAATGGTGAAGAAATCGAAACCATCATAAAACAAGGCGGTTTTGAAGGCGTTACCCTGGGCTATAACATCCTGAACTTCCCTTACCGCCAAAAGGGTATCGCAGCAGCCTATGAGCATGGCCTGGGTGTTGCTACCATGAATCCTTTGAGCGGCGGCTTAATTCCTCAAAAGGCTGATTATTTCGATTTTATCCGAAGTGAAGAGGACGCCACTGTGGTAGAAGCAGCGCTCCGTTTTAATGGCTCTCAAAAGGAAATCACTAGTGTACTTGCGGGTATGGGTACGCTGGAGGAAGTCTTAGAGAACGTAAAAGTAGGCGATAAAATCAAGGAGTTTTCGGAAAGCAAACTGAAAGAAATCGAGAGCAAGCTTTTTGCTTCTATGGACGCTCTATGTACCGGCTGCCGCTATTGCGAGCACTGTCCGAAGGGAATCCCTGTATCGAAGTATATGCTATCTTACAACCAGAAAACCCTGGGTGGGCCCAAAGATGCTCTTGACAATCTGAAATGGCACTTTGGACTGCCTGTTGAGCAGGCAAAGGAATGCATTGATTGCGGCTTGTGCGAACGCAAGTGTACACAGCATCTTCCTATTACCGGGAGATTGAAAGAAATTGTAAGCTGGTAGCTTTTTGCCCCGGCCCTTCTTCCTGGCATTAGGAGAATAGCAGACAAGTTATTGGTAAATTTGTGTTTATTTTAAAAAGCAGCGGGTATAAATAACCTGGAGGTTGTCGGTACCACTGCTTTTTATGTTTGTACCCCTTCCCCTATCTTATTCTTAATAAAGGAGTGTTTCTATGGATAACGTAAAAAACATATTAAAGTTTGCCATGCGGATGGAAAAGGATGCAGAGGACTTCTATACTTACTATATGGACAAAGTAAAATCCGAAAGTTCCAAAAGGCTGTTCAGTGAGCTTGCAGAGATTGAAAAGGAACACTATGCCATCTTAAAATCAAAATTTGATGAACTGGGTTTCTCCGAGCCCCCGCTCACCATCTCCTGGGTGGTCGACAGCAATTTTGCAGCCAAAGACCCCAGTATTTTATCCGTCAACTCCGATATGATCGGTGACAGTGATGATGAAGTCTCCGATTTGAATGTAATTCGTATGGCCTACCTCATTGAGAATGATTTTGCCGAGTTTTATAAAAACGCAGTCGATATGGTAGAAGATGCGGGTGCCAAGCAGCTTCTAAGCACCATGGCAGAATGGGAACTCAAGCACAGGGAGATGTTCCATGAGACCTACCAGCTGCTGTTGAAAAAACATTGGGGTGACATTTCTTCCATTATATTTGCAAAATAACAGCAAAAGTCAAACAATTTTTTATGTATTGCCAAATTTATATTGCTGTCCTATTCTATTATTGCTATAATTTAGTTAAAATGATATTTCTCTACTCTATTTGACATTTTTTGATTCGAGGAGGGCAAATAAATGGCAAGTAAACAATTTGTTATATTTAATGTGAATAATGAAGATTTCGGCATTGAAATCGGTCAGGTAAGCTCCATTGAGAAACCCCTGGAGATCTTCAAAGTGCCTAATACTCCGCATTTCATTGAAGGATTGATCAACTTGAGAGGTAAGGTCTACACGGTTTTCAACCTGAGAAAGAAATTTGATCTTCCTTTTACCGGCATGGATGAAAACACGAAAATTGTTATCGTTAATGTAAATTCTACCATGGCAGGCTTTATTGTGGATGAAGTCAAGGAAATCCTAAAGATCGAAGATGCGGATATAGAAGAAACACCAAAATCCATTTCAGGTATTAATCGTGAATACCTGACGGGAGTTGCCAAGGTGGGAGAAAAAATCGTTCTGCTTCTTGATTTGAGCAAAATTCTTTCTTCCGAAGATAAAAAAGCGATGGAAAATCTTCAAAATGTTATGTAGTAAGAGTTTCATCAACCTATAGCAGTAGTAAAGCGGTGCTGGTCAGCACCGCTTTTTTCAATGTCCAGGAAATTATGCTATTCTCACATATACAAAATTTCCTAGACATGGGGTTTACAAAGGGATTCCCCTTTGTCGGTTTAAGGAGGGCGCTCAGGACCGGTAGATCCGTCGAAGGGAACCATAGGGTTTGGGACATTCCTTGTCCTAAAAGGAATACCCCTTGTTCAGAAAGGTGTGTCCCATAACCTTATACGCGAAGAACAAGGTGCGATAGCATTTTGTTCATGGATGGGCTATCTTCGAATTCCTATTATATGTATACACCTGAACTTAACCCAGGAATACTGGGTCAGCGGATAATAATCCTGATCATCGCTGTGGGCCGCCACAAGAATCTGATTCAAGTCGCCGGGATAACCGGTCTGCACAACAACAGGGGAATGGTTATAGCGGGTTCCCTGCTGGAAGGACAACTGAATGATATCTCCCGGCTGCACGTCTTTACTGTCGACTAACTCGGCAAAAGGCCCTACCGATAGATTACTTACCAAAAAATTATGCAAGTAGTCCACTCCTGTCCACGACGCAGTTCGATTGTATGAATCCGAATAATACCAGCCATAGGTCGGAGTGTAATTCATAACTCCACAGCCTGCATAAATTACCTGTGACGCAAAATTAGTGCAATCTCCACCATACTTTTCGAAATCAAAATAGGCCGGGTTACGCCTTTTTGCCCATTGGTGCGCATATTGGACCGCTTTTTCCCGATCATAGGGGAATACCTGGAGCATATTCTTCTGATCATACGGCATAGGGCTCACCTTTCCTTTTTCATTGCAATGACTTCTACTTCATAGTATGATATTGGGTAATATATGTGTGTACTGCAGCAGTTTTTTCAGCAACCTTGAACAATTTAGCGATTGACTCCCAAAGGGTATTGTATTAACATGTTTTATAGGCGGATGTGAAAAAAGAGGTTCTATCATTAGCGCTACACTGCACATGGCGTTCCACCAGCAGCCCGCGTAAAAGAACCCCCATGTTTTTCACACCCTCCCATAAGGTGCGCACAAGTCGCATACAACGCAGTACGGTAGGAGGTTTTTATGCTTTTAAAAGTGAACAAATCAAATGTGGCTGGCAAAGTCAGAATTCCGGGGTCTAAATCCCATACGATTCGAGCCTTATTTTTCGCCAGCCTGGCAGATGGCGTATCGAAAATACATAGTCCATTGATTTCAGACGATGCCTTATCGGCATTGGAGACCTGCAAAGCCTTAGGCGCTGAAATCGATAATACGGGTGATTGCTTTACTGTGAAGGGATTCGGAGGGGCTCCCAAAACTCCTGACAACATCATCGATGTCGGGAACTCCGGCACCACACTCCGGTTTGCAACTATGGCAGCTGCCCTTGGGGAAGGTGTAACGGTGTTTACCGGTGACCATCAAATTCGCAGGAGGCCTTTGGGAGCACTGATCAGTGCCTTAAACAATCTCGGAGCCACCGTATATTCTACCAGGGATAACGGCTGTGCGCCGGTAGTCGTCAAAGGGAAAGCAAAAGGAGGCAGAACGGAACTGGATGCAGTTACGTCCCAGTATCTCTCCTCCATCCTCATTAACGCGCCGCTGCTGGAAGAAGATACGGAAGTTGTGCTGACCCGGCTCAACGAAGTTCCCTATGTGGAAATGACCCTGTGGTGGTTGGACCGGTTCGGTATCCAATATAAAAACAATAACTTTGCCTCCTTTCAGATTCAAGGCAGACAAAAATATAAACCTTTTGAAATGGCTATCCCCGGTGATTTCTCTTCTGCTACCTTCTTTATGGTACTGGCCGCCATTTCAGGCAATGAGTTTGTACTGGAAAACATGGACATGACAGATCCCCAGGGAGATAAAGCTGTAGTTTCCTTCCTGGAAAGCATGGGAGCGGAAGTTCATATAGAAGGAAATCAAATCCGCATCAAGGGCGGAAAGCTGGTCGGTCGTGAAATCGATATGAACGCGACTCCCGATGCGCTTCCTGCCATGGCCGTTGCAGGCTGCTTTGCAGAAGGAGAAACCCGGCTGGTAAATGTACCTCAGGCCAGGATGAAGGAAACCGACAGAATCCGGGTGATGTATGAAGAACTTACAAAGATGGGAGCGGAAATCACCGAGCTTCCCGACGGATTGATCATCCGGCAAAGCAAGCTCAAGGGCTGTGCCGTTAAAGGGCACCACGACCACCGGATTGTAATGTCGCTGGCTGTGGCCGGACTTTGTATTGAAGGTGAGACGGTTATTGACACCGCTGAGGCTATGGGAGTTACATTCCCTGAGTTTGCGGATTATGTGAAAGCTTGCGGCGGAGATGTTGAAGTGGTTGAGTAAGGGTGGCGATTGCCACCCTTTTTATTTGCTGAAGATTTCTAACTCACCCCCGGCCCCTCTCTTTTGCAAAAGAGAGGGGAGAAATACCACTGCTCCCCTTCTTTTTTGAAAGAGAAGGGGTTAGGGGATAAGTTAAGCACCTTACGTATTCTTCATATTTTACCGAATTAGCCTATCTTATAACGACCCTATCACAAGAACATACGGACGAGACATTTCATTAAACAACGGAGGCAGATCCTATATGCTTCTTCACAAATTGTCCAATATGATCGACCGCTTGTTTTGCCTCCGGTACAATTGCTGAAAAGGCCTGAAAGCAATGCCACATCTCATCCCATACTTCCAGGGTAACATCCACCCCCGCTTCCCTTGCCCGCTCTGCCAGTCGAAGGGAGTCACTCAACACGATTTCATGGTCGGCGGCTTGAATAAACAGGCTGGGTAACCCGGTAAGGTTTTGGCGTATCGGCGATAAAACCAGAGGCTTTACGGCCATTGTTGCGGAATCAATGTAATAACCCCGATCCGCTTCGCTTGCTTCAATACTGCTGACCGGGTCCAGCTCCGCCCGGGTAGTATAAGATTCACCATCAAAGTTCAGTATATCTCCAAAGAGGGATAGCATAAACGCTGCTGCCGGCAGTGGGTCACCTGCCTCGCGCAGTGAAAGCAATGTCATAAGGGTAAGGGTGGCACCCACCGATTCGCCGCCAATTACAATATCCTTGGAACAGATACCGTTTTCAATAAGCCAACGGTATGCCGCAAGGCAATCCTCGTTGGCAGCAGGATATTTATGTTCCGGTGCCAGCCTGTATTCTACCACAAGCACGCGGGCTCCGCCAGCTTCGGAAATACCGGCAGCCAAACCACGGTGCGTATCACAGGACCCGGCAAAAAAGCTGCCTCCATGAAAATAGAGGATTACCTGCCCACTATCTTCGGGAACATTCGCGGCCCTCACCCACTCTGCCGGAAGATTCGCCACCTTTGTTTTTTTAACGCTCGTTCCTTCCGGAAGCTTTACTGTTTTCATCATTCCCGCGGCATATTCCTGACGCTTCTGTTCAAGCGTTTTTTTCTCAAAACCGTGGGTTCCTCTCATGGACCAGAGATACTCTCTTATCATACCTGATTCCTTGGATGACATAATGACACCTTCCTTTACACTTTATACCTATAAATATAATACTGAATTTTCAGTACTAAAATTATAAAAAAATTAATCATGGGTTTTATGATAATCTGCATGAGCTTTAATCACAATATCCATAAACAATTTTCCGAAAACTTCTTTTTCTATACCGAAATACTTTGTCCATGATTCCGCAAAACAAATATAGGAATATAACGGTATCATGCTTGTAAAAAACTCCGCCACCCGCCGTTCCTGTACATTATACTTTGCTGATGCCTGGAAATGTGGAAATTTACTTTCTGCGGCCACCATTTCCTCAACTACCTTGAAAAGTATAGGCTCTTCTTTTGACTTCTTTAAGGAATCGATAAACATGACCCTTATCAAATCGGCATTCCTTTGACCGAATGCAGCATATTGATTCTGAATGCGCTGAGACAATTCCTGAGCTTTTTTTTCGTGTGTATCCTGTTCTGCTGCTCGAATCAGACTCATGTATTCATCAATAAAATTCTGCGTAAGGACTTCAAGAATATCATCCTTGCTTTTAAAATGATAGTAAATGAGGGATTTAGGTACACCCGCTTCCCTGGCAATTTCATCAATCCGCGAGCCTTCGAAGCTCTTTTCAGCAAAGATTTTTACGGCCGTTTGAAGAATCCTATTTCGTGCATCCGGAGTATTCTTTCGTGGCAACTTTTCACCCCCTTTATTTAGTACCGAATGTTCAGTTTTATAATAGCATATTCATCTTGCTCTGTAAAGGCTTATTTTACCGCATTTTTGTATACTTAGAAATTCGGCACGGGGAACTACTGTACCTAAAGAGAGGGAACCTCGCCGCAGCCCCCTCCCCGGCACGCATCCTTGCTTCCAAGATTTCTTTATAAAGCAAGTTAAAGAATGGAAAACACTTCGCTAAACTCTTTCATTTTTTTATTTCTCGGAACATAGGCAGGAAAACCGATGGGAATAAGGCTGATAAATTTATGGTCGGATGGGACCTTCAAAATCTCATTCAGCTCTTCTCCTGCAAGAGTAGGATCATTCATCCAGCAGGCTCCATATCCCTTTTCATGGACAGCCAGCAGCATGTTTTGAATGGCAGCTCCCATGGAGAGTACATCATAATGACCATAAAGCTTCATAATGTCATCCTCGGTATAACCGCGATCTCGTAAAGCAGACATAAAGGTCGGATCATAGTGTTGAACTCCTGTCATAAAGGCAGCAATAATTACAGGCGCTTTTGAAAAAAAGCTGACGGCTTTTCTTTTTGAAGATAAGTACTCCTGCGATAATTCATCTCCTTTAATTTCCAAAATACTTTCCACCTTTCGGATCACACTTTCGGAAATCCGGTTTATAATTTCTCTATCCTTGATCGCAATAAACTTCCAGCATTGGCTGTTGCACCCGCTAGGGGCCTGTACAGCCGCCCGGATAAAATATTCGATATCTTCGAGAGGAACATCGCTCTCCTCATATTTTCTAATACTCCTTCTGGTGGAAGCTAAATCCAAAAAACTGTTTTCCATGTCGACCTCCTATACATTCCACTTTCCTTTTATCTCTTCGGCAATTTGCTCTGCCGTTTTACCGTCACAGACAATCACCATCTGTGCATATCGCTCATATAAAGGAGCCCTTTCTGCATAAAGCTCCGCAAAGGTCTGTCCATTATTCCTCGCCAGCCTTCTTTCGGGTGTAATCCTGCTCTCCAATTCCTCCAGACTGGTTTTAAGATATACAATCAGCCCTTTTTCCCCCATCTGTTTCATCGCTTCGGAATTATAAATCACACTACCTCCGGTGGAAATTACGTGATTCTCCACCTCAAGGCTTAGGAGTGTCTTCTCCTGAAGCCGCAGAAAATACTCTCGCCCCTCTTCATTGACGATATCCCGCAAGGCCTTTCCGGCCTTTTCCTTTATCACTTGGTCCGTATCGATAAATTCCATATGCAGCGCTTCTGCCAGGGGCCTTCCTACCGTCGTTTTTCCGGTACTGGGCATCCCGATCAGCACAATATTTGTTTTTCTCATATTCTTTACCTTTCCTTTTATCTATGAATAGAAATTCCGATCTCTTGTCCAGCCGTAACCTCTGCGGCTCCTTAACTACTTTATGATCAACTATTCAAATTTCCTCAAACCTACATTACTTCATCGGATTCCATACTAATGGTAGCATATTTTTCCTGAGAGCGTCTACTAATTTATCAGTGAACTACGATTCGTAATTTGTACCACCATCCTGTACCCTCAATTACGAACTAAAATTGATGATAGAGGATGACTTTATGGTCCTACTTCTGATATAATCAAAAAGGAAAAACACATGTACGAAAGAGGTAGATACCATGTTCAAAAGAAAAACAGCCTGTACACTGGCCATATTGCTGCTGCTTACTACATTTTTTACTTTCTCCTTCACTGGATGCGGCAATAAGAAATCTTCTACTAAAGACTTGAAGGAAATTCAGGTCTCCATGACTACAGATAAAGGAGAAATCGTTCTGTTACTGCGGCCGGACCTAATGCCTGTGACAGTGGAAAACTTCGTAGGACTGGTGGAGAAGAAATTCTATGATGGACTTGTATTCCATCGAGTGGAAGACTGGGTTATTCAGACTGGGGACCCCACAGCCACCGGGTCGGGAGGCTCTGACAAAACCATTAAGCTGGAAACCCATGCAGAATTGAAAAATGTGAAGTACGCTGTAGGTATGGCCAGATTAACCGATCCCAATTCAGCTTCTTCCCAATTCTACATCCTTAGAAAGGATACCTCTTCTCTAGATGGAAAGTATGCAATTTTCGGCAATGTCATCAAGGGACAGGAAGTGGTGGATAAAATCACCAAAAATGATAAAGTTAAAGAGATAAAGATATTGAGCAAAAAGTAGCAAAAAAGAGGAAGTCCGAATTGTTTCAGGCTTCCTCTTTTTTGTTGGCTGTCCTTCAAAAACGATTGACTTTCAGACCTTCCTTCTACCTATTTTCTATTATTTGATAAAACTATTGACATGTTTACTATGAAATAATAAACTATATATGAATATATGATTAGACATTCATATATAGTTAAAGGAGGAGTCAAAATGAATACCGGTAAAAATATCGCTTCACTAGTTTTTTTCTGTATTTTTATACTATCTTATCTTTCAAAACTAGTTATTCTATATAGAAAAGATAAGATTAAGGCAAATGTACTTGCCAAAGGGAAAAAAGTATCATATGTCAAATATATAGAGATTTTTGTCAAGTTGACTACTTTCCTGTGGGGGGCTGCATGGTTAGCGCTATCGATAGCCGAAACCTTTATCACCCCTTTCACGGGCAGACTGCTGGATAGTCCATGGGTCAGCACTATCGGCATTATGCTTACCATTACTGGGTTATTCATATTTATTCTGGCAATGGTTTCAATGAGGACCTCATGGAGAGTCGGCATTGATCCATCGACGAAAACAAAACTTGTAACTTACGGTATATATCAATACAGTAGAAACCCTGCATTTGTAGGATTTGATTTCATGTTCCTAGGCCTGTTTGCTACTTATCCTTCTCTATTGACGCTTGTTATTTTGATCCTTAACCTTCTTTCAATCCATCTTTTGATATTGCAGGAGGAAAAGCACTTAATGTCTATGTTTGGTGATGAATACATGCAATATTCCAAGAAAACACCGAGATATGTCTTATTTTTATAAAGGTACTTAACAAAGAGAGGAACAAGTCTGACAGAATCAGACTTGTTCCTCTCTTATTTTCGGTGGCTGAGGCCCAAAGAATTGGTAGTAATTGCACAACAGCCTGCCGTTGTACAACTTTCTCTTCTTATCGGCCCTTCTGCCAAAGAACTTTTCAAATTGCGGATGCGAAGTGATCACATAATAAGACCAGGTATCCAATTTTCCGAAAACCCCTCCCATTTGCTGATACAGCCTCTCCACCTGTTTTTGTTCTCCCAGGCGCTCTCCATAGGGTGGATTTGTTATAATAAATCCGTATTTGTATCTGGACCGCAGCTCTGCCATATCCATACGCTGGAAATGAATGCTGTTTTCCACGCCCGCCTGTTTCGCATGATAGCGGGCCAGGCTCATGACTTCATCGTTGATATCTGAGCCGGAGATTCGCAGCTCCCGGTCGAATTTGGTCAGATCTAACGCTTCCTGCCGGGCATCCTCCCACAGTTTTTTGGGGATTCTCCCCCACTGCTCTGCTGCGAATTCTCTTTTCATTCCCGGTGCAATATTATGAGCGATCAATGCAGCCTCAATAGGTATGGTTCCTGATCCGCAAAAAGGATCTACCAGTACCCGTTCATGGTTCCAACGACTGATGAGCAGCATGGCGCTGGCCAGGGTTTCCTTCAAAGGCGCCCCGCTAACCAGCTTCCGATATCCCCTCTTATGTAAGCCGGCACCACTGGTATCAATAGTCAATGTAGCCATATCCTTAAGCAGGGCAACTTCAATCCGGTACCGGGGTCCTGTTTCTTCAAACCAGGCCTTTTTGTACTTTTGCTTTAATTTCTCAACAACAGCCTTTTTTACAATGGCCTGACAGTCCGGCACACTGGCCAGCTTCGAATCGATGGATTTACCTTCTACAGGAAATTCCGCATCTTCCGGAATCCACTCATCCCAGGGAAGGGCTTTTGTTTTTTCAAAAAGAGAATCAAAAGTAAGGGCTTCAAACTCCCCTAATTTTACAAGAATCCTATCCGCAGTCCGAAGCCATAAATTCGTCCTGCATATGGCGCTTTCATCTCCGGAGAAAATGACCCTGCCATTTTCAATAAATTGGTCTTCATACCCCAGCCATTTCAGTTCTCTGCCGACTACGGATTCGATTCCAAAAGCCGCAGTAGCAATCAATTGTATCTTCTGCATTTTGTATTCATCCTTATTTTATTATAGTTTCTATCGTCGATAATGTATGTATCTCGAGTAAACTCCTGTTTTATTATAATGCACACGGTCACTTATTTCCACCTTAATTTTTATGTGACCGTAATCGTGCATTTCATACTCCGCATCCTTATTATAACGCGCAGCAAAGATTAATTCTCCCTTATAACCCTCTTTGCGTTAAGCGCGTTTCAATAAAACTTACCTTTTTATATTTTCCCCAGTTTTATTATTTTGTTCACATGCGGAGTTTATATCCATATCTATGGCAACAAACAATGAGTATTCGTAAATTTATTCCGTATCTTCTTTTTTCCTTTAACACTTCCACCCTATTTCTCATAATGTAGTGTAGAGTACATTATGGATACTGGAGGACTCATAAAATTGGCTGAATTTTTATCACAGTTTAACATTATCACCGTAGGCATTGTCGCAAGTTTGCTTTGCGGCCTTGCTACCGGAGCCGGAGGCCTACTTGTTTACGTCAGCCGGCATGTCTCGAAAAAAATGCTGGACGCCGCTTTGGGTGTAGCCGCAGGAGTCATGCTGGCGGCAACTTCCTTTAGTCTCATTGTTCCCGCCATTGAAAAAGGCGGCGGTGGTGTAAAAGGGTCTTTTATAGCCCTGGTAGGAATACTTCTCGGCGGGATATTCCTTGATTTTATGGATAAATTATTCCCGGATTCCAACCTGATGTCAAATTCCATGGAGGAGGATGAAACCTTAAAAAATGGTGCTCGATTGCGAAAAGTATGGCTTTTTATCCTTGCCATCACAGTACATAACTTTCCGGAAGGCCTGGCCGTTGGTGTTGGTTTTGGTGACGGCGATATCGTGAATGGTATCAACCTCGCCATCGGTATCGGTCTCCAGAATTTCCCCGAAGGTCTGGCAGTCGCACTTCCACTGATAAGAGAAAAGTATCCGCGGTGGAAAGCCTTCGGTATTGCCCTTGCAACGGGCTTGGTTGAACCTATTGGAGGCCTGCTGGGTATAGGAATCGTCCAGATTTCAAGACCCCTTCTTCCTGTGGCCATGGCCTTTGCTGCTGGCGCCATGATCTTCGTAATCAGCCATGAAATCATCCCCGAGACCCAGAGTGACCACAAGCATTCGAAGCTGGCAACCCACGCTTTGCTCATGGGCTTTGTCATTATGATGTTCCTGGATAACTCCCTTGGATGATTTATACCGGAAAATGTAATAAAGACAGGCAGCGTTTTAATAAACTTCTAGTAAGCACATTAAAACTTACGGAGGTTTCTATGCTACTGAAAGATGTCAAAATAGCATTTGCTCTAACCGGCTCCTACTGCGTATTTGATAAGGTAATTCCTGAGATTGAAGCTCTGGTTAACGAAGGCGCTGATGTATATCCCATTGTATCCTATGCCGTTGCGGAAACGGACTCAAGATTCGGTAAAGCCCAGGATTTTATAGACCAGATCAATCAGATTACCGGTAAGGAAGTAATAAAAACCATTGTGGACGTCGAGCCTCTTGGAGTTGTGTACCCCATCGATATCGCAATCATTTCTCCTTGTACGGGAAACACGCTATCCAAGCTGTGCAGCGGGGCCACCGACTCTCCGGTACTTATGGCTGCAAAAGGGCTTTTCAGGAATCATAAGCCTGTTGTCGTAGGGATCGCAACCAATGACGGATTGGGACTAAGCGCACAGAACCTGGGCAGGCTGCTGTCAACAAAGAATGTATATTTTATTCCCTTCGGACAGGATAACTATGTGGCCAAACCGGATTCCCTGGTTGCAAAATTCGAACTCACAGTTCCAACTGTAGTGGAGGCATTAAAGGGTGAACAGCTTCAACCGGTTCTCGAAAAATTCTATACAATTTAGGATGGAACTTCGCTGATTCGACGTTCGCATAGCCCCAAAAGCTTTGGCTATGCGAACGCCAAATCAGCAGTTACCAGTCCTATTGTATATAGCAGGAGGGGTTCCTATGCCCATTGTAGAAATATCCCTGTTCAGTGGTAGAAGTCCTGAACAAAAGAATGATCTGGCTAAAGCCATTACGGAAGATTTTGTACGTATCCTGAATGTTAAGCAGGAATCCATACAGATTATCTTTAACGAAGTGGACAAAAGCAACTGGGCCATTGCAGGTCAAATTTTCGACTACGGAAAATAGCATAAAACAATGAAAAGTCCGATGCTTCTTCATCGGACTTTTCATTGTTTTATGCTATTTTGAGAGAAATTGTGAAAAATCACTGGCTTTAAAGGGACGGTCCAGTGTCATATGCCCTTTAAAATCGCCTTGCAGATTTCCATCAATTTTAATTAATACCTGCTTTATGCCTTCGATTCCGGTTAGTGTCAGCACAATGGGGGCAATGGCCATGGTTTCTCCCGCAGAGCCTCCCACATTTTCCGATACAAATTCCCTGGAAAGATCAATAACCGCAGTATCCTTATCCATGCTTACCGATCTGATTTTGGTGTTTTTAGGAATAGTAGTGGTCAGCTCCTTATTCTGAGCTCCCTTAATCAATTCCTCCAGGGCCATTTTGGCTTTTTCAGCAGAGTCCAGCTTTTTTTCTGTCTTTATTTCTCTTTCTTCCTTCAGTATGTACATGGCATCCTTGTCGGAAAAATAAAGTGCGGCCTTCCAGACTTCCTGCTCCGGCGGCTTTGTTGCCTGGGGTTGGGGCGTCTGATTTACAGCTGTCGATTGGCTCGTGTTTCCTGTAGCGATATTCTTCTGTGGTTTTGTGCTGCATCCCGATAATACTGTCAAAAGCATGAGTGCTGCTAAAATTAAAGCTTGAAGTCGTTGTTTCATAGTATCATCCTCCTAGTGCCATTATATCACAGTTTGGAATTTTTTTCACTTATGGAATCTTTTCTTTTATCAAAGTACATCCCGATCCAAATCCCCGCTGCCATACCTACTGCAGCTATAAGTAGAAAAAGGTAATTTGCAGTTAGTGAAAACCCGACAGCAGATATGATGGCTCCCAATGCGGCACCGAATAACATGCCCAATTCCGTGTAGCTATACTCCTTCAATGTCTTTCCCCCTGCTTCTGTTCGATTTGATGCAAAACAACGAAAGCTTTTCCAAGAAAGCCCATTAAGTATAGACGTAAAATCTAATAAAAAGTTTCACGTTTTTGGAAAATTAATTAAAAAATTAACAACCTGCCCATTTATGGGCAGGTTGTATCTATTATACAAACAAATTCCAGGGATATTCTTTGGGCGATTCACAGGTAAAATGCATCAATTCTTTGGTTGTAGGATGACTTACGGAAATAGAAGTGGACCAGAGGGCAATCTGCTGCCCAGGCTTGTTAAGCTTTCCTCCGTATCTTTGATCTCCATATAACGGATGGCCGACGGTGGAAAATTGAACCCGGATCTGATGAGGCCGACCCGTATGAAGCTTTACCCTGACTAGGCTGAAGCCTCCCCTGCTGCCCAAGACTTCATAATCCAACAGGGCTTCTTTGGCATCCTTGTGGGAGGCAGGTACCACAGTTACATTATTCGTCCGGGTATCCTTATACAAAAAATGACGTAAGCTTCCGTGGTCCTTCTGCGGTGTTCCATGAACAACTGCATGATAGGTTTTATCAAATTCTCTGTTTCTTACCTGTTCCGATAACCGCGAAGCCGCCTTGGATGTTTTGGCAAAGACCATAACCCCTCCCACCGGGCGGTCCAACCGATGGACAAGCCCAAGATACACATTCCCCGGCTTGTCATAGCGTTCTTTCAAATCCTCTTTCAGCATTGTAAGAAGATCCCGGTCCCCCGACTCATCCTCCTGGGAAGAAATATTCACCGGCTTTTCCACCACCAGCAGATGGTTATCTTCATATATAATTTTAATTTTATTAGGGTTCACCATTTGTTCTCCTTTTTTCAGTGCGATTGACGACTCTCAATCTTACTCGCTTTCCCATCTTCCGTAAATACCACAAGGCAGAACCAGTCCCGAGCTGGTTACCGGAATCCCGACTTCACCACAGGAGACATTCCCCTGATGTTTTTGTCCTACGGACATTTGGAGGATATTGGCCAGGACCGTAGGAGAAAAACCGGTGGTATAAGAGTTTACAAGGAAAAATAGAGGTTTATCGGATAGAATCTTCATGCATTCCTCAATAAATCCGTACAATGCGTCTTCTATCTTCCAGATTTCACCTTTTGGACCTCTTCCATAGGAAGGCGGATCCATAATGATGGCATCATAAAACCGATCTCTGCGCTGTTCTCTCTGAACGAATTTTAATACATCATCTACAATAAAACGCACGGGTTTTTCTCCCAACCCTGAAAGTACCAGGTTTTCCTTGGCCCAGCCAACCATTCCCTTTGCCGCATCCACATGGCAGACTTCTGCTCCTGCGGCTGCACATGCTACCGTGGCTCCTCCCGTATAGGCAAAGAGGTTCAAGACCCGGATGGGGCGATCCGCGGATTTTATCTTGTTCATCATCCACTTCCAGTTCACCGCCTGTTCCGGGAACAGGCCCGTATGCTTAAACCCGGTAGGTTCAATATAAAACTTCAGTTGATCATAGGAAATGGTCCACCTCTCCGGCAGTTGTTTCTTAAAGTCCCAGTTCCCACCGCCGCTCTGGCTTCTGTGGTAATGAGCATCCGGCCTCTTCCAGCGGGATGTTTCTTCTTTTAAAGGCCATATAATCTGGGGGTCCGGCCTTCGCAGCACAACATTTCCCCATCGTTCCAGCTTCTCTCCTGCCCCTGTATCAATCAGTTCATAATCTTTCCAATCATCTGCTAGAAGCATCATGCAAGTGTCCTCCCAAGTATATCCATATCAATTTCAACCTGTTTATCTATTTATTCTTCTCTTATGTATCCGGTAAAATGCGTATAGCCTTTCGCCGGTCCTAAAACTCGATGCCTTTTCGCGCCGGAATTCCTTTCTCAAAGGGATGTTTTACAGCGCTAATTTCCGATACGTAATCTGCAAGTTGTACCAGCTCTCCCGGCGCATTTCTGCCGGTTATTATGATTTCAAGCTTTTGCGGCTTGTTTCTGATCAAGTCGACGACATCCTCCACTTGAATCAGTTTGTTGGAAATACTTGCCATAACCTCATCCAGAATCAGTACATCATATGCATCGCTCAAAGCCTGCTCACGGGCAAATTCAAAATCCTCACGGGTAACCTGTTTCAGCTCCTCTTTCTGCTCCTCCGTCATGTTCCAAATGAAGCCTTTTACCTGTTTGCCACGGTAAAAAGTAAAGTTTGGCTTTAATTGATCGAACACCTTCATCTCTCCGGTGGGCGACCCTTTTAAAAACTGTACGAAGAGTACTTTCATTCCGTTTCCCCAAGCTCTGACCCCGAGCCCAACCGCTGCTGTCGTCTTTCCCTTGCCATTTCCCGTATATATATGAACCAGACCGTTCATTTCCTCCGCTCCTTTCCATATAAAAACCTTCTATAATAATTCATGATGGAACTTGGCTGATTTGAAAGCCACACATCCCTGGAACCTTTAAGCTGTGTGACTTCCAAATCGGCAGTTGCCAACCGTGTTCTATATAGTTCCAAATTATGGCCGTACTGAGTATAACACAGCCTCTATAAGGTGTCAATGAAGCCCCTTATGTGCTAATTAAACAGCTTCGCCGCATCATGAAATTTATTTGCCATTTCCTCATTCCCCATGATGGAATACACATCTCCCAGGAGTTTGTAGGTCTCACCTTTGGACGGGTCGGCACATACAGCTTTTTTAAGCAGATCCACTGCCTTATTGAAAGCTCTTTCCTCCACCAGCTTCCTCACCTGGGCCTCCAGATTTTCCTGCTCCAGTTGCTCCTTCTCCTGCTGCTCCTTCAGTTTTAACTCTTCCAGCACGTGCAATATCTTGTCTGCCGTAAAGGGTTTCTGAAGGTAGGCTACAGCCCCCATTCGAGTACATTCGATAGCATTTTTCACCGTTGCAAAAGCTGTTATTATAATCACGGGCGTCTCTATGCCTTGATCCCGGATTCTCTTCAACACTTCGGTACCGCTTAGCTCCGGCATCTTTATGTCCAGAAATGCAAGATCCAGCTTCTCCTTCTCAAACAATTCCAGCGCTTCTTTTCCATTACTGGCCGTTAACACACGGTATCCCTCCAGCTCAAGGCAAGTAGACAGCAGTATTCGTATATTCTTTGTATCATCAACAACCAAAACAGTTTTCATTCGGGAACTCCTCCTCCAAAATATATTATTCACTCAAGGGCAGGGTAAATTTAAAGTTGCTTCCGGCATCAATCCTGCTTTCACACCAGATCTCTCCATTATGAAAATTCACAATCTCCTTTACGATAGAAAGGCCCAGGCCAGTTCCGCGGACTTCCAGGTCATGCCTTTTTACCTGAACAAATTTGTTAAATATTTTATCAAGATATTCTTCTGGAATCCCAACCCCCGTATCTCTCACGGATACCACCATTTTATCCTGCTCCACCCGGGCACTTACCGCAATATCATCCCCTGCATTGGTGTATTTCAAAGCATTGGTAACCAAATTATTGATCACCCATTTGATTTTTTCAAAGTCCACCATCACTTTGGGCAGATCCTCATCCGCTTCATAGAAAAGATTTACTTCCTTCCGCTCGGCCAAACTGTACAAAGGCTTTACCGAGTTCTCAACAATGGCGGAAATAGAACAGGGCTGTATCCGGTAAACAGCTTTTCCCGATTCGATTCTCGTCAACTCCAGCAGATCACTTACCAGAACGTTCAAACGTTCTCCATCTTCCTGAATGGTTGTAACAATATCCTTTTGCCTGCTGTTGAGTGCCCCTATGTTTTCATTGTCCAAAAGGCTTGCCCCCATCATAATGGAAGTCAAGGGCGTTTTAAACTCATGGGATATGGTGGCTATAAAATCCGTTCTTATCTTCTCCAATTTTTTAAGTTCCGTTACATTTTGGAAAACCGCAACAATTCCCGCGGCTTTCCCTCTGCTATCCCGTGCCATAGCAACAACAATGTTAAAATAATGCTCCTCTTTGGAAGGAATCATCATAATCTTTTCCTTATACTCTTCCTTTGATTCCGCAATTCCTGCAATATGGTCAAACACCAGTCCGTTTCGAACGGCTTCCAGAAAATGCTTGTTTAATACCTTTTCCTCTTTAACTTCAAAAAAACGTTCAAAGGATTTGTTTAATAAGGAAATTTTATAATTATTATCCAAAACAATCAGGGGATCTGCTATACTTTTTACGATCGCGAGCGATTTGTTTTTTTCTGCCATAAGCTTTCCCACGGCGCCGTCCTCGTATTCCTGAAGCCGTCTTGTCATGTTATTGAACTCTCTGGCCAGTTCTCCGATTTCGTCTCCGGACCGGATTTCGATCTGTTGTTTCAGTTCACCGGATTTTACCCTTTTTACCGATTCCGTCAAGGAAGCAACAGGACGCAAAAAACGGTTGGTAAAATACATGGCGGCAAAAAATCCTCCGATTACAGCGACCATGGAGAGAGTCAACAGGATATACATGGAGAGAACGGCATTATCATTTGCTTTCTCCTTTGCGTAGAACATCGCCTTCTCATTCAGCTGGGACAGTTCCCTCAGCTCCAGCTTGATATTGTTGAATACGGGCAAAACGGTGGAATCATAAAATTCCGCCGCTCTTTGAACGCCCTGTCTGTTTCGGATCTCCTGTAACTCGGAAAAAAGTTTCTGATACTGTACATAGTAGTTATGAATCGTATCTACATGGGATTTCTCCCCGCTTTCTGTCATATTGTCATTTTCAATGTTAAACCATTTTGAGAACTCATTTTCATTCTGTGTAAAAAGTTCAAGCCCTCTTTCCTTGTCGACACTGAGATAAATCAGCACTGCTCCATCTTGTCTCTCCACAGCTTCATGCATGCGTGAGGCCGCATTTATGCTTTTATAGTTATAGGTCATCAATCCATCGATGGATTGACTCAGCCTGTACAGATTCAATACGGAAGCAGAACCGACAACCGCTGTTAAAAGCACCAGAAAGAGATAGATTATGGATATTTTTCCTTTCAGGGTTCGCATCATAGGAATACAACTCCGTCTTCTAAAATCTTTGGGTATAAACAAATCAAAACCAGTCACACCGCTGGCGTGTCTGGTTTCATTTTTTATATCCCAGCCAATTGTGCAGCTACGGATATTATATCACATTTTTTCGGAATCAACGTATTTTTGACTGAGTCTTTCTGCCAATTTTACCGCGCTGTAAGCATCCCGGGAATATCCGTCCGCCCCGATCTCTTCCGCATATTTTTCGCTAACAACCGCACCGCCGATCATGAACTTGCAGTTCACACCCTCCTGTTTTGCCAGCCGGATGACTTCCTTCATTTCTACCATGGTAGTGGTCATGAGCGCGGATAACCCTACAATCTCTGCACCTGTTTCTCTTGCTTTGCCTACGATCTCTTCCGCACTAACATCCTTTCCCAGATCGTGCACCCTAAAGCCGTAGTTTCGCAGCATCAGTCCCACGATGTTTTTCCCGATATCATGGATATCACCTTTTACCGTAGCCAACACGACAGTAGCTTTATTTCTTTCGCCTGTACCCTCGACGCTGAGCAGCGGCTCCAAGTGGTCAAAGGCCGTCTTCATAGCCTCTGCACTTTGAATCAGCTGGGGAAGAAAGTATTTTCCTGTGTCAAACAACTGCCCTACCTGGGTAATTGCAGGAATCAGGAGATTATCGACGATTTCGGCAGGTTTCATGCCCTCTTTCAGCCCCATCTCTATCATTCCCCTGATATTTTCCCGATCCCCCTTAACTACTGCCGTAAAGATTTTTTTGTCTACCGCCTCTGCTGCCGGCGCCTCTTTTCTTTCCGCCGGCTCAGCGGACTTCTGTCCAAACCGGGCAATATAATCCTTGCTGTTGGTATCACGGGCCATCAACACATCACAGGCAAATTTCATATTCACCAGCATTTCACTGGAAGGATTCGCAATGGCCAAAGTAAGTCCCCTGCCAATAGCCATGGAAAGAAACGCCGTATTGACCCAGCTTCTTTCCGGCAAACCGAAGGAAACATTGGAGAGACCTACAACGGTATTGCATCCAAATTGATGGGAGCACCAATCAATTACTTTCAGCGTCTCCGCAGCCGCCTTTTGATCCGAAGATACGGTCATAACCAGTCCGTCCACTACGATATCCGATTTATCAAAATTATAGGCAAGGGCCTTCTC
This sequence comes from Bacillota bacterium, assembly GCA_023419605.1. GTDB lineage: Bacteria > Bacillota > Clostridia > Acetivibrionales > JAEZXR01 > JAEZXR01. The sequence goes on along the minus strand of JAEZXR010000013.1, from coordinate 107,986 downwards.
ATACACACTCTCAATAATTTGGAACCTTTCTTCCGCAGTTTCCGGTACACCCGCGTCACTTAAAGGAAGAAGTATAAACATGGCTCCATATTTAGCTGCTACCGGAAGCAGTTTCTCCAGCTTCATCCTTTCCCCGGAAATGGAATTTACCAATGCCCTCCCGGGATAAATCCGCAATGCCGCTTCCAGCACCTCCGGAGATGAAGAATCCAAACATAACGGTGTGTCCGTGACAGGTGATAAAGACTCTATGATCCGGATCATGGTTTCCTTTTCGTCAACACCGGGCATCCCTACATTTACATCCAGGACTTCAGCTCCTTTTTCTACCTGTTCAACAGCAAAACGCCGTACCTCGGAGATTTTTCCTTCCCGCAGTTCCTCCTGCAGCTTTTTCTTTCCGGTAGGGTTGATTCTTTCCCCGATGATAACGGTAGGCCTCTGTCTTCCAAGAAAAACAGTCTTTCTGGATGAAGTTAAAGCACTTGTTTTCTGCCCGAAGGGCCGTACAGGCCGGGCACCCTCCAGGCATCTATTTATTTGCGCTATATACTCCGGAGAGGTTCCGCAGCATCCTCCCATCAGATTCACTCCGGCTTCTGCCAGGTCTCTGATATAGGTGCTGAACTCCTCTGCTCCCATGTCGAATACAGTTTTTCCATCGAACAGCTTCGGTAACCCGGCATTGGGTTTTGCCAGCAACGGTACTTTTGCATGGGGTTTCAGCAGCTTTATTACTTCCAGCATGGCCGCAGGACCGGTGGAACAATTACATCCTACAGCATCAGCTCCCATACTTTGGAGGGTAATGAGGGCTGTAACAGGGTCGGTTCCCGTAAGTGTTCTGCCGTCTTCATTAAAGGTCATGCTGACACACACCGGCAAATCACAGCTTTCCCTGACTGCAAGCAGGGCCGCTCTTGCCTCCTGCAGGTCCATCATGGTTTCTATCACAAAAAAATCCACACCGCCTTCCAGAAGACCTTGAACCTGTTCTTTATAAACATCGACCATTTCTTCAAAAGGTACATCCCCCAGAGGTCGAATGAATTGACCTGTAGGCGCCAGGTCTCCGGCTACAAAAGCGCTGTCTCCTGCGGCTTCTTTTGATATCCGGGCTAATTTTCTGTTCAGCTCTACAGTTTTATGGCCCAACCCGAATTCCTCCAATTTTAGGCGATTCCCCCCAAAGGTGCAGGTAAATACGGCATTAGAACCGGATTTTATATATTCCTTCTGGACATCGATAATCACTTCGGGATGTTCAGTCACCCACAGCTCAGGGCATACTCCGTTGGGCATGCCTCTTTTCTGCAGTTCGGTTCCCGTTGCCCCGTCCAGAACCATTATTTTTTCTCTAAGATACTCTCTGAAAAACTCTCGTCTCATATTCATAAATCCTTTCAAACATTTATTATAGCATCGGCACTATATACTTTTCTTATTAATCGGCATTGTAAAGGCCAATTTTACCTTATTTTGCCCAATTTCACACTCTCCCCCTGTCGCTATGGCGACATCCCCCTCCCAGAGGGAGACAATGGATCTTACCTCCCTCCGGGAGGGAGGTGGCAGCCGCCAGGCTGACGGTGGGAGTCTTCGGAGCACAGAAAGGTTCCGGCATTCAAGAGTGGCCTCATGGCACATTATTATAACGTACAATAAACATTAGTTCTTCCTTGGTGTTCACTTTGCATAAACGCGTTTCAATAAAACTTTCCTTGTTAAATTTTTCATAGTTTTATTATAACATATATACAAATTCTTTCAAGTTCAATTATATATATTTATTTACACTCAAATACAACTCAAACGGGGAGATCGTTTCATCGGAGTATCACAAATATCCTTCCCGTCCAATTTCTATTCACCCATGCCAACCTTTTCTATTCCCGCTATAGCTAGCACGGATTTTTCAGGAACCAGCATATATTTTTCCGTGAGGCTCAACCCCAGCTTTCCAAGCTTTAAAAGATCAAATATCAATTTCTGATTTGACAGCAAAAGATCGCCATACCCCGGACTGTACCGATGCTTTGTCATTCTTTTCCCTTCTCTTTTCATGATTTTATCTGCAAAATCCATGATCCAGGCCACAGAAGCATCTGCTGCCTGCGAGGCCACAGAATCCATAATTACACCTTTCGACGCCTCTCCCCGGTTTAACTCATGGTGAATCCTATCAACAATTTCGCTTCCCACGGTAGCAGCCATCAGCAGAACCTCTTCACTTTTCTCCAGCAGTTTAGCCAGGCTTCCGCTGTAAATTCTTTCTCCTTCTTCCAACTCTATAAACTCTTTTGAACGATTTGTAATACGACAGCATCCCATGATTCCCTGGGGCTTGCACAACAACAGCCCCTCCTGAATGGCACTCTCCAGCAAGGCATTATCTTTTTCATCCAAAACCGTCATGGTCTTTTTATACCCTAACCGTACCAGAATCATATCCTTTTTGGGTACAGCAGGTATGCTTGCAAAATATGTTGTTTTCATCCTTAAACCTCTTGCTTCCGGCTTTATTCTATTATATTACTATTAAATTAACGAACAGACAACCTTTAGATAAGAACAACACTTACTATTACTCCCATAAGCGTAAAAATATATAAAAGAGGCTAATTGTTAGCAGGAGAATTATATTATATGTAGAATATTTGATTTGCTATATATTTAAATATATAGTGAAGGAGGTTCGTAATTTGCTAACCGTGTATGTCCTTATTACCACACTCATTGTCAAGCTTATGGTTTTTTTCCTTCTATTGTTCTTTTATTTCCTGGAGAGGAGAGCCTTCATCTTCAAATGGGCTTCTTGTATCGGTCTGTTTGCAGCCAATTACATTTTAGAACTGATGATTATTAATGAAAAACACGTTTTATTCTGCAGAATGCTGCAGCAAATGGGACTTATAGGGACTGCATTCCTTGCTGTAAGCGGATCATACAGTTTTGTCGGCAAAAGAAACAGGCCTTTTTTTCATGCTGCAATGTACATCATGGCCGTCTACACATTTATTGGATGGTTCTTCCGAATTTCCTTTTTTCCTTACCAACTTCCAATTTACCTTTTCATTGGTATTGCAGCCGGTACATCAGGACTGTTATTTATGAAATATTCAAACATCCATCCTTTGGGAAGGTACTGGGTGGGGTGGGTTTTCATATTATGGGGTATCCATATGATAGATTATCCTTTTCTAAGGCCGTTGGAATGGTTTGCACCCTATGGTTACCTCCTTAGTGCCTTTTTCGCTATAACTATACCCAGCAGTGTCGTTTTACTGTTTCTTCAACAAATAAAACGGGATCTGGTTAGCCAGAATGAGTTCAGAAACCAGCTGATTGATTTCCTCCCGGATGCTGTATTTATCCATCATAAGGGTAAAATTGTTTTTGCCAATCCGACTGCGGTAAAGATGCTGGGTGCAGCTTCTACGGAAGAGTTAAGGAATAAGCCTTCTTTGGATAGGGTTCATCCCGATTATATACCTACGGTGGAATACATGAGAAATGCCGTCATCAACAGCGTGAACGGCGATTATATCAATGAAATAAAATTGCTGCGAATGGATGGTACACCCGTTGATGTTGAATCCAGGGGGCTGCTTTATACCTATAACGGGGAAAAAATGCTCTTAAGTATTCACAGGGATTTATCCGAACTCAAGCAGTCCGAGTCACTGCGAAAAAATTTAGAGGATAATACCAACATGCTTAAAGAAATCATGGAGCTGGATAAACTGAAAACCGAGTTTTTTGCCAATATCTCGCACGAGCTAAGAACGCCGCTGAATGTTCTTTTAAGCTCCATTCAGCTTATGGATTCCTACATAATCGATGCCCCCGTTTCAAATATGGACAAATTTAAAACCCATTTGCCCATCATGAAGCAGAACTGTTTCAGGCTGCTGAAACTCATCAACAACCTGATTGATACTACAAAAGCCGATGCAGGATTTCTGGAATTTCACCCACAAAATTGCAATATCGTAAGCATAGTAGAAGAAACTACGCATTCCGTGTATGAATACGTTAAATTCCGGGGGGTCGATATTCAATTCGATACCCAGGAGGAAGAGATTGTCACAGCCTGTGACATTGAAAAAATGGAGCGGATCATGCTGAATCTTCTGTCAAACGCGGTTAAATTCACTCCGAAAGGCGGAAATATCTACGTAAACATCACCTGCGACGAGGATAATTATGTATATATATCCGTACGGGACACAGGTATTGGTATTCAAGAGAATAAATTGGATATTATCTTTGAGCGTTTCAGGCAAGCAGACCAGACCCTGGCAAAAAAGCACGAAGGAAGCGGAATCGGATTATCTCTTGTAAAATCCTTGGTAGAAATGCACGGCGGTTCCGTTTCTGCCAGGAGCACCTTCGGGTCCGGGACCGAGTTTATCCTAACGCTCCCTATAAGAATTCTTCATACCGAATCCGTCATTTACAATGACGTTACCCATAATGGTTATACTGAAAGTATTAACCTTGAATTTGCCGATATATATACTACGCAGGAATAAATAAAACAACGGGGTATGAACCTTGCCAGACAAGCCTATCAACCGCTAAGAAGATTTCCATCCCTGTGCTCGGTGTAAATAAAACCGGAGGTAGAAGTTTGAAGGACTTCTGCCTCCGGTTTCAAACCATAGACATGGATTTGCTCCATGTCTTTCCAACTGTGAATTATTTTATCTTAAGCCCTCCTGCAGTTCATCTTTAATATTGTTAAGAAGTCTTTCCACATCAGCGCGAAGAACCGTATTTTCAAAAAAACCTGCAGACATCGTTATTATACCGTTGTAAGTGCCAGCCTCCAGCAGTAATCCAGGTGCACGGACAACAGGAGGAATAATAAAAGCGTCAGTGACAGTTGTATTGCCGAATTTTATTAATGAATCTGATAGGATCCCCAGATTCGATAAAGACGGCACACATCGATTACCGTAGAGGGTAGCACATTTCGGCACACTTTTACCAACCCTCGATATAGCTTGATAATAGGCAATAGTTTCCTTAAAGTTGATCTTTTCCAAACGTTCCAAACCAATAGCACTTTGTAGACCCGGATAACCTTTTTTAATTTCATTCATCATATAAACAACCCTGGATAATGTATCCCCAAAAGCTTCTTTTTCCACCATGGAAAGCCAAGTATTCACTGAGCCTGAAAAATTCCGTATCGCTTCAGTCTTTTTATCAGGGAGATATCGGCGCAAATCAACTGTAACCGTTATTCCCATAGGAGCACCATAAACAGGCTGCCCCATTCTAAGCATGGCTCTGTAATATGCTGTAAGAATCAAATCATTAATTGTGGCTCCTCTGGATTTTGCATAGCTTTTCATCCAACCCAGCCGATCTGGTGGAAGCTTACAGACAACAATACGGGTAGTACTGGATGTACCCTGCTTCCACGGGAATGCCCATGTAGGTAATGCGATATCCGCTCCTGGAATCCATAGAGCATTCGGGTCTGTTATCCCAAGAGCATTAAATAATCGATCCTGATCCGTTCTCCCTCGTTTACTTGGCCTTGGTGTAAATATGAAATCTTGATGATCAATATTGGAATATATGCCTGAGAGAAGCTGGATATACTCTTTATGACCTGCTCCATCACAGCAGGCGTGGTTGAGTTTTATTCCCAAAATATCATACGACTTTGATCGCATTAGCTTTACTTTTATCTTTGGGTCACGATCCATATCCAGAGGACTTTCTAAAAACCTTTGAACCGCTTCGTCACCATCAGAGACTTCCTCAAAAGAACAAAACGGTACCTCGTCAATGTTCTCCAAACGCTTCCAATAGGGTGGATTTCCTTCGACAAACCGGCATCCTAATACAGGCTCTGCATCAACGGACAGTCTTACTGCTTTTGACAGTTTATCAAAGTCCAATCTTCCATCGAGCTTCATGATAGCCTGAGAATGGAAATTTCCCACCCCGTAACGAGCAACATAATTAAATATATCATGCCCATTTGCCAGCGAGACATCTGGGCTATCCGGTATCTTCCCTATCCCGGGTTTGCCGATATCCAAATATTTCGCAAACACCTTGTTAAGTTCTTTATAGTAACTAACCATACTTTTGGGGATACTCTCATAAAATCTGTAATAGAAATCCATACAAGACTTGGAAATTATGTTTTCCAAAGGGTTTTCACTACTATTGAGTTTTTTTAAAAAATCTCCATAAAAAAGTTTCAACCTATTATCTCCGTATTTATCCTTCATCTCCATATCTATTCACCCCATATAAATAAGATCTAATTATTTTTCTTATTTACAATTTTTAACTAAACATAATTTTGAAATTATTGTAAACTCATACATCACAATACTATATTATGGGCACTACGCACAAATGTTACTATAAAAATTATGTTAACTTTATAAATAAAAAGACCATGGAAGCCTTTAAAATATAAACAATTAGAGTATAGTTAAGGTTATGCTTCAAGCGGTTTCCATTTTCTTTTGTTAACATAATCATGTAATTGTAGCACTTGCATGCATGGCTTCATAAGATAGTATTGCAGGTATAATATCACAAATCATTCGTATTATGTAAACATAATACCTGCAAGGTAATAGGTACTTAAAAATTTAGTTTGTAAGGAGCGATCAAATATGGAAACAAACCCCAAATCAGGCAGCACTGAAATTAAATTCTCCGATGCCCGCTCAAACATACACAGTTATTATAAGGATAGTAACAAGGCATTTGTGAAACACACCGGTACGAATAAGCCGGTTTGTGAAGGTACGCCGGATAGCTCAGGTATTATGCCGGCTTATGCTCATGATTTCGGCAATTATGTTGCCCGGTATGGAATGGGAAATTTTCAGATTCAAATTGTAATGAAACTCGAGGGTAGACTGGATTTCGATAAATTGACAAGAGCAGTAAGATTATCCGTTGATGCAGAACCTGTATTAGGATGCCGGTTTGTCGAAGGAAATCCACCCTATTGGAAGCGTTTGGAGAATATTGACGAGGTGCCGTTTTGTTCTTTTGAAGAAGCCTCTGATGGTGACGAAGCGGTTCAAAGATTTTTAGAAAGTCCCCTGAATATGGATCACGATCCTATGGTTAAAGTAAAACTGATACGTTCTGCTGAATGTGATACTTTGGGTATAAAACTCAATCATTCATGCTCTGATGGCTCCGGTACAAAAGATTATATCCATCTTCTATCGCATATTTATTCCTGTATCGATAGTGAAAATGGCGTTTATATACCAAAACCAAGTATACGCAGCAGAAATGATCATGATAGAATCTTCAGTGCTCTTGGAATCAAAGACCCAGAATCAGATCATTCTCCGGTAGATGCTCCGAAGACTGTTTGGCCATGGCCATGGCAGTCGGGGGGGTGCAAGGATACCACTCCTTTTGTTATCTGCCAGCTCCCCCATGGGCAGTTGGATGTCTTGTCCAAATACGCAAAGGAAAGAGGGGCTACAATCAATGATTTAATTCTTACTGCTTTTTATAGAGCCATGTTTAAAATGTCCCAGCCTCCGTATGGTATTCCTATGGATATGGGTCTGACGGTGGATCTGCGGCGCTATCTCCCCGATAACAAGGCTGAAGCAATCCGGAATTTATCAGGAGGTGTTATTGTAAGAGTCGCCAGATTATCGGGTGAACCCTTTAAAGGCACTTTATCCAGGGTAGTATCTGCCATGAATCGTAAGAAAGCCGGGAACCCCGGTTATCAAAACGCTACCGCCGCAGAACGTGCGGAAAAATTGAACTTCTACCATTTTCTTGCTTTTGCTAAATTCCTGTCAGAGTTTGCTAAAATCTCATCACAACATTGTTTTTTTTGCTCTCCAGGATTATCCAATGTAGGTATTATTTCAAAGTCATTAATAAAATTCGGTGAGAATGCTGTTACGGAAGCTTACTTTATACCGCCAGTAGTACGTGCCCCTGGGTTGCTGCTTGTCGCTTCCAGTTATAACGGCATAATGACACTTGCAGTTGGGTATTACAAAGATTCAATCAACAGGGGACACTTTGAAAAGCTTCTTAATCAGATAAAAAATGAACTGCTAGAAGGCTGCAAATAATGCTACTGAAACAAGTCATATTAAGGGAATGAATCTACTTTATATTTCTAGTAAATTCGTTCCCTTATTTATTAAAGCTATTAAATTAACGCGTTGTGTCAGCTTGGCACAAAGTATCCTTCCTCATTCTCCGAGCACCCGATTTCCCCACCAATTTCCACTAAGATTCTTTTCCCACAACATGCTATTTAGGGTTTCATTCCTGCAATTCACCAGCGTGGTAATTACAAACAACACGCAGCGCATCTTCAAACCGCTTTGTCCGCATATTGCGTAAAAGTTGTTCCATGTGAACCCAGGCGTACTGTAGTTTGGCTTCATTATCAGCCAAGCTTATTTCACCTGCCCATATACGGTTATGAAAGTCTCTGAAATCCGGTTTTTTCACATTCACATCTATGGGCTTGCCTCCAGAACCAAACAACATGAAAACCGTAAAGTAGAATACGTGAAGTACTTGGCGCATCAGAAAAAAACGGGCATGCCTGTATTCGTTGGCTTCTTCTCCGAAATACCTTCGAAGATAATCCACTTCATCCTTCTCATTCATTACCACAAAATTTGCTACGACGGCCAGGTCCGCATAGCGGTCGTTTAAAAAAGCTGCTTCCCAATCTACAAGCCAGGGTCGCACCCCATCAAAAAGAATATTTTCCGGTTTTAAATCGTTATGACACGAAACCAACCCCCGATCATCACGGGGGTAAACACTTGCAACCTGTGCATATAGCTGGAAGAGTTCATCGGTCATACTCACCGGAAGGATTTTCGCATCCTGAAATTTTTGAATAAAACTATCGACAGTATCGAGATAATGCCTACCCATCATCCCCTTGGGGAAAGGCGGCAGCGAATGCAGCCGGTGAAGCAAATCAGCCAGCATCGTCTTTGCCTCTTCAATTGGCAATGGCCTGGTTTCTACAAAATCTGTAATTGAAATTCTGTCTTCTATACTCGTGTACCATATGCGCGGAGCAAGCCCCGCCTCAGCAGCCATCTTCATGCAATCGTACTGGTGCGTGGGGTCGCCCATGGCGTCGGTGCGGGTGATGATACGAAGCAAGTAGGGTTTTCCCTGCACAACAATGCGGAAAACAAGGGCGGATGAGAGCCCGGCGGTCAACTTCCTGATATCTTCAAATTCACTTACTCCAAAGGTCGACTGTAAGGCATTTTTAACGGCATTTTCCTTTATTTCCGGAATCATAGTATCTCCTTTCCCATACAATATTTCTTAGCTATTAATTCATAAAAGATAGGCTATTATTCTTTTTTAAATCATTCCGTGTAAAAATTCTCACCGATCTTTTTTATAAAAACAGACATGTTATCAAAGTAGTATAAATACAGTTCATGCAAAGCTCTTGTGCATACCGTATATAGCAGCCTCCTGTCCTCTTCTTTGTAATAATCCTTATCCTCAACTGAATGTACCAATACAGCGTCAAATTCAAGTCCTTTAGCAAGATAGGAAGGAATTACTATTACACCTCCTTGGTATACCTCATTTTGATTTGATATAAGGCTAATATCCACATAGGAATGAATAGACTTATACAATGTTTCACATTGACTTGCCGTTTTGCAGATAATGGCGATCAGCTTATGGCCCCTGCTTTTCAGCTCGTTTATATCATCAACCAGCCTTTTGCATACATCATTTTTATCACTCTTTATGATTTTAGGCTTACTGCCATGCCGATTTAACTGTTCTAAGTGGTTTTGTGACACAAGGATTTCCTTGCAAAAGTCAGCGATCTCTTTACTTGAACGGTAGCTTTTTGTTAAAGAGATGCTTTTAGTGTCTTTCATATTGAATACATCTGCGATGATGTCAAAACTTCCAATATTCATATATCCATTAACAGACTGGTTCAAGTCTCCCAGAATAGTCATTTTGCACTTTTCAAAAACTTTCTTTATAATTTCGTATTGAACAGCTGTATAATCTTGAGCCTCATCAATGATAACATGCTTTATGGATTTTGTATCACATACAGTATCAAGTGCGGTTCTAAGAAATATAATGGGTGCTACATCCTCATAATGAATGATGTGCTGCTCCAATTGGCGAATTGTATAGATACCGTAGCTGCTTAGGTCTTCTATCTCCTGTTTATCAGCAGGTTGGGCAAATGCCTCGATATTCCTGAATAGATCAATGTACAACAGATAAACATCGAAAGATGTCATTTGTATGATATCATTTTTAAGAGACTCAAATTCAGATTTTACTTTTTGCTCTGCTGCTATTCTCTCTTCCTCGGTATATGAAATATTTTCCTGCAAATCATTTTCCAATTGTTCATTCACTCGTTTTTCTTCACATTGTTCTAAAAGATAAAAGAGTCTTTGCCGCAGCTTTTCCAGTCGTTTGGCGTAGGAAAAATGACTATAGTCATTCTTAAAAACCCGGTAAATCTCATCAGCAGAAATAACTAGAGTGCCATTGTAAATCAAATCTTTAAATTCCCTACCCATCCCATTCTCAAGATGCTGTACATATTTTTTTAACAGGGTAAGAAACTGTAAGGAGGCTTTGAATTTAATACAGCGCAGTCTTATTGTATCTGAATAGCATGACAGGATATATTCCATTTGTTGATTCATGGTCTCAATTCGATATCCCGTCTCCAGCATATTTCCAAAAAAGTCGACAAAAGTGCTTCTTTGTATATTTTCTTCTCCTAACTCAGGCAGTACATTGGAAATGTAATCCTCAAACACATGGTTTGGAGAAAAAACATGAATATTTTCTGACTTCATACTCTCCCGGTATTTGTACAAAAGGTAGGCTGCTCTGTGAAGCGCAATGGAAGTTTTTCCACTTCCAGCAGGGCCTTCTACTATAAGTATTTTATTTTCACTATTCCTAATGACAGCATTTTGTTCCCTCTGGATACTGGTTACAATAGTTTTCATTCTATTATCTGTGCTTTTTCCCAGGATTTCCTGGAGCATTTCATCATTTATACTTAAGCTGCTATCAAACATGTAGGCTATATTCCCATTTTCGATTTTATATTGTCTTTTAAGCAGCATTCGTCCGCTGATTGAACCTGCGGGACAGTCATAACTGCATAAACCAATCTCAAAGTCATAAAACATGCTTGATATTGGAGCCCTCCAGTCATATACAAGGATCTCCATAGTGTTACTCCTACTTAAGTTGTGTATACCAATGTAGATTTGTTCTGCATTTTCTTCCCCATCTTCAACGAAGTCTATTCTTCCGAAATAAGGACTCTGCTGCATCCTTTCGAGGCGACTCACCTTATCATACGAAAATTTATATTTCCTGGCTTGATTTGAAATGCTTACTTGATATTGCCATATCGTTGTAGGAGCCTCCAGGTCAGACAAATCAGTAGGCGCACATCGTACGTCTTCCCACATTTTCTTTTGCATGTCGATGGCTTCTTTCTTGTAATTACTTACAGCATTCAGCCCTTCATTAAGTTGTATTTTTATTTCATTAACAACTCTCTCCAGGTTCGTCTTTTCATAGTCCCATATTTCCTTATCAGTAATCATCACATTCCTCCTTAAATACTTTCATCTTTTCCAAACAGGTTAAACGAGATATACAAGCGTGGAATTTATCCCATCAGCAAGGCATGCGTGGGATAATAAAGAATAATTGCTATCGGTATATGAAAGTCCCGCCTGTATAACTTATTACTATGTTGTATTGGAATGATGCCTTGCGATTAAGTCTGATATATTTCCATCTTACACTCCTTTCTGGTAAGAGGTAAAGTCAACTTCAAGAGAGTTGCATCTGTTCCTATGATACACACAATACCTGCCAAATATAAGACTGTTTTTTAAAATTTTCATGTGATATAATATAATTGAGGGGAATATGTTTTCGAGTAATCCCTTGTACGTGATAGTACTTCGTTAGTTATGAAACAAGAGGCTGGTAGAAAAGGATCTTTAAATAGCAACAAAAAAGGATGTCAGTTTTGCACCAACATCCTTTTTTGTTTAATTTTATTTATTTAAAATATCTCTCCAACAAGCCCTTGAATGCTTGCCCATGTCTTGCCTCGTCCTTGCACATTTCATGAACAGTATCATGGATTGCATCATAGTTCAACTGTTTTGCTCTAGTCGCCAGGTCTTTTTTGCCCTTACAAGCGCCAAATTCAGCTTCTACTCTCAACTGGAGATTCTTTTTGGTATCTGCGTTTACCACTTCACCTAAAAGTTCTGCAAACTTTGCTGCATGTTCCGCTTCCTCAAAAGCAATTCTCTTATAAGCTTCCGCAATTTCAGGATATCCTTCCCTGTCTGCCTGACGGCTCATGGCAAGGTACATTCCAACTTCGGTACATTCTCCCATGAAGTTTGCTTTAAGACCTTCAATCACTTCAGCATCAACGTCTTTTGCCACACCGATTCTATGTTCATCAGCCCACTGCATTTCCTCATTGCTCTTCTCAACAAACTTTGCTGCCGGAGCCTTGCACTGTGGACAGTTTGCAGGTGGCTCGTTTCCTTCATGTACGTATCCGCATATGGAACAGACAAATTTCTTCATTATCATATACCTCCAAAATACAATTAATTAAATGGACAGGACATATTTACCCACATAATAAGGATATTAACACATTTTAATAAAAATTACCTAATAATTTATTTTTTTATTTCTGCAAATGCCATTTTAGGCTGATTGCAAGTAGGGCATCTCCAATCATCCGGCAGCTCTTCGAAAGAAGTGCCTGCCGGAATATCGTGAATCCGATCCCCTCTTTCCGGTCGATAGGTATAACTACAAACCGTGCACTTATAATCTGGCATTCAAACTCCATCCTTTGCAAATAAAATAGTACCCGGTTTTACATTGAAAACTTAAATTGCAAGACCCCACCCCTGCCCCTCCCGAGGGAGGGTATCTTTATTTCGCGGCTAAAGCCGCGATCAGGCGGGCTATGGCCCCCTGACCCCCCAAACTAAGACCAAGGTTCGGAAACCTGTAAAAACCGGCACGATTTTATTTATACCCCAAATCACTACTTGCTAACACAATTTCGTCCCTTTTTCTTTGCGCGGTACAAAGCTGTATCTGCTGCTTTTATAACTTCGTCCGGCTGCCGATGCTTTTCGTTTTTCTCCGCGACTCCGATACTGACGGTTACAAAGAGCTGCTTTCCACCCTTTGATTTGGAATTCCCCTTTTTCGGTTTCTTTTTCGGCCGATCCTTACTCCGCTGCGTAAAACCCTTTTTGGAAATAGCCTCCCGCAGCTCCTCCAGATGAGGAATGGCTTCCCCCAAACCTTTTCCGGGAAAAAGAACTGTAAACTCTTCTCCCCCATAACGAAAAGGTTTTCCACCGCCACTGACTTCCCGCATCACAGAGGCAACCATTCGAAGGACCTGATCCCCTACATCATGACCATAGGTATCATTAAATTTCTTAAAAAAATCTACATCCAGCATAGCGATGGTGTACCGGCCGCTTAGCTTCATCAATCCATGCCGAAGGGCACGCCGGGACGGAAGGCCTGTCAACTCATCCATAAAAGCCATGTAGTAGGAGTCCTGAATCACAGCAATCATGAGTGCCAGCCCTGCAAAGGCAAAAAACACAGGCATCGCCATTGGATTTCCCTGCAATTCGAAAGCAACAGCCACCAAAAGGAGTGCCGCAGCAAAGGATAAATCCAGCGCAGATTTATAAAGCACATATTTTGTAATCAACACAACCAGTGCAAGCAAGTAAATGAGAAGCGCCGTTTGGGAAAGGTTCCGGAACAGGCCTGCATCCTTCCATATATAATTTGCGGCAAGTACATGCGATACCCCACGTTGCTCCGACCCTACCCACCAAAGCAGGAAGAAGGATTGTACAAATAGAAAGGCAAAGCGAATCATACCCCAAAAGGTCAATATTCCCCGTTCTTTAAAAAATGAAAACAACACGATATTTAAAGGAATGAAGACAGCCGTAAAAGCACGGACCTCGTTCAAATAAAAGCCCGAATCCATTCCCGCCGGTAAATTCAATGTCATAACCACCTGGGTGAAGGCTAGCGTTACCACACAGAAAAAAACTCTGCTCCTGTTAAACCACCAGCTTATGACCGCAGTTGCTGCAAATAGAACATAGGCAGCATATTTGGTAACCAACGGCATGGATGCAGGCATGTTCCCCAGGTTCAGATAATAGACGAAAGCACCAGCAATTAAACCTGCCGGAATCACAAACAATGCTGCAAACCGCGCAAAACCCTTCAAAATTACTTCCCCTCTCCACTTGTCCTTCGTAAAAATGCATTTAAAAAACTCATAGGTTTATTCGACACAAAGTCTGAAAATTCCTATGAGTTTTACAGTATTTTATAGAAGCAGTACTAAAATAGGGCCTCATTCTTATAAATAAGGTAGGGCAGAGTTCCTATATTATTTTTACTGCATAGGATTATCGCTTCACTTCATCCGCGCCAGCAAAAAAGTGATGAAATCCTTCACAAAGTCACTAGGGCAATCCCTGGTATAAATAAAGTTAAATTCCCTGGTAATCTGAAGATTCTCTATAGGGACAATAACCAGTGATCCATTTTGCACTTCCTTTTTGATGGCCGTTTTCGAGATAACGGTATATCCGAGGTTGGATTCAACCAGAGATTTTATAGCACCAATGCTGCCTATATTCATATAGGCCTGTAAATCTCCTGGAGAAAATCCAAGCGCCGTCAGCTTATCCTCAAGCACTCTTCTGGTTCCGGAACCTTCTTCCCGCAGTATCAGCCTGCTTTTAAGGACCTCTTCCAACTTTACGGAACACACCCCGGCAAATTTACTCTTTGGTGAGGCCGCCAGAACAAGCTCGTCATCCTTTATCCTTTTAAAAACAAATTTATTCCTGTCAAAAGGGCCTTCTACCAGACCCAAATCAATTTCACCGTTCTGAAGTTTTTTTGTGATCTCTTCCGTATTATGCACCTGTAAAATAATATCCGTCATCGGGTGATTCTTCTTATACTCACCCAAAACGGGGGGAAGTATATATTCCCCTAGGGTCAGCGTAGCCCCTATATAATACCGCTTTTCTATTTCACAATTATTTTTCAGTTTTCTTTCCACCACAGCAGACATGGTTTCAATGTCCTGGGCATAACGAAAAAGAATATTACCTTCCTCCGTCAATTCAATACGCCTTCCCTTTCTACTGATGAGCGATACACCATACTGTTCTTCCAGGGATTTGATGTGCTTTGTTACCGCTGGTTGTGTTAAGTTAAGCACCTCTGCCGCCCGGGTAAAATTTTTGATTCTCCCCACAGTTAAAAAGGATAAAAGCCTGGGGTCTATCATTCGGTCATCCCTCCATTAAAATAAACACTATAACGGACGATATCCTAACGCACCTCAGCCCCTCTCCCGGAAAAAGAGAGGGGCTGGGATGCGTTAGAAAACCCATTCTTTATTATAACACAAAAGCATGAGTTCGTTTCCTTCCATAACGTTTTGTTATGGAAGTATGAAAAAGCGTAATTTGTTTTTACGGCTAAACCGTATTATGATAAGGCCATAGAACATTCATTTTTTAGGAGGTCCACCATGAAAATACTAAGAACACTTTTTCCAGGACTGATTTTTGCAGTGATTATTGCTGTCATTGCCACCCTGCTGGGGAATGTATTCCCCCTCATCGGCGGAGCTGTATTCGGCATCATCCTGGGAATTCTCGTCAACAGCCTGTTTGCCATACCCCGGAAGGCAGAGGCAGGGTTAGGCTTTGCCTCCAAAAGAGTCCTTCAATGGGCCATCGTGGCATTAGGCGGCGGACTCAGCTTGACTCAGGTATACAAAGTCGGCATGTCCTCCTTCTCCGTGATGATTTTTACCCTTTTGGCGGCATTTATCACTGCTTTCATTTTTGGAAAACTGATGAAAATCCCCATCAAGCTGGCAAGTTTGATCGGCGTAGGTACCGCCATCTGCGGCGGCTCTGCCATTGCTGCCATTTCACCCATTATTGAGGCGGAGGACCAGGACATTGCTTATTCCATATCCACCATCTTCTTGTTTAATATCATCGCTGTGGTGATTTTTCCACCCCTGGGCCATCTGTTGGGATTCACCGACAAAGCCTTCGGACTCTGGGCTGGGACTGCAATCAACGATACTTCCTCCGTAGTGGCCGCAGGGTATGCTTACAGTAATGAAGCAGGTTCCTATGCCACCATTGTGAAGCTGACCCGCACTACCATGATTATTCCCCCATCATTTATATTTGCCGCCATCGTATCGGTTTTCAAAAAAAGAGCCGCAACGCCAAAGAAGGACATAAACTATAGCTTCAGGCAGATTTTTCCCTGGTTCATTCTTTGGTTTCTGGCAGCATCGCTCTTCAATACCCTGGGCTTCATCAGCGGTCCGACAGTGACCTATATTACCGCCTGTGGAAAGTTCCTCATCGTAGTTGCCCTTTCTGCCATCGGACTCAATTCCGATTTCAGAAAAATGCTGAAAACCGGATTCAAGCCAATGCTGCTGGGGCTTCTCGTATGGTTCAGCGTAACCATCATCAGCCTGCTGGTACAATTTGCAACGGGACAAGCTACCTGATAAATTCTCGCAACGGTGCAAGCTCCTCATCCTTTTGCGCATCCTCCAGAAGGCCGGGACTCAGCTCCAGTGCTCTCCTAATATCCCGCCCCCCCTCTTCAAGCCGGCCCATGGAAGTGTAAAAGCAGGCCCGGTTATAGTATAGGAAGGAGGTTTCCGGATTTTGTTCGATCCCCCGGCTTATAACCGTAACGGCTTCCTCATAGCGTTCCTCTTCCCTGAACATGACGGACAGGTTGAGAAAACTATAGGGATACTCCGGATTTCTGTCGATGGAGGACGCATAGTACTGGCGAGCTTTGTCCTTATATCCCATTTTATTCATGATAACCCCCATGTTGAATAAGGCCTTATAATGCTTCGGGTCAATTTCGAGGCTCCTTTTAAACATCTGCATAGCCTCGAAATCATGCCCTGTTTCTTCATAAATCGCTCCCAGGTTATTATATGCCCAGAAATCCCGGGGGTCCATCTCAACTACTTTTCTATAATAATGGATCGCTTCTTCCTTTTGCCCGGTTTCATCGTAGGCATTGGCGAGGAAATAACAGGCTTTTTTGTATCCAGGGGCCAGCTCCAGTGCCTTTTTATAGTATTCAATGGCCTTTTCATACTGCTTCAGGTTATCATATAAGACAGCAATCCCATAATACCCTCTTGGCTCACGAGGATTCGCCTCCAGCACCTTGCGGTAATAGCCTTCCGCTTCCGCAGTTCGACTCAGTTCATCGCACAGTATTGCCATGTCCAAAAGCAGATCAACGTCTACTTTTTCCTTTGCCCCCCGTGTTACTTTCTTATAAAGTCTCAACGCGGCCTCCGGGTGCTTTTCCTTTACTATGCCTGCTAAAAACCTGTTAATCCCTACCATTTGCCCTTTGTAATCCCCTTTCAGCTTCGTAGTTCTCTTAGCTTGTGTGTTATTTCCTTAAACTGACGGTCCAGTTCTTCCATATTATCTCCCTTGGACGGAAGCGACAACCTGGAAGTGATCTGCGCCAGCCGCATTTGCAAGGTAAGTTTTTCCATTTCAATATTATTATTCGGCTTTTTCCTCTCCTCAAGCCACTGCTGGTATTGTCCATAGTTTCCTTCAAAGGAGGTAAGCCTTTTATTCTCCAGTATCAGGAGCTTTGTGACCACCTGATCGATAAAACGCCGGTCATGGGAAACCATCAGCACCGTACCTTCGTATTCCCGCAGAAGGCTCTGTAGGGCCTCTGTGGATAATAAATCCAGGTAGTTGGTAGGTTCATCCAGTATCAAAAGGTTTACATCGGCGGTAATCAGCTTTGCAATGGCGACCTTGACTTTTTCACCACCGCTCAATACTGCCACCTTTTTAAATACGTCCTCCCTCATAAAAAGAAGCCTTGCCAATATGGTTCTTACTATATGCTCCCTCTGAATGCTGCTTTCCATTACATTTTCCAAGATGGTTTTATCACTTTTTAACACCTCCAGCATCTGGTCAAAATAGCCAATCCTTACACCCTGGGTCCGGTTGACGGTATCATGACCCCGGATGATCCTCTTGATCAGCGTTGTTTTGCCGGTGCCATTCTCCCCGATCAATGCGACTTTACTCCCATTATTGATTTCAAAGGAAGCGTCTTCCAACAGCACCCTTTTACCAAACCGGATATGAATTCCCCGGCCTCGGACCAAGATTTTGCTCACAGGATTCTCTACCTGCCGGAGTTCCATTTTAATTTCAATTTCGTCTTTTGGTTTTTCTTTGAACTCCAGCTTTTCCAGCCGCGTTTCCATAGACGTTACCGCCTGTCGCAGCTTTTTCTGGATTTCTGTCGACTCGCGCTTATGAAGCCTGGCCTCGGAATTTCCCATTCTTTTGGGTGTTTTTCTTATGGCTGCTGCGTGGACTTCCCGCTCCATCAGCGCCGACTCCAACCTTTTTTTCTCGCTGGTATACTGCTCATACTCGAAAAGCTGCCGCTTTCTTTCCAGTTCCTTCTGCCGTCTGTATTCACTGTAATTTCCTTTATATTTTTTTACCTTGCCATCCTCTATTTCTATAATACGAGTGCAAACAGCATCCAGCAGTTCCCGGTCATGGGATATGAGAATAACGGCACCTTCGTTTTTCAGCAGTTTGCTTTGGAGCAGCTCGATTCCCCTAATATCCAGATTACTGGTAGGTTCATCCGCAAACAGTATACCCTTTGCAGAGCCCAGCGCTCTGGATATTTTGAGCCGGGTCAGTTCTCCTCCGCTCATGGTTTCATGTTCTATATTCTGAATACCGAATTCCTTAAGAACTTTCGGGTCCGCCTCCCCTTCTCCGGCTTCAAACTGGTGTACATAGGAAATCCCCGTATAGCGTTCAACGACGCCGCTGTCCGGTTCCAGGGTGCCTGCAAGGATATCCAGCAAGGTAGTCTTGCCAGCTCCATTCATTCCCACGATTCCGATTCGGTCCTTGCTAAAGACCTCCAGGTCGTCCAGTTCTATAATCCGTCGATCTCCATAGTATTTTTCAATATTCCGTGCATGTAGTACTAGCATAAAAAAACCTCCCCGATAGTCCCGGAGAGGGTTCGATTTTCAACAGGGTAAACCGTACGGCATATAGGAGGCTGTGAAAAAAGGGGTTCTATAGGTTGCGCTACACCGCACGTAGTGCTCCACGAACGGCCCGCGCTAAAGAATCTCTATGTTTTACACATCCACCTATACAGGCAGGCAACATTCGTCCCTCCCTGCCGTGTACATAGGGCATCCAGTCAATCTATAACCTCTAATCCGGAACATAGTCAAATAAGCCTGAATTATACCAAGCCATCCATTCACTAAGACTGTTCGGATTAGACGTTCTTCATTTCTGCGATACCTTTCCCTTTCTTCCTTATTTACCATAATGTTATTCGATTATTGTTTGATTGTCAAGGAGGAGGACTAAATTAACGCACTTTTTTCTCCTGTATAATAAAGCCCCAACCGGTGCAAAGCACGGGTGCAGGCAACATATAACAGCTTTCTGTCAAAATCGGTGCTATAACTGCCGGCATCCACTCCATATACCAGTGCCACGTCGAATTCCAACCCTTTTGCCATGTAGACCGGAAGCACCATAACCCCTTTTTCAATTTCACTGTTCTGGCCGCTTAGAAGCTTCATATCCATTTCGCTTCTCAGTCTGGAATGAAGTTCCACCGCCTGCTGCTGCGTTTTACAGAGCACTGCAATGGATTCAAAGCCCTGATCCAGATAATTTTTAATATCAAGCAGCAGAGTCTCCTCCAGCATTTCCCGTGTCGGCTGGTGAATCACCACGGGTTCCGTTTCATGACGCTCAAAGGACTGGAACTCCTGCTGTCCTTCCATAAGTCTTTGCGCAAAAGCATTAATTTCATACGAGGCTCGATAACTCTTGGTAAGAAACAGCTTCACGGTTTTTCGCTTCCCCAGGATTTGTACTACCTCTTCATAAAAGGAGTAATCCGCCTTTTTTTCAATAGCCTGGGAAACATCTCCCATGACGGTAAACCTCGCATCAGGAAGCAGCTGTTTAAACACCTCATAATGCAGCGGATAATAATCCTGGGCCTCATCGATGACCACCTGCCGTATTTCCGGAAACATATCGCTTCCTTCTACTCTTAATTTCAGGTATAGCAGCGCCAACGCATCTTCATACAGCAGCGGCTTTCTATCAATATCCTCCAGGGTATGGGACAGAATCCGGTCAATATTGTCCGGGAGCTCCAGTCCTTTCGCCAGCCGGTGAAAAAGATCCTGCTCCTTGAAAAGCATTTTAAATAAATGGAAGCAGTCCACTTCCGTGAACCGGTGAAGTTGTTCCGAAAAAGTCCTTGCCTCTTTTATGGACAGAAGACGGCTGAAGGGTTTGATCTCAAACTGGTGCTCCGGTTTCTTTCGGACGATTTCCTTGATCTTTTCCAGCCTTTTTTTTTGAAGGGGATGGACCTTCTCTATGATTTGGCTTTCCATTCTCTTTAAACGTTTTGCCATGGGCATGCCGATTTTATTATCCAAAAAGGCACTTCTCAACTGCTGTTTGCTTTCCAGGATACTGCCATCATAATAGATATCCTCAAAGGGAAGCAATCTCCGCTCATAATGCTGCAAAAACCTGTCAAGGATTGTTTTAAAGGTCCTGGAGCCCTTGAACTGGATACATTGTCTTCGAAAGCTGCTTTCCAAAGGATCGTTGGCGCAGGTGAGAGACTCCAGCTGCATATTCCTGCCTTCTGCCCTCACACCATCCCCAAAACAGGCATTAAAGATCTCCTCCACCGTGGTTTCCGCTACATTCTCTTCTCCCAGCTCCGGCAATACACTGGAGATATATTTGGTAAAAAGAGTATTGGGAGAAAGAATGAGAATGTTATTGGAACTCAGCTTTGAACCCAGTCCTTCATAAAGCAGGAATGCAACCCTATGCAGGGCAATGGAGGTCTTTCCGCTTCCAGCCACACCCTGTACAATCAAAAGCTCATTCTCCGTATCCCGAATGATTATATCCTGCTCCTTCTGGATAGTCTCAATAATATTTCGCATTTTGACAGAGGAATTCCGGCTCAGTACCTCCTGCAGGATTTCATCGCCGATCCGGACACTGCAATCAAAAAAATACTTCAGTTGTGAATTCTGAATTTTATACTGCCTTTTCAGCAGCACCTCTCCCGTAATCTCCCCAAAAGGAGCCTTATAAGCTGCCTTACCCGGCTCGAACCGGTAAAAGAGGCTGGAAATGGGGGAGCGCCAGTCGTATACCATGATGGCATGGGTTTTTGAATCCATGACATTATAAAGGCCTACGTAGATTTTTTCCGTGTCGGCAGCATCCGTTTCAACAAAGTCGAATCGGCCGAAATAAGGCGATCCAAGCATTCTCTCGTACTTATCCACACGCTGTCGGGTATTTCGATAAGTCCCCGTCTGATTTGCAACTTCCGCCAATTGTTGATTTACATCCGCCATCTTTTCGAAGTCATTGCTGAAATGGACGGACTCCTCCCACATTTCCCTCCTCGCAGCCACTAGCCCGTACTTTCTGGACCAGAGGTTTTCCTTCTCCAACTCCAACTCCTTACGAATCAAAGCAATGGTTTTTTCGAGGTATGCTTCCTCTTCCTTAAGGTTTTCGTGATAGTTTGCCATTTTACCACTCTCCCAAAATTTTTTCACAAAACCCGTTGACAATATTTATTGTAGTATGATAGAATATTAATGTAAATACAGTTTTATAATTAGGTTTTTTGTGTCTATCAGTCTACATTGTATATCAAAAGAATGTTCATGTAAAGACTGAATATTCTTTTATTTATTTATATCGAAACACACTTCCCCTCTCTGTGAAAGCAATTCAATCCTATATCTATACAATCACCCCTTATAGCTTCTATGACGCTTTACATAAGATATTTCCCGTATTTTGAACATTGTCTTTACAGGACAAAATATTTACAATGGATAAGTATGTATATCTTATAAATATGGAGTGAATACCATGGTACGTAACTACATCAATGATTTGAAGCGGGAATTTAAGGGATATAATGCGCAGTCCTTTAAACATGACCTTCTGGCAGGTCTTACAGTGACCGCCGTAGCTCTCCCTCTGGCTCTTGCCTTTGGTGTCGGATGTGGCGCCTCTGCGGCTGCCGGACTCATCACGGCCATCCTTTCCGGATTGATCATCGGAGCACTATCTGGAGCTTCTTTTCAAATTTCCGGTCCTACCGGCGCTATGACAGCGATCCTGATTCTTCTATTTCAAAAATACGGGCTGACCGGCGTATGGGTCGCTGGGGCCATGTCGGGAATCATCCTGGTGATTGCAGGTCTTTTAAAATTCGGTAAAATCGTTTCTTACATTCCCGCTCCTGTTGTTACCGGCTTCACATCGGGAATTGCCCTTATTATTGCGATCGGACAGATTGATAACTTCTTCGGTATTAAATCCGGTGAAGCAGAATCCTCCGCCATCAAACTCATACAGTATTTCAGAACCGGCATCAACCCTAACTGGGCCGCAGTCCTTTTAGGATGCATCGTAATTGCCACCATGATTGTATGGCCTAAAAAGTGGAATGCAGTAATTCCTTCTTCTCTTGCCGGCCTTGTTATCTCACTTTCTGTAAACCTTATTTTCAAATTACCGGTAGCTGTGATTGGTGAAATCCCCAAGACACTGCTTCCTGAAAGCAGATTAAACCTTTTTTCCATAAATATTGCGGATCTCCAAGGCATGCTGATCCCCGCCCTGAGCATTGCCGCACTGGGCATGATCGAAAGCCTCCTGTGCGGTGAAGTAGGCGGAAAGATGAAGGGAGAAAAACTGGATGCAAACCGTGAACTGGTGTCCCAGGGTATCGGCAACATCATCATCCCCTTCTTCGGCGGAGTACCGGCGACAGCAGCCATTGCCCGCACCAGTGTCGGGATCAAATCCGGCGGACATACACGGTTGGTGAGTATATTTCATGCCATGGGCCTTTTGATATCCATGTTTGTTCTTGCTCCCGTCATGTCCCAAATCCCCTTGGCTTCTCTTGCCGGGGTCCTGATGGTGACAGCATGGCGCATGAATGAGTGGGAAAGCATAAAGTACATATTCTCCCGGCATTTTAAAAGTGCAATCTCCAAATTTTTAATTACCATGGTTGCCACGGTAGTCTTTGACTTGACACAAGCCATTATCATCGGTGTAGCTTTTGCCAGCATCATGTTTATGGTTAAAATCTCCAACATGCACATCTGCATTCAAGAAGTGGATGAAAAAAGGCTCAGTGAAAAAACCGGCATGGTGTTCAAAAAACATTTGGACCACGTTCGTGTAGTCTATTTTTCCGGACCTATTTTCTTTGCCACGGTAGAGCAGCTGAAGGCTCAGCTTTCGGAGCTGGATGAAACCCGCATATTGATCCTTTCCATGCGTGGGGTTCCGCTCATCGATACTTCAGGTATCCAGGCTTTGGATGAATTGCATCATCAAATGAAGGAAAAAGGATGCAGGCTTATGCTTTGCGGACTGCAGCCGCAGGTCTTAACCATGCTGCAAAGAAGCGTTTTAGCTAAAAAAATCGGCGAGGACATGATTTTCTGGAGTGCAGACCAGGCGATCCTCGCAGCGCAGGATTTGGTTCCCGCATAACTGAAATTGCATGATTGACAAAATAAAGATGGCTTTCACTGAAAAAGAGAGGGAACGGGACTGTCGTAATTCGTTGGCAGTCCTGTTCCCTCTCTTTTTTCGGATAAGTTTTCCGGATGATTATATTTTCTACATATTAAAATCCATTAACGAATTTTTAATTAATTTTATTATAAGATTTTTTACACTTTCTTCATACTACAAAAGGATACGAAGCATGTTCCTTTTTCTACACAAGCTAGGGATTCACCTTTTTTAAAGAAACTCAGTTTATAAGCCTCTTAAAAAACAAACCAGATTCGATGTTATGTCCATAACATCGAATCTGGTTTGTTTTTCCTATTACAGTTCAAACTTCCGTCATGAAAAGGAATTCCTTTTCATCCTGCCTTTGCCGTTGATGTGTCCACCCTATTAAAAGCATTCAGCAGGGTCAGCACCAGCAGCAGAAGTACAGCAACGCCAATGATCACCATCCCCATATAAATTCCCAGTTTTTGGGCAAATACACCCACTATAAAAGGTATGACCGAAGCTCCCAGACCTCCACAGGAAAACAGAAGCCCGTTTGCTACAGGAGAGCCTTTTAACAATCCACTGGCATTGGCCACAGTGGTGGGATAAATCCCGGCCTGGCACAATCCCAGTCCCATAATAAAAATCGTAATAAGCCAAGGATTTCTTGTTAATAAAAGCACTGTAAAAAATATTGCTTCTCCGATACAACAGCATGCAACAACAATTTCCTTTTTTACCTTATTGGAAACATATGCACAAAACAAACGTCCGAATATGACTACTACCCATAACAAGGATAAAACGGTTTGAGCAATTACTTCACTCAGTATTCCCGCATTGACCATATACGTAACAAGCCATCCGTTAATACTGGTTTCCGCTCCCACATAGCAAAACAGAATGGCCATAAACAGGTAATACCGCTTCTCCTTAAGAAATTCCAGGGAAACCTTTCCTCCTTTCGCTGCTGTTTGCTTTTCGGGTGCCATCGGCATAAAAAGAAATACAATAACCAGAACCGCTGAAAGAATGGCTACAACCGCTACGGGAATACGCCAATCAAAATTCAGCTTTAGCGCCATACCTACAAAAAAGGGAGCTATAAAAGCGCCTACAGCATAAAACATATGAAGAAAATTAAGGGTGCTTCCTTTTCCTTCCGAGATTTCACTGATGATGGTATTGGATAAATTATTCACCGTACCCCAGCCTAACCCGGAGATAGCAATAAAGAAAACCAGCCAGGGAACGGTAGGAGCAAAGAGAATGCCGCCGAACCCGATAGTAAAAGACAATCCCCCTAGCAAAAGGGTCGCTTTTTTACCCAAGTACTCGGAAATAATGCCGCTGAAAATTCCCGATAAAAGATTCCCTCCTGCTTGCAGCGAGATGAGAAGCCCCCCCTGATTATACGAAAGGTTAAAATCTCTGATCAAATAGGGAAGGATTGCTCCCGTCATCAATACAATCAAGCCATTTACAAAAAACGCGTAGAAATTGCTCCCTATAATGAACCTGTTTATCTTCTTATACATCATAAACTCCCCATACTTATAAGAATACTGTTTCATCTGTTTGCTGGTTTACACTCTAAAGAAGGCTGTGAAAACGAAGTTTTTCTTTTCACAACCTCCCATATCTGCCTTCAATATTTATTCCGTACTTACATTATACCTTTTTTAATGTAATTGTACGATTAAAATTTGTAAAATCGGTAAAATAAATCGTATAGTGGTCTATGCTCCGCGCTTCGCTTCCGAACTTTCCCCCCTACAAAATTATGAGCTGCAAAGGCCGATCCTACTTAAAGGATAAAACGGGCGAAAACTTTACTTCCTATATTACCGGTTTTCGGCTTGAAAAGGCGAAAGCGTTACTGGCAGATAAGAATTTTACCATTCAGGAAATCGGGTATAAAGTGGGTTATAACGGTCCGGCTTATTTCATCAAACAATTTAAAGCCAAGTATGGGTATACACCCAATGAATTCCGGGCTACTTATAACGAAATTTAGCATAAGGCAGCTAGTCAAAGGGGAGAGAGAGAACTCTCCTTTTTTGACTTTATTATCCCTGAGCCTACTTATAAGCGATACAGTTCATCCTCCTTACGCCATCATCTTTGTATATATATGGTAAAAAACATAATAAATTACTCTTACTAGTAGAACTTTTTTGATTTACTACGTATAATAGTTAACTGCTAAAAAAATATAAATAGGATGTGTTTTATACAAATCACAGGGTATAACATAGTCATAGCAATTTAAGTTTTGGAAAGCGAAAGGAATCGTAAGGATGAAAGAAAATGATTTTACTGCTATAATGAACAAATCCATCAGCCAGCTTTTGAAGGACTCTCTTCGTATCAGCCTGAAGAATCCGTCCATGGCACTCTTTATAAAGAATACCATTGTATCACAGAAAAAAGCTGCCACAATACGGTTAAAAAATGAAGAGGACGGCTTCCATGTCCCGGCTTTCATGATTGCCAGCATTACCCACCGGTGCAACTTGCGATGCAAGGGATGTTATGCGCAAGCGCAGTATCGAAGACAGGATTCCGAGCTGGACGTATCGAGAATGAAAAGCATGGTGCAGGAAGCAAAAGACCTGGGTATTTCCATTATACTTCTGGCCGGTGGGGAACCTCTGGTGCGTAAAAATGATATTATGGCGATTGCCCGCGAAAACCGGGATGTCATATTTCCTACTTTTACCAACGGGCTGCTTTTAAATGATACTGTCATTACCGCGTTAAAGGGTATTAAAAATCTGATTCCTGTCATAAGCATCGAAGGAAATGAAGAAGATACCGATACGCGCAGAGGGGATGGAGTACATCAGCACAATAAGGGAATCTTCCGGCAGCTAAAGGATAACAATATCTTTTATGGCACCTCCATCACTGTGACTCGTGAAAATTTTGATACCGTAACGGATGAAAGCTTTATAAGGGAGCTCATTGCAGAAGGCTGCAAGCTATTCTTTTTTGTAGAATATGTACCTGTAAAGGAAGAAACGGACACCTGGGTCATTACGGAGGAACAGAGAGAAGGGCTGTCACAAAAGCTGACGGATTTCAGAGAAAATCTCTCCGGGTTATTTATCGCCTTTCCCGGAGATGAAAAACGCTTTGGCGGCTGCCTTGCCTCCGGCCGGGGATTTATTCATGTGAGTCCCGAGGGAAATGTAGAACCCTGTCCCTTCGCTCCTTTTTCCGACTCGAATATCAAGGACAAATCTTTAAAGGGAGCCCTGCAATCCGACTTCCTCCGGAAAATCCGCGAAAATCATGATCTGCTTGTCGAAGGCCAGGGTGGCTGCGCTCTCTGGGAAAAGCGGAATATAGTGGAAAGCTTCCTCCCGTAAATAGCAGAGCAGTGATCACTGCTCTGCTATTTACAGGTGAAATTCCTCCCTTAGCCGATATTCCTTAATAAATTGGCCATTTCAATGGCAGTAACTGCGGCATCATAGCCCTTATTTCCCGATTTTGTTCCTGCTCTTTCTATCGCCTGCTCGATGCTATCCGTTGTCAATACACCGAATATGACCGGTTTCTCCGTACTTAGCGAAACCTGGGCAATCCCTTTGGACACCTCGGCACAGACATAGTCAAAGTGCGGTGTTGAGCCTCTTATGACGGCTCCGAGGCAAATAACGGCATCGTATTTTTCACTTTTCGCCATTTTCTTTGCCGCCAGGGGAATTTCAAATGCACCCGGAACCCAGACAACTTCTATATCGTTTTCTTCCACACCGTGTCTCTTTAGCCCATCCAAAGCTCCTCCCAGCAATTTTGAGCCGATAAATTCATTAAACCTTCCTACGACGATTCCTACTTTCAAACCTTCTGCTACTAATTTCCCTTCAAAAACCACCATTGTACTTCCTCCTTATAACTAATTATTTAACATATGATCCAGCTTTTCTTTTTTGGTTTTAAGATAAAATTCATTATTGGCGTTAGGGTCCATCTGGATGGGCACCCGGTTTATAATTTCTATGCCATAGCCGGAAAGCCCCGATATCTTCCTCGGGTTATTGGTCATAAGATTCAACCTTTTCACACCCAAATCCGCAAGAATCTGTGCTCCGATTCCGTAATCCCTCATGTCAGCCGGAAATCCGAGTTTTACATTTGCTTCTACCGTATCCAGGCCTTCATCCTGGAGCGCATAGGCTTTAAGCTTATTGATCAAACCGATCCCCCGGCCCTCCTGCCGCATATAAACCAGGATTCCTCTTCCTCCTTCTCCGATTTTCTTCATGGCTGCCTCGTATTGTTCCCCACAGTCGCATCGTTTTGAACCCAGAGCATCTCCCGTAAGGCATTCCGAATGGATTCTTGCCAGCACCGGTTCCTCGCCGCCCACATCTCCCTTTACCAAGGCTACATGGTGCTCTCCATTCAGTTTGTTTATATAACCATAGATTTTAAATTCACCATATTTCGTTGGCATTTGAGTTTCTACCACTCGTTCCACCAGTTTGTCCCTACGATTCCGATAAGCGATAAGATCCGCTATGGTTATGATTTTTAAATTATGGGTTTCGGCAAATTCCATGAGGTCCGGTGTTCGTGCCATGGTCCCGTCATCCTTCATGATCTCACAAATAACACCTGTGGGCTTCAAGCCTGCCAGGGCTGCCAAATCCACCGCGGCTTCCGTGTGGCCTGCTCTTTTTAGTACACCTCCCTTTTTAGCCATCAGCGGGAAAATATGCCCGGGCCTTCTGAAATCATTTTCAGCCGCCTCCGGGTCCAAGGCTTTTTGTATGGTCAGAGCCCTTTCATAGGCAGAGATTCCCGTGGTGGTCTCAACTGCATCGACGGATACGGTAAAAGCAGTCCCGTGGCAATCCGTATTTCTTTGGACCATAGGATGGATTCCAAGGTCCGAAAGCCGCTTCTCCTCCATTGGCATACAAATAAGTCCTCTCCCGTACCTTGCCATAAAATTTACAGCCTCCGCAGTCACTTTTTCCGCGGCCATCAGCAGGTCTCCCTCATTCTCTCTGTCCGGGTCATCCACAACAATAATCATTTTTCCGGCCTTAATATCTTCTATGGCCTCTTCAATGGTATTAAATGTAAACATCTTTCAACCTCCTATAAATAGCCATTATTCTTTAAAAAGTCCCAATCCATCGTTTTGTGTTGTTTTTCTTCCTTCGGTGCAGCATACCGCAGCAGCTTCTCCACATACTTCCCAATAACGTCGCACTCAAGATTCACTACATCTCCCGCCGCTTTGCCCAGCAGTGTTGTTTCCTGTCCGGTATGGGGAATGACGGACACTTTAAAAACAGCATCATCCACATACGCTGCCGTAAGACTTATACCGTCGATAGCAATAGAGCCTTTCGCAACAATGTATTTTAAAATATCTTCCGCAGTAGATACCGTAACCCATACTGCATTGTCCTCTCGACGGAGTGCAGTAATTTTTCCCGTACCGTCAATATGGCCTGTGACAATATGGCCGCCAAACCGCCCCTCATACCGTAAAGCCCGCTCAAGGTTCACTTTGTCGCCGACAGCCATGCTCCCCAGATTGCTTCTTCTGAGGGTCTCTGCCATAACATCCGCCTCAAAGCCCTGTGATGATATTTTTGATACCGTAAGGCAGACACCATTGGTACTGATGCTGTCACCCAAAGCGACTTGCTGCAAAACCTTCTTTGCTTTGACGGTTATCCTGGATGATTTTTCACCCTTTTGAACCGAAGCGATGGTTCCTATTTCTTCAATAATTCCCGTGAACACTGCTTTCTCATTCCCTCCTTCCTACATAACCCTCCAGTAAAACATCCTTCCCCACAGTACGTACCGTCATTTTTTCAATAGCAAAAGCATCTTGTACCAACGGTATGCCAGCCCCCCCTACAGGTGTTTTCGCAAGCGCTCCTCCAATGATTTTGGGAGCAACATAAAATTGGACCTTATCTACAATGGCCTGTTCCATGGCGGAATAATTCAAAGCAGCGCCCCCCTCCAACAGAATGCTATCAATGTTTACTTCACCCAGTTTTATCAGGAGTGCCTTCAAATCCACCCGCCCGTTCAATTCCGGTAAAACCAGAACGTCAACGCCTCTTGCTTCCAAAGCTTTTATCTTCCCCCTATCTGCTTTCTTCGTCGTGGCAATATAGACAGGAGTTTCATCACCGTTCTTAAGCACCGCAGCCTCCAGAGGAATTCGCAGCGAGCTGTCTACAACAATTCTTTTCGGATTCCGCCCTCCCTCCATCCTGCAGGTCAGCTCCGGGTCATCGGCCAGCACGGTTCCGATACCTGTCATAATGGCTGAAACCCTGTTTCTCAGTTTATGAACCTCTTCTCTTGCTTCCTCTCCGGTGATCCATTTGGAATTACCGGTAGGAGAGGCAATTTTACCGTCCAGGGTCATAGCGGCTTTCATAATCACGAAGGGTTTCTTTGTTACGACATAGCGCATGAATATTTCGTTGGTTTTCCAGCATTCCTCTTCCAATACCCCCGTATTTGTTTCTATTCCATGTTCTTGCAGCCGCTTTACACCCTGCCCTGCCACCAGCGGATTCGGATCTGGAACCCCAATCACAACCCGCTTTATTCCCCTCCGTATGATTTCATCGACACAGGGCGGCGTTTTTCCAAAATGACAGCAGGGTTCCAGGGTTACATACAGGGTACTGCCCCGTACCTCCTCAACAGCATTGTGAAAAGCATTGATTTCTGCATGAGGTCCTCCATAAAACTGATGATAGCCTTCCCCAATGATTTTGCCGTTTTTCACGATAACCGCTCCCACTACAGGATTGGGATTCACCCTTCCCACTCCTTTTTCCGCGAGTTCCAATGCCCGCCTCATGTAGGTTTCATCCATAAACACACCCCTTCTTACAAGAATAATCGGATTTTTCAAAAGCACATTCCCCATAAATTGGAAAAAACCCTGAGCATATGCAACTCAGGGCTTTTTTCTTCTAAGAGGGAGCAGCGTACATCCGATTTCTTCATCCTCTTCTATACCCTGCCTGGGTTCCATAGTTACGGACTTTACATGGAAACGGTTTTCCGCTGCACCTAATAAATAAAGCTCTGAAATATAATTCATATCTCAGAGCTCTTTTGCTTCAACAAATAAAAGTATAAAGGTTCTACTATACTTTTATCCTGATCTTCTTTCATCCAGACTCTACTGTCGGCTTCGGAGTTTCACCGAATCATACCATAAATGGCTCGTGGGCTTTACCACCGGTAGGGAATTTCACCCTGCCCTGAAGATGCAACACTATTTAATTATTTTCAGTATAAAATTGTTCCAATTATTTGTCAAGCTTTTATTTTACATCTTCAACTCGTAATTTGGCTGTGAGAGTGACCTGCGTAGGAAAATTTCTCCTGACCCGTAAGGAATACCTCTAAGGAAAGTGCCTGATGATGCACTCTAGAGACATTTCCCTGCCAGGCTGCTTTCCGTTGCTGTTGAAATTTTCCGGCGCAGACCACCGAACAGAAGCCAAATTACGCATTGAAGTTCACATATTTCCTTACTTTAAATTCCACTCCCAGGTCACAGGCAATCTTTCTACAGACCTCAATATCCGCCGCTGGAAGGAAGTCCAAAACAGTAAACTGCACCTTCCCGACATAGTCCTTACATTTTTGAGCAAAATCCAGAACAGCGGGAAAAGCATCTTTTCCGAACACACTATGGCAAAGGGCATCATATTCCTCCGCATTTTTTGCATTCAGGCTTATGGATATACTGTCAACCAGGGATTTGAATCGCGGCGTAACATCCGTATTGTGAATTTTATTGGCAAGGCCGTTGGTGTTAATTCGTATGGGTATATTGCTTTTCTTCTTCACTGCCTCGCATACTTCAACCACCCTGTCAACTCTCTCCAGGGGCTCTCCATAGCCGCAGAATACCAATTCCTCATATTGATCCATATCTCTTCGAAAGATGTCCTGCACAATTTCTTCCGCAGTGGGTTCCTTCACAAGCCATAAAGCGTCTTCGAAGGCACCCTCCAGCTCCCTGACGCAAAAATTGCATGCGTTGGAGCACCGGTTTGTTATGTTAATATACAGATTATTTCCGATTTCATAGGTGATGGTCACTGTTTTAATCCTCCCATTGCTCCCGTACAAGGATGGCTGAACAAACTGTCATCCAGCCCTGCTGTAACTCAAAGTGTCCGGCAAATAAAAACAGCCAAAAACCGTAATTTTCAGCATCGTTTTCTTATCATCCGTATCGATTTACTTGGTGTTAAAATTATTATACCGAATTATCCTACAGAGTCAATACTATTTCTCTACTTATTTCTTCCGCTGTAAATAGCTGCCATCAAAAGGGACATGGCAGGTTTACCCTGCCATGCCCCTCACCTTGCTTATCCCAATTCCACGCAAACCTCATGAACCTTGCCATCCTGAAACACCGGCAGCACATTCCCCTTGATTTCGGTGCCATCTATGCTAACACGCCGTACACCCTTGCAAACATGCTTCGGATTTGTTACTTCAACCCGGTACCACGCACCCCGGTACTGCCTCTCAATGGTATATCCATCCCAAGAGGCAGGGATGCACGGATCGATCCGAAGTCCGTCAAAGTCCGGTTTGATTCCCAGAATCCACTGCGAAATGGTCACAAAATTCCAGGCAGCCGTTCCCGTCAGCCAGGAATTCTTTCCTTCTCCCTGCCGCACCGCGTCTTTTCCCGCAATCATCTGGCAGTAGACATAAGGCTCCATCCGGTGAATTTCACTGATCTCCTCGATGTAAGCCGGAGCAATCCGGGAATACACTTCAAAAGCCCGGTCTCCTCTTCCGATTACAGTTTCGGCAATGGCGATCCAGGGATTGTTATGGCAGAATATCCCTGCATTCTCCTTGTATCCCGGCGGATAGGAGGATATTTCTCCAAGGTTCAGGTAATATTTTTCGTAGGAAGGATTCTGCAGTACGATACCATAGGGAGTATCCAGCCTCTCCTGGACAGCATCCAGGGCCTTTTGTGCCAGCCCTTCTTCCACCCCGATTCCTGCCATGACACAGAAGCCCTGGGGTTCGATGAAAATTTGTCCTTCCTTGCACTCCTTGCTGCCGACCTTGTTACCGTGGGCATCGTAAGCCCGCAGGAACCACTCCCCATCAAAGCCATGTTTTAATGTAGTTTCCCGCATCTGTTCGATATGTCTCCGGGCCTCTGCGGCATCTTCCTCCAGCCCCCGGCGTTCGCACAGTTCCACAAAATCCGGCCCGATGAACACGAACATCCCCGCAATAAATACAGATTCAGCCACTCTGCCGTCGGGGTCTCCGTAGGTCTGGAAAGATTCGTCCGGCGTACTGGAGAAGCAGTTCAGGTTCAAGCAGTCGTTCCAGTCCGCCCGCCCGATCAACGGCAGCCCATGGGGTCCCAGGTTATGAATAACGTGATAGAAGGACCGCTTCAAGTGCTCAAAAAGAGAGGCTTTATTCGTTTCATCGCAATTAAAGGCCACCGCCTCATCCAGAATGGTATAATCCCCTGTTTCCTTGATATAGGCGGCAGTCCCGAGAATCAACCACAACGGATCGTCATTGAAGCCTCCGCCGATATCAAAATTCCCTTTCTTCGTCAGCGGCTGATACTGATGATAAGCATTTCCATCTTCAAACTGTGTTGCGGCAATGTCCAGAATGCGCTCTCTGGCTCTTTCCGGAATCTGATGAACAAAACCCAGCAAATCCTGGTTGGAATCCCTGAAGCCCATTCCCCTTCCGATTCCTGATTCAAAGTATGAGGCACTTCTTGACATGTTAAAGGTAACCATGCATTGATAAGGATTCCAAATATTCACCATACGGTCGAGCCTTCCATCTCCGCTTTCAACCGTGTATTTGGAAAGCAGACCGGCCCAGTACTCTTTCAGCCGTTGGAATTCCTGTTCTACCTGCTCCTTTTCCTCAAATTTTTGAATCATGGCTTTCGCTTTGGTTTTGTTGATAACCCCAGGCCTTTCCCACTTCTCTTCTTCTGCATTTTCTACATACCCCAGGATGAAGATATAGTTTTTCTCTTCCCCCGGCTGCAAATCACAGGCAATACAATGAGAAGCGATAGGAGACCAGCCGCTGGCTACAGAATTTCCCGGCTCTCCGGCAGCAACGGTCTGAGGGTTCTCCAGCCCGTTATATAATCCCAGAAAAGCTTCGCGGTCGGTGTCAAAGCCCTGGATTTCCGTATTTACCGAATAGAAGGCATAATGATTCCTGCGCTCCCTGTATTCGGTCTTGTGGTACAGGACCGAATCCTCGACCTCAACTTCACCGGTGCTAAAATTCCGCTGGAAATTCGTCATATCATCATAAGCATTCCACAAGCAGAACTCAACAAAGGAAAACATTTTTACCGCTTTATCCGTATCGGATGTGTTTTTCACTGTCACACTATGAATCTCGCCATTAAACCCCAGCGGAACAAAGCTCAACTGTTGGACCTGAATCCCGTTTCTTTCCCCGGTGATAGAGGTATACCCCAACCCGTGCCTGCACTCGTAGAAGGAAAGCTCTCTTTTGACAGGCCTCCAGCCCGGTGTCCAATAATCTCCCTGGTCGTAGATATAAAAATACCTTCCACCCGTGTCAACAGGAATATTATTATACCGGTAGCGGGTTAACCTTCTCAGACGAGCGTCCCTGTAAAAGCAGTACCCGCCGGAAGTATTGGATATGAGGGAAAAGAAATTCTCCGTTCCCAGGTAATTGATCCAAGGATACGGTGTGGTTGGAGTCGTAATCACATACTCCCTGTTTGCATCATCAAAATACCCGAATTTCATAAAAATTGACCTCCCTATCATTCATTTATTGTAAACGCGCGTTCACAAACGCGCAAAAATTATATCAAATTTATTCTATGTAGACTTTTGTTCCCGATAAAAACAGAATAAACCGATACTCCGCTCAGGACCCGCAAAAAGAGGGAGCATTATTTCACGCTCTCCTTGCAACAGTCTCCCTCTGTATCAACTGGGTCGGAAAGCTGTGGGCACTGAATCCCTGGTTTCCTTCTTCCACTCCATGAATCAGTTCTTCCACCGCCTTTTTTGCCATTTCATATACCGGAACCCGAATAGTGGTCAGGGCCGGTTTGAGCTGGGAAGCCACAGGCACATCGTCAAAGCCAATCAGCGATATGTCTTCCGGGATGCGAATTCCCTCTTCCTTCAAAGCTTCCATGGCAGAAAGCGCCATATCGTCATTGCATACGAACAAGGCCGTAGGCAGCTTTCCTGACTGTATAAGCTTTTTCGTTTCCGCATAGGCCTTTCTTTTAAGGAAATCACCTTTCAGTACATGATTCTTGTTTATTTTTATTCCGTTTTCCAAAAGAGTATGCTCATAGGCATTGAACCGCTGCCTTCCGGAGTAGGTATTGAGTCGGCCTGTAATAATTCCGATGTCCCGGTGTCCCATTTCCAGCAGATAATTGACGGCTTTTACCGTTCCATCATAGTCCATGGAATTGATCATTACCAGACTGGTGCTGTCCAGCTTGCTTCGGGTTATTTCTTCCAGGTCATAATCGATAATAGCGAAGGGATACCCCTTTTGGGCAATGTCCATGACCATTACAGTATCCTTTTCCGTCCCCAGGATAATTCCCGCATCGATCCGCTTTTGCAGAAAAGCCTGTTTGACCCGCCCATAGTCTTCCCTGGAATAAACGGTATGGATCAACACATAATATCCCATGGCATTGGCAGTATCCACCACCGCATCAACAAAAGGAGCAAAATAGTTGTTTTGATAAATCCGGTTGGGATTGCCCTTATCCGCTATGCTGACAACAAACAACCCCAGGGTATTGGTTCCCTTGCCTGCCAGCACCCTTGCAGAAGTGTTAGGCTCATATCCGCACGCCTCGATAACTTTCATGACCTTCTCCCGGGTTTCCTCCGGGACATTGGAGTAATTGTTTATCACCCGGGATACGGTACTCCGCGATACACCCGCCAGTTTTGCTATTTCTTCGCTCTTCATCTCATCACCATAAACACGCGTTTACTATTAGTTTACCTAATAATTCTTCCGATGTCAAGATTTACCCTTCAAAGTGCATTCCGCAGAAATACAGCATTACAGCTAATAAAACAAGAACCCGGGAGCTCCCGGGTTCTTGTTTTATTAGACCATATATCTATTGAGCTGCCCCTTAATGGATCAATTCCCATGGACCGTTATCCTGTCCTCCGGGTTCAACATTGCGGTTATACCATTTGGCCCTGTATTGCCTATTATTATGCATAACTATATCACCCTGGTTATAGGTGTTATAGCTTCTCCATTGGTCCGTCACTTCCTGCCACTTGTCATTATTCAAATTGCCGGGCTCTTCATTGCTGGTATAATTTCTTGCTATAAATTGTTTATTGTCGTACCAGATAACATCCCCTTGGTTATACACATTGAAATTTCTCCATTGATCCGTCACTTCCTGCCATGGATTACCCAGGATACCAGGTTCCTGGCCTCGAGTCCAATTCCTCGCCTTATACTGTCTACCGTTATACCAGATCATATCGCCCACATCATACCGGTTGAAGTTTCTCCATTGGTCCGTTACTTCCTGCCAAACCTCTACCGTCCCCGGTATATCGCTGGGGCTTGCATACCATATATTATAAAAAACTCTTCCATCATAAGTAATATAAGTTCTCTGATCATACGCTTTAGAAGAATCCCAGGCAGGGTACTGCGAGGGCGGAGTTGGAGACGGTGATGCCGATGGTGATGGTGTATTGCTACCTCCATTACCTGAACCATTGCCGTCACTCACCAGCTTCCACACCTGACCGGTAACATCCCACTGAAAACTTGCATTTTTCTGCTGGGCAGCGACTGATTTATTTAAATAATTTGCATCCACAAGGCGCTGTATTCTTTCTCTTTCTGAGGATAGGCCCTCAAAAATATCCGCATTTTTATTCTCTTTGTTCACGGAATACATCATTGTAGCACTATTGAGCAGCCGCAGGTTTTCCTTATCCGTTCCATTCTTGGCAGATTCCATTAGGTCTGCGGCTTTTGGCACAGCCACAACCGCCAGTATAGCCAATACGGCAACCACGATTACCAGTTCTACCAGGGTAAAGCCCCTCTTGTTTTTAGCATCCACATCAGCATGATTTCTCCAAAAACTCATTCCCATTATTACGCCCCTTTATACCTGACGATTTTAATGTATATCTTATCTATGTCTCTAGGATCTTTGAAAATTTTTCTGAAGCGATAATTACAGTGTCCTCCCTATTATACGATAAAATCAAAGAAAATCATATACTAAATGAATAAATTCACAGTCCTTTATTTTAGAACAAGGTGCTATTGCACCTTGTTTTTCGCTAGGGAAAACCCTCTGGTTCCCTTCGACGGGGCTACGCTCCTGAGCGCCTTCCTTACATCGGCAAAGAGGATTCCCCTTTGCAATCCCCATGTATAGGAAATTTAAACAGCCTAATTTCCTATACATCAAAAAAGAGAGCTTTTCAGCTCCCTTTCTCGTACTTTCCATCGATGTAAACAGCAAACTTTACTCTTTTACTTCAAACCCCTTTTTATCCATTAGCTCGGTCAAAGACGTTGCCAATCCTGCAAGTCCTTGAATTTCAGACGGGATAATGATCTTTGTTGCCTTACCGTCGGCAACCTTCTCCAGGGCCTCCAGGCTTTTTATTGCGATAACCGCCTTATTGGGATTGGACGCATTCAACATCTTCAAGCCTTCTGCCGTAGCCTGCTGGACCTTCAGTATCGCCTCCGCCTGTCCTTCCGCTTCCTTAATTGCAGCTTCCTTCTGGGCCTCGGCTCTTAAAATGGCTGCCTGCTTTGCAGCTTCCGCTTCCAGGATAGCAGCTTCCTTTCTCCCTTCAGCAACCAGTACCGCAGATTTCTTTTCCCCTTCTGCACGCAGAATGGCTTCTCTACGTTCTCTTTCCGCTTTCATCTGCTTTTCCATGGAATCCTGAATTTCACTGGGTGGAATGATATTCTTCAGTTCTACACGGTTAATTTTAATCCCCCAGGGATCAGTAGCCTCATCCAGAATGGACCGCATCTTGGTATTTACCGTATCCCTTGAGGTAAGTGTTTCATCCAGTTCCAGGTCTCCAATGATGTTTCTTAATGTAGTTGCCGTCAGGTTCTCAATGGCAGACATGGGATGATCGACTCCATAGGTATACAACTTTGGATCCGTAATCTGGAAATATACGACCGTGTCGATTTGCATTGTTACATTATCCTTTGTAATTACAGGCTGCGGCGCAAAATCCACCACCTGCTCCTTCAAGATAACATTCTTCGCAACTTTGTCAATCAACGGAATTTTGACATGCAGCCCCACATGCCAGGTCGTCATGTATGCCCCCAGCCTCTCTATAACATAAGCATGCGCTTGAGGTACTACTCTTACATTGACGGCTACAAGAATTAACGCGATAATAAATAGAATGATAATCCACATAAATTTTACCCCCTCCTATTAGTAAAAACTATTCTTCCAGTCGCCTGACGATGAGCTTTACACCGGAAATCTCCAGAACCTCCACTTTTTCATCCTGGCCAATATCCGTATCGTCAACGGATCTTGCAGACCAGACTTGCCCAAGTACTTTTACCTGTCCCTTCCCATGAATCCCATCGATTCCTTCAATTACAACACCCTTTTCTCCGATGACCCGGTCTGCATTCGTTCTTTCAACCCTTATCTTCAAATATTTTTTTGCGATGGGTCGTGTGAAATACAAAAGGATGCCTGATGAAACGATAAAGACAACAATCTGGAATATAGTGGGGAGACCCAGCAAGGCTGCAAACAAAGCGAATATGGCTCCAATCGCAAACCATAATGTTACCAGCCCTACGGTTACAGCCTCAAATACTGCCAGTATCACGGCCAAACCCAACCATAACACAGGATAGGGTATCCCATCCAACATAGTTAACCACACCCTCCTTGTCAATGAGTCAAAATCTTATGCCACTGCAATTATACCTATTTCTACATAATTTTACAACATTTTTTTACCACTCCATTATCATAGTATACCTTATAGTCTATGCCGGGAGCATTGCCCTTACGCCTTTTTCTTTCTCCAAATATTCCAAAGGAAAAGGGCCCTCAACACAACGCACACAGCCATGTCCTTGGACCCTTCCCTCTATACCCGGCTAACAAAGTATTGAACTTTGCACCTTCCGGCTTCTGTCATTTCAGCTTTTTCTTTTCTCCCAGCATTTGTAGGGCTTTTTCAATGCGTATAGTTCTCGTCTCAGTCTTTTTCGCGCTTGCTATCCACTGCGAATATTCCTTTTTGTGTGTGAAGGAAAGACTTTGGAAATACTCTTTTACGGCAGGATTTTGCTCCAGAGCCGCCGTAAAGTCCTCCGTCAATTCAATTACGCGTTCTTCCTCATCCTTCTCCACCACGACTTCAACTGTGTCGCCCGGCTTTTTTCCGATCTGCTTCCGCAGTGCCTGAGTGATACCCAGCATAAAGCATCCACCCATTCTTACAATAGAACCCCTGTATTCCACACCATCAAACCACGCTTTAACCTTCACGCGCTTTGCGCCAAAAACCGCCTCCACATCAAAAGGGATCTCCACATAGGCTCCGTCGATACTCTCATGCTTTTTAATTTCTGCGATAAATTTCTGCATCGCTTCTATCCTCCTATTTTAGTCGGTGTCTGATCATTCTGCACAACGGAAAACACTCCACGAATATTGTTCCTGAATTATACCACGCAAACCCGCAGGTTGTACAGGAGGCTGCGAAAAGGCAGTTCTACGGGTGTGCTCCACGGTGTACAGTTCCCTTGCAAATAGTCCGTAAAAAACGGTTACTGCGCACCCTCATGAAATCCCATAGCAGGGGGGAAAATCGTGTAACAATTTATATTTCTACGGCAAAGGGCTTAGTCCTTCCCATTTGACGATCCAGGTTCCATCTGCCGGAAACCCCGGAGCAGAATGTTCCGGTCCTCCATCCCAACCCGCTGCCATCATAGCTACTGCCAATAGCAAACCTCCATTACCGGGAAGATATAAGGGAAGATCCTTCCGATCCGCCTGCCGGTTATGTCCATTGGGCAGGTACACATTCTTCGGTGCATCCATTAGTAAGGCATCAACAGCTAAATCCCCCCGTCCCAAACGTGCGGCTGTCATGGCAACCATGGGATAATCCCATCCCCAGGTTTCATCCCACTGCCAGTCTTTGACAACTCTATCGAGAGTTCTCCCCATGGTTTCCCTGTCTGCAAGCCTGCCAGGCAAAATCCCCAGGGCTCCCAGCATGGAAGGATGGTCTACATTGAACTCCGTAAAGGTTGTATTGCATTTTTCATGCGCAAGGTATACACCTTCCCCTATCGGAAGTTTGGCCATTTTCACCATAACGTCCTCCCATTTGGGGTTTGCCGGTAATCCTAAACGCCGCTTCCACTCCTGTGCGATACCCAATCCAAAAACCCAGTATTCAAGTTCGAAGGTCGGATTCAGGGTCTCCTCGGCTTTATGGTTTTCCTGCGCCGGAATCACCGGAGGTCCCAGCACATACCGGTCCTCCGCTTCGCTAAAATAGGCATAGGAAGCCATAAACTCTGCGGTACTAAAAACAATATCCCTGTAAGTCTCCAGTGTCTCTACATCCGGGTGGGCCCGATAGCACAATTCAGCGTAAAAAATCGGGTGAGGCTGCTGCCAGATCAGAAGGGGAGCAATGCGGGAAGGGCAGTCATTTCCCCGGGCATCCACCATCTTCGGCCACCGTACGCCTTCATAACCCTGCATTTGGGCTAATGCACGGGCTTTGGGCAGGATGGATTTATACCACCACAAGCTTCTCTCCAGCAGTTCCGTCCTTCCCCATAAAGGGAAATGTGCCGCATGCCAAAAATGCATTTCCAAATGCGGTCTTCCGTACCAACTGTTGCAGGTTAGTCCCGTCTCTTGCGGCGGCATTGTCCCGGAGCACTGCACTGCTGTAAGGTATTGGGATAAAACAATTCTTCTTTCCAGCTCCAAAGCCCTGGGGTCTTTACTTTGTGCCAGTTCAACGGCACCACCCTCCATCCAGAACTTCCCCCAATATTTTGAACACTCTTCCGCAACTTCTTCATAAGAAGGCAGTTCTTCCCGCGGAAGCAAAGGTGAAAAACCCGTAACCATACGAATTTCATTCGTTTGCTCTGCGGGTGTAGCAATAAATGAATTCCGCTGTTTTTCCGTTATAACTACTTCTTTCGAAAAACCGGCCCTCACGAAATACCTGTCTTCATCCAGTATGCGCAGCCATTGCACCTGTTTGTCCGACCAATGGATGATTTCCGTACTATGGCTACAGGGACTATTCCAGTCCGCCGACTCTTTCTCGGGAGACCCATAGGGGAAATCATACTGTATAAACAGCCGGCCTGTGTCGATGAGCGAAGATTCTACGGAAATTGCAACAATATCCTTCTTCGGATGGCACACGGTTTTTACATTTACAGGTACGCCTTCCACGCAAAAGCGGCTGAGTATGGCTCCATTCCACAGGTCCAGCGTCTGGTGAATTTCCTTAATGTCTTGAATTTCCACTTTTCTCCCGTCTTCCAGAAGCATGAAAAGGCCCATGCGTCCCAGGTGCAGCCGGTGAGGATTTTGTCTCATCCAGTCATACAAAGCTTTCTGGTCTTTATCGTTGGAAGCATAGGGTACGCTGCGGCCATAGGTTTCATACGTCGCATACTGATACTCCTTAGGATCTATCCCTTTTGGAGCCGGAGTCGTATGCCACCCCCACTGGGACTGTGTACACAGGGGTATTCCTTCTGCATAGGCCTCCGGGAAAGATTGAAGTCCGGTTATATCGGTACTGAATGCAAATTCTCCATTTCCCACGGAGAAAGGTGAGAAGGCATCCACTTCATTAACCACCGGATTGTGCCGGTTTACAAGTTCAAATCGATTTATAGGCATCATTTGCACCTCCACTATATCACTGATTATATCACAAGGATCTTAAAGCTACACTCCCATTCCTTCGGCGAATGCCCCTTTTCTTTTCCTTATACGGAAACAAAGCCCTCCATCCCTCTTCAGAGGAATAGAGAGGCTTATCCGATTTCAATTTATACCGCGATCCGCGTCCTACGCTTCTATCTTGTACCGGAACCAGTTAAAATCAGCATATCCGCCGCTGCCGGTACAGTTATAATTAAACAGGCCGATCCTGGCCCCTTTCCAGAAGCCGCCGCCCATTTTACATTCTTCTCCAAAGGGCACAAAACCGGCTCCATCCATACTAAAGGAAAAATGCGTGGAGCCCTCCACATTCAGCTCGCTCCCCAGCCAAACAGTCCCGTTCCCCAATTCCGGGCCATGGTAGACAGTTCCTGCCGTAACAGCCTTCAACCAACAACCCTCTTCATCTTTGACAACACCAATCCAATTTATGTCTCTCCCGCACAGGTAGGTTAATCCCGCCACCTGGCCCGGTATCATGTTTTCAGTACTCATTTCGGTTGAAATCACACCCCGGCTTCCCATGAGTTTCTGGGTAATGGTATTTCTCGCACTCATGATATCGGATGCCGGCATCGCCTTAAGGCGCAAATATCCCGGCCGTTCCGTCAATGACCAGTTTTCATCTACCGGATTGTGGTTCCACTGCCATTGAAGCCCCAGGTCCGGACCGTCAAATTCATCAGAGGACTGGGGAAGGCATTTCGGAAAAGTCCGGCCTACATCGGGCTTTCTGTAGACGCTCACCGGCTCTCCCGAGACGCCCATGACCGGCCAATCCTCTACCCACCGTACCGGTTGAAGATGGCACACTCTCCCTAGAACTCCCGTACTCTGAAAATGCATAAACCAGGATTCGCCGGAATCCAATTCTACCAACCCACCCTGGTGGGGTCCATTGATGGCAGTTGCACCCTTCTGCAATACTACCCTTCGTTCATAGGGACCATAGATGTTTTTGGAGCGCAGCACAACCTGCCAGCCGATCTCTACTCCACCTTCGGGAATGACAAGATAATAATAGCCGTTTCTTTTATAGATCTTCGTCCCTTCGGCAATTTTCCCAATATATACGATAACACCGTCATCCAGCAGTGTTTTTCCATCAGGACTCATTTTATGGATAATGATGGGGCCTGCACCCAGGATGCTGTGTCCCAGGTAGGCAGTTCCGTCATCATCCCAGAAAGGGCATGGATCTTCCCAGCCGGGTACGCGTTTTACTTCATAGAGCGGTGTCCAGGGGCCGGCAGGATTTTCCGCCGTACTCATATAAAGTCCTTCATCCGGCGTACAGAAATACACATAGAACCGCCCCTCATGATACCGGATGGCCGGTGCCCAGCTTCCTTTTGCATATTTCTCCATGCTGTTATACTGAGGATCGATATCCAGGCGGTTATAGACCTGCCCGATAATGGTCCAGTTCACAAGATCCTTGGAATGCAGTACCGGTATTCCCATGTAGTGAAATTCCGAGCAAACCATATAAAAATTATCACCAACCCTCACGATATCAGGGTCTGAATAATCCGCATTGAGAACCGGGTTTTGATAGTACCCATGACCCAGGTCTCCCCAT
Source organism: Bacillota bacterium (assembly GCA_023419605.1). Lineage (GTDB taxonomy): Bacteria > Bacillota > Clostridia > Acetivibrionales > JAEZXR01 > JAEZXR01. The sequence goes on along the minus strand of JAEZXR010000013.1, from coordinate 64,494 downwards.
CTAAGGGTTTTCTTTTCCTCTGTGCTATTTGATGTCAACATTGATTTCCCTCCCATATTCAAACAAAGGGATTCCCTTTGTATTTCCTTCGTGCCAGAAAAATCACGATAATTCAATACCCACTTAAAATTATCGTGATTTCTTTTATTTACAATACAATAGTATTCTTTTTTCAATGCATCAGCCTTTTACGCTTCCCATAACCAAGCCCTTCATGAAATATTTCTGAAGGAACGGATAAACCATCAAAATTGGAAATGCCGCTAAAAATACCTGGGCAGCCTTGAATGTTCGATCGGAGATATCAGACATTGCCAACATCTCGCTGGAAGATAACGTACTGGTATCCAGGGTAATTACGATGGTCCTTAAATAGCTTTGAAGAGGATAGTTCTTTGGTGAATTCATATAGATCAAGCCGTCAAACCAGCCATTCCAATGTCCCACCAATGTAAACAGTGTAATGGTTGCTAACGCAGGCAATGATAGCGGTAAATAAATCTTGAATAAAGTTGTCCAATGTCCTGCTCCATCCATGTATGCAGCTTCTTCTATCTCTGTAGGAAGACCGCGGAAAAAATTCATCAGCAGGATAACGTTAAAAATCGGTACAGCTCCCGGAAGAATCAGAGCCCATATCTTATCCAGTAATCCAAGAGATTTTACGGTCATATAGGTAGGCATCAGTCCTCCATTGAAGAGCATGGTTACGATAAAGAACCACGCATACACATTTCTCCACCGGAAGGTTCTTGTTTCCTTGGATAAAGGATATGCAACCGATATGACCATACACATGTTAACAATATATCCTAATGAAACCCTCTGTATTGAAACCAAAAAAGACTGTAGGAATTCAGGTTTGCTAAGAGCATATTCATAGGAAGCCAGCGTGAATTCAACGGGCCACAGCTTGACAAAGCCAGCCGCTGCAGCAGCTTTTGAGCTGAACGAAACAGCGAGAACATTGATGATGGGGAGTAAACAGATAAAAGCTGTAATACTCAGTAATGCATAGTTAAAAACTTGAAAAACTTTTCTACTGGTAGAGATATTCATCTTCATTTTAATTCACTCCCTGTTAGAACACCCGGTAACCGGCATATTTATTTGCAAGCTTATTGGATACGACGATAAGTCCAAAGGAAATAATGGATTTAAATAATCCTATAGCGGTAGCAACACTATATTGGGCATCTATCAAACCAATTCTATACACCAAAGTATCAATGATATCCCCTGAGCTGTAAACCTGCGGACTATAGAGATTAAATATCTGTTCAAAACCTGCATTCAACACATTACCCAAACTTAAAACCGTCATCAGCGTTACGATAGGCAAAATACCGGGTATGGTAACATGGAGGGTTTGTTTCCAACGGTTGGCACCATCCATTGTTGCAGCCTCATATAGAGATGGGTCGATACTCGTGAGTGCAGCCAAGTAAACAATTGTATTATATCCGAAATTTTTCCATACATCCGTAATCACAAGAGTAAACGGAAACCACTTTTCATCCCCCAGAAAAAAGATCGGTTCAATTCCCAGTACAGCAAGAAACTGATTGACAACCCCGCTGGAGGGTGAAAGAACATCAATGAGTATTCCACCAAGAATAACCCAAGAGAGAAAGTGAGGGAAATAAATCATGGTCTGTATGGTTCGTTTAAAGGTATTCTTTCCCACTTCATTGAGCAGCAAAGCAAACACGATAGGAACGATCAGTCCTGCGATAATCTTCATCACAGCGATAAATACCGTATTAAATAAAACACTATAAATATTGGGCAGGTTCAACATATATTCAAAATTAGCCAACCCAACCCACTTGGAATTGAATATCCCCTTGGCCGGGACAAACTTTTGGAATGCCATTACGATTCCAAACATGGGTATATAGCTAAAAATAAATACACAAATCAATCCCGGCAGTATCATTAAGTGTAGAGGCAATTCCTGTAATCTTTTTTTACTTGTCATATTCGGTCCCCCATTTGAATGCTGCATAAACACCCAGGGGAAAAGATCTGTTTCTGCTTTCCCCCTGGATGAATATGTCTTGAACTAAAGGCTCACAATTTTCCCTTATTTATTCCTTGCTGCCCAATCATTGACTTCCTTCGTAATCTGGTCTCCACCCAGCTTTCTCCAATCCTCAATGAATTTATCAAAGGTGTCGATGGATTGGCCCATAATGATTTTCGTAAATACTTCATCTTCCATCTTCTCAAGAGTTGCTCTCTTTTCCACCATGGTAGGTGTCGGAGCACCGTAGAAGCCGTCATAAATATAACTCTTGTTTTGTACATAGCTATTAATTACTTCAAAGCTGCTCGGTGAACCAAATACCCTGTCAGTTCCCCAGTTCTTTCTGTTACCGGCTCTGAAGTCTACGATTTTGTCATAATAGCCCTTTTCTTCCACATTCAGCTTTGACGCATCCTTGGTCTTGATAGCATCTGCTATATGCAAATGAGCATCCAGGTTTTTCCTGGCAGGTTCATAACCAACTACAGCATACTGCCACACCGGAATACCGCTTGGACTTGTGCCAAGACTGGGATCTGCATCTTTCGTATAGCCTTTGGTACCAAATTCAAGAAGCTTCATGATTGCTTCGGGATTTTTTGATTTCTTGCTCACAGCAAAATACTTTGTTATAGGCATCTTTGCAATAGCAGCAGCAGGCTTGTCATCAATGGACGGTAAAGGGAATGATTTCCATTCTGCTTTTGGATCGTTATCTACACTGGTCTGTAAGAATGAAAGCGGACCTGACATGGAACCGAATTCAATACCAACTTTTCCTGCAGAAACAGTTTCTGCCACCTTCGCTCTATCCTTTACACCAAATTCCTTGTCGATCAAGCCATCCTTATACATATCCTGCAGTTGCTTTAATGCAACCTTTGTTTCAGGGGAAATGCTTCCATAGGTCAATTTGCCGGATGCATCTTTTACCCACCTTCTTGGATATGCATGGTACCCTGCAAAGAAACCATTGGCATTCGCATGACCTTCTGTGAGGAAAGTCTTAACCAGGGCCAATCCGTAAGTGTCATCCTTGCCGTTTTTGTCCGGATCTTTCTTTGCAAAAGCACTGGCTATGTTCAATACATCCTGCATGGTCTTCGGTTCGGACAGTCCAAGATTTTGCAGCCAATCTGTTCTAAGATACATCATATGCAGCGAGTCGATCGCTGATCCGGTATAAGGAAGAGCCATAAGCTTTCCGCCAACTTTTGCAGTATCAAAACTTACCTGATCCTGCTGCATAATTTCTTTGGTGGTTGCTGAAGTATTGGTTTCGTATAATTTTGTCAGATCATAGAGCATATCATTCTCAGCAAGGTCTATTAGCTGTTTGTTGTATAACCACATGATATCGGGAAGGTCGCCTGACGCTATGGAGATGTTCATTTTTTGTTCAAACTGTTCTTCGGGCACTGTCCAGACATAGTTAAGCTTGATTCCCAACTGATCCAAATAAGCCTTTGTATATGCATTGTTATCTATCGTATCGCCATTTTCATACTTTAACGTTGGAGATAATGACCTCCATGCAGTGATGGTAACGGGAGGATCATATTTGGCCAGTGGATCTGTTTTTGTGTTGGTATTGGAAGAACTAGTGCCAGCAGAGGTGTTGGTTTTATTGTCGGTGCCGGTTTTTGCACCGGATCCGCATGCAGCAGCTGTAAATAGCATGGAAGTTATAACAGCTAGTGCAGCCAGCTTAGTAAGCCTATTTCTTTTCATAATCTTCCTCCGAATATTCTAAATTTAACGCGGCCCCGTTACTTATGATTATAAATGCACCGGAATGCCAATACAATATTCATGTTTTTACATTCAATTCATCTATTTACTTATTGTATCTTCAATTCGTAATTTGCCCCTTCCCGCGGGAGGGGGACCTTTATTTGGCCGCTGGAGCGGCCAACAGGTAGACCCGTGAAGCAGTACTACGATAGCCCTTCTTCCAAAGGGGGTAACGGGATGCCTAACATCCGTCATTATGGGGAATGCCCCCTATGAGTAGACCCAGCCCCCTGTACTCCCAAATTACGAATTGAAGCTATTATATGAGGAGGATCGATATTCCTGTGGAGTCATTCCGGTAAGCTTTTTAAAAAAGCGTGCAAAATTGGATGCAGAGCCATATCCCACGCTTTCAGCAACATCCTGGATTTTTATATCCGGGTTTTCCAAGAGCTGCCTGGCCTTTTTTATCTTTGCCTCAAAAATATAATCCGATAGATTTGCCCCTGTAACCTGTTTAAACAGACGTGAAAGATAGGATGGGTTAAAATGCACCAAATCTGCAAGCATCACAAGGGAAAGTCCCTCATGAACATTGTCGCAGATATATTTTTGAACCCTGCTTATAACATCCTGTGCTCTTTTCTCCTGTTCAAAATCCTGGATTTCAAATAAAATACTTGCCAGGTTTTTCAGATACTCTACAGCTGAGGCCCATGATTCATGTTCCTCTACTTGCATGAGTTTATGGAGTCCTATTCGGAAAGCAATCTTTTCCATGACATTCCACCGGTTGATGTAGGAAAGGAATATTAACGCTGTAGAATGATATAGCTCCTGGGCAACAATATCATGCATACTCTTTATCCCTTTAAGATTCGCTGTCAGTTCCTCAAAGGTTCGCATAAAGTCGTCCTTCTGTCCATGGTCAAGAAGATCCGTCAATATATCCAGTTTATACTGCCGGACATCCAGCTTTTCATGATGGCTATTCACTGTTTGCAGGAGGTCCCTTTGAACGATGCTTTTGTCCGTCAACAGCATTCCGCGGCCCTGACCGATACGATAGTTCAACATCATCTTCAAAACGGAGAATTGTTCTGCTGCTTCATTCCACTGAACCGGGCTATCATCCAGCGCAAAGGAAATCAAAACTCCTACTGATTCGTTACAGGCAGTTTGAACCAGTTCCAGATTACCTTTGACAAAGTTCAATAATCGACTCCACAAGCTACCGGTATTTTCTTCAGCATCCCATTTATCCTTGTTCGGTTGAATCAGCCATATCATGTAAGCACTGTCATTGATAAATTGGACCGTAGAAATCTGAGATGAAAAAAACTGTTCACTAATTAGTTTTATGCTATACAGAAGTCTGGATTTTTCAGAATAGGAGATACCTTTCGGTAAATCATCTACCCGTCCCAACAGTATAAGTACAGGAACTTCAGCACTCAAGGGAATTTGCAAATCTTCAAACTCCTGCTGGCTGGCTTCCAGTACTGGATATTCCCCTTTTAAAATACTGTTGAAGTATTCCTTCCGAAGCAATTCCATTGTTGTACCGAGCTGTTCATTCGCCTTTTGCAGGAGCTCTTCCGTTTTTAACCCCTTTTCAATGTCCTCTACAGCATTTTCCACCGCCTTTATGACTTTACCGTATCCCTCCGTTTTCAGCAGGTAGCTTACTCCTTCATACTGTATCGCCGTATATACGTAATCGAAGTCGTTATATCCTGTCAGGAAAATAACCCTGCACCGGGGCCAATTGCCATGGATTTTCTGAAGCAATTGCAGACCGTCGATTCCCGGCATATGGATATCCGTCAGTACGATATCGATCCGGGTCCTGTTGAGCAGGTCAAGCGCTTCCTCCCCGGAATACGCCTTGTAAACATCCAGTTCCGGATGTTTGATATTTTGGAATACTTCATATAACCCGTCTGCAATGATAACCTCATCATCAACCACCAATAATCTGTACATTACAATCCTCCTTCCGCGAATCGGATGCTGACAGTTACCCTGAGTCCTCCCAGCTCACTCCGGGTAATCTGGAGGCCGCTTTGGAGCCCGAACTTCAGCCGTATCCTCTGGTGTATATTCATCATACCCGTGATTTCCATACTGCCGTCATTCCTGTCTAATGTGTTTTGCAGGCTTGCAAGTTTCTCATCGTCAATTCCCTCACCATTATCCTCTATAATCATGTGAAATTCATCCTGCTCTTTTAAAAACTTCACTACCAGAACGCCATTGGCCATTTTCTTTTCCAAGCCATGTTCGAAAGCATTCTCAATGATAGGCTGCAGGATCAGTCTCGGAACCATTCGATTCGCATACTCTTCGGGAAGGTCCTCAAACTCCACCCGGATCCGGTTGGAAAACCGCATGGCCTGAATCTCCGTATAGACTCTGGCATGATTTACTTCCTTTGCCAGAGGAACTTCGTCGGCTGCATTCCGGGTTATAAATTGGAAATACTCTCCCAATTGTTCAGTGAACCGCTCCAGATTCTCATTATCGCCGATCCGGGACATGGTGTTCAGGATAAAAAAGCTGTTATATAAAAAATGCGGGTTTATCTGGGACTGCAGTTGTTTCAATTCAGACTTTTGAGCCAGGATTCTCTGCTTGTACACCTGATCAATCAGTGCGTTCAGGTTTTCAACCATGGCATTGAAACGTGTGTAAATATAGCGGAATTCATCATCATGCTGATGCTCGATGTGAATGCCGAAGTCCCCGTTCTCCACCCGCTTAAAGGATTTCGCCAGCCTGCTCAGCGGTTTGTGAATAAACTGGTACATATACAGGGAGTATATGATAATGATAACAAGAGCCACAAAGGTCAGCAGCAGGAACCAGCCCTGATACTTTCGCAGCGATTGAAATACGGAATCCTCGGGAACATATTTGCACAGCACAGCTCCTAAATATTTTGAATCGGTATACACGGCCAGGTAACGTTTATCACCGACTGCAAAGGTTCTTGCGCTTTTTGTAACAGTTGTGCTATGGGTTTGTATAAATCCCTGAATTTCATTATTAAAGACATCATCATATTTCGTAGCAATCATGGCTTTTACTACAGGGTTAATAAAAACGATCCCTTCTTCGGAATTGCTGATCATTCCCCGCAGAGCTTCCTCAATCTTTGCTTTTGACAGTTCGACAGTAATAATAAAAATAGGCTCTTTTTTGCTGTTTAAGCTTAAAAAGGGGTAGGCTACACAGAGGTACATTGTCTCATCCATGTTCATCAGTTGCGCATCCGGCGCCAAAGCGATATATTTAAATTTGCCGTATTCCTCCCTGTCGAAAGCGGAAACGGCAAGGGCCGATATTTTCCTGTCAACTGCTGGAATCATAACGGACACATCATTAATATATACACTGCTGTTTTTTACCGCAGTCAGACGCTGCTGCAAGCGCAAGATGCTTTGCATTCTCTCAATATCATTCAAGGATTCCGGGATCGCTGCCAATTGGTTTAAGTTATTGTCACTCACACAATCGTATTGCAGGGTACGAATCCTCTGTACTTCCTTTTCCAGTCCATCCAGGTAAAAAGACACCTGGGTAATCATCGAATTGGAAATCTCCTCCCGCAGTGTTTTAATCCCCCAGTTATAAATCACAATACTGAGGATATAGATCGGCAGGAGAATACATATAAAAGAAAAAATCAACCGTTTGAAAATTGATTTTCTCCATGACTTGTCCATGTTTTTCATAAGAGCTCCCTCCGGAGTGCAATGGGGTTAATAACAGCATTTTTTTGTCCGACCATTAAAAGAAATAATAAAACCATCTTCATTATACCTTATTTTTATTGAATCGACAATGCCCATAAGTAAAGCGAAGCCGCCGAACCATAGGGTGAATATCTCTTCCTATATCGCTCGAGCTGCTCCTTTGAAAGGTCCTTCAGCCCGTACAAATTCATCACGCCCCTGCGGATTGCAAGATCACCCCCGCTTACAACATCCGGCCTGCAAAGCGAGAACAAAAGCGGCATTTCAGCTGTCCAAACCCCAATACCATGAAGCAAGGACAGTTTTTTTACAATCTCATCGTCCACCATGCCAGCAAAAGCGCAAAATTTTAAACTACGGTATACCGGATAGCCCTTTTATTTTATCTCAGACGGGCTATTTCCTTTTGAATACACCACTGGATATAACAATGGACAGCAGTTGGAATGAAAATCTGCTGTCCATTGTTATATCCTAAAGCAGCTTATGCAAGGATTCCTTACTATTTTGCATATATACCCCACCATGATAGCAAATAACCTTTTCAATTTCATACTCAAGTAACTTTTTGATGGAGTTCTTTGCTTCCTCTATATCCAATGTATATCTGGGATTTGCAATTTCCAATTCATTGTTTTCCACTACCAATGCATCTCCGGCAATGAGGGTTTTATATTTCCTTAGATAAATGGAAATGTGCCCTGGCATATGACCGGGTGTAGCGATTATTTCAACGCCTCCGCACCAAGGAAATTGATCGTGGTCTTTTAGAAGCAAATCTACATCTGCCGTTCCCACCGAACGAAGGAGTTGATGGAATTTTTCCGCATTCTCTTTTTCATCCTCGGGCAGAGAACCGTATAAAGCCTCCGCCTGCTGCAGCCGCAAGGACTTCTCCTTACCACTGATATATCGTTCCTCCTCCATGGAGGCTAGTATTTGTATCTTTGGATAATCGCTTTTCAACGCTGCCAAAGCACCTACATGGTCAAAGTCGTGGTGCGTTATAATAATCTTTGTTAATCGGTCAAAGGCAATCCCTTCCGCTTCCGCCGCTGCTTTTATTAAGGGAGCAAAACCGGGATATCCGCAATCAATTAAGATCATTTCCTGCCCATCGGTTAAGATCACAGGATAGATGGTATTTGTAACATTACTACTATCAAATTTTACCTCTAGCACAAAAACTTCTTTCATTCTCCTCACATCCTTCATTCTATTTCATATGTATTTTGGTATAGTATTCCCTTTTTAACGGGGGTATAAGGAATATTATACCAGCGGCACATTCCCATGTCAAAACCTGCACTGCCAAGTAAAAAAGGTCAGTCAAACCATTCAGTATGGTGCAACTAACCTTTAAAACATTGAAACCAGTAGATATGTACTTGCAGTTCAGTAATTTTCTTTAAGCGGTCCTATATAATCCACAAGAATAGTATTATTGTTCCCCAGGTGTTTCGGCCGTTTTTGACAGTAATTCCTCCAATACCTGGATGGCTCCGCTGATCTGAAGCATGGTATTTTGCAGATTATTGCGCTTTATATCCAGCTCAGCCACTATTTTTTGTCCGGCCTCAAATTCACTTTTCAGTCCTTTCAGGCGCTCTTCAAATTGTGCATTCATTTTCAATACCTCCCTAATTATGTTTTATGTACCTATTAATGCTGCAACCTGTTTTTGCAAGGTTGTTACTTGTTTTTGCAGGGCGGTGGTTTCCTTATGTTGTTTTTTAACAACAGTAGTCAAAACACCGATGATATCCATCAGAGCCACGGATTTACGGTCGGAGGTGGTGAAAATATCCGGAACCTCCTCGGCAATGAAACCAATATTGTGTTTTTTCGAATTACCAGCTTTATAATCAAAAGCAACGGGATTTAATTTATTTAGCAGTTCCATGGCTGTTTTCACCGGCAAACTGGAAATATTCTCTTTGTAGATTCTTGACGAAGTTTGCGTTAAAGTACCAACTCTGACATCTCCATCAACCTCCAGTTTAATTCCATCCCCCGGAGTTTTTCCGATGCCCACATTCCCGTGGGAATCTACAATTACAGCCTCCGTATTATCTGCGGTATAAAGTGCCTGGTGGTTGTGCCCGCTTAACGCGATATCCTTCAGGTCACCTTCGGTTCCTGCCTGCCACTTGTTATTTGCACTGTCCCATGTAATCTGTGCTTTGGTGTCGGTTCCTCTGGCTACATCGATTCCTTTGCTGACGGTGAGGCTTCCACTGACATCAGCATCTTCAGCACTTAATTTACCCTTTATTACTGTACTGCCGATAACTTCCAATTTAGCCGTTGGTGTCGGTGTCCCGATTCCTATATTTCCACTTGCATCTGCTATCAACACATCGACTTTGTCTACAGTGAGCTTCTGATGGGAGTGGTCGCTTAAAGAAATCTCCTTAAGGCTGCCTGCGGTTCCTGCCTGCCACTTGTTATTTGCACTATCCCATATAATCTGGGCTTTAGGGTTACTGCCTCTGGCTACATCGATTCCTTTGCTGACGGTGAGGCTTCCACTGACATCAGCATCTTCAGCACTTAATTTACCCTTTACTGCTGCACTGCCGTTGACTTCCAATTTAGCCGAAGGCGTTGTTGTCCCAATACCGATATTTCCGCCTGCATCGACCGTCAATGCATCTATCCCGCTTGCAGTGAAAAGCTTCTGATGGGTATGGTCACTGAGTGAAATATCCTTAAGACTGTCTGTGGTTCCCGCCTGCCACTTGTCCCCTACACTATCCCATATAATCTGGGCTTTAGGGTTACTTCCTCTGGCTACATCGATTCCTTTGCTGACGGAAAGGCTTCCACTAATATCGGCATTTACGGCACTTAATTTGCCCTTTATTACTGTACTGCCGATGACTTCCAATTTAGCCGTTGGCGTCGGTGTCCCGATTCCTATATTTCCACTTGCATCTGCTATCAACACATCGACTTTGTCTACAGTGAGCTTCTGATGGGAATGATCGCTTAAGGAAATCGCCTTAAGTTCTCCTGTAATTCCGGCAGTCCACTTACCAGCAGTATCATCCCAGTATATCTGTGCATGCGGTTGTGTACCACGATCGAATTTAATGCTTCCCCCCTCTGTCAGATTCCCAATCGTAATGCCCACAGCTTGCAGGACACCATTTACATCGAGCTTTGCTTCCGGCTTCTTTTTACCTATACCTACTTTTCCAAGGTTGTCTACAGTAACGATGGCATCCCCATTGGAATTATTATACAAAGTATCATGCTTATGACCAAACAAGGATATTTCTTTCAAATCTCCTTCGATTCCACCCTGCCACTTTTTAGTTGCCTCATCCCAGTACAGCTTGGCTTTTGGATTTGAACCCCTTGCTATTTCCAATCCGGTCTTTGCCGTAATTTTTCCATCAATTCGCACATCGCCATCTACATGCAATTTAGACTGAGGACTGGTGGTCCCTATTCCAACATCTCCATTCAGCGCCGTAGCTACAGAAATACACTTTCCATCCTCGCTATAAAGACTGCTATGCTTGTGCTCGGAAAGCATAAGCTCTTTCATGCTGTCCCCCACACCGAAAACCCATGCATTTTTGACTGAATCCCATAAAATCCTTGCAGTCGGACGGGCAGAGCCGTCCGGTTCCGTTCCTCTATCGACTTCAAGCCCATTTCCCGTTACAAGATTCCCTGTAATTTTAAGGTCACCATCCATGAATCCGTTTTTCGATGTAAACTTTCCACCGATCCGCGCATCACCTTCCAGAGTGGTTGTGCCTTTCACCTGTGCATTTCCTTTCACAACAGAGCTTCCGTCGATTTCGATGTCCTCACCGATTACAGCATTTCCTTTTACATCCAGGTAGGCTGCGGGCGCTTCAGTTCCAATTCCAACCTTTCCGTTTTCCGTCACGATGATTCCGGTTTTTGCTGTTGTACCGATGTTCCAGTGTTTGGAAGTCTCATTCCATTTTACATGAGCCCTGTATTCCGGATCTCTTGCTACTTCCATTCCGTTTTTGACTATCAGGCTTCCCTGAATGTTGGCACTGCCGGCATTCAGACTTCCGCCGAAATTCGCATCCTTAGCATGGATATCACCCTCAAAATTTGCTTCTGCGGCCTTTATGCTTCCTGAAGCCTTCAAACTTCCGTCGCTCTGAACGGTGAGACCTTCGGTTCGATTTAACAGTCCGATTTTCCAGGAATCGCTGGCTTCATCCCACATAACGCCGGCACTCGGATCATTATTTCCGCGGAATACCTTTAATCCGCTTTCCACCTCGGGAGGAGCACCGTCTGCCTCATACCGGTTCACTAAGATCGTATTGCCCCTTACTTCAAATATTTCTGTATTAATTGCAGCCAGGCTTCCTCTTACTTCGAGATTTCCCAGTACTGAAAGGTCCTGCCCTACTGAAAGTGCATGGGCAACATCCACATTTCCTCCCGCACTGGTACTCAGGGCAAGAATATCTCCGTTTTCATTGTAAAGCTGTCCATGCAAATGAAGAGCGTCGGCATTTCCTTCTTTTATAAGGGTATCCCATTGGTCGCCGCATACGATTTCTTCCAATTCCGTCCCAATGCCCAGCTTCCACTTTGCTGACGCCTCGTCCCACACCAGACGTGCTTTGGGGTTTGGAGCTCCACGGAATATTTCAATTCCACTCTCAATGATCTTTGGAGTATCTCCTTCAAATTTATTGAGGACGATGACATTATCGGTAACTTGCATATCGACCCTGTTAACAGCTGTGATGGTACCGCTTACATCAAGATCTCCCAAAACAGTGACTGAACCGTCTACAGAAAGCTCACCTTTGACTTCCGTATCCCTTTTCATCCGGATATCTCCCCCGGCATTGACATCCAGGATAGAAATACCGTCTTTGTCGCAAAGGCTGCCATGGTTGTGCAGACCATCCGCGGAAGCCTTTCCCGTCAAGATTTCCCAGTCCTCTACCTCCGGCAGTGCTGCCATATCATCACCTGTGCCGAATTTCCATTTTTCCTCTTCCTCATTCCATACGATCCTTGCATTGGGCACCAGCCCGCCGCGGTAGACTTCAAGCCCTGATTCTACTTCTAATGGCTTACCATGCTCCGGATATCTGTTTACGATGATGGTATTGTTATCCACCTCAAGGTTTTTTTGACTTATAGTAGTGGTAGTTCCGTTTACAGTAAGGTTTCCTTCTACAGTCAAAGAACCGTCTACAGATACCTGTCCCTTTACCCGTGCGTCTTTCTCTACTGTCAGTCCTCCACTAACCGACAAGCTGGAATTGGCCGCTACGCTGCCATCTCCTGCTACGGTGAGCGATTGGGTTCCCTTTTGTGAATAGAGGCTGCTGTGCCGATGGAGTTTTTCTGCGACTCCCCCATGGGTCAGTTCCTCCCACTGGATACCGCTGGGTATCTCTGACATGCTGGTTCCCGTACCGATCTTCCACCGGTTGCTTCCCTCATCCCATAGGATGCGGGCGTTAGGCAGCGTACCACCGCGGTAGACCTCCATACCTCCCTCTGTAATGGGCTCTCCTCCATTTTCATATTTATTCACAACAATAACATTATCCGCAACTTCCAATTTTACTGTATTGACAACGGAGCTATTCCCCAATACCATGAGGTCTCCCACTACGGTAAGGTCCTTATATACCTTAAGATCCTTCGTGACATCGATATTCCCAGTAGGATTCACCCTTACGGCTGATGATTTTCCATCTTCGGTGTAAAGCTGGCTGTGGGTATGAAGGTCATCTACATTCAGACCGGAAGTAAGTTTTTCCCACCGGATTCCGTAAGGTATGCTAAAGGACTCATCGCCTTCATGAATCTGCCAGCGTTGATCCTGTTCGCTCCACGCAAGCTTGGCATTGGGCAATCCTCCCGGACGGGGGACCTCAATACCGCCCTTTTGCGCTAAAATACTTCCATTTACAGCTATGGATTTTGGGATGTTAACATTTCCATCGGTGTCTACGCTTAGTCCTACATTCCCATCCGGATCCTTTAATTGCTTATGCGTATGCAATGCATCTACATTGTATCCTTTATGCAGCTTATCCCAGTCTTCCCCATAGGCAATCCCATACATTCCCGTTCCGTCCGTACCGGCCTTCCATATCTTTTCCGTTTCATCCCACATCAATCTGGCATCCGGCGCAACGCCTCCTCTGTATACATCTATGCCGCTGTTCTGTTTCCTGGGTTCGCTTTCGCCTTGTGCGGGAGTGTATTTATTAACCGTAACAATACTGCTTGTTACCGATACCTTCGATGTATCAAGGTTAACATTCTCACCGCTTACATAAAGTCCCCCCTCAGCCGAGAGGATATCTTTTGCCGATACCGGCCTTGAAATATGCAGTGTGCCTTCAGAATCCACTTTCAAAGCTTCCTTGTTATTTGCCGTGACGGTTAAAACACCTTTAATAGCTACATCGCCTTCGGTTTTAATTGCACCGCTTATCAAAGAACCGGAAAACTTTGTAAAAGGCGAATGAAACTCGATGCCACGCCCCTGATATCCGCTTTCTTCGGTCAACCCGTTAATATAGGGCAGGTTGAGCCCACCTTTCTTACCGATGGAAATCTTGTCGAACTCAGCTGCCTGTCCATCCGGAATTGCATACGTACGCAGCATGGTTCCATCCTTCTGATTCTTATATGATACATCCTCAACACATTTCCTTCCGGTTTCATCCTCCTTTAGCTTTACTCGGGCCAGAATGAGCTCTTTGCTCGGATCGGCAGGCAATTCAAGGCCATGCTTTATGCGAGCCCGTTCCCATATATGTATTTTATTTTGTCCTCCCTTTATCGTATCCGTATCTGCTTCTACTTCTTCATAGCATACTGTAATGTATATCGTATCATTTGTCGTATACATGGACAAATCCACCAGACTGTCGGGATGGTCCTCACCGATCCAGATTTCCTGGCTTTGGGCTTCATTGCTTTCCCCCACCAGCACCCTGTTGAGTGCCATTCCCTGAGAAACTTTTACCTGTGGAGCTTTCTCCACCCCCGTAACCTCCAGCCCAAATACAATTCCCCAATTGTGGAAATAACGGTTATGAAGGCGGTGCAGCCTTCTATGATATTCCTGTTCAAGAGCGAGATCTTCTTCTTTCAGCAAGAGCCCGTTGAAATACCGCATACGTTTGATTTCCTTTGACATTTTACCGTTCCCCCCAAATTCTCAAATTTATGGAACATTTCTTTTACTTCATTTCTCAGGAATCTGCGTTCTTTTCTTGAGGCAGCAATTCTTCCAGAGCCTGTATAGCACCGCTTATGCGTAAAATGGTTTGTCCGAGACCCGTACGCCGTACCTCCAGCTCCTCCAGCATTTTCTGTCCCGCTTCCAATTCTCCTTTGAGCTCCTGGATCCTTTTCTCCAATTGTTCCTTCATAAATCAAACCCTCCTGTACATTCTTATTTTCCTATCGTTTTAAGGCCGCTACCTGCTTCTTTAGCTGAACCAATGCCTCTTCCTGTTCCTTAACCTCGCTGACCAAAGCTGTAATAATTTCCATAGGATTAATGGCTTTCTTATCCTGCGCCGAAAAAATATCCGGTACGCTCTCCGCGATAAAGCCAAGGGTCCTTCTTCCAAGATCCCCTTTAAAGTTGAATTCAACCGGTTCCAACTCTTCCAGCGCATCCCGCGCAGAGATTCTGCACAGCCTGGAAATATTCTCCTTGTATTCTCTGGAGGAGCTGTAATAAAAACCACCGTCCACATAGACCCCTCCACTGGCGAATAAACGCAATCGGTCGCCCGTAGTTCCCTGCACCCAGCGTTCAACATATTGCCAACGCCCGCAGCCGTACCGGTTATTGGTTGGGGAACTGCAGGAGGAGCAGTAGGACTTCCAGTACTTTTCCCGGACCAATTCCAGATTGCTGTCATTTGCAATACCGATTTCCAGCGTCATATTTTCCTTCCCCCCTCGCCTGGGGTCGGAGTAATACCGTATCCATGCAGCATCTCCGCTGCCCCCGCAGGGGTCCTTCGGAAACATGATTCCTTTCGTTTCACTATTGCCTGCACCGGGCACAATGGCGCCGTCCACCCTGAGGTTTCCATTTACTTGAAGCGAACCGTTAACTTCGAGTCTGTCCCAGATGGATACCTTCCTGCCTTGTCCCCCGGATTTATTGCCCACAATCATCAAGGTCTTATACGTACCTGTATCATTACCCATCTCGGCCTGATTCGCCGCCACATCCGGAAACCCACTCCAATTCGAGGTGAAGCGTATTGGATTTGTTCCACTCATTACACGCGTCCACCCACTTACATCCAGCTTTTCGCCGGGTGTAAGCATACCTATGCCCACGTTGCCCGGGGACATAAGTGAAATATTATCGTCACCATCATTAGAAGTACCGATTTCAAGGGTACAGCTTTCCCCAAGCCGGGGATAATATTTCAGCCACGCCCTATCGCTGGAGCCACCTCCCGGATCAAAGGGAAATAGGATACCGTTGTTTGCACTTCCTGCACTGGGAACCAATGCCTGGGATATTTGCATATTGCCGTTTGTATAGAGAAATCCGTTTACATCCAGCCGATCCCATACGGCCACTTTTCTTCCCTGCCCTGCTGACTGGTTCCCTACAATCATGAGCGTTCTATAGTTTGCCGTGTCATTGCTGATCTCCGCTTGGTTTATGGTAGCATCGGGAAATCCTGTCCATGCCGTTGTAAATTTTACCGGGTTTGTTCCTCCCAGCATACGTACACTTCCGTCTACCTCCAGCATGTCTTCCCCGGGATAAAGGGATCCTATCCCCACATTGCCGGAAGACTTCCAGGAAAGCACAGGTCTTTGTCCATTGGATGTAACTCCAAGCAAACCTCTACTACTGCCATATAATACAGGACCCTCTACCTGCGTACCCTTAAAAAGCTTCTTACCCCCGAACCAGCTTATCCCCGCAGGGTTCTCCCCGGCCTCCCATTTAATATCAAAACCATTAACAGCCAGATCCACATTTACTGACAACTCACCACTATCATCAAAACGTAAAGCACTCCCCTTTGATGAATAAAGACCTTGATGCTGATGCAGGTACTTCTTATGATCCAAATCATCACAAAGCTCTTGTTTTATAAGCCGTTCCCACAATTCGCCTCCAACAATAGCATACAAATCATTCCCGGTTCCTAACTTCCAGACTCTTTCCATCTCGGACCACACAATTCGTGCATCAGGAGCTGCACCCGGCCCTCCCCGGTACACCTCCAGGCCCCCGTCGCGAATTTTCCAATTATCATTACCAGGGCTGTTTACCTGTAGAACGCTTCCTTCCACTTTAAAGTCCAGATTTACATCCCCCGGCGATTTCCAGACAAGTTCTCCATTTAGCTCCAAGTCACCTTTTATCTCCATTGAGGCGGTGAACTTCGTTGACGGAGAGTTCACCTCAAGCTCCATTTCCGTTTCTGTTTTATCGAAAGCCGTTAGGAAGGGCATTTTGTTAATCTCCTGTCCTAATTTGAAAATGAACTTTTCCAGCCCCAGTGCACGGGCATAAGGTCCCGCATACACGCGTAGGGGATTTCCGTCGGTGTCCGTATCGAAGATACAGGTACTGTCGATGATGGCATCGGCATCCTGTCTCACCTTCCGCTCTTCCTCCGTTGCTTCCCTGGGTACAATTCTTGCCAGCAGGATATTCTTTTTGCAATCCTGGGGCTTTACCCTGTCGTGGCTGATGCGTCCCCGCTCCCAGGTATGGATTTCCTCTCCCTGTCCTCTTTCCATATCCCGGTCTGCAAAGACATCTTCGTAGCTAACAGTGATATAGATATTCTCCCCGGCCGAATACTCCGAAAGGTCGATAGGATTGTCGGGATGTCCGGTATAAATCAGTATTTCACGGCTAATACTTTCATCCATGCCAGTCTCAGGATCTCTGGACACCCTATCCAATGCGACCCCTTCTGTAACATAGACTTCCATGCTGCTGTCCGTCACAGCTCTAACTTCCAGTCCCTCTGCAATTCCCCAGGTATGCATGTAACAGTTGTGCAGCCGTTGAAGCCTTCTGTGCTGTTGTTTGTCGAGTTTATAGTCTTCCTCCTTCAAGGTTAGCCCGTCAAAATAGCGCATTCTTTTAAACTCTTTTTCCATTTGCCGCTTCCTCCGGATATTCAAAATACTGCCATAGATAAGCCAGACCCATTTTTATGAGCAGACAGCTTCTTTTTCTTTCTCTTTTTCTTCTACTTCCTCCAGCGCCTGGATAGCTCCACTGATTCGAAGAAGGGTATACATAATATTTACACGTTTTGCTTCTAAATCTTCCATGATTTTTTGTCCTGACTCCAACTCCGCTTTCAGTTCTTTTATACGTGCTTCTATTTCTTCCTTCATGATTTCAACCTCCCATTTATTTTATTTTTTTGATCCCGCGATGGTTTCCAACTGCTTTTGGAGCTTTGCAATTGTTTTTTTCTGGTCCTTTACCACGCTGGTAAGAACCGTGATGATCTCCATTGGGCTTATGGCCTTTTTATCATGCGCCGCAACAGCCGCCGGTACGTCCTCTGCGATAAATCCCATGGTAGTTTTCGCCGTGTCTCCTTTGAAGTTGAAAGTCACAGGATTTAAACCGTCAAGAATCTCCTTTGCTTTCTGCGTGGCGAGTCCCGAAATATTTTCCTTGTATTCCCTGGAAGAACTGTAATAAAAATATCCATCCACATATACACCACCGCTTGCGTACAAACGCAAATGATCACCACCGCTCAAATATCCTCCTCCGCCGGAGTCATTGGAAATTCCGATTTCCAGTGTCATGTTTTCTCCGCCGCCGCGCCGGGGGTCGGAGTAATATCGAATCCATGCAGCGTCTCCCGCGCCTCCTCCCGGATCCTTCGGGAACATGATCCCCTTGTCTTCACCATAACCTACGCTTGGAACAATGGCATTGGCCGGCTGAAAATTCCCTGTCACCTGGAGCAGACCGTTAACTTCCAGTCTGTCCCATACGGATACTTTTCTTTCCCTACCTCCGGATCTGTTCCCGATGATAATCAGCGACTTGTATTTTGAAGTATCATTACAGATTTCTGCATAGTTGTCCGTTCCCGGGTCATTAGAAGGATTCCATGCGGACGTAAAGCGCAGCGGATTTGAATCGCTTAGAAGCCGCACCCAACCGTTCACATCCAGCTTGTCGGCGGGTGATATCGTTCCTATCCCTACGTTTCCTGAAGCCATTAGTGAAATGTTGTCATCCCTGTCATTGGAAGTACCGATTTCCAGCGTACAGGCTTCACCACTCCGGGGGTAATATTTGATCCAGGCGCTATCCCCCGAACCGCCTCCCGGATCACTGGGAAATATGATACCGTTGTTTCCTTTACCCGCACTGGGCGTCAGTACTTGCGATACCTGCATGCTGCCATTGACATACAACAAGCCGTTGACATCCAGCCTGTCCCAGATACTTACCTTTCTGCCTTGCCCGGCAGACCGGTTCCCTACAATCATTAATGCCTTATGATATGTGGTATCATTACAAATCTCCGCTTGATTATTCGCTGCATCGGGAAAACCTGTCCACACCGAGGTGAATCTCACGGGATTGGTACCGCTTAATATACGCAGGCTTCCACCGACTTCCAGCCTGTCATTCTTCGGAGCTTCCAGGCCAATGCCCACATTGCCCAGACTATTCCAGGCAAGCACCGATTTGTTACCGTTCGCTGTCGTTCCCAGCACCCCTCCGTTAAGACCGAATAGAACGGGACCATCCACGTTGATTCCGGCAAAAGGCTTTCCAGCACCGAACCAGCCGATACCATGGTTTGTATCATTCAGTGATCTGAACCAGATGGTTTTATCCTTTAAGGTAAGGTCTCCATTCATGGACAGGTTGCCTGAACCATCTACAGCCAAAGCGACGCCCTTCGGAGATGCGATCTGGCTGTGCTTATGAAGGTCGTCAGTAAAGCTGCCTTTGATCAGTCTTTCCCAAACAGGTCCGTAGGCGATGTTCCACATTTTATTATCCATTCGGATCTGCCACCATTTTTCAGATTCCGACCATGCGAGGCGCGCGTCCGGATAATCTTGAGAATCACCGCGGTAAACCTCCAGCCCTCCATCCTGACGTTCCCAAGGCTGTCCCTCAACAGGGCTGTTTACCTGAACGAAGCTATTTGAGATCAATAGCTCACTCTGCTGCCCCCCATTTTCGGGATTCACTTCAAGATTACCCTCAACAACCAGATTTCCTTTGATATTTACCTTGCCCGTAAAGCTCGTAAGGAGCGAATTGACCTCCAAGCCCACACCCTCAGTCCCCATATCCATTGCCCTGACATAAGGCATATTCCCGGCAACATCCTCCGTCGGTTTGAAAATAATCTTTTCCAGTGCCAATACCCGGCCTGCCGGTCCTGCATAGGTTCTCAGTTCAGTTCTATCATCCTGGTCCAAGCTGAATATGCAGTTTTCATCGATAATGACCTTTTCGCTGGATTCCTTTCGAGGTTTGACTCTGGCGAGGATTATATTCCTTTTGGGGTCGGAAGGTTTTTCTTTACTGTGAGTGATGCGTCCCCTCTCCAGAATATGAATTTCCTGGCCCTTTCCTTTTTCGATATCATCCCTGTCTTCCAGAACTTCCTCATAACTAATGCTAATATAAATATTTTCATTGGCTAAATATTTCGAAAGGTCTAAAGGATTGTCAGGGTGCCCGTCGTAGATATATATTTCCTGGCTGATACTCTCCCCGCTGCCTTCCGCTTCTACCTGGTTTAAAGCCAGTCCTTCCGTAACTATCACCTTTCCGGGCTCCCCCGGTGCCAGTTTGACTTCAAGCCCGGTTACAATGCCCCATGTATGCAGATAACGGCTGTGTAGCTGCTGAAGCCGCCGTTGGTATTCCTGATCCAGGGTATAGTCCTCTGCATTTAAAAGGAGTCCGTCAAAATAGCGCATTCTTTTAAATTCTTTTCCCATTTGCCACTTCCTCCGGATATTCATAATGATGTTTTTATAGCTTGTTTATAACTCAGCCATGCCCCCGATCAGTGTTTCCCTTCCAACTCGGGAATACACCCCCACGCGCATGGCCGGTACCTCCGTTGTGAGTATGTAATTGGTGTAAGCCGGTTTTTCCTTTTTTATAATTTTATGAAGGATCTCGATCTTATTTTGCAGTATGCTCTTGTTATGAGCCGGAATGAGTGCATGTACTGAGAAGAAGCATGGTTTTGCACGCCCTACCATGGTACCCACGCCCACTCTTCCGACTTCACCGACCTGGGCAGGTGCCTCGAACTCATCAATGGTTAAGGTTGTCTCTTCCCCGGCATAGGTTTGCAAGTGCTGCAGCATTCCTTCCAATGTACCCAGTATTTTATAGACTTGTACTTCCGTTCCGATCATATTGCGGTTGATGGATTGACGTGCCTTGTCCAGGGGTAAAATCTGGGTATGGACAGCGTTTTTCTCTGCGTTGTCCTCTTCTCCATAAAAATTGACAGTCTCCTCCAGTTCGAGACCTACCCACCCTGCTAACCATCCCAGAAACTGGGCAGGTGTCCGGGATGGATCAAGATACTGGTCAAACCGGTCCAGAAGTGCTTCAATTCCCAGGGTCTCTCCTTCCTGTTCAGGCGTGCCCGTAAGTATGGATTCAAAGGACTTGAGAAAACGTCCCAGGAAATAGTCCGAATCCGTTTCATCCGCGTGTTTCTGGTATATTCTGGGCAGATATTGGGTATATTTGCTGTTTACCTGTTCAGTCATGATTCCACCTCAATTATAAGCTCTTTAAGTTTAATTAACTGGTATGGCTTAAGATCGGGAACATCCAGTTCAACACGGATAACATGATCGATTCCCGGTATTCTTTCCATCAAATAGAACAAATCCGAACTGTAAAGATTTCTCCCATGAGGCCAACCGTTTCCGTTTTCTCCTCCGGTTATGGGATCAAGATACTTCTCGATTACTTCCCTCACCGTTCTCTCCAGTGCCTTGTCTTTTGCAGCTACCTGGATAGAGACCTTTGCTTCTTTGTATTCCGGGTCGACTACATGAATATGTGTTGTAAGTAGCTTTCTCTTGGACAGATAGTCTTTGACATACTGTTTGATATCGCTGGCATCCCGTAAGAAATCCTTTTGATTCTGTGTATTTATGACAAGTATGACGGAGATGTGCCCAAACTGCTCTGAAGTTTCGGACCCAGTGTCCTCCAGGTTCCTGTTTACGAGGCATATGATGCGCGCTGCCAGGTCCGGGTATTTTTCCAGGATACCGGGCTTCTCCATAAGTCCTTTGTAAGCCAGCACCTCAAAATCTTCGGAAGTAACAGCCCTGGTGCGTTCTGAAAGCTGACCTACCCCCCGGCGTATTCCTGATGGAAGCTCCTCGCCCTCCTTCAGTTGTATGCCCAGCAGGTTTAAAAATCTCAGGTAGTTTTTATCAGGAACCTGGTCAATGCGGTAAACGATCATCTCACATAGCCAGGCAAACAGTTCAATCAAGGTAATTCCAGGATCTGAAGGATTGTGATTGGTCCACTCCGGCGCATAGACCGGCAGTAGTGATTTTGCTTCCTTCACAAGTTCTTCAAAAACTACATTATCTAGAATCGGCTTTGGTAACGACATTTATCTTCTTCCTTTCATAAGGATTTTTTGAAGCACAGGCGTTGAAATATACAGATAATGCCCTTTGTTACGTCATCCCTCATAAGAAAAGCAGTATGGGCATTTTTTTACAGGTGAGCCGGGCAATTTACCGGAATAAACCCGATCCTCTTTTGAAATCTGTTCCAAATGGCATTGGGGCGTAGTAGCACTCAAGTCATGCACAATATTCGTATCATTATTCATAAGATAAGGAAATACCAATTCCGGCTTTTTATTAATGAAATGAATTCCGCTGTAAACCAGTTGGTTTTCTTCCAGGAAGATATCTTCCGACCGTACTTCGCGAATTTTCAAAGGAGTGGTGTTTATATACTCGTCATTACGGCATAAAAGTACAATGTCATGGGTTTCAGGCACGGCAATCTTTATGAAAAAAGATTCGGAATCGCGTCCAATGTCATTCAGTATGTAGGAACGTATTGTCAGGTCTTTGGTAACCGCAGCTTCTATATCACTGCCCGCCGGGTAATTCAGCCCAAGGGGCTGTTCATCCGAAGTTCTGCACTCCAGTATATCTCCATCTACAGATACCACAATCAATTCTCTCGGAGTACGTTTGCGGTAATAGAGCAAAATACTGTCGTTTTCCTTGAACCCTCTTACCTTTAAGGTTTTAACGCCTTTATTTGCTTGAAGATTTTCTGCCAGAGCGAGTATAATCTTATTGTCGCTGGTTCGCACCGCACTATATTTGGGGTAGGGGATGCCGGGCGTAAAAGGTCCATCCTTAAGCATTTCCAAGTTAAGTGTGAAACATTGGACAGAAGCCTTTATGGCAATATTGGCGATATAATCCACACCCGGTGTATTTTTTATTACGGAGCACACTTCGGAAACATACAGGTGATGCCCCAGTTCCCACCCTGTCATTTCCTGCCCGCCATGAATAGGGTTAAAGAACCGTTTCAAGTTGTCGATAATACGTCCTTCAATTATTTTTCCCGTTTCCGGTGTCGTGTAATTTACCGCTGCTTCCACTCCCACGCGGATATAGTCAGGTCCGATTACATCGATCCGGGATGTTCCTGCTGTATTCAGCACAGCCGATACTCTCGCAGATAAATATGCTTCAATCTCATTCAGTAATTCCTGGCTGGGTACAGGCTTTGGGTCTTCGTACTCCGGAACCACGATGACAGTGGCTTTTCCAGGTATAAAATTCAAATCCCGGTCCATGGTGGGAAGACATTTTGCAATGGCAATCTGAGGGGCTGCTTCATGGACCATCCATTCGATATCCTCGCAGGTAACTCCCCTTTCCCAACTTTTCAAGGTATGAGGCCCACGGATTTTTGCTTCCTCCGGTTCTTCCTGGTTAAAGCCTCCATCTGCCGCAGTAGGATTGGTAACAGCATCAATCCCGGGCAAGCTGTCCCATATTCTGGATATGGTATTTGCCTGAACATTCCCTCTTGCCCCTCCTCCCTGCTTGTAATCACACTTGATATTGTCTATGCCTGCGGGCGGAACCATGCCGTTCTTTCCATCTCCAAATAGAATGCTGCCGGTGGCATGGTCCATCATATAATGCCTGCTATCCGTACTTGAAAGGGAGAAGGTTTTCACTTCTTCCCAAAGCTTCCACTCTTCCTGGGTGAGAGTCTCACGTACCCTCACTTCCTGTCCGGTTAATACGGGAGTCCGCGACAGTTGAAAGGTCTGATTGGGCTCACCGTTGCTGGAACCCAGCACTTCCCCCTGCAGCGTATTTGCGTTTCTTGCCCATGCTGCATTGGTATAAACAGTACCGATTTTCGGATACGACTTAAAACCTCCATCTTCAAGGCGTGCACGGATCCAATAATTTTCTGTGCCGAAAAGCGGACGTTTTTCTACATCGGAAGGAGCTGTAAATTGTAGTATCTCCCTTCGTGTAAAGTTCCTTATGGCATCATTTACACTCAAGGCAAGCCATTTCCTTCCATTCCAGTACTCCCAGGCAACGACTGGGCTTTCTCCCAACTGGTCGCCGGATAGCGGAAAAAAGAGCGAAATAGGCAAACTGCTTATGTCTCTGTCGAAAGCCAGATAAAAGGTGGGATCGGATTCCGAGCAGGGTGAAAAAGGCTTGAAATATTCTCCGTCATTTTTACATTCAACGGTCCGGTCTGCGATACTGTAATTATTTTCAGCAAGCACTCTTTCCGGGTGTTCTTCGATCGTATATTCATACCCGATGGTCAGTTTCCTGACAGAGGGAGGGGCAAATGACGCTTTTGTGTACTCCAGTTGAGCAATAGTCACTTTTTCATTCCCTATGATAACTTCCTTGGGAATGTAGTTATATTCTTCCTCCTTGCCATAGTTCCCACCGGTAATACGGGCACGAATCCAGTAGTTTTCTTCACCATTGACAATGCTGGGTTTGATGGATGGACACCGGAAAGAAAACTGTCCGCTGGAAACAAAGGTTTGAACATCCCATGGATTCCCCCCCGCACTTGATTTCCTTGTATCATGGGTACCCTCAAACATGACTGCCCATTCAATCCCGTTCCAATATTCCCAGCGCAGTCGTATAAACTTTGTATCCGGCAGCTTGCAGATCTCTTCATCGGAAAGCTCTATATTCATAAAAACCCGGGAGTTTTCCTTTGAGAATGCCTCCCTGGAAGCAATATAAAATGTATCATTGGGTTTGGGCTTCTCTCCGAAAGGATAGAAATCCTTTTTCATATCCAATGGCGTATCATTACAGACCGTTCCATCAACAAAAATCGGGGAAGAGGGTGATACATTCAAAGCGATCTGGATATCCTCGATGTCAGGCATAACCGTTTGATTGGTGATGGGCGTTTTCAACTCTGCAAAAATCCATTTATTCGTCCAGCTTTGAAAGACGCCTTCTCTGTCGTACCCGGAAACCGCCGTAGCAGCCGAATCTGCCACATTTTCGAGAGAAAATGCAGCTCTCCATACCGGATCCGTAGTTTGCCAGGTCTCCTTTACTTTTAGCTGCCGGCGTTCTCCTTTTTCATCAAAGCAATACCATTCAAAATCAAGGTCATTTTCTTCCGGGTCTTCATTCCCCTCTTCGCTGCTGTCAAGGGAAGGGGTTGCCCGCAGCTTATTAAAGTAGATGGTCAAGGAGCTTCCGGCTTCCTTAAAATCAAAGAGCTTGGAGTGTCCGATATACAGCCGGTGCAGTACCGTAGAGTCGCCGCAGAACAATTCTGCCTGCTTTCCGGTAGGTTCCGTCACGAAAAGGAAATCCTGATTGCTCCAACTGTCATGCTTGGGATCAATGCTTGCAGCCCTTATCAACCGGGGTTTTATAGCTGTCAAGTCCTTCTCCGTTTCAAAAACAACTTCCTCCTGGTTCTCCGGCTGTGCTGACACCTTCGTACCGGCCGGGATCAAAGCATCCTTTTCCCAGTCCTCCTTCAGTTTAAACACTAAAGGGGCCTTTGCCACTCTTGGAGGTGTAGGGCTAATCCCTATCATATTTAAAAAGGCAACAAGGTTTCGGTCCGGAGCCTGATTTAATCGATCGATAATTTTTTCCATCATGTTTGAAAAAATATGGACAAGAGCGTTTACTTGCTGATCCGACTCAAGCTCCCCAATATCCTTCCATTCCGGGCAATAGTCAAGAATCAGGTTCCTTAGTTGATTGAGCAGATATTTTTGATCTCTTTGATCAATTTTCGGTAAAATGTTCGGCATTATTTTCCCACACTTTCAAGATAAAATGGGTATACCAGATTGTCCTTGCTGTTGCTGGAATTAATGATATAATCGATGGAAATCTCCAAAACCGGCTGGTCAGCCCTGGGAGTTACACTTATATCCTCTACTTCGATTCGTGGCTCCCAATTCAGCAACGCTTCTTCAATATGGCTTTTTATCAGAGTTGACGTACTCGTATTATTTGGAGCAAATACCAGTTCATTAAGCCTGCAGCCGAAGTCGGGACGCATGACACGTTCCCCTCTGGCTGTTCCCAGGATCAGTATTATGGATTCCTTGATGGACTGTTCTCCTTCCGCAGTACACAGCCTTTCTTTTTTTACGGAAACAGGGAACTTCAGCCCCCGTCCCAAAAAATCAATTACCTCCATGTTAACCTCCTATCATAACAGTGCCCACTGCAATAACCTTGCCAACGGGCATATCGGCCGGGTCATTGCATGTCATTGCCGTATCGCCGTTTCTGGCAGCCATTTTTCCATTTATTTTAACAGTAGCACTGCCCATAATGATTTTCCCTTTATTCTGGGGGTTTTTTTGAAACGGACCTCCCTGAGGTACATGGGCAGGAGTGTTTGTGGCAATAGAGTCCACCGTTGCGGCCGGCTTTCCCATAATTTTCACATCACTGCTGAGGCCGTCATTGATGATCCCTGTAAAGGGGTGGGGTAAAGGCGTGGGAACCAGTGAAGCTCCAGCCGGAATCATTACAATATGTGTGTCGATGGCCATAACACGATCTCCTTGCTTTGCAGCAGGTTGTCCCATGAAAACCTCTCCCTTCCGTAGCGCAATGTATGAAGTGAATGACTAGTTGATATTCACTGTAGCCCCTTTGATGGTCATATTCGCCGAGGCTTTAAGGTTCATTCCGGCAGATGCTTCTATTTTGGCATCCGCCGAGGCTTTTATCTCAATGTTTTGGGCATTAAGGACCAGCTTGCCCTTAGGGGCGCTTATTTCTATGTCCTTGGCTGAATTTATGGATACCTTGTTGTCCTTGGTACTAATGACGATTTTGTTATTCCCGGATTTGTCCGTTATCTGAATCGCTTCCGATCCGCTCTTGTCATCCATTTGGATCCAATGTCCTTTAGCGGATTTAATTATAATTTTTTCTTCACCTTTTTTATCGAAAAACTGTACCGTATGGCCGCTGCGGGATTTGATAACCCTTGTATTGTTTTTCCCATCGCTGTTTGTTTCAGGGGGTGCATCCTTTCCATTCCACAAGGAGCCTATTATATAGGGCCTGTTGACATCTCCGTTTTCAAATGCCACCAGCACCTCATCTCCTTCTTCGGGAAGGAAAAATGCCCCTCTTTCCTTTCCTGCCATAAAAGACGCAATACGGGCCCAGTTGGATTCCGTCATGCCGATCAAGGGTATTTTCACTTTTACACGTCCGAAGCCCGGTTTATCTCCATCGTTTGCCGAATCATTCTTTGTGACGATGCCCACCATCACACCCACGATTTTTGCTTCATTTTTAAAGCTATCAACAAAATTTGAAATCCCCAATCCATCACTCATATGCCTGTCCTCTTAACCTTAAATATCGTTGTGTAGCCTTTGCTGTTAATGGTATGCGTCGTTGAAACAATATAGTAGACCCCACTGAACCGCTCATCCATTCCAAGCAGCTTCACGGTTTTTCCCGCTCGTAAGAGCGGATTTCCATAGCATTTCCCCTCGCCGGTGATGAATTCTCGAAGAAGACTGTTATAGGTGGCTGAAGCAATACTCTTTGCCTCACTTAAGTCCGTCAGATTCTCCGCCGACAAGGCAATGGGCGACTCTCCCACGGAATTTGCAATCAGTTCGAAGCCTGATTCCTTACCGCCCATCTTTGTTGTTTCGTCACCCTTTTTAGCTTCCGCCGTAACTTCCTTCTTGTCTTTTACATCCCATCCGCGCACCTCAACCTTGCTGCCCCGGGTCAGCGACCTCAGTTCAAGGTTCAACTGCTCAAAATCCTTTTTGAAGGTTAACTCAGGAATTTCAGGAGACTTCTGTGCTCTGGACTTGACATAGTAAATTTTTTTATCCTCTGCATAAATTTCGTAGTCCAGCAGGGCTGCTCTCGAGAGCAGGAATTCGTAATTGCTTTGATTATTTTGAAACAGATAGGAATACACCGTTTTTGTATCATCGACTACAGCGGATAATCCATGCTCCTTCACGATATCGGAAGCAATTTCACTGTCTTTCTTTTTTAAAAAAACCTTATTCCGCGTACCCATTCGAAGCCTGTGAAGGAAGTCGTATCCTCTAATCTCCAGCAGCGAATGCTCACCAAGGTTTAACTCCAATGAAGTAATCTCACCGCTGATCGTTGGCTCCACCTTATCCAACCCAAGGGAAACAGCAATCTTATCTCCCGGCTTAAAGGCTTTCAGATCAATTCCCCGCCATTTTCCACCTTTATAATCCACCATATTCAGCTGGATGGAAAACATGGAGGGTAAGTTGATTTCATCTTCCACAGTTACTTCCTCTATGGCTGACATCCATTCCTGGGAAAATTCCGTACCGTTTAGTTTTATTTTATAATTTGCAACGCTAATTCCCATTCAAATTCCACCTCAATCCGGGATGACCAGGGTCTTCCCTACATCATTTTTACCAGGAAAACCAAAGGGATTGACAATTCGATTGGCCTCAGCGATTTTCCGCCACTTGAGCGGATCTTTCAGAGCTTCGTTGGCAATCAAGTCAAGCCGGTCTCCGCTTTTCACCACCCATAACTTTCTGCAGGCTTCCCTACCTTTGTCTTTATCTACTTGTTTCTCAAGTTCCTCTGTAATAAATGTAACATCAAGCAGAGCTCTCACAGGCGTACCATCTTCCAGGAACATGGTAAATTTTTGTTCGATTTTTGAAAGGACCCCCCGGTAGGTGAATTCACCCCATACAAACAAGCAGACCGGAGGCCTTTTTGTATTCTTTCCGCTGACCGTTGGCTTCAAAAGTGAAGTAATTTTTTTGGTTTGCCTTCTCACGTCCGAACGTCTTTCATAGGTATCATAGAATAGGGAAACTTTAAATTCCGGCGTTTTTGTTATCTGAAATTGCTTTTTGTCATCTTCTCCGGTATATTTCACTTCATACGAAATGGTATATTCATTGGGATTAAACATTACTGGAATTTCCCCTGCACCTTTTATGTCCTGGGGTATGATTTTTGCTTTCTCTGCCATTACCTCAGCCCCCTCCTGTCTTTCCGAATTTCCATCCTTTTTTCAAGAACTTTAAAAACCCTATCTGCCAGTAGATTTATTTCATCGGTTCCAATGTCTTTAAATTCTTTATTTTCCTTCGGAGCGGTAAAAGTCCTGGAATATGGCTCTTTTCTTACAGGCTGCACCTCCTGTAATTGCGGCGGGTTGTCGGAAGCTCCGGTTTCCTTCCTGGCAGTTTTTAAAAAAGTCAAACCGTTATTTTTATGTAATCCCATGGCTTCCTTCATATTCTTTACCGGTGCATGGCTTAGTACCCTTACTGCATTCCGATCCTGCGTTTTTGCAGCCTCTCCGCGATAGAGCGCAGGCATAAATTCAGGGCTGCTTCGGTGGATTATGTTATTTATGTAAAATTCATTTTCAAAACCGCTTGCATCCTCCGATTGTAATGGAACATCCAAAGTCCGTAAATTAATTCCTTTCACTCGAGCAGCAGCGCTTTTTGTCAATCCGCTGGATTTGTCCGGATGGACTTCCTGTTTCATTGTTTCGGAAGAAAACATATCCTCTCTTCGGATACTCCCTTTTTTATTACGGAGAATGCCCTCTTTTCCTCCTTTGACAGCAAGCTCTAACGGGCTAGTTTTCGTAATGATTTTGGGATTGATTTGTGGACTGCTCCGCAATAAGGCCTCTACAGGTATATTTCTTTTTAATAGTATTTGTAAACCAGCATATCCTGTTTTGCCGTCTGTTTGTTCCTGAGGCCTTTGGCTGTACGAATAGGTGCTTTCAGTAGTATTTGGCTTTATCCATGTTCTCTCTGAAGCTCCCCTCTCACGATCAGGATTTCTATGATATTGCAGATTAGCCCCTGTAGTCCGTGTTTCCTCCCGGTAAAAACGTTGAATCTCCTGATTCCGGCTTTGTATCCTTGAAGCTTCCAATTGTTCCTGGGTGGACTGCGGTCTAATAAAATGCTCAATTCTCTCACCAGCAGTTTCAGATTTTTTCTCTGCTCTATTTTCAAATAACCGCTCCCGCTGCTGCTCCAGATATCTCAGTTTATCCGTTCCCACCTTTGTACTTTCTGCCGGAGCCTGCCGGTCAGGAATATGAGTGGAAAACTCCAAAGCCGGTATAGCCCGATCCTTTAAGGTTTTATCCGTCCTAACCGGTATATGGCACAATACATTCACACCGGTTAACGAATGGAGGATGATACTTCCCCTTGGATTGAACCGCTCATTTTGCATACCGTCAGCTTTACCAAAGGGTTCACTTGCGGAATAGTTTTTATTTTCTACCTTGTTCACTTCCAGGCTGTTTTGCTGCTCCAGCCTCGAGTATATGTTTTTATTCCATTGTACATCGGAGAATGCCGGCAATTGCTTCTTGCCTTCCGTGTGCAGCTGCTCTACTGTCTTTGTTGTAAGATTGAAAACGGATTTGTAAACTTTCAGATAGTTTATATAGTTTTTGATTACTCCGTTAGGATCCGTGGGAGCTTCCCTGGCGGCTTCATTCAATAGCATCCACATGTGGCGGAATATCAATGCAGGGAAATTGCCTGTCCACCTGAAAACGCCATATTTCGCCTGAATTCCTTGGATAAAGCCTATATATGGATTCCCTGCAGGACCTTTTTTTATCTGCAACACAGGATTGACTTTCATTTTACCATGCATATTTTTCCTCATACAATTAACCTTATATACACCCTTTGTTGGTATTTTCAGACGGTTGTCTAAAGGGATATTATTTGTGCATGTAGAGTCCGTTATGGGTCAACACGAGGGTTTCCACCGCCACTGCACTGCTCGCTGCATTAAATGTGGGTCCTTCCCATTTTATGGGGCAAGCCTCCCAAAAATCCCACCAAACTTTAGGATTACCGGCGTGATCCAATAAGTATATGGAACCGTTACGTCTCTCTATCGGCGGACCGCTGATTACATCCTGATACCACTCCCACATATAATTATCATTAGTCATCCCCTGCTTTAAAGTGATATCACTATACTTTGTCTGCACAATAAAAGTATGCTCCCTATGATTTTCTCCGCCAAAGGTTTTTCTCTCCACCTGGGTTTCAACACTCAGACCGGAAACATCATTAAATCCGGCGACAGCAACCCCGTCAATCTCCACTATGAAGTTAAATGTAAGGTATGGATCTACCCGATTCCCGAGAATCCAGTTTCTTTTCTTTACAACGTTGACTAAATTCGGCATTATGGTACCCTCCTATGCCTCAAAAAAACCTTCTTTGCTTTCATCGCCATTAAGCGTTTTGTTAATTTTACTGACTTCCCGGCACCAGCGTTCTCTTTCCATGTGTTCCAAACTCAAAACCGACTTATAATCCCAGTGCAGGTAATAGGCCAGAAAGGCTACCTCCTCATAGAGGCGGTCAAGTGGGTAGCCAACTATTCCCCCAAAGTCTCAGCCTCAACATCAAAAGAATGTTCACATTTGGGGCATTTGGTTTTTATCACGTTTGCACCATTTTGGTTGATTCTGTTGTACATTTCCTGCAGGTATGCAAAATCAGAAGTATACAAATCTTCGATGATCCTTGGAGTTATCATTTTCAAACTTCCCAGGCTTGTTACCACCCTGGAAAGGAGAATGACGGTCAGATAGGCCGGATTTTGCTGGACCCTGGAATCCCGGAGGGGCATGATTTCATCCGCTGCAGTAGCCAGTCGCATAATACCTTGTTTATGAAGAGTGCCCGTCTCGTCTACATACCCCTTCGGAAGGGTAAAATTGAATTCTGTTTGTAAAATGTCCATGGTTTACCTCACTTCTCGTCTGAAGAATTTCGTTACCCCAATAAATTGCCGCAAAGCAAAGCCAAGTTGAATGATATAAAATACCTTTATCAATAAATTTGGTGTATATTATCAATTCAAGCTGGTACTTTGCGGGTACTTCTAATTTTTACGGCAATACAATTCTTCCATTGAATTATCTAACTCTTGAAACACCTTCGTGTACCAGCTCAATGGACTCAATACTAACTTCATTTCCCTTTGCACTCAAAGCGCTGACATCGTATTTAACAGGCCATGCTTCCACTATATCCCATTGTGCTTTGTCATTTCCTTCCTCATCAATCAGGATAATGGACAGACTCTTTCTGTTTTTGAGTGCACCTTTTTCCACAACCGCCTTACGCCAGTTGTACAGGTCCATGGAATCCGTAAGACCTCTTTTTAAGGTTATATTCCCGAATTTCGTGAGCCCGGAAAGCTTTCTGGAATGAGGGGTATCGGTTCCTTCGCGGTAATCCACCGCTTCTGTGGTTATATCGGGTATGGTAGCATCGGCAAAGGCTGCCGCCTGGATGCCGTCAATAACAACTCTGAATCTAAAATTTCTGTATGGATCGTTTCTTTTACCGGTAGGCATGATATGATTCTCCTCTCTTTATAGTTATTTGGACAGCGTCTTCTGGCTAACCCTGATAATTACGAATTCTGCAGGTTTTACAGGAGCCACTCCAACTTCGATAACCAGCTGGCCTGCATCTCTCACTGCTGGAGGATTGTTCTCTTCATCTACCTTAACAAAGAAAGCCTCTTCCTGGGTAGAACCGTATAAAGCGCCATCTCTCCACACTCTGGTCAGGAACGCTGTCAGGTTCCGTTTTACTTTTCCCCACAAACTTGGGTCATTGGGCTCAAATACTACCCATTGGCTTCCCTTGTCCAGGGACTCTTCAATATACATCATCAAGCGCCGTACGTTGATATAGTTCCATTCGGAATCGGAGGAAAGAGTTCTGGCTCCCCATACGCAGATTCCCTCCGGCAGTGAACGGATCACATTAACACCAATGGGATTTAACACTTCCTGCTCGCCTTTTGTTACTATTCTTTCTATCCCCACTACTGTATCCAAGAAGCCGTCAGAAGTTCCTGCAGGCGCTTTATGCACTCCGCGTGATGAATCCACATAGGCGTAGGTTCCTGCGATAGCACCGGATGGGGGCACCAGCTTTTTCTTGCCGGTCAATGGGTCATTAATAAACACCCATGGATAATACAGGGCACCATAGGACGAGTTGAAGGAATTGCCTGCGAACCTGTCCGCACCTTCTTTAAAGTTCTTTACATCCGTTGGAGTCAGACCGTGCGGCGGATCAACAATAAAGAAACAATCCTTTCTTTGTTTGCAGTAATTCAGCATTTGAAGCACAGTGTCACGGCTTCCCACCATATCCGCGATATCAGGCACGGCAATGATATTAATATCATCGATCGTATCAAACGCATGTAACCCGTTCCTTACATATTCACTTCCCAAAAAGTCTATGGAAGTCATTCCATCAACTCCGCCTGCCAAAGCCACGGGAGCTGTAGTAAACGCAGGTATCTTTTCCATATTTTCCAAGACGGTCAGGTCTACAAGAGGTTCTACCTTAACGAAAGCGGAAACGTCATTTATTTTTTCTTTAAAATTTGTTAAAAGTAAATTGTCGAAGGTCTCTTCAACTTTACCATCTATGCCGTCTCCTACGTATTCGTCATCAAATGAGCTGGACTTCAAATACTGTACAATCAGTTTGAATCCTCCCAGTTGACCATTTGAGGATGCACTGATTTTAACAGAAATTCTGTTCCCCCAGGCACCTTCGGACCGGGCAAAAACTTTGAAAAGGTCCCCGCCTTCACTGTCTTTTATAACGACAGCGGATGTTTTGACATCATTTGAAGCGGCCCTTACTACATAACAGGATGTACCGCCTTCCGCAAAGAAATTGTACACCGCGTAAGCAAGGTATGCATTCGGTATGAAACTTCCGAATTCATCTACAAACTGGCTCCAATTGGTTACCAGTATGGCCTTGCCGATGACACCTCTCTCTGCAATTCCTACAAAAGCGCCAACAGATGTACCCACACCTGCAATGGGTTTGACCCCACTTGACACTTCCTCTACATAAACTCCAGGTGAACGATAATTTGGCATTTCAAGCCCTCCTTGTAATAACTGTTTTTTGACGGCCCTAACAATTTTAGGGCCTATATGCCTCACAATTTCATATTTTTTAAAATTGCGAAATCATATCCTACACTATTGGTTTTCAGATTCTATCTTTACTCCGTGAATCACCCCCTTCAAAGGCGGATCATTCAGTCTATTATTTAATTTGATGGACGCCCAGATCCCTTGCCTGAACTCTCGGTATCGTGATTGTCTTTTCAGCCGGCAGCTTGACAGGCGACACCAGATAGGACAGGCTTACCTTGGCAGGCTTTCCGGGGAAAACCTCCCAGAGCTGTTTTATATCCTGTACCGTCAGGTTATTGTAAGAAATCCGGATTTCCTCATTGCCGCAGGATATGAGATTCCCTTTCAGGTCGCTGCCGCTTAAGACCGAGTGCTGATGGAACAGTTGGAAGATTCTTCCCAATATCAGCAGCTCCGTTTCCCTGTCCTTGGCATAGGGAGTCATGAGATAGTAAAGATCAAGGTATGCGGGCGGATAGTAAAACTGGTTTGAACTGCCAACGGCTTCCTTTTCGCTGTTCCGCATACTTGGGCTGTGACTTAGGTAATACAGGCACATTGAAAGCTTCATTGTCGATGCATCGATTTCGCTGGGAGACCCAAAGTTTATAAAGCTGTCATCATTGAGCTCCGGAATATTTGTTTTAAGCAGTGCCTTTAAACTTGCACTGACATCTCTTATTACACTACCTGTATCCACTGCCATGATTACATCACCTCAATCAGTTGGTAATAGGGGTCAAAATCCGATTTCAGGAAGGTTTTCCCCAGTTTTTTATATTCGCGTTTTGCTGCAAGCATAATATGCTTCATTCCAATGCTACCGGACTCATGAGCCGCATAAAACGCGGCATTCAGAGCGATATTTTTTATGTTGCCGCCCGCCAGCATGAACTTATCTGCCATGAATTCATAATCAATATTCTTATCCAGAGGCGCACTCTGTGGAAACATCCCTTGCCAGATTCGCTTGCGCTGCTCCTTTTCCGGGAACGGAAATTCCACACTGAAATGAAGTCTGCGCAGAAAAGCTTCATCGATATTCTGGTTCAAGTTGGTCGCCAGGATGACGATCCCCTTATATTCCTCCATTTTCTGGAGCAGATAGCTGATCTCCAGATTGGCATACCGGTCATGGGAATCCTTTACCTCGGAACGTTTTCCAAACAATGCGTCCGCTTCATCAAAAAACAGAATTGCATTGGAAGTTTCCGCTTCCAAAAAGATTCTTGCCAGATTCTTTTCCGTTTCCCCAATGTATTTACTCACCAGTTGGGATACGTCAATCTTGTAGATCTCCAGCCCCAGCTCGTTGGCGATAACCTCCGCAGCCATGGTCTTTCCACAGCCAGGTGGCCCGGAAAAAAGGACATTAAGTCCTTTTCCCAGCGACAGCCGCCGTTCAAACCCCCAATCTCCATATACAACCGGCCGGTACTTCACCTGGTAGCAAATCTCTCTTAATTGGGATATCTGGTCAGGAGGAAGAACAAGGACATCCCAATTATATACAGCTCTAATTTTCGTTGCCAAAGCATTTAGCTTCCTGTTGGATTGGGCATAGCAGGCATTGTATAGCTCGTCTTCCCCGATGAGGCCGTTTTTGGCTCCGTTCCAAACCGCAAGGCTTTCACTGTGATGTAAGGCTGCTTGTATCTGACCCTGTGTAAAACGAAAACTACCCGTGAGATCTTCCATATTTATATCCTGTCCAAGCTTATAGCTCTGGCTGAATCTTTCCCAATATTCCTTACGCTCCCTTTCATCCGGGAGGGGGCATTCAATTTGTACAAAATTTGATTGTACACTGAGTAAGGCAGGACTCCACGAGGATTGACCGAGAATGAAGGTAAGGGGAGCAAAAGTTGTAAGCATTTGCATAAGCAAATGAAGTTTAAACTGGTATTTTTCGTCTTCCGTCAGCAAAATGCTGAAATTTTCAAGACAAAGAGCCGCATTTCCAAGCATCGCATGACGTCCCAGAAGCTGTAACGTTTCTGTGAAGGACGTGTCGGAGGCCAGCGTTTTTTCTACATCGGCAACGATCAATAAATGCCCCAGCTTGCGGCAAACTGCCCTGACATGATTCTTTTTTCCGGCTCCATCCGGACCGTACAGGTAAAAAATCTGTCTGGGTTTGCCCTCCTCATTTGATCTGTAATACGCCATAAACCGGGCGATATTCTCCTCAATACCGGTAAGTGCACTACCTTCTCTTTCCTCTCCAGCCGGCAGTAATTCCGCTACCCGTATCAGGCGTTCATCCAGCACTTCGAAGTCCAGCAGGTAATTTACCGCCCAATCCTCCAGTTTTAAAGGTCGGGCGATGAGAGGCACCCGGGTGTCCATAAAGTCACTTCGATTCTCCATCAAAAAACGCATAAGGGGCGCCTGTGGAGCAAATGCCGTGCGGAATGAAATTCTATCCTGCCCGGATTCCGTAAAAAGCTTTAATACCATATCAATGCTAGGATTTTGAGCTGATAGGTTGTCCTGTAAATGAGCGTAGACCTTTTCGAATTTTCGGTCCAGTTCCGGTGCAAGGCAGACAATAATGCATTTCTCTTCAAAATCGCTCAGGTTCAGCATTTTTGAAACATGGGGCAATGAGAGCCGGATCCCTTTATGCCTGCTTGCATCAAGCCTTTTTTCGATCTGCTCCTCTAATTTTACCAGTTCATCCGCCAGAAGGTTTTCATCCCAGTTTTCAGAACCGTCGCTTCCCAACAGACCGTATATTTCTCTGTTCAGCATTACCATTCCCGTATATTGTCTCTCTACTTCCGGCTGCTGTTCTTTTGCTATGCGGAGTCTGAGAAACAGCTCCAGCCACTTTACTTCGTCCGCCAGATGCTCCCGGCTTGAACCGTAGGCCTTTGCTTTACTTTTACCCGTCTGGTTTTTCTTTGTTTCAAATGCAGTATAAATTTTACTCATCGTTTCCATTCATCCTTATGTTTGAATCGAATAGGTCCTTTTATCTATAAAGTAAAATCAAGTAGATGATGTACAACTGGTTTTTTATTAAATTGTAATTTTTATCCAATCATTTCTGTTTGGAGCTTTCCTCCACACATTTTAATAAACTGATTACATTTTTTAATCGGAAATCAGCCAGCCAAAAGGCTTGGTATAGGTTGTTGTAATCCGTGTCCCGCAGCAGTTTTTCCTCGGGACAGGAGTCGAAGGTTTTTACGTTGGCCGTTCTGATTTTTTCAAGAAATTCTATGATAGATTTGATTTCTTCCATGGGACCCTCCTTATGAATTTAGTTTTTATAAATAAAAAGTTCATTCATATAGTAGAGTAGGATTGGGGGGATGGTTTACAACCAGGATTTGGATTTTGTTTTTAGATTTGCTTGGAGGGGTTTTTGTAATCATAAGATTTATGCTATTTCGATGAGTTTGTTAGCCAGTTACTTCATTTGAAATAGTACCTTATTCAGTATCGGTTCCTGCATATAATACCATGCCTTCTTCGTTAAGATTCCTTTACTTTGTTCCACAATAAGTGCCCCTTATTTGAAATTGCCTTTAGGATTAGAACGGGTAGCAGTTACTACAACACTTGCTCTACACTCTATCTATATCAAAGGATAGCTACTCTGATATCTAAGCCGGGTCACATATTTACTTTGTTGCGGTAGTAACTGAATACTTTAAAGATTGGTTCGTTACGCTTTACCGTTATGTTATACCATATCATACTTTTCAATTGTGCGTACACTTAATTTGATAAAAATATTATACTGGTATTATTAGGGTTACTTTTATTCTTAGTGTTCAAACTGAGTTATTCGGCACTGGGTAGC
The DNA here is from genome assembly GCA_023419605.1 of Bacillota bacterium. GTDB lineage: Bacteria > Bacillota > Clostridia > Acetivibrionales > JAEZXR01 > JAEZXR01. Next base: position 26,569 of record JAEZXR010000013.1, on the reverse strand, counting down.
CCGCCGCTGTGCTTACCCTGGGCGGGGGCAAAAAAGGCCTCAATAGAGATTCTCCATTAAGACCTGATTAATATGATTAACTTAGAAGCAACAGAATATTCCATACCCTAACACTTCTGACACACTATCGTAAACTAGTATAATACTTCTAAAAACTCCGAAAATGAATTTGAAACTTTTTCAATTTTGCTAGTTTCATGATTCCAGAATACTATGGCTATATCTTTCTCATCATAAAATAAACATAGGTAATTTCCAAACGGATCTTCACCAAATGGAAATAATTCACTTTGTAATCCATTACTCCTTAAAATTTCTAACGTGCTAAAAACATTTGTATCTTCTTCCTCATTAAATGAAATTAAATTACAAAATACACGTTCTACTCCTGTATTTGTTCGAAAATTTCTTTTACTTGGGCTTGCTTCATTAAATTCAATTACGGCTTTACTAAAGTCAACTGGTAGCTTTCTGTCTAACAGTTTCTCTATTTTTTTGATTGCTGTATCATCATCCAATGGATATGCTAATTCCCATTCTAATTTATTCATATTTTCCTCCTATCTATTGGCTGTCCCGCCACCCCATATATTTTTTCCTCCATAATGCCCAGAATTTTGATGAATCCTAGTAGGTACTAATTGCATTTTACCACGTTCTGTAGAATGATGCCATGTAAACCCAGAAGGTTTCTTTCCCGCCTTTATTTGCACAAGTTGTTTTTCATTAAATTTTCTTTTTGCCTTTTCTGGATTATCCTCAACATATTTTTTTATTGCCCTACTACACTCATCAAATTGTTCGGTATCTGTAGCTTTTACTAAATTTTCTGGTAACTGATGTTCAAATTGAGATACTTGTGTAAAATCCGGAAGTCCATCCCTGTACTCAATTCCATCTGCACCATATTTTTCGTACTGTTCTTGTACATCTGGAAGGTTAGATGTCCACTTACTTTCACCTCTTTCCCCACTCCATTCGCCATTATTTATAGGTGTCTGACCTAATCTTTCTTTTGGTGTGCTACCATACTGATCAACCGTATTCCAATATTTATCATCATGTACAACCTTACTTACTCCTGATAAAGCTGAGTAAATTTTAGTTATAAGCCCGATAACCTTATCTATATCCTGTTGGGCAATTTGCTTTGGATCTTGTATAGCTTCCAGTTTTCCAGTGAGCTTTTCAAGGTCCTGAATCAATTTTACAATTTTACCCTTTTCTGTATTATCCTCTATATTCGCTGTACGATCATAAAAATCCTTTATTTTTTGTCTAATTTTTTCTTCTTTGCTCGCCATCATAACCGCAGTCTTTGAACCTTGCTTCTCAACCCACAGTTCATGGCTTTCACCTTGTATCTTAAACTTCACCTTCGGTCCCAGTATCAATCCTTTGACCTTGTCCACCGCACCCGTTACCAGTGCCTTTCCTTTTTGCAGCAGCTTCGACCCAAGGTTTATCAGTCTGGTATGTATGCCTGACTTTATACCACCAAGGAAGTCTCCGCCACCTTCGGCTTTCTGTCCGCCTCCGGAACCGGCTGCCTTTTTCTCCCCAGCGCCACCTGCCAATCCTTTGAGCAGCTTGGCTCCGCTTCCGAACACGCCTACGGCTTTTTGCTCGGATTCATCTACCATGCCCACAGCCCGCTCCGATACCTCGTCAATCATGCTGCCGACCTGCTTTACAGGCCGCTGCAGCGGATTCAGAATTCCCTGGACAGGGCCGGACTCGGCTATTTTGTTGATGAGCTTGTCTGCAAAGGGGATGTGCTGGCGTACAAGCTCTACGATGGATTTGCCCGCTACTGCTTCTACTGCCTTGAAGGCTGCTTTTATAAGTGCTGAAGGCGGATGGGTGATGATAAAGTTCAGTACCATGTCTACGGCCTTGTTTGCCAATACCTTCATTAACTGGGCCGGCTGTCCGATGAGCGCGACCTTCTCTTTGATTCCCTGGGCAACTTCTCCAAGCTTACCCTTGATACTGCTAAAGAATCCACCGATGGCTTCTTTTACTTTTTCCGCACCTTCATTCAGTGCTTCAGCAGGATTTTTAACCACTTCCATTGCCTTTACCGCTCCTGCATAGATCATACTGAAGGAATCAAACCAGGGTTTGACGGATATGTTTATGACAGGCAGGATTTTGTTTATGCCCCCTGCAACTTTGCCGTAAACTCCTTTCAATGTCTTAAAGAGGCCGGATAGGATATGCAATACTTTTGCCAGTCCTTTTCCTTCTTTTCCACCTGCGGGTTCTTCCTCTTTTTCCTTTTCTTCCTTTTCTCCCTGCGGCAGTCCGTTGAGTTCACCGAACAGCCCCTTAACCATGAAGTCTCCCATTTTAGCCGGTGAAAGGAACTGTTTTACATCATCAAGCTTTGCATTTTTCAGGTCATTGACAAAACCGATGACTGAGGTTACCTTATTGAAGAGTTCAGGCAGGGTTGTACCCAGCCATATTCCGATTTGCAGCAGAATACTTCCTCCTCCTGTTGCAAAGGCAGCAGCAATTTCTGCAGCGATTTGTGCTCCTTCCAGGATTTTTCCAAAGGGTATTTTAAATTCTCCTCTTAAGAATTTTCCAATGCCGGAGAATACTCCGTTATACAGAGTCTGAACTCCTGCAATCAGCGTATCCACTGATTTTGCAAGGAAATCCAAGGCTTTGCCCACGCCTTTTTTGAGCAATGCTGCCGTATCGTTTACTACCTTAACGGCTTTGTTCACAGCCTGATCAATCTTGCTGCATATTTTATTGGCTATGCCGGGGAATTTGGCAAATACGGTTTTTACAAATCCTTTTAAGACCTGTCCCAATCCTTTTATCACATCAACAATGAGCTTTCTTCCGGCTTCTATAATGTTCATGGCCAGTTGTTTCGCTTTGTCGAATATGGATTTTACAGCTTTGCGCAGCCCGTCAAAAATGGCGTTGACTGCCTTCTTTATGCCGTCCACAAACTGCTGGGCTTTTTCCTTGACCCAGCTGAAGAAGCCTCCACTCTCTTTTTCTTTCTTCTCTTCCTTCTTTTTGTCCTCAGCCTGTGTCTTTGCCGTTTTATACTCTTTATTGGCATCCTTTTCCGCATCGGCCATGGTGGTATTTACCTGGCCTTCCTTTTCCGCCTTCACGTTGTCGATTTCACGTTTCTTCTCTGCTGAAGCAGATTCTGCCTTCTGATCATACTCAGCAACTGCTCCATTGATCTCACTTCTCCACTCACCTCGCAGGGCATTGACCTGAGCCTTGGCCTCTGCCTGTTCATTCACCTGCTTTTCCTTTGCCTCCGATTTCATCTGTTCGATGTCAGACTCCGTCCCGGCCTTTGCAGCAATGACATCAGAATCGAATTTTACTCGTCCCTTCTGGTACTCGTTTTTTCTACCCTCTAAATGATTTTTCAGGATCGGCGCCAGCGAGGGATTCATTCGCGTTGCTACCTCCGGTGGAATGGCTTCCATCGGCTCCATTCCCACGGAAGGAGGGATAACCGCCTGTACGGATTTTTGTGCTTTTATGATGGTGTTGTCGGGTTTCGGCAGTATTTGGTTTTCACCAAATTCGTTATCTACCTGGCTTAACTCGGCTTTGTGGGCAGTCTGCACATTCTGGGCGGCTTCTGCTTTGAAACCGCCTATCTGTGACGGGTCTGCTTCCCCGGTCATGCTGATGGAAGGGGGATTTTCCGACTGGGCCCGGGCTTCTGCCATAATGTCCTCAGGATCTGCTTCACTGTCGCCTCCCGAACCTGCGTTAAAGTCTTTTGCAACTCCTTCATAGGCTTTTCCACCGGATTTCTCGCTCTTAAAACCCTCCGGTGCCGTATGGTTGATGGGATTAACTTTCTTTTCCCCTTGGCTCACCGGCTCACCCGGATTGATCCCTGTCGGGGTGGGTACGGATGGTATAACTGCCTGGGTCTTGTGCATCTGTTTTTCAAGAGCACCTCCTGAAACAGCTTCTGCCTGGGAAAATGCATTATATATTTGAGAAGGCGGGATATTGCCAAGCTGCTCTATGATTTTCCCCGGATCTTCTCCATTGATTTTTACGGCTTGCTCCTTGGGAGGCTCCTTTGCTTTCTCCCCAGGAACGGCCGCCTTATGCTCCGCAGAAGACTTGGCCGGAGTTTCCTTGCCTCCTGCCGGTGCCTCAGTCCCGGTACTTTCCGGTACCTTATCCTCTTTTTGCAGCAGGGTTTCCTTCTTTTTGTTTTCCGGAACTTCCTTGCTTTCTTTTTTACTTGAAGCTTTTACCTGCTCGCTTTGCAAAGGCGCATTCTTTTCTTTTTCCTTCGCAGCTTGTACAGGTTTTTCCTTCTCTTGCACGACACCAGGGTTAGCATTCACCGCAGTTTCCGTTTTCGCTGTTTTTTCTTCCTTAAGGGGTTTATCTGTTTTATCTTCTTTTTCTTCTTTTTCTACTTTGTTTATTTTTTCTTCTTTCTCTGCCTGGTCCGCACCCGAGTTCTTCTTTTCACTTGTAACAACAGGCTGTGGAGTTACCTGCACAGCTTCCTTCGTTTCTTTATTTTCAACTTTATTCTGGACATCCTAACTTCCGGCATCCTTTGGCTGTGTTTCTGTTTTCTGAGCATCACGGCTGCCTTTGACCTCCGACAACAATTTGATGACGGCCCGGTTCCCGATGGTACTTTGAAGCACCATCATATCGTCTTGGGACATGGAATCCGGTTTTGTACGGACACGCTGTATAATTTCCAACGGGTCTGCTTTACGCACGACGGGGGTCTTTACAGCAAGTGAATTCTGTACACGCTTACTTTTTTCAGCGGAAGGCTTCTCATTTTGTTTATTGACCACTGTCATTGACTGCATTTCCAGTTCTCCTTCCTATCAAGGGACCATTTTCCGGTCAAACCTCTATTTTATGTGAGCCAACTTTTGCGTTTGATAGATTTATTCATATATAAAGGAGGATTTTAGATATCTTTTACAGCCAGAAGGAAAATTTATTTTTAAAAGGTTACTAATAAAAACTACTCACACGCTTTACAATATTAGGAGATTCTTGCACAAAAAGAGAGATTACATTTGATCATGTAATCTCTCTCATCTTTAGCCTGTTTGAACCAATACTCTGCTCAAGGATTGTATTCATTCGGTTTTACGGAACCTATGCTGAGTCACAGTCTGAAATCATCTGTCACTCCATTTGCTTATGGCTCTGTTCCGCCAACAAGAACGCCCGATAAGTATACTGTTATTTTACTGCTTTCAACGTAATCTGTAGCTGAAGCGTTAAAGGAATAATCGTTCGTCTGCTGATAATAGGTCCAATCCCATTTTGCAAATCTGTTTTGGGTCGAGACTTTCTCTCCCGGTTTTAGACTTCCTGCACCGCTTGTAAAGCTTATCTCAAGGTAATAGTCGCTTCCAGTCTTACTTACACCTTTTTTGAGTACCCCTTTAACACAGGAAGTAATTTGGCGATCTCCTGTAGCAGTATTTACCTCTGCATAATCACACCAGTAATTTTGCACCTTCTCCCCATCTACCGTGTAATAGTATCTTATGGTGATATCAGAAAGATTCAGTGTAGTTTGTCCGATGTTTTCTATTGTGATCCGAGGATCTATTGCTTGGACCGAGGATCTTCTGGTGTAATTGTACGCCTTTACTTTCAGCTTTTGAACAACCGTGATACGCTGTACTGCAGTGGAAATATTGCCGTTTGCATCGGTTGCTTTCCATGTGACTGAAGTTGTTCCGATGGGGAAATCTACCGGAGCGTCGTTGGTTATGGTAACTCCAAAGATATCTGTAGCGGTGGCCGTTCCAATGGATACTTTTGTTCTTGTACCGGTTGCAGGAACTGTCATATCTGCAGGTACTTTGAGTACAGGCGCTGTCGTATCCTTTATAGTGACGGTCTGCTCTTTTTGGGATTCATTCCCGTTTGCATCCTTGGCTGTCCAGATTACTTTCGTTGTCCCTATTGGATAGGCTGCCGGTGCATTACTGCTAACCTCTACCTTGAATATGTCTGTAGCTGTGGCCATTCCTATATCTACAGGTGTCATTTCTGCCGTTGCCTCTACAGTCTTATTCTCAGGCACTGTAAGCACAGGCGCTGTCTCATCCACTATGGTGACAATCTGCTCTTTTTGGGTTTCATTCCCGTTTGCATCCTTGGCTGTCCAGATTACCGTAGTCGTCCCTATTGGATAGGCTGCCGGTGCATTACTGCTAACCTCTACCTTGAATATGTCTGTAGCTGTAGCCATTCCTATATCTACAGGTGTCATTTCTGCCGTTGCCTCTACAGTCTTATTCTCAGGCACTGTAAGCACAGGGGCTGTCTTATCCACTATGGTGATACGCTGTTCACATACAGCGACATTATTATTTCTATCAGCGGCCGTCCATTTGACAATGGTTGGCCCCAAAGGAAATCCATCAGGTGCATCTTTTCTGAGATATAATATTCCAAATATATCTGTTACTGCGGGTGGTACCAAATCTACCTGCGTTATTACTCCTGTTGCCTCTACTATCAAATCCTCAGGGACTTTAAATACAGGAGGCGTCTTATCCTCTACTGTTATAACCTGCGCTCCTTCACTAACATTTCTATTTGCATCTGTAGCCTTCCAGGTTACTACAGTTTTTCCAAGGGGATAGGTTTTCGGTGCATTACTGGTAACTTCCACTTTGAATATATCTGTAGCTGTGGCCATTCCTACATCTACAGGTGTCATTTCTGCCGTTGCTTCTACAGTCTTGTTCTCAGGTACTGTAAGTACAGGTTTAATCGTATCTACAATAGTGACGGTCTGCTGCTTTTTGGATTCATTTCCGTTTGCATCCCTGGCTGTCCAGATTACTGTAGTTGTCCCTATTGGATAGGCCGCCGGTGCATTACTGCTAACTTCTACCTCGAATATGTCTGTAGCTGTGGCCATTCCTATATCTACAGGTGTCATTTCTGCTGTTGCTTCTACGGTCTTGTTTTCAGGTACTGTAAGTACAGGGGCTGTCTTATCCTGCACCGTAATGTACTGATAACCTAGGGATACATTTCCACTTGCATCCTTGGCCATCCAGGTTACTTTTTTGGTTTCAATGGCATAATCTTCCGGTGCATCACTGCTAATTTCCACTTTGAATATATCTGTGGCTGTAGCCATACCGATGGATACCTTCGATCTTACTGCCGTTGCCTCAACAGTCATATCTGCAGGCACCTTAAGTACAGGCCTGGTTTCATCCTTTATAGTGATATTTTGTGTAGCAGTACTCTTATTCCCGTTTTCATCGGTAGCTGTCCAGACCACCGATGTAGTCCCCAATGGATAGTCTGCCGGAGCATCTTTAGTTATGGTTACCTTGAATATATCCGTGGCCGTTGCCATTCCTATATCTACAGGTGTCCTCGTTGCCGTTGCCTCTACCGTCATATCCCCGGGAATTGAAAGAAGAGGGGCTGTTTTATCCTCAATCGTTATCACCTGTTCTCCAGTGCTCTCATTCCCGTTTTCATCCTTAGCTGTCCAGGTAACAACAGTTCTTCCAACAGGATAATCGGGTAAGGAGTTTTTGGTAATAGTTACTTTGAATATATCTGTAGCTATTGCCTCTCCTATCGTCACAGGCGTCCTTACATCCGTTGCCTCCATGATTATATCTTTGGGTATCGTAAGCACAGGCCTTGTCGTATCCGTTATAGTGATTTTCTGTTGTACTTTCGTGCTATTGTTATTTTCATCCGTAGCTGTCCAGGTTACTGTGGTCGTGCCCACAGGGAAGTCTACCGGAGCATCGCTTGTAACAGTTACCTTGAAGATGTCGGTTGCCTCAGCTTGCCCTATTTCAACCTTCGTCCTTACATCTGTGGCTTCCTTTGTAATATCCTCAGGTATTTTAGTAAACACGGGTGCTATGGTATCCTTAACCTCTATAACCTGGTTACCCGTACTCGTATTATTGCTTGGGTCAGTAGCATTCCATGTAACTGTCGTGATTCCCACAGGATAATCTGCCGGGGCATTGCTTGTTATGTCTACTTTGAATATATCCGTGGCTGTTGCAGTACCAATGAGTACAGATGTCCTTGGGCCGGTGGCCTCTGCTGTTACATTTTCAGGCACCTTAAGCACGGGCCTGGTAGAGTCGATAATCTTTACATTCTGTCCTTTAGAAATACTGTTGTTGTTTGAATCTGTAGCAGTCCATGTTACGAGTGTATCTCCTAAAGGAAATTCTTTTGGTGCATCACTGGTAACAATAACAGGAAATATATCTATGGCTGTGGCCGGCTTGAGAGTAAGAGGTGTTTTTTCTGCTGTTGCCTCAGCCACAACATCTCCCTGTACAGTGAGCACAGGATTTGTGGTATCCTTAACCGTAATGGTTTGAACTGCAGAAGTAATATTCCCTACCTGATCCTTTGCCGTCCATATGACACTGGTGGCGCCGATAGGAAAACCGCCTGCGGGAGCGTCATTGGCCAATATAACCTCCGGTGATACGTCCGTTACAGTTGCCTTTCCTATATCAATGGATGTATTTACAGCAGTCGCTTCCACGGTTATATTATCCGGAACCTTGATAACAGGCGCTGTTTTATCAATCTTTACATCAAACTTCTGTATATCGGATGTGTTGCCTACATAATCCACCGCCCAGAAGGTAACAGGCACAACTCCTTCCGTAGTGACGGTAAACGTAGCATTCTGCCCCTGGGCTACCTGCTCTGTTCCTGATTGACCCATCTTATAATGGATTTCTTTGACTCCGGAGTTAGCATCCGTAGCCGTAAGCTTTACTGTAACATCGGAATTATTCCAGCCATTTTCATTTTTATCCGGGCTGACTGTATATGTCACAGTAGGACTGGTTTGGTCGACCTTCACGGTAATTGTCTTGGCAGCTTCTGCATTCCCCGCCTTGTCCACCGCCCAGTAGCTTATACTGTTGGTTCCCTCCGTATTTACGTTTACTGTCGCACTGCTTCCGGTTGTTTTTACAGGTTCACTGCTGCCCAGCTTATAGTATATGGATTCAACACCTGAAACACTATCCGCGGCATCAAAACGAAGTGCAACCGCCCCCTTGTTCCAACTGTCACCTGCAGCCGGTGTTGCTGCTGCCGTGGTGGTAGGTGCAGTTTTATCGATATTGATGGGACCGAAGGTAACGCTGGAAGTATGGTTTATGTCATTATCTCCTGCCGCTGCACTGTCTATCGCCTTACCCGAAGCAACCTGATTGGCTCCTTCGTTGGAAAAAACCTGGTCCGGCGTACAGAACCGAATATCCGATAAGGTATCCATTGCAGTATAATGAACCGTTACTGCACGGTTGGTCCAGGTACCGGCGATGTAATTGGCTCCGGTATCATCCTTCGCACTTGCAGTAATGGTTGGCGGCGTGTTATCTACAATGCTGGAATTATATGTTCCTACTTCTACATTAAACGTTACAGTATTGACCCCCGCTGCACTGGCTTTTACCTGTAATGTTTTTACTACCCCTGAATATTTTGAGTATACCTGGAAACCCTCTCCCACATAACCGGAATACGTATTGGCTGCTGAAGCGACACCGTTTGCATCCGTCTTTACCGTTATGCTATTGCTGTTGCTTCCCCTCATAAGAGACGTTATAAGATCGTCACTGGATACTTCAAACTTAATGTCAACACCGGAAACCGGATTACCTGACGAGTCTTTCAACACAACAACTTGTGGAAGCATGTATCCACGTCCTCCGGGTACAACCGGTGACGGCTGTGCCAATTTCATTTGCTGAAGCAATGGAGAAACCGGATTTAGCATCCCCGTCGTTCCTGCTGCAGCACTCACTGCTGCCCCTTCTTCGCCCGAATATGCATTGGCGGGATTGGCAGCTGCCATCAGGAAAATCCACAGCAGCAAAATCAGACAGCCGCACATCCATCGGGACCTTTTTCCAATACATTCACCTAACACTTTAATTAGCGCTTTCGAATGCTTCATTATACATTCCCCCAATAATTACTAAATGTTATTTTACCAATATAACTCTTTTTACCGCCCCCTGCCGGAACAAAACCCGGACCATGGCGGGCAGTAGCCTTTATAGCGTTCACAAGTAGCCAAAACACCTCCATTCCTGCGTAATACAGCTTTTTAATGCAACCCCTCCCTTCATCATGATCTATATTTATTTCTTTGAGGAAAGATTTTTAAAAACAGAGTGGATGACGGTCAGAACAGCCCATACAGGCATAGGATCATTTATCTTATCCTTCCACATCTGTGGTTGGTTAAGAAGTCCCGCAGCCGCGAGCTCATCAACAGCCCTGAGCTTCCAGGCTTCATCCTCCTTGGGAAGAGGTGATAATTCCTGGATTTTAGCAGTTAAATGATCCATAAACCATGCTCTGTTGATACCGCTTCCGGGACAGGTTTTATCCGCCGCAGGGTGGTCCCGATGGAATTTCACATCGGATTCTACATTTAATTTCATCTGTATAACAAAAAAAGCGCAAAATTCAAACATGGCTTCCGCCTGGATACCTCCAAAGGCATCACAGCCCATATCAAAATTCCCAAGCATTTCGATACTGAAAGCTTCGCTGTTCCAGCCCTGAATCGATGCAGGTTCCGTATTGAAATCCCTTCCGGTAATCCACTGTCCGTCAGGAAGGAGTGTCAAGTGCTGCCCGATACCCTTCCACCCATTTGCATTGACATGATAATCATGCATGCCCATTTGCAGAGCAAGACCGTTTGTGCCGTTATAATCACTGTGGTCCGGTTTCCATGTATGATGGACATGCAATTGTCTTATACTTCTTGACCATGTAATGCTTTTAACATAATTTATAAGCTCTGAAGTGGTCATTATTGTGAAATTCATTCGGGTACACCTCTTTTCTACCCTTTGGACCATTGAAATAAGAGGGGGTAGTTATTTACTTCCTGTGAGAAGAATCATTTAACTGCTGTTTTATTGCGGTTAACAAAGAATTCGATTTTGCTGTCCAGCCAGGCGTCAATATCACCATAGGCAGCTTCCAGTACTTTTTTCAGAGCATCTCCCATGATGATCAGCGCTTTCTTTTTTGCCATTCTAAAAGATTCCGCCATTGCAGCTTCATCAAAGGTTCCCTGCTTCTTCATCACCTCAACAAAGGTTTGATTTACACAAATCACGGCAGTCTCTATTGCATCTTCCGCCATAGCAATGTATTTATTGAGTGTTTCATTGTGAATCCTTAGCTCTAATTCATCGACTTTACACTTCAAGCATGTGATCAAAAATTTTGACACTATACCCAGGATGGGAACAATGATCAATGTAATTATTGCATTGAATATTTCAGGTGTAATATATTCACTCACTCCGATTACCTCCTGTAACCTCAGCCTTTCTTATCTTCCTTTAACTGCAAAAGTGTTTGCTTTTTTACTGCCTGGTTAATCTGTTCACGGGTGCATATACCATCTTCCACAAGTATATCTCCCAGCCGCTTTCTTTTGTCGGATGCAACTCCGCAAAAGGCTTTCATTTCCAGAAGACTGGCTCTGAATTTGTCGATGTTTTTTTCATTGGACAAATAAAATTCACATGTGTTGCGATCATGATCCATGACTGTTTTTAAAACATTTGAATTGTTGTCCAGGATCTCTTGTTTTAGAGTATTCAAATTAAGCGCAAGTGTTTCAAATTTGTCCTCCTCACCTATTTTTACAACTTGCAGCCTTGCCATATTTTCAGAAAGAATTCTGAAGTTTTCCGAGATTTTATCAATCGATTTTCTAAAAATATTTAATTGTTCCGTACTTTGCTCTATTACCATCTTTAATCCTTCATTGGCCTTGACGGATGAACTCATAAAAACCTTAATTATGACTACCATTGCGCAGAGGAAAACGGACAATATAACTACCATGGCCCAGACCGACAGATTTTGGGTAGTCGCGTTTTCCACCATTTTTGCAATTGCCTCTTTTGTGAGGCCATCAAGCGGTTCAGTCATCACAGTCAGACACCCCCTTCCTTTTCTGAAATATTTGTTCCAGCTCTTTTTACACTACCCTCCTCTTCATCATTCTAGGTAATTTCGACAGGCCTTTTACAACTTCCCTAAAAAATATATACATTATATTCCAAAAGTGTATAAAATTTTATTAAAGAGGTTGTAAATCCCTTGGTAATATTTACTACTATTGTTAAAAAGCAATATTTACAACCTCTTGTAATATGGTAGAACTTTGTCGGATGCGCATCGTATCTATCGATTGCGCATCCTGCAAAGCCCTATACGCTACAGAGCTTTAACACTGTACCAAACGACTTTAAAGTAATTCCATAATTAAGTTACGCGCAATAAAAATTCGTCAGTTATGGAGGGTTATTTATGCACGCAAATGAAGATATCTCAGTAGAAATTTGTAGGAAACTATTAAGAAGGGCAGCTTGGAGAATACAGTATAGAACCCGAACACGTCAGGAAAAGGAATGCTACACTCTTTACGACAATCAAGTGTATAATTTTAGCTTTGAATCAGAGGTTTTATCGGAAATTTATGTAAAGGAACTTCTGGATACCATTCCCTGGGAGAAATGTAGATACATTATCCAGAGAACCATTATCGATGGAAGGACAGAAAAGGAGGTTGCGTGTGAACTTAAGATAACTCAACAGGGGGTGAGCAAATGGAAAATGAAAGGTTTAGAATTGATGCGGAAAAATCTAGCCAATTCAAGCAAACAGTGAAAAAAGCACAAAGCGGGGATAAGGAATCCATGGAGGAAATCATTGATCTTTTCACAGGCGATATCGAATATTTATCGAAATTTATAATGCTTCCCAGAGAGGAGGCCATCCAAACATTAAAAATAGAATTGATCAGCATTATACATAACCAATTATAGCGACGAACCGTATAGTATTTTTTAGCCATACTTCGCAAATACGCCAGCACATACTCTACAAGTGGCCCAGGAAATGTGATTTTTTTCATAGGGGTGGTATGCAATATAAGACATCGCACACGGTAAATTACAGATAGCAGATACAAATAGCCTTGATCAAAACTCTGCTGGAACCATTTTACCTTACCTATGCTGCCCCTTTGACAGATTATTGCTTTTTTTCCCCTCCCAGTTTTGAATAAACGTAATTCAGATTTATTCCTGAGATAGTTTTAATGTAAAATAAAACCGCACTCCATCATTGGTATTTTCAACACCAAACCGACTTTCGTGCAATTCCAGAATATTTTTGACAATGGATAGCCCAAGTCCGGTACCACCCGTTTTCCGGTCTCTGGATTTTTCAGTCCTGTAAAACCTGTCCCAGATCTTGGGCATATCCTCCTCAGCAATAGGCTTTCCGATGTTTTCTATATAAACATATAGTTCCTCTTTTTCCCTTTCAGCGCATATTTTAATATGGGCATCCTTCGGAGTATGTCGTATGGCATTGCTTACTATATTCGTTACGACCTGTTCAATTCTCCTTCTGTCGGCACAAACCTCGATATCTCTGTGTTCATAGGTGAATATCAGTTCTATATTCTTATGGTTCATATAGGTAAGCAACCTACTCTGAACTTCGTCCAACAGATCAATCATACAGAAATTTTCCAGATTCAATTTATAAGCCTTTGACTCAAGCTTGGCCAGGTCCAACAGGTCCAGCACCAGTTCATCCAGCTTTTCAATTTCATCTTGAATTACATCGATATAGTAATCCTTTTTCTCTTCGGCAACATGATCTTTAAGCCCTTCGGCAAATCCTTTTATAATGCCCAAGGGTGTCTTAAATTCGTGGGAGACGGCCGAAACGAATTCCTTACGCATTTTTTCAAGGCTTCTTTCTTTTTCGATATCCTGCTGAAGCTGCTCATTGGCAGCTCTTAATTCCCGTAAACTTGCACCCAGGTTTTGTGACAAGCGATTTAGGCTCACAGCCAGACTCCCCATTTCATCCCTAGATTCTACGACGCACTCTTCTGAAAAATCCAAATCTGCCATCTTGACCGCAACCCGGTTCATTTCTATCAATGGCTTGGACACGATTTTGGAAAAAAGCAGTGACATGACTGCAATCAATAGAAGGGCAACCAAAAAAGCATACAGGTAATAATCCTTCATTGCATCTACAGCTTCTCCCACAGGCTGGAGGGAGGAAACGGCAAATACATATCCGGATATTTGATTCTCTGTTATTATTGACCTGGCAAGTATAATACCATTGGTGCCGTTTGAGAAACCGGAGTATTGCAATTCCGTCGTCTTTCCGGGTTTCATTGCAATCTTGCCGGTATTGGCAAGCCAGCTCCAATAATCAATTGCAGACCACAGCAGACTACTGTTATATCCCGTCATTTGCTCGATTTTGGAAGGTACTTTTAGATCGATTATTTTTCCATGGAGTTGCTTTAACATCATCCGATCTGCCACATCGACGATCCGTAGGGCAGATGCGGAGATAGCAGCTACTTCACCACTGCTACTTGTCACTGCTTCCGAACTCACTGTTCCTAAGAGGGGCCTGAGGGTGGTTACATTCAGGTCGTCTGCTCCAATCGCCTGTTTAGGAGATACGCTGACTATTGCCTGTGTAACATTTGAGTTTTTCCATTCTTCCTCGCCTTTTTTTATTCCCATGAGAGAAAACATAAAACTCAAATCATCGCTAAAATACCCTTCCACCTCAATTTCCGCTCCAACTGCGAGCTTCAGATTCTGAAATCCATCGAGGTAGGCAATATTATTCAGGGGAATTTTAATCCTGTTCTTGCCATCACTCTCCAAAACTACTTCATACTTGGGAGTATACTTCGTATTTCCATTTTTATCAAGTATGGCAATCTGCGCACTGTTTTGATCCGCAAATTTATTTACATTTTGGATAATGTCGGGTTCACTCCAATTTTCATTGGTATACCTAAGGCTGAAAGCCTCCATATTTTTTACCAACCTGGAGACTTTCATGTTTACATAAAATTTTTTAAAAAACAGTGTTTGTCCTGCCATGAAAATTCCCACAAAGAAAGTAAAGCACACTAAGGTAATAATAAATAACCTGAAAATAATACTGCGTTTTTTCATTTGCCCACCTCAAATTTATAACCTGCCCCAATAACGGTTGCTATACAAACAGCCTTTTCACCAAGCTTGCTTCGTAATTTCTTAATGTGTGTATCAACAGTTCTTAAATCTCCATAATAATCATATCCCCAGACCTTGCTTAAAATATTTTCCCTGGAAAGGACGATTCCCTTATTCTCCGCCAGGTAAAGCAGAAGTTGATATTCCTTAGGAGCAAGTTCAACCAGTTCATTATCGATGGTAACAGTACAGGATAGTCTGTTTATTTCTATATCCTGTAAACGCAGCGTTCCATCATTTCTTCCCACAGACCCTTCCACTCTTTTAAGAAGCATTTTGGCCTTAGCTACCAACACCCTCGGACTGAAGGGCTTTGTCACATAATCATCCGCCCCCAGGTCATACCCCATTAATTTATCATCTTCATCCGATCTTGCAGTTAACATAATAATAGGTACATCAGATATCTTTCTTAACCTTTTGCAGACCGACCATCCATCCAATTCAGGGATCATGATATCGAGAATAACCAGACTGATCTCCAGCGATTCAAAGAGTTCCATCGCTGCTCTGCCATTTTCAGCTTCATGGATCTGAAATCCTTCCTTTATAAAATAGTCAGCAATGAATTCCCTCACTCTCGCATCATCTTCGACCAAAAGTATATTTTTGCTCATACCGGTAGAACCCCACTTTTTTGTTCATATAAATAAAAAATTACCCACGCATGACATAATACTTGCCTATAATTATACTATAGGCAAGTATTATGTCATACTGGGAATTATTCTTTATTTTACTTATGTAACTTAATTGTTTTACCATTGGCAGTAATTTCTTCAGGCACAAAACATAGTTTAACATTTTCCCCATCGAGGGCAGCCATTTTGATGGTTCCATCCACCGTACTCAACGCAGCAGCAAAAAAGGGAATGCGTCCTTTTTCTGTTTCGCCCATATTCTTGGTGTCAATTGCAACTGCAGTCACAGTCGCAACTCTTTCAGCCGCTTCCCCCTCCTTGCCTTGTTCTGTGCTTTCTTCTTTCGTTTGGTCTATATCTCCGGCACTAACTGTAACTGCAGCCATAGCAGTAACTGCCTCCACCATTTCACCGTCCTTACCCGGTTCAATAGTATAGATTGTGGCGTCCCCTTTTTCTATTGCACCCACTTCTTTTTCATCCAGTGTACCCGCAACCGTATCAATTCCACCAGCCTCTTTGAGTACTGCGGGTACGGAGGATATTGCAAAAGTTACTGCTTTCCCAATATCCTCACTCAAAGTGATCCTATTGGGCTGCGCACTTTTCATAGATACTTCAGTTCCTGCTTTCAATTCAAGCTCCTTAAATCCATCGATCTTTGAGAATTGATCCAGCATTACCAGGTAAGACCTTCCATCCTCTCCCTTTACCGTCATTTTGTTGTCCGATACTTCCTGTACTATCCCCGACAACTCCATGGATGCTGATGGAGCATTAACTCTTTGATATAGTACATTTTTTTCCTTTGGGCTGTTGTCGGTTTGAGCATAGGACACTGCTGAAGATGCAGACATAGCTACCGATGCGATCAATGATGCTAAAATAATTTTTTTCATGGATTATAACCTCCTAAAAATTAATTTTTACTTACAGGCTGATTATAGAGTGCCCATGTGTACTCCGTGTGTACTTGAGTTGAACTTCTTATGGACAATTTTAAAGCATATCGCCGGCCTTTATTCCCAAACCAGCTGCGCTCTTCTTTACTGTCGCAGCTGCCTGTGCGCATTACCGCTGCATACGTTTTCAAGTTCCTATTTACCAAAATTTACAATTCTATAATTCCTATTTTCAATGTTTTATGATACACTATAGAGAGGTAAAATTGTCCTCCAAAAGACTTTAGACAGTAGACAGCAGTGTATTATCCGTATAGGGATTATTTATAATTTACGCAGAAAAATTTAACAAAGAAGGTGTACCTATGTCCCTAATGACAAAAAAAGAGCTGGCCGCATCACTGAAAAAACTGATGGAAAAGACATCCCTTGAGAAAATTACCGTAAAGGATGTAGTAACCGATTGCGGTGTTAACCGGCAGACCTTTTACTATCACTTCCAAGATATCTATGATTTGCTGGGCTGGATTTACAAAACCGAGGCCCTCGGTGCAATCGCTGATTATAAGACCTATGAAACATGGCAGCACGGCTTTTTGAAGATTTTTCAATACGTTTCCAAAAACAAGACCTTCTGCATGAATACCTATCATTCCCTGGGAAGAGATCATCTGGAAGTGTTTCTTCTGAGTGTTACCGTTGATTTGTTAACTGGCGTAGTGGATGAATTATCGGAAGGAACAAATATTTCACCGGAAGATAAAAAGTTCATCGCCAATTTTTACAGTTACGCTTTCATTGGGCTGCTGCTGGTATGGCTGAGAAATGGAACAAAAGAGGCACCTGACCATATTATTAAAAATCTCAGCAAGCTGATTGAAGGCGATATAGGCCGGGCAATTGAAAAATTTACGCAGGGGTGATAGCAGGGTTATCACCCCTTATTTTTTAGACATTGTCAGCCATGTGTATAAATTTTATACACTGCGCGATTTGTGTCTATGGTAAACAGCTTTTACAAAGCGTATATTGATATCACAGGTAAGAACAAAATCAATATACGGAGGTCATAATCATGAGAAAAGAGTATGAAAACAAACAGGTTTATTTTGTAGGCGGCGGCCTTGCCTCTTTAGCAGGCGCAGCTTATCTGGTAAGGGACTGTGATTTTCCAGGTAAGAACATTCATATTTTAGAAGGAATGAATATCCTCGGTGGCAGCAATGACGGAGCAGGTAACGCCACAGACGGTTTTGTTTGCCGCGGCGGTAGAATGCTGAATGAAGAGACCTATGAAAATACATGGGAATTGCTTAGCTCCATCCCCTCCCTTGAGCATGAAGGCATGTCTGTATGCGAAGAAATTTTCGCCTTTGACCGTGCACACCCAACACATGCAAATGCCCGTCTGATTAATAAAGACGGTGAAGTTTTGGATGTAATGTCAATGGGTTTTAATAATGCAGATCGTATGGCACTCGCCAAATTGATGATCACACCGGAGGAGAAGCTTGATAACCTGAAGATTTCCGACTGGTTTGCTGCAACACCCCATTTCTTTGAAACCAACTTTTGGTATATGTGGCAGACCACCTTTGCTTTCCAGAAATGGTCAAGCTTATTCGAATTCAAACGGTATATGCAGCGTATGATTTTTGAGTTCTCCCGTATCCAAACCCTGGAGGGTGTCACAAGAACACCTTATAACCAGTACGATTCCATTATCCTGCCATTAAAGGCTTACCTCGACAGCTTCGGGGTTGATTTCAGCCTTAAATACAAGGTTACTGATCTTGATTTTGAAGAGAGCAGCGATATCACCGTTACAGCGATTCATTACGAAGATGAAAAGGGTACTGGAATCATACAGCTTCATGAAGGTGACCTCTGCATTATTTCCAATGGCTGTATGACAGATAATGCAAGGCTTGGTTCCTTCAAAAAACCGGCTCCTTTTGTAGCGGAGAAACCCATGTCAGGTGAGCTTTGGGCTAAAATTGCTGCGAAGAAAGAGGGTCTTGGCAATCCAAAGCCTTTCTTCAGCAAGCCGGAAGAATCCAATTGGGAATCCTTTACCGTTACCTGCAAGGGCAACAAATTCCTCAAATTAATTGAAAAATTCTCCCGTAATGTACCGGGAAGCGGCGCATTGATGACCTTCAAGGATTCCAGCTGGCTCATGTCCATTGTTGTTGCTGCACAACCCCACTTCAAGAATCAGCCGGAGGATACCACAATTTTCTGGGGCTACGGTCTCTACACCGACAAGGTTGGCGATTATGTGAAGAAGCCCATGCGCGAATGTACGGGAGAAGAGATTCTCACAGAACTCATTCATCAGCTGCATTTTGAGGAACACTATGATGAAATCATGGGCAGCATCGTGAATGTAATTCCCTGCATGATGCCCTATATCGTTTCAATGTTTCAGCCTCGTGCTATGAAGGATCGTCCTTATGTTGTTCCGGAGGGCTCAACAAACTTTGCCATGATAAGCCAATTTGTGGAAATTCCTGAAGACATGGTATTCACAGAGGAGTACTCGGTGCGTGCCGCAAGGATTGCCGTTTATACGCTGATGGGTGTAAATAAAAAGATTTGCCCTGTTACCCCACACCAATATGACATTCGCACCTTGCTCAGGGCACTGAACACCAGCTTTAGGTAATAAGGCGAGTTGAATGTATTAAAGCAAGTATCCTGAAAAAACAAACCGCCCAACCGATTGTCCTTTTCGGCTGGGCGGTTATTTATTTAATTTCCTCAAGGTCTTTTCTCTATATATCCGTAGGTTCCACTTCAACTCCGGCTCAGGAGTATTCTTCCAGAATCTTTTACGCCTATTTTTTCAATAATAAATACACAAAATAGGGCGCACCGATTAAAGCAACCATAATACCCGCCGGGATACCGTCCGGGTTAACTACATTACGTCCGATGGTGTCTGCAAAAAGCAGCAGCCATCCGCCAATAAGAATCGCGACCGGGATAAACAATTGATTTCTGGGTCCTACCAGTGCTTTCGCAATATGGGGAGCCATAAGTCCGACGAATGCAATCCCTCCTGTGACGGAAACCGCAGAAGATGCCAGTGCAATCGCTGTCAGCAGTAATATGATTCGTTCCTTTTCAATGGATACGCCAACGCCAATGGCCACAGGCTCGCTTAATGCAAGAAGATTTAACCGGTTTGCCTTGTACAAGGTAAAGGGTATGAGTATGACCAGCCATGGAAGCAGTGTGTAAATAAAAGGCCAATCGGTACCCCAGATATTGCCGGCCAACCATTTTGCGATAAAATCTACTTTTGCACGTTCGGCGGAAGAAATGAGTACAATCATTACTCCGGAAAGAGCCATTGAAAAGCCTACTCCAATCAGCACTAACCTCGTCGGCTGAAGTCCCGCATTTCTGTTATAGGAAAAAGCATAGACCAGGCATGCAGTTATGGAAGCCCCCACAAAAGCAACCAGCGGAAGCAAATAAACAAAGGAGCCTGCTTTAATGGGGAAGAACAAAAAGAATGCAGCAATTGCAACACCGGCTCCGGAGTTAATGCCTATTACTCCCGGATCCGCTAAATCATTTCTGGTTATCCCCTGTAAAATAGCACCGGATAACGACAGTGCCATCCCCGCCAGCAGTGTTATAATAATTCGTGGTAAGCGAACGGAGAATAAAATAAACTCCTCTTTAAAGGTACCCCGGCCAAGAAGGGTCGGAATAAGCCGATCAAAGGATAAGGAGGCATACCCGATTCCCATGCCGATAACAGCCGTTATAACGATAAGCGCCAGTGAAGCGCAGATAAGCAGCCGCTGCTTTTTTATTAACTTTGGTTGAATCACGAGAATGCCTTCCCCCCTTTACGCACGATGAACAGGAAGAAGGGTAACCCCATCATCGCAACAATGGCAGCCACAGGTGTTTCATAAGGAGCATTGATGGTACGGCCAAGGGTATCAGCCAAAAGCATAAACGCTGCTCCAAAAATGATGGACATTGCTATAATAAAGCGGTAATCCGCTCCAACAATTGCGCGAACCACATGGGGAACCATTAAGCCTATAAATACCATATTTCCGGCGAGTGCCACAGAAGCGCCTGCCAGCAGGATTATGACGATAAAAAGAATTATTTTTATTTGCGTTGTCCTTTGACCTAATCCAACGGCAACTTCCTCATTTAAGCTAAGAATGGTAAGCTGTCTTGAAAGGAAAAGGGAAACAAGTACGCCCACCGTAATAAACGGAATTATGACTTTAAGTTGCCCCCAGGAAGTTCCGATCATTCCTCCTGCCGTCCACATGGATACATCTTTTGAAATTTTAAAATATATGCCTATGCCTTCTGCAACAGCCGTTAGGAATGCAGAAACAGCAGCACCGGCCAACACAATCCGAAAGGAAGAAAATCCGCCTTTTTTGGCTGCTCCAATACCCAAAACCAGAATAGCACCGATGGCCGCTCCAACAAAGCAGGCAATCATAATACCAAAGTAATTGGTTGAAGGGATAAATGCAATTGTAAACGCCAGTGCCGCATTTGCACCGGAAGTTAGTCCAAGGAGGCCGGGATCCGCCAGTGGATTCCGCGTCATTCCCTGCATGGCTGCACCGGAAACTGCCAGCGCCGCCCCAACAAAAATCGCTGCAAATTCGCGCGGCAGGCGAATTTCACGAATGATGGAAATTTTATCACCCGTAGCCTTGGAAGTAAGGGCCAGCCATACATCCTTGATACTGATATCTGCCGCCCCAAGTACCATTGCAGCAAAAAACACGCCAATAAACACAAGTATTGCTATAAAAAGCTTATAAGCAAATGGAGTGAAATTTTGATTTTGTTTTATCATCGGTCTTTCCTCTTTTTTATAAGATAAAGGAAGAGGAAACTCCTGCCACAGGAATTCCCCTTCTATATAATTTACGATGGGATTTCGCTGATTTAAGAATCATGCAGCTCCGGAATTCCTGGCCGCATGATTCCCAAACCAGCAGTTACCGGTCGTATTCCCTATGAATTATTTGCCTAAAAAGCTTTTTATAAAGAAGTCCAGCTGGAAATCCAACGTTACCGGATCATTAAAGTAAAACTCTTTCGCATTTGCTTCATATAAGTGATTATTTTTCACTGCCGGGATGTTTTTATAGGTATCCGTTTCCTGGAAGGAATTATCGGTGTCCTTGTTTTTGCTGAAGATCACATAATCCCCGGCAAAATCCGGAAGAACTTCCAAAGACAGCGCATAGTAGCCTGGTGCCAAAGCCATATCCTTAACTTTTTGAGGCATATTCAATTTCATTTCCTGATAAAGAATTTCCGTTCCGCGACCCCAGTTATTGCCGAACACATACAGCTGTTTGTCAAAGTTTTCAATGACGGAAACCGTTGCGTTTGCACCTATTTTTGCTTTAATTTCTTCTCCGGCCTTTTGTGCGCGTTTTTTGAAATCATCAATCCATGCTTGTGCTTCTTTTTCTTTATTTAGAAGTTTGCCAATTTCCAGGTGCTGGGTTAAATAATCCGCTTTACCGTACGTATAGGTTACAGTAGGAGCAATTTTACTTAACTTATCAACGTTCTTAATGGTTGATAAGCCAATGATTAAATCCGGCTCCAGTTCAATAATTTTTTCCAGGCTTTCATCCGTTACTGCTTCAACATTCTTTAATTTGTCGTCAAAACGAGGATTCATTTTAGACCAGGAATCCACACCGACAAGATTTACACCCAAAGACATAACATTACCTGCAAAGGAAGAAAGCACAACAACTTTTTGCGGATTGGAAGGAACTTCGACGGATCCGTTTTCGGATTGATATGTAATCGTCGCTGATTTGCTCTCGTTTTTGTCTGGACTGCTCTCTTTTCCCGCCGGTTTACTGCTGCAACCGCTAAAAATTAGAGCAAATACCAACAGACTGTGAATTAATATCTTTTTCATTTTCCAACTCTCCTTTTAATAGATTATAGGTAATACAAATTGGCTTATTTGTTCGAGGGTCTCGTCCGATTTCAGCATCAATATGGAACACTTTTTTTAATACGTGATGATTGATCACTTCTTCACAGTTCCCACATTTTACTATTTCGCCGTCTTTTAAAGCGATAATATAGTCAGCAAAACGAGCCGCCTGGTTTAAATCATGAAGAACCATAACGATGGTACGTCCCTGCTCTGCATTCAGCTTTTGCAAAAGCTCCAGAACTTCCAGTTGATGCGCCATATCCAGATAGGTTGTCGGTTCGTCAAGGAAAATAATCTCCGTTTCCTGTGCAAGGGCCATAGCAATCCAAACGCGCTGACGCTGACCTCCTGACAGTGCATCTACCGTACGGAACTTAAAGTCTTTTGTCCCGGTGACTTCCAACGCCCAGTCAATGACTTCATAATCTTTTTTTGTTAAGCGCCCAAAGCCCTTTTGATAGGGAAAGCGGCCATAGGATACCAGTTCGCCCACTGTTAGCCCGCTTGCAACTTCCGGTGTTTGTGGAAGAATCGCCATTTTTTTAGCAAGCATTTTCGTATTTTCTTCCGAAATATTTTTCCCATCTAAAATAACTGCTCCGGATTGATGCGAAATAATACGGGTGATTGCTTTTAATAATGTAGATTTTCCACAACCATTGGAACCAATGATGGTAGTAATTTTTTTATTTGGAATCTCTACACTGAGATCTTTCACAACTACATGTTCACCATAGCCGATGTTTATGTCCTTTGTATATAGGCGAACCATAATTTCCCCTCCCTCTGCCCGAATTAGAAAACTCATATAATAATGATAATGATTATCAATTTCATTTCTTTGAATATTATAATTCCATCTCCTACTGCTGTCAATAGTTATTTTAACGGAAGGTTTAGTTCAGGCCTATCAAGGCATGTTGCAGATAGGGGCTTCCTTATGTCCCTTATACAAAAAAAAGAGCTATGGTAAAGGATTTATTGATATGCTCCCTTCTAGGTAGACAAGTGAAATAATAAAAACTTGTTTGCTTAGAAGGGAGCATTTTATGTCTTGGAGAAAAATAAGCCCAGATGAAAAGATAACAGCAGTACAAAAATATTTAAATGGAGATGATAGCCAAACTCACCTTGCCAGCATACTCGGAATAAGTCTGGCATCTTTTCAGCAGTGGGTAAGAAACTATAAAAGTATGGGTACAGATGCCTTCACTATGACACGAAATAAAAAATACACAACTGAATTAAAGTTAAGTGCAGTAAAAGATTATCTGGCAGGTCTTGGCTCACAAGATGATATCTGTTTGAAGTATGGAATTCGTTCAAAACAAAAACTACAACTATGGATTATGAAGTATAATAGTCATGAACAATTAAAAACTTCTGGAACAGGAGGAACTATTATCATGACTAAAGGACGAAAATCAACTTATGAAGAACGTATTCAGATAATCCAATATTGTATTGAACACGAAAACAATTATGCAGAAACAGCCGAAAAATATCAGGTATCTTATCAACAGGTTTACACTTGGGTAAAGAAATACGAATCCCAAGGTGTTGATGCTCTGATCGATCGGAGAGGTCGAACAAAGCCGGAATCTGAAATGACTGAATTAGAAAAACTGCGTGCAGAAAACAGACTTTTAAAAGCAGAGAACAAACGTCAGGAAATGGAGATGGCATTCTTAAAAAAACTCGACGAGATAGAAAGGAGGCGGTTCTAAGCCAGGTTCAGAATGAGACGATATATTTTGCTATTCAGGAAACGCATGATGAAAAAGGATGTTCTATCGCAGAATTATGTAAATTTGCTGGAATTCCACGCTCATCTTATTATAAATGGCTGAATCGTAAAGAAAGTAAAAATGAACAGTTTAATCAATCACTATTACCACTTATCAAAGATGCTTATGAAGAAAAAGGTGGAATTCTAGGTTATCGTCAGATGACCATTAAGTTGAATAGGGAAAATGATTTTCATATCAATGAAAAACGTATTTACAGGCTTATGGGTATCTTAAATTTAAAATCTTTATGTCGTAAAAAGAAAAAGAATTATATCAAGTCAACACCACAAGTCACAGCAGAGAATGTATTAAATCGGAAATTTACAGCAGATAGTTTTGGAGAAAAATGGCTTACAGATGTAACGGAAATGAAATATGGTATCAGTAGTAAGGCTTATTTATGTGCAATACTGGATTTGTGCGATAAGAGTATTGTTTCATTCGTGATTGGGAACTCAAACAATAATACTTT
The DNA here is from genome assembly GCA_023419605.1 of Bacillota bacterium. Classification (GTDB taxonomy): domain Bacteria; phylum Bacillota; class Clostridia; order Acetivibrionales; family JAEZXR01; genus JAEZXR01. Next base: position 1,650 of record JAEZXR010000013.1, on the reverse strand, counting down.
AGCATTTAAGACCTTCGATTTTGCACATGAACAATACCCTGATGCAAAACCAATCTTCCATAGCGACAGAGGCTTTCAATACACCACGAAAACCTTCAGGAAAAAGTTAGATGAAGCAGGTATGACACAAAGCATGTCAAGAGTATCACGTTGTATTGATAATGGTCCAATGGAAGCTTTCTGGGGAATGCTGAAATCTGAAATGTATTATCTTAAAAGTTTTAATTCATACGATGAGCTGGAACAAGCACTCATCGATTACATAGATTATTACAATGGTGGTCGTTACCAAAAACGTTTGAACTGTATGACACCACTAGAGTATAGAGCATATTTAAAGAATAAAGCGGCATAAAAAATATCTCGAACCACAGCAACATGGTTCGAGATACAAAAACTTTTATTTTTTTACCTGTCTACTTGACAGGGAGCGGTTCATTACAATCCAAGGAGGAGATTTTTTATTCTATTTCACAGTATCAATTCTTAAGAAATTTTAATATGAGATGTGTTAAAAGTGGAATACCCGGTTACCTGACTCGTAGTAACTAAAATCTCATATTCAAGTGGGTCAATTCCTATAGTCATATACATGCCTACCTCAACATCAGAGTATACAGTTACTAAATCTGGAGTACACGAAGCAGATATAGAGTTTACACGATCTATTTGATATTTAGTTAATGGAAGACCAGGATTGACGGTATATATGCTTGCATACGGGCTATTTGCCTGTACATATTCTCTAACACCAGTATCTGAATAACAAATCCATTCTGCTGTACAACCTCGTGTCATACCCCAAGTCGAAGACATCATAGTTGTAGAACTAAGATATGCGTTACCATGAATTACATAAATGGTATCTGCTGGGCTAACCATGCCTTGAGGTGCTATAAGTTTATTTTCAACACTTTCGACATTATCCATTGATATTTTTTTAGGCTGGTTTTTTAAATAATTGAGAGCGTCTTCAAACTCACCTACTGTCATAGTTGCATTATTACCTGCAGAGTTATCCTTTTGCTTAACATTGCTAGGGTCTATACCATACTTCATTAAAACTTGGTCAAAATTCTCTTGTGTAATAACGGTGTTACGAGTTAGTTTGAGTTCCTTTTTAGCATCAGTAACCGTTAAGGTACTAGCAAAAGAAGGAATACATGTAGTCATAGTCAAGCATAATGCTATACCAATAGTAATTAACCTTTTAAATTAGTGTTGTGCATTGAAAAGTAAATAATTGTATTACCAATAAGCTGGTAAAACAAAGGCATAAGTAGACCAAATGTGGTAGTTTTGAATTGTCAAGAAACAAAACCATATCCACGGGGGTCAATCTTATGCCTGAGATAATAATAGAACAAAGCCAGGAGATAATCAATTATATAAATATGCTAGATTTACCTTATTCTGAGGCTTTGCGAAGCCATATGGTTCATATGGTCTCAGGCATTATTTCCACCGAAGGAAGCAAGAATGTTTCTACAATCTATTCAAAGCATACCTGTAACCGGGACAGGAGCTGCGGCTCAAGGTTTCTCGGAGAGTACAAGTGGAGTACCGAGTATGTGGATCACAAGAGGATTACCCATTCTCTTAATCTCGTCCGGAACAATGTAGCGGAGGGATCTGTCGGGTTCCTCATCA
>JAEZXR010000147.1 GCA_023419605.1 Bacillota bacterium | reverse complement strand
CTTTCATACTTTCGTATTCACCTCCAAATATAAAGGCTACGTAAAATAAAAAAATCTTTCCACCCAAAGGTAGAAAGACATAAATTTCGAATAATTTTATCTTCTCCACCTATGTAGGATTTTTATAATCTCGCGATCCCTACGGTCTACGGTAGCCTATTTACTTATTAACATACTAATTATACCACACCACAATTAGTTGTCAACAGTTTTTAATCTTTATTTAAAACTTTTTTTACTAAATCAAAGTATTTTCTCTCCATATCTTCTGATTTCAAGCTTTTAGCAAAAGATACTTCATTACTTACAGGAGAAAGTTCATTAAAATCTGGGTTCATTTTGAATAATTCTCGTTCAAATTCTTTTAATTCTTCCGAGTTAAATTTGATAAACCATTCAGCTCCTGCATAAGATTTGTCTATATATTTACCTCTCCATATATCTAATTTTTCAAATATGGAAAATCCCATACCTAATTGTGATTTAAAAATATTATATAAATTTTTCTTAGCTTTTAAACATTGTTCATCTAATATAGATATACTGTTTACTCCACCATATCTATATTGTATGTTTATAGGATATAAATATATATCACCTAAAAATTCATACTCTTCTAAGGCTCTAATTAAACTTCTTGTAGTTTCTCTATGGTCATTATGGTAGTCAATTAATGAATTAGTAAATATTATATCCGGCTTGAACTCTTTTAAAATATTCACTATATCTTTAACTAGATTTTTATTTTCACATGTAAGTTCTCCATCAGGATAATCTAAAAACTCTAATTTACCTATTTCTAAATATTCACTAACTTTTCTAGCCTCATTTTTTCTAGATTCTATTAACTCTTCTTTTGTAAGCTTAGTATAAGAACCTCCACTATCTGTTGTAAAGGCTAATATAGTGTTATTATTCTTTCTTATCTTATATATTGTCCCACCCATACCTATCGACTCATCATCAACATGAGGAGCAAGAAATAAGATTTTTTTATTATTTATATCTAAAAAATTATTATCTATTGGAGCTATTGTACTTTCCATATATTTTTTTTTGTTAAAAATTCCATTATATGTTCCTACAATTTTAAATACTGTTGATTTAATTATATTTTTTATCATATTTTCTCCTATTTATAAAAATAAATGTAAAAAAAACTCCCTATTAAAGGGAGTTATTTTATTATATTATTTTTCTTTTGCAACAAATTGAGTTGGAAGTAATTTTTCTCCAGGACCCATTGTTGATGAAATTGATAATGATTTAAGGTATTTACCTTTTGAGCTTTGTGGTTTAGCTTTAACTAAAGCGCTCATTAAAGTATCGATATTTTCGCTTAATTTTTCTTCGCCAAATGATACTTTACCAACTGGGCAGTGTACGATATTAGCTTTGTCTACTCTGTACTCTACTTTACCAGCTTTGATTTCTTTAACAGCGTCAGCTACATCAAATGTAACTGTACCTGATTTAGGGTTTGGCATAAGTCCTTTAGGTCCTAATATTCTACCTATTCTACCTACAACGCCCATCATGTCAGGAGTAGCTACTGCTACGTCAAAATCTAACCAACCTTCTTTTTGTACTTTTTCAGCTAATTCTTCTCCGCCTACAAAGTCTGCTCCAGCTGCTTTAGCTTCTTCAACTTTATCACCTTTTGCGAAAACTGCAACTTTTACATCTCTACCAGTTCCGTGTGGTAATACTATAGCTCCACGTACTTGTTGGTCAGCATGTCTTGAGTCTACACCAAGTCTTGCATGTAATTCAACAGTTTCATCAAAGTTTGCTTTAGAAGCTTCTAATACAACATTAACAGCTTCTTTTAATTCATATTCTTTATGTTTATCAACAAGTTTTACACTTTCTTGATATTTCTTTCCTCTTTTTGCCATTTATTGAACCTCCTTGTGGTACTTACGATTTAATCTCCCACATTATATTATTCTTCTACTGTAACTCCCATACTTCTTGCAGTACCTTTAACCATTTCCATAGCTGCTTCAATACTTGCAGCGTTTATGTCTGGCATTTTAACTTCTGCTATTTCTTTAACTTGTGCTTTAGTTAATTGACCAACTTTTTTCTTGTTTGGTTCTCCTGATGCAAGATCTAGTCCTAATGCTTTTTTGATTAGGATTGGTGCTGGTGGAGTTTTTGTTATAAATGTAAATGATCTATCTTGATAGATAGTCATCTCAACAGGTATTATCATACCAGCTTGGTCTGCTGTTTTTGCGTTAAATTCCTTTGTGAATTGCATGATATTAACACCGTGAGGTCCTAATGCAGTACCTACTGGTGGTGCTGGTGTTGCTTTACCTGCTGGAATTTGTAATTTTACTATAGCTTCTACTTTTTTAGCCATTTAAAAAATCCTCCTTAAATTGTGGTTTGGCGGGTTATCACCCTCCCACTTGAATCTATAACGATTGAATAAATAAATAATTCTAATTAATATTCAAATTATCTTCTAATTTATACCTTCTCTACATCGTCAAAATCAAGCTCGACACTTGTGTCTCTTCCAAATATTGAAATGAAGGTTTTCAACTTTCTCTTATCTTGTTGTACTTCTTCAACACGTCCGACTAAGTCCTTAAACGCACCTGTTGTTACTTTAACTTGATCTCCTACTTCGATATCAAAATCAGGTAACGCTACTTTTCCTACGCCGAAGGCTTTCATTTCATCATCTCTTAATGGTACAGGTTTTGAACCTGGGCCTACAAAACCAGTAACGCCTCTTGTATTTCTAACTAAATACCAAGTAACGTCATTTACGTTCATTCTTATAAAAACATATCCTGGGAAAAGTTTTCTTTCTTTTACTTTTTCTGTCCCGCCTGTGGTTGACACATATTCTTCTGTTGGAACAACGACTTCAAATATATCGTCGATGAACCCACGGTTTTCTACCATTTTTTCAATACTAATTTTTACTTTGTTTTCATGTCCTGAATAGGTATGTACT
>JAEZXR010000109.1 GCA_023419605.1 Bacillota bacterium | reverse complement strand
TTGAGAAATCAAGAATTTCACGCTTTCCCTGATATAGAATTAAGCACTTGCTAATTAGAGTATTGTTTGCATACAAAATCGCATAACTATTCTGAAATCATATTAGATTCTTAAGTTGACAGCATTGCTCTGCCGTCCCCCCGTCTTTGATTCATGATTCCTTGCGGTAGTTCGGGGTATAGTTAAAAATCGCCTCAATTTGTGCTGTAACCTCAATTTGTCCCGCCTTTATAGGTGTTGCTGCTTCACCGGCTGTTGATAAGGAAAGTACCATGGGCCCCTCCTGCCGGTAATTTACCTCCATCATTTGCGCAGGAATCAACGATATATTGATTTTCAGCTTATCTCCAATAATCAAGGCCTTGCTTTGCGCGTCATCAATGGCAGACCGCAGTGCCTGCTGGTAGTACCGGGATGGCTCTTCAACGGCAAAGCTGATGCTGTTTACAAGATTTGCTCCGCTTTCTACCGCTGCATCAATGATCGCACCTACCCGCTCCACATTTCGTATGGTGACTTTCAAGGTGTGCACTACCCTGTACCCCCTGAAAACCTGCTTTCCTTCCGTATAATCATACTGCGGTTCGATTATGTAGGAATGTGTCTCCACATCTCTGGAATCAACCCCAAGCCTCTTCAAGGTGTTTAAAACACTTGTAATCCTTTGTGCATTTTCTTCCTGGGCAGGCTGCAACTGTTTATTTTCCGTAGTAACACCCAGGACCACCACCGCCATGTCCGGTTGTACAATGATACTACCCTTCCCTTCCACTTTTAATTTGCAGGCGAAAGGGTTCATACACCCTTGAACGCCGGAAAATACGGGCGGATTGAAGGAATTTTGAACGGTCAGTCCCGTCATCTGAGAATTTGTCATTATAGCTCCCCCTTCACATAAAGATATGTCACTTTTCTTCCGGATGCACCTCCCAAAAACCGGAGGTTTTACCTTTTGGGTATCATTATATGATTCAAAGTGCCCTATCTTTGGTTACCGATAATACATTCTATGTATACCGCATGGAAAAGGGTGCAAAGGAAAACCACGAGGGGCTCGGCCCTCGTGGTTTTCCTAAGATATAGGACTTTGGTCCATAATCCGCAGTAGATTAATTCCGCTATTCACATTTCGAACCTTCTCTATGGTCTTCGTAATGTAGGTATGCAGCTTTTCCTGGAAGATTGCTTCTGTGGTTTCCTCATTTTCAATCATCACCAACCCCTTCTCCCAACTGGCGCTGAGCGAGGGATTCAGAAGCTCCCGGGCTGTACGGCGCACCAACTCTACGATGGCTTCCCCCTTACGGGTGGGGGTCACGATCTGCGTCTTCGGATGGATCTTCATGTATCCGATATCCGTCAGCTTCTTGATAATCCCGGCCCGGGTAGCTGAAGTACCGATTCCGCAGGTTTTGATCTGTTCCCGCAGTTCCTCGTTTTCAATAAATTTACCCGCCTTTTCCATGGTAATGATCAAGGAACCGTCGGTATACCGGGACGGCGGCTTGGTTTCCTTCTCTTCCAGATCAAAGCTTTCTACATTGCTTTTCTCTTTCTTCACAAGCTTATGAAGGGGTGAATCTGTAGTCTCTTCCTCGCCTTTTGGTGCAGTAACCTCATATACTTCCTTCCAGCCCGCTTCCTTTAAGGTTTTTGCATTGGATACAAAAATCTCTCCTCCCACTTCCGTCTCCACCTTCACCGTGTTATATTCTGCCGGCGGATAGAAAATAGCCAGGAATCTCTTTACGATCAGGTTGTATATATTCCTTGTATCTGCATCCAGTTTGGAAAGCTCCGTAGTTACGTAGGTCGGAATAATGGCATAGTGGTCGGTGACCTTGCCGTTGTCCACGTATCGTTTGGAGGATTTACTCACCCGTAACTCTCCAAAGTCTTTGATGCGCTGTACCGTGTCCTTAAAGGACGAGTTTTTAAACAACCCGTTCAATACCTTCGGCACCTCACCCAGCACATCCGTTGAAATAACCCTGCTGTCCGTTCTAGGGTAGGAAATCATTTTCTTCTCGTACAGGCTCTGGGCGATGGCAAGGGTCCGGTCTACCGGAAGTTTAAACTTCTTATTGGCTTCGGACTGAAGTTCTGCCAGATTAAACAACAGCGGCGGTTGTTCATTTTTTGTTTTTATTTCCACCTTCTTGATGATGCCCTCCTGCCCCTGCAGCTTCTCAATCAAGTCCTGAGCCTCTTCCTTGCTGATATATTTATCCTCTTCTTCCTCTGCCGACTTTCCGGCACCTTTTTTCGCCGGCTGCCATTTCCCTTTATAGGGAATGTTGCTGGTAGCCGATATGAAACTGGCCACCACTCCATAATGGGTTTTAGGAACAAAATGGCGAATCTCCAGCTCCCGGTCTACCACCAGCCCCAATACACAGGTCATGACCCTTCCGATGGCAATGACGGAAGGTTTGTTCTCCTTTACCACCGCCGACAGGTTTCTCCCGTACTGACAGGTATAGATGCGGCTGAAATTCATGCCGAAGAGCCAATCCTCTTTCGCCCGGCTGTAGGCCGCTCTGGATAGTGAATCATATTCGTGAATATCCTTTGCCTCATCGATTCCTTTTTTTATCGCTTCCTCTGTCTGGGATGAAATCCATACCCTTTTGGCAGGTTTGGTGCTTCCGCTCTGCTGGTATACCAGCCGGAAAATATACTCCCCCTCCCGCCCGCTGTCGGTACAAGCATAGATCACATCAATGTCGTCCCGGGACATGAGCTGGCGAATCACATCAAACTGCTTGCTTACGCCCTTATCGTCAATGACTGTGTATTTATATTCCTTGGGAATGATGGGCAGATGCTCCACCCGCCACTCCTTATACGCAGGATCATAGGCATCGGGATATGCCATGGTGACCAGATGGCCAAAACACCAGGACACAACAGCATCCTTTGATTCCGCAAATCCTCTGCCCCGATCGGTTCTTGTAATCTCCAGTCCAAGTACCCCCGCAAAACTTGCCGCCACAGAGGGCTTCTCTGTAATGTATAACTTTTTACCCAAAAGTATCTCCTCTTTTGCCTTTATGGTTAACTATTATAAACAAAATATGGTGAATTTTCAAGAGTTGTGCCGTCAGTGAAGTGATTGTGCAGATCCAGCCGGGCAACAGGGATGCAAACGAGCAATTTCGCATTTTAAAATGTTGTTTTTGGACAACATATCTATTATACTGGAATCTGGAAATGTTTATATGCTTATTGGCTATAGTAAGTAACAGGAGGACTTGAAAATGAGTGGCAGTGCTTTAATTGTCTTTATTGTTATGGGCTTTGCTTCGTTAATTACATTATTTTGTGTAGGCATATCCCAAATTAAAAGCATTATTCTTAAAAAGGAGCAGATCAAAGCAGATGCCTTGATCCGGGCAGAAGAAATCAAAGCCCGGAATCAGTTGGAGCTTGAAAGGCTGCTGCATCGGGATGCATCCGGCCAGAGAAATACCAATGTCCATGACCGGGTTAGGGAATCGGATGAAAACCGCGTAATACGGGAAAAAATCAATACCTGAAAAACCAAGAGGACGAATCTGCTGTTTTCTTCGCAGGTCCGTCCTCTTAGTTTTTCACATCCGCCTATACATCATTCGGAATTTCATAAGAAAAAGACCGGCTGCTGTACTTATTGATAAAGAATTCCTTATTCATGGAAAAAGTATGGAGTGCATAGACCAGTCTGTCGATTTCGGCAGGTTGGTTATAAATGCCGAAGCTCACCCGAACTAAGCCGGGTCTCCGTGCACCTGGGTTGTCAAAAAAGTATTTCATATCTGTTGCAGTTAGCCCCAGGAGCTTCTGGGAATAAGGATGAGAACAGAAAAATCCGTTTCGTACTGTAATTCCCGCCTCATAGGAAAGCATTGCCGCCAGCAGGGAATGAGGAATCCCTTCCAGCGTAAAAGGAATCACACCGCTTCGATCCCCATCCTTCCCCGGATTCCTCAGCATTCTTATCCCCGGCACACGCGCCATTTGTCCGTTTGCATAATTGAGGAGCTGCTGCTCATGCCGGCATACAGTATCCATTCCAATAGAACTCAGGGTCCTTATGGCGGCGCCTAAGGCCACTACACCCATGATATTGGGTGAGCCTGCCTCGAATCTAGCCGGAGGCTCGTTCCATTCAACATATTCATGGGTTAGCAGCTTTGTTGCTCCTCCCCCCTGCAAAGGTGGCAGTCCTTTATGGAAGGTGTTACCCGGACCGATTAACACGCCGATTCCATAAGGAGCATACATTTTATGTGCCGAAAAAGCCATGAAATCGATATGCTCCGGAGAGTCAAAAGGCTTCATATCCACGCGCATATGAGGAACCCATTGGGCTCCATCCACCAGGATTTGTGTTCCATAGTGGTGTGCGAGCCGTGCAATGGTATGTACCGGATTGATATATCCGGTGACATTGGAGACACCGGTGACGGCCACCAGCTTCACCTTTCCGGCATTTCTCCGCAGCCGGGCCTCCAAATCCTCCAGGGATAAGCGCCCCCAGGCGTCCACCTCGACATACTCTACTTTAAAATTTCCCCTCCAGGGTAAGTCGTTGGAACTGTGCTCCATAAAGGTGGAGATAATAACATCCCGCCCATCCTCCTCTTCCTTCAGAATACGGGAAAGCATATTGATGGACTCTGTGGTGCTCTTTGTATAAATGACCACATCCTTTTCCGGGTCTGCGTTCACAAAGTGTTTGACCAAGTCTCTGGTTTTATCGTACAGTTTAGAGGAATAATCGGATTTATAGCCTTTCCCCCTGTGAATAGAGGAATACCAGGGCGAAAAGTCATTCAATTCTTTTATAACGGAATAAAAAGGGGGCGTTGTGGCAGCATTATCAAAATTAACGGCTGTTACATAGGTACCGTTCAGTAGAGGAATGGTGGTCTCAGTTCCGACTACCAGGTTCCTGAAATCGGTTTGCATCATAAACATAACTCCTAAATTTACTACTATCTTATTATATTGAAGAGAAATGGAACTGATGCCTGAGACTTGGTTTACGCCCCTTCTTCCCCTGTTTTCCACGCATCCACTCCATGAAGAAACGATTTACGCCATTGACTGAATCAACCCTCTTGCCATATAAGCCACGACCATTAAAATACAAAAAAATGGAGCAGGACGGAATAGGAGCTTAAATCAACATTAAGTTATGTTAATATTTTAATATTTAGGTTAAAATCCTTTTATTGATTACATAAATTCACGGGTATATAATATTAATATATTAAAATACAACACATTTATCCAGGTTGTAAGGTTCGTATCGATAAATCGATTCAGGAGGTTGAACAATGTTTTTTGTAGAGAAGTATTGGGAAAATCCCCAGGTATTGCATGTAAACTGTGAGAAACCTCACGCCTATTTTGTTCCCTATGAAACCGAAGGCAAAGCGCTAAAGGGTGTAAGAGGCAGCTCCAAATATTATACGAGTCTCAATGGAGTATGGAAATTTAAATATTACGATTCGGTTTACCATGTAGAAGATGGCTTCTATGGGGCAAACTTTGATGCCGGCAGCTGGGATACCCTTACGGTACCCTCCAACTGGCAGATGCACGGCTACGATAAGCCGAATTATACTAATGTCAACTATCCCTACCCCTGCGATCCTCCTTTTGTCCCTAACGACAATCCCGCAGGACTCTTCATCCGTGACTTTACCGTCCCTGCACCGGATGATAGGGAACAATACCTTGTTTTCGAAGGCGTAGACTCCTGCTTTTACCTCTGGGTCAACGGAACCTTTGTAGGATACAGCCAGGTCAGCCATATGACTTCCGAATTCGCCATCTCCAAGTATCTTAGAGCAGGAAAGAACCGCATTGCTGTTATGGTTCTCAAATGGTGTGACGGAAGCTACCTGGAGGATCAGGATATGTGGCGCCTTTCCGGAATTTTCAGGGATGTTTATCTCTTATCCAGGGAAAAAATACACATTGCAGATGTGTTTCTCCGTACAGAGTTGACCCCCGACTTCAGCGCCGGTGTACTGGACTGTGAAATCGAAATGTCCGGTCTTTCCCCTGCTCCGGTTCGCGTTGAACTGCGGGATATTCATGGAGAAGTGCTTTACAACGCCCCCGCAGAAATCTCCGGCACCGGAACCGTTAGGATTCCGGTAGCGTCTGTGGACCTCTGGTCTGCAGAAACCCCGAACCTTTATACACTGCTGCTCTACCAGGGAGAAGAAGTCCTTCCTTTTTCTGTTGGTTTCCGCAAGGTAGAAATCAAAGATTCGGTCATACTGATCAATGGCAAAGCTGTGAAATTTAAAGGGGTAAATCGTCACGACTCCCACCCGGAGCTGGGTCATACCATCCCCTTCTACCATATGAAAAATGATTTACTGTTGATGAAGCGGCATAATGTGAATGCCATCCGGACATCGCATTACCCTAATGATCCGAGATTTTTAGGACTTTGCGATGAATTGGGCTTCTATGTGATTGATGAAGCCGATCTGGAGACTCACGGTGCGGCGCCTGCCGGGAACTTCAGCATGATTTCCAAAGACCCGCAGTTCAAAGAAGCCTATGTAGACAGGATGCAGCGAATGGTGGAAAGAGATAAGAATCACGCCTGTATCGTTATGTGGTCTCTGGGGAATGAATCGGGCTACGGTGAAAATCATATTCAAATGGCCTTATGGGCCAAAGGCAGGGATACCTCCCGTCTTATCCATTATGAGGGAGCCTTTAGTCCCGGTGTTTATAAAGAGGTGGTCCAGGAAGAGCATATGGACATTTCCTGCCTGGATGTTTATAGCAGAATGTATCCCTCTATCGAATGGATGGAGCAGGAATTCCTGAAAGATAAGAATGAGAAGCGCCCCCTGGTTCTGTGCGAATACTGCCATGCCATGGGAAATGGTCCGGGTGACCTCCAGGATTATTGGGATCTGATGTACAAACATCCTAAATTCTCCGGCGGTTTTGTCTGGGAATGGACCGACCACTCGGTAACGGCAAAGACGTCCGATGGTGTTACGTATTATACCTACGGCGGCGACTTCGGAGATAAGCCCAACGATGGAAATTTCTGCGTGGATGGATTGGTTTACCCCGATCGCAAACCTCATACGGGATTGCTGGAACTGAAAAATGTCATTGCTCCCCTTCGTACCGAAGCTGTGGACCTAACCCAGGGAAAAATCAAGGTAACCAACTTATATGACTTTATCAATCTTTCTCATCTGAGCCTTCATTGGAGAGTGGAAAAGGATGGTGAAATGGTGGATGAGGGTGAATTGGAGCCCTTAGCCGTTGCACCCCAGAAGTCACGGGTAGTTGTCCTTCCCTATTCCCTGCCTGCCGGAGCAGACGGAAGGTATTACCTGAGGGTTTCCTATACTCAGGTCAATAGTACGGAATGGGCGGAAAAGGGATTTGAGGTAGCCTTTGCTCAGTTTGAGCTTCCAACGGGAAAAGTGGAAAAGGCAGCCTTGAAAAAATCTGACATGGCTCCCCTTTATATTGAAAAGTCTCCTAAAGAGATTATCATTGAAGGTAATAACTTCACCTACGTATTTAACCGGTATTACGGAGCCTTCACCCGGATTGAATATAACGGAATGAATATGATCAGCTCCATGCCCCGTTTCAACGTTTGGAGAGCCCCCACCGACAATGACCGCAATGTGAAACACAAGTGGATGGAGGAAGGGTACAACCGGTTGAGTCCCCACACCTATGCCGTAGAAATTCTCAGCGAGGATGACCGCCAGATCCGCATCTGTTCGGAATTCTCCCTGGGTAGCTATATCAAAAAGCCTGTTATCCACGCGAAGGCTTTCTGGACCGTTTACGGCAGCGGAGATATCGTGCTGGAAACTCAGGCGAAGGTAAGGGAAGACCTCCCCTTCCTCCCCCGGTTCGGCTTACAGCTTACGATGCCCAAAGGCAATGAACTGGTAGAGTATTTCGGTTATGGTCCCCATGAAAGCTACATCGACAAAAAGAGAAGCACCTGGAAGAGCCGCTTTGAATCGGCAGTTGACGGCCTGCATGAGAACTATGTCATGCCCCAGGAAAACGGCAGCCATTACGCAACCGAATGGGCTGTGGTGACCAATCTGCTGGGTATGGGGCTCCTGTTCACGGGCATGGAAGATTTCTCTTTCAATGCATCCCACTATACACCGGAGGATATCACTGAGGCAGATCATACCTATAAATTGAAACGGCGGGACGAGACCATCGTAAATCTGGATTATATGAACAGCGGCGTAGGTTCCAACAGCTGTGGCCCCAAACTTCTGCCACAGTACCGGCTGTCTCAGACGAATATAGAATTTAGACTCAGGATCAAACCGGTAGCAAAGGAAGAGATTTGTTTGCTGGACGAGGTTTATACGGAGATTATTGAATAGAAAACATAATTATAGGGGCGGGTTCTAAACCCGCCCCCTTTTCGTTTGTGGCTTTATCTCAATTTAGAGAATGGTGGTTCATACTGTTCAGGGCAGGTTTGGAACCTACCCCTACAGTGTGGAAATCATATCATAACCAATAGGAAATCAAATGAATCACCAGCCCCGCCAGACCCCCGATAACGGTACCATTGATGCGGATATACTGCAAGTCACCGCCTACCTGAACTTCCAGTTTTTCTACCATATCCTCCATGGGCCAGTTCTTTACCGTATCACTGATGAGCTTGCCGATTTCCTCCTTATACCCGCTGACTACCCGTATGACAGTATCCTGAAGCCAGAGGTTCAGGCTCTCACTCATCAACGGTGTACTTTGCAGGTCCTCCACCAACCCTTCAAGAATCCCTGCCAGCTTGCTGCTGAGCTCTTCACCGGATTCCATGCTGTAGGTGGAAATGCTATTTTTTAACGCCACAGTCTGCTCCTGAACAAACTCCTGGAATACTTCAGATTCCAGGAAATCATTCTTCCAGTCTTCAATTTTTCCACGTAAATCCTCTGAATTCTCAAACTTATCCACAATTTTTCCAGGTAAACCGTAAAGGAGCTCTGTGGAAAGATCCGAGAGTACACCGCTCTCCACTTCCACCATCAGCTTTGCCAATGCCTTGACAATGGACCGGTGTGCCAAATCTCCTACAAAGGGAAGTGAAAAGGTCTTATTGACGCCTTCCATGATTTTCAGCGTCTCCTCCTTGTTTTCGGCAACCCAGGTATAGGCGCTCTGAATCATCTGCTTCATCAGGGGAATATGGAGTTCGGATGAAACAGCAGTAGCCAGCAGCTTGCTTACATACGGCGCCAAGGCTGTATTCTGAAGCCTTGTTTTAAGACCGGCGTGGATGGATGCAGACAGCTGCCCTTCCTTGTAAATCAGTTCAACAGCCCCAGGTATATGTTTCACAACCCCTTTGGAAATCGCTTCTCTATTTTCTCGCAAATACCTCAAAACATTCTCTGAAAACCGCACTTCCTTCAGCTTGTTCCGAAGAATTTCCTCCGTAAAGAAATTCTCTACTACGAAACCCGATAGGGAATCGCCGATCCGGTCCTTGTTTTGCTGTATGATGGCCGTATGCGGAATCCACGACAGTCCCAGAGGATGCCGGAACAAGGCCACTACGGCAAACCAGTCCGCCAGGGCGCCTACCATGGATGCTTCCGAAAAAGCTGCTATGCAGGAGATAAGGAAGCTGTAGGATTCATATTTTTTTGAAATAAAATAAATCACGGTCATTGCAATCAGAAGTCCTGTCGCAATGCGGCGCATTTTCTTTAGTTTTATACGCTTGTCCAACTCAATTGCATTCATTTTTATACTCCTGTAACTTTCATTATTATGACTATCATGCCATTACAGGTTTTATTTTATCAAACTTCGCGTAAAGTTGGAACTCTTTTATCTGTTTTTACTAATTACTTAACAATACGGATTAGAGCTTCGGCACCTGCTTTCTGCAGTGCTCCACCTCTTCCGGATACGGCATGGCGGGTATTCCTCCTCTTTTTGTCGTACACAGGGCACCAACCGCATTGGAGAAATCTACGATTTCCGCCATCTCATCCAGGCTGACCTCTTCCAGCTTTTTGTCCAGCTTGCTGATGGAATATAGCAAGCCTCCGAAGAAAGCGTCCCCTGCCCCTGTAGTATCTACCACTTTTATATCATAGGTAGGTAAATGCCCCGTACCTTCAGCACACCGGTAAAAACAGCCTTTCGCTCCCAAAGTAACCACAACCAGCCGGATTCCGGAATCAAACAACAGGGCACTTCCCTTTTCCAGGTCTTTTTCACCCGTCAGGAATCCCAATTCTTCCTCCGATACCTTTACAATATCTGCAAACCGGAGCCCCAGCAGCATTCCCGCCTTGGCTGCCGCTTCACTTTCCCATAGGGGGGGCCTCCAGTTGGGATCATAGGATATGATCTTTCCCTGCTGCTTCGCATATTCCAAAGCTCGTAAAGTTGCACTCCGGGCAGGCTCCGCAGTCAAGGTCAGGGAACCGAAATGAAAGATCCTGGACTGACGGATAAGCTCCAGATCCAACTCCTCCGGCTGTAGAGTGGTATCGGCTCCCGGCTTCCGATAGAAGCTGAAGCTCCGGTCTCCTTTGCCATCCAGATGAACAAAGGCCAGGGTAGTATTTTCATCCGGTGAAAATACCAGTCCTCCGGACTCAATGTTGTTTTCTTCCAGAACTCTTTTCAAAAAATGCCCGAACTGGTCATCCCCCACTTTTCCTATAAAGGCACCCCGGCCCCCTAAACGGGCAATGGCTGCCAAGACGTTGGGCGGTGCACCTCCCGGGTTCCTCTCAAACAATACATTTCCGGCCGAAGAACTTCCTGCCGGAGTAAAATCAATCAGCAGTTCGCCTAAACCTGTTACGTCATACATATGGATCACCTCTTTGTTATATTAGATATCTTTTAGGGGGTGCAGGGGGCAATAGCCCCCCTGCTCGCGGCTCCAGCCGCGAAATAAAAATACCCTCCCTCGGGGAGGGGCAGGGACGGGGTCTTATTCTTTTAACTACAGCCTTGATTACTCTTTTATAGTACCATAAAGGAATGATTGTAAACTACCTTGAATATGATGTAGTAGAGTTTATACAAGCAGTAGGTTTTGATCATGGAGACATTTTTTACGGGAGATGTCGTCAAAGAACCCTTTGTCACTTTCTCTCTCACGCATCTTGTAACCCTATTGGTGCTTGCTTTCATTAATACCTTCCTAATCCTTTGGTTCCGGAATTCAAAAAATCCGAAAGCCCTGGATCGATTCGGCACAGGTCTTGGAATTCTGCTCCTTCTCAACGAAGCCTTCTATCTCCTCTGGAGCGCAGCTTCCGGTTCCTGGTCCCTGGAATATTCCCTTCCTCTCCAGCTGTGTGATGTCGCCACCCTTCTGGCAGGCTTCATGCTGCTCCGGAGTCATTATCCTACCTTTGAAATTGTGTATTTCCTGGGGCTGGGCGGAAGCCTTCAAGCTCTTTTGACTCCGGACCTGGCTTACCCTTTCCCCCATGTTATATTCTTCAACTTTTTTATGGGACATGGAGCGATACTCACCGCCATTTTCTTCACAATCCTAGTTAAAGGCTACAGACCTACTTTGAAATCTATCGGAAGGACCTTCGTTTTCACCAATCTCTATATGATATTTGTAGCTATCATCAATGTACTGACCCACGGAAACTACATGTTCATTTGCAGTAAGCCGGAAAGCGCCTCCATCATTGACTTTCTGGGCTCCTGGCCCTGGTATGTCCTCTCCCTGGAGGGAGTTGCACTGGCCATCTTTTTACTGTGCTACCTGCCTTATGGAATCAGGGACTGGAGGAAAGCTAAATTGAAAATTGAAAATGGAGAATTGAGAATTGAAAATTAAAAGCTTTTCAATCCTATGGAAAAGAGGCTATCCCTTTGCAGCGGGATAACCTCCTTCTTCTCTATGATGGATCAATCGTACAACAAAGGCTTCATTTTTTCAGAGTCAATATTGGTCTTATCATACCAGTAGAAACCGGTATCGATGTCCTTCTCAACCTTTTCACCCTTCATGGCTTTTACAGCAGCTTCTACTGCTTTATAGCCGATACCGATCGGGTCCTGGGTAATGGCGCCCGCCATCTTCCCGCTGCGGATAGCTTCCTTCTGCTGCTTTCCTGCGTCATAACCGATAACGATGATCTTGCCGTCCTTCTTCATTTCCGTTACACCATTCAAAGCACCGATGGCGGAACCTTCATTGGCACCAAAAAGTCCTTTGAGGTTCGGATGAGCCTGGATCATGGTCTTGGCTATATCGGTGGATTTGAGGTGGTCACCGCCGCCATACTGTATATCAACAATTTTGATTTTCGGATATTTTTCCTTGATCCGGTTTACGAAACCATCACGGCGGTCTACGCCGGTACGGCTGGTCTGGTCATGTACGATGACCCCGATTTCTCCCTCATTACCGATCAGTTCAGCCATTTTATCGGCAGCCAGAGCTGCGGCAGCTACATTGTTCGTAGCAGCAGTTGCAACCGGAATATCACTGTCTACACCGGAGTCAAATCCAACCACAGGGATGTTGGATGCCTTTGCCTTTTGAAGAAGAGGCAGGGCAGCCTTGCTATCCAATGCAGCAAAGCAAAGTGCGCTTGGCTTTTTGCCGAGGGCAGCCTGCAGCATTTCAATCTGCTTGTCTACCTGGGATTCACTTTCCGGACCTTCAAACGTAATTTCCACATTCAGGTCCTTGGCAGCCTTTTCCGCACCTTGCTTAACTGCCTGCCAGAACTGATGCTGGAACCCTTTGGAGATAACGGGGATATAGACCTTGCCATCGGTTTTTGCCGTAGACGACCCATTGGAGCCGGAACCTGCGGGTTTGCTTGAAGAAGCTCCACAACCACTTAACAGAGATACAACAAGCAGTGAACTTAAAACAACACTAGCCAGTTTCTTACTTTTCATAATCTGTCTCCTCCTGATTTTTTATTGTATTCATACTCCTCCGGGAGTTAATACACACACTACTTTCTTATTTCTTCCGGCGACGGATAATATCTGCATATACGGCTCCAATTACTACGATACCGATGATGACGGTCTGCCATTCCTGAGGAACCGATAAAATACGCAGCCCGTTGGTCAATACACTCATGATGAAGGCACCGATGACCGTGCCCAGAATGGTTCCCTCTCCTCCGCTCAAGGAGGTTCCGCCAATAACCACCGCTGCAATGGCCTCCAGTTCATACCCTTGACCCAGGGCCGGCTGTGCAGAGTTCAAGCGGGATGCCATCAGTATCCCTGCAATACCGCTGAAGACACCGCATAAAGCATAGATAGCAACTTTCCACCGGTTTACATTTACACCGGATAGCCGGGTTGCCTCTTCGTTGCTCCCAATGGCAAAATTGTAACGGCCCAGTATCGTTTTGGATAGAATCAAGCTTGCCACCAACGCCACTGCAAAGAAGATCAAAACTGCATTGGGAATCCCCAAACCGGGAATGAGGTTTCCCATGGAAATGTCCTGAAATGCAAACTTTTTAACCTCTGTAGATGCGGATGTATCCGTAAAGTAGATGGGCTTTGTTCCTGAAATCACCAGGGAAAGTCCCTTGGTCACCATCATCATACCCAGCGTGGCAATAAAGGGCGGAATCTTCATTCTGGCAATGGCAAGTCCATTCACCAGGCC
Organism: Bacillota bacterium; assembly: GCA_023419605.1. Taxonomy (GTDB): domain Bacteria; phylum Bacillota; class Clostridia; order Acetivibrionales; family JAEZXR01; genus JAEZXR01. Next base: position 13,063 of record JAEZXR010000109.1, on the reverse strand, counting down.
GCAAACCGCACCTGTAACAATGGCTGCCAGAATCCCGACAGGCAGCGGCAATTTCCAGTAGGAAATGAACACGCCCGCCATTACGGAAGAAAAGGTCATGACCGTTCCAATGGACAAATCGATACCGGATGTAATAATGACAAAGGTAACTCCCAGTGCCAGGACACCATTGACTGCTGTGGACAGCATAATGGATACGATATTGTCAAATTTTGCAAAGTTGGGTGATGCCACAGAGAACACGATAAATAAGATAATCAAGCTTCCAAATGCCAGCAGCTTCTGTGTAGCATCCGATCGAAACAAGGCTTTCTTACTCACTGTACTGTTTGTCATAGTTTTTGCTTCCATAACCGAATACCCCCAAATCTAGAATTTACAGGAGATTGAAAATAGTACTTCATCTTTTTTGCGGGCCCGCCATTGGTTCAATGAAGGGTATAGCAAAATGATAGATGAAGTTATATTTTCACCGACCCCAAATATTTTCATCCTGCAATTACGCCCCACGCTGGGTCGCATACTGCATAATCTCTTCCTGCGTCGCTGTATCAGATGTGATTTCTCCCGTTATCCTTCCCTCACACATCACCATGATCCGGTGACTCATACGGAGGATTTCCGGCAGCTCGGAAGAAATCATAATAATGGACTTTCCCTGTTCTGCCAACTCACTCAGCAGTTTATAAATTTCACTTTTGGCCCCGACATCGATGCCGCGGGTAGGTTCATCAAAGATCAATATGTCGCAATCCCGGGTCAGCCACTTTCCGATAACCACCTTTTGCTGGTTTCCTCCCGAAAGAAACTTTACCTTCTGCTGTAAGCCGGGTGTTTTGATTTTGAGGGCCTGAACATATTGTTCCGCCATCTCTCTGGTTTTGGTACGCTGAATCCATCCAAAGAAACCCAGAAACTTTTTCATATTCGCCAGAACAATGTTTGTCTCTACATCCATTCCCAAGGTGAGCCCATACCGCTTCCGGTCCTCCGACAAATAACCGATACCGTGTTTTACAGCATCGCTGGGGCTCTTAATGGTCACTCTTTTCCCTTTTATATGGATTTCACCGGAGTCTATAGGATCTGCGCCAAAAATGGCCCGTGCGACCTCGGTACGCCCTGCCCCCATAAGTCCGGCAAATCCGAGGATTTCTCCCTTTTTCAAGGAAAAGCTGATATTCTTCAGCGTTTTCCCTCGGTTAAGGTCTTTTACCTCCAGCACAATTTCCTGCTTGGCTGCTGCCGTATTCTCCCGCTGCACATCATAGATGGTTCTGCCCACCATCATGCTGATGATCTGCTGGATGGTAACATCCGGAGTTCGGACCGTATCGATATAGCAACCATCCCGCATGACCGTTACACGATCGGAGATTCGTTTCAGTTCTTCCATACGATGGGATATATAGATGATACCTACCCCTTTATCCCGCAGTTGAAGAATAATACGGAAGAGCTCCTCGATTTCCGATTCTGTTAACGCCGCCGTAGGCTCATCCATAATCAGGACTTCCGAATTGAAGGACAACGCCTTGGCGATTTCTACCATTTGCTGCTTGGCTACCGTCAGATCGGAAACCTTCATACGCGGATCCAGGTTCAGATTCATCGTACTTAACAGCTCCCGGGCCTTTTCATTCAAGCTGTTGTCATCCAGAATGAACTTGACCCCCTTATGGGGTTCCCGTCCTATAAAAATGTTTTGTGCTACAGTAAGATGCGGCATCAGGTTCAGCTCCTGGTGAATAATACTAATTCCCAGTTCCTGTGCTGCTTTTGGATTTGGAATATCCACTTCCCTTCCCTTATAAAGGATGCGCCCTTCATCTTTTGCATATACCCCGGTGAGAACCTTCATCAGTGTAGACTTCCCTGCACCGTTCTCCCCCATGAGAAAGTGGACTTCCCCAGGCCGTAATTCAAAACGGCATTGGCTCAATGCATGAACCCCTGGGAAGGATTTCTCGATACCTTCCATTAAAACCAGAACTTCACCCATATCGTTTCACCTCGAGTCTGTATAGATCGGTGTAGGCGTTACACCCGGAAAACAAGCACCTTGTAACATAACTTTCCGCCAGGGTCTGCGAAGCAGTACCCTATGAGACAACCTTTGTTTCTCCTCTGGCTTAATCATACAATGGGTGAAAAAAAAGCTTAATAGAATATTTTACTGGAGTAGGTTAAAATTTTACACAAATAGTTACAAAAACATTATCCTATTCGATCAAACTCTTGTGCAATTGTTACAAAAATAACAAATAAATCAACTCCGCCTGCAAATCCCCTCACCACTGTTGCCAATCCTAGGACAAGGAGATGGGTAAACACAAGCTCCATAAGCATAGAAAAGCCTGAAAGGCGTTGAATCTGCCTTCCAGGCTTTTACACTCTATTTTCGCTGTCCTGCCTTAGCGGTCCACAAAAGGAAACAATAATTTCTGGTTTTCAATGGTGTACATATTTTGCTTGGTTATGATCTGGGAGCCCGTATCGATTCTTTTTTCGACGGTTTTCCCCTTCAAGACCTGAACGGCTGTCTTAATTCCCAGGTATCCGATACTGAAAGGCTTTTGGACGACGGTCCCTTGTATCACGCCTTCCTCAATCAATTTGACCTCAGGAATGGAATTATCAAAGCCTACCAATTTTATTTTCCCGCTAAGTCCCAGCTCTTTGATGGCCTTGGCTGCCCCCAGGGTAGAGGTTTCATTAAGTCCGGCAATCCCTCCGATTTCCTTATCCTTCTTCAAAAGTTCTTTGACAATTTCATAGGCTTTTTCCTGTATCCCATCACAAAAGTACGTACCTACCAGTTTCTCCTTGAAAGCTTCTCCCAATCCCAGCTTTACTCCCTGCTCTCTTTCAATAGCCGTAGAGGCGCCCTTTACATGACTTATGATGGCAACATGGGAGCCTGCCGAAAGCAGTTCCCCCAGCATCTCTCCCGCTTTTCTTCCTGCAGCAGTATTATCCGTAGCAATAAAACTTTGCGGGATGTTGCTATTCAGGGCAGAATCAATGGTAATGAGCGGAATCCCTTTGGCTTTAATTCTTTCCGCTACCGGTACCAGTGCAGTATAATCGGCAGCCGCCATTACGACAGCATCCAGATGGTCTTTGCCTTTTAGTCGTTCTTCTACTACTTGAATCTGCCCGGAGATGTCACTTTCAGCAGGTGCCCCAATAACTTCCACAGCAACATCAAACTCTCTTGCCGCTACATCAATCCCTGCTTTTGTAATCTGCCAGAACTCCATGGACTCATCGATGTTTTTCAACACAACCAAAATTCGCGGGGGCTGCTTTTCCGTCTTTTCAAAAACTACTTTATAAAGTCCAAATGAACTTCCTGCCAGAACGAAAAGGAGCAGAACGGCTGTTATTGTAGTCTTACTAAAAATTTTCATGTAAACTCCCTCCTATTCCAGCACCGGCAGCCATACATTGGCTGTAGTCCCTTTATCCAGTTCGCTTTCAAAGCTTAGCCCGTACTCATCCCCAAAATAAAGTTTAATCCTCTCATTTACATTTCGAACTCCGACACCGCTTCCTATCCGGGATTTATCGCTTTTTTCGAAAATTTTCCGCATTTCCTCCGGTGTCATTCCCACACCGTTATCCATCACCTGGAGAAGGATTTTATCTGCCACCTGTTTCCCTATAATTCGTATCAAGCCATCTCCATTTTTATTTTTTATTCCGTGATAAATTGAATTCTCTACCAAGGGCTGCAGTATGATTTTTAACACCTTATAGTGAAGAATCTCCTCTTCCACCTGAATTTCAAAGTTCAATTTATTTCGATACCGCATTTCCTGTATCGTCAGATAGCTCTTTATATGCTCTACTTCACTGAAAAGCGTAATGAGCTCTTCTCCCTTACTGATGCTCAGCCGGAAAAGTTTTGCCAGGGCCGAGGTCATGAGAACCACCTCTTCGGATTTCCTGCCCTCTGCCATCCAGATAATCGAATCCAGCGTATTATACAGGAAATGAGGATTAATCTGGGCCTGAAGTGCTTTCAGCTCGCTCTTCCGCTTTAGTTCCTGTTCTTTTACATTCTGCCGCATCAGTGCCTTGATCTCATCCATCATTATATTGAAAGCTCTGCTTAACTCTCCAACTTCATCCAGACTTGTGATTTCCACCTTGCTATCGAAGTTTCCCTTTTCCACTTTCTTCATGGACACTTCCAGTTGTCGTATGGGCCGCGAAATTCTTGAGGATATTATGACGGAAAGGGCAATGGCAATGAGCATAAAACCGATGGCACCCAGAATATAGTAGGTCTGGGTTTCCTTTTTATTGGCCACCAATTCATCCACATAGGCTACGCCAACAATTTTCCATCCTGTGCCGGCCGATTCCTTAATGGTGTACATCCTGCTATCCTTACCCTCATTGGTGGTAAAGCTGCTGCTTTTTGCCTTCAGCACCTGATCTACCAATTCCGTCTTCAGATTACTGTAGATCAGCTGCTGCTGCGGATGATAAACGATATTTCCTTCTTTGTCGAGGATGAAAATATAGCCCTTTTTCCCCAGCTTTATCTCGTTGCACATGTCGTTGATAACGCTGTAGTTCAAATCCACCAGAAAAACACCTGTGGCTTCCTTCCCGTCACCGCTGGTAAGCTTTCGGCTTAAGGATACTACCCACCGGTACTCGTCCTCAAAAATATTCTGTATGTGGGAGGAGGAAACCACAGCCTTTCCATCGGCCTCCAGTGCTGCCCTGTACCAGCCTTGTTCTTTCAGATTGGCATAGGCATTTAAAGCTTTATGCTTATTGTTGGATACAAATTTTCCGTTGCTGCCAAAAATCATGATGGAGGAGATGTCTTTCCGCGCATTTATGATGGCTGTAAACTGCTCGGAAATTTTCTGCTCCTGGAACTGCTGGGCAATCTGCTGATCCAGGCCGCCGTCATCGGCAGAAGCTGCCGGTTTGGACAAATACTCCTTTACATCGTAGTTATTCAGTACCATCTGTGATATGTTATCCATGTAGCTGATGTAGGTTTCTATGTTTGCATTGACCTGCTGAATCAACTGATAGGTATACTCCGTGGAATTCCGCTCCACTGCATCTGCCGAAAGCCTGTAGGAAACAAAAGCAATCACCAGGACCGTGAAAAGGATCAGGAGGGAAAAAGCAACAGCTATACGGGACTGTATGCTCTTAAATTTTACATGTTTGAGAACTCTATGTTTTTTCCAAGGCATGGCGGTCCTACATCCTTTCCCGGTACTCCGTCGGAGTCATCCCCGTGGCTTTCTTGAAAGACAGGCTGAAATAATGCGGATCACCATAACCGACACGGTGTGCGATTTCATAAGTTTTCAGATCTGATCCTTTCAGCAGCTCCCTGGCCTTCTCTACACGTATTTTCGTCAGGTATTCCACAAAGGTTTCCCCTGTAAAGCTTTTAAATACCGTGCTAAAATAGCTGGTGCTCATGGACAGGCTTCTGCAAACATCCTGCAGGGAAAGGCTTTCATCCATATAATTCCTTGTAATGTATTCCACCGCCTTTACCGCCTGCTGCCTGCTGAAGGAATCTCTTTTGTTGGACAGCAGATAAGATGCCTTCTTACAAAACTTCCGCAGCCATACCTCCACTTCCTCCAGGGTCTTGTGGCGATAAATATCCGTCAACAGACTGTTGTCGTTTCCTTGCATTTCCGCTTCACTGACCCCCAGCTCATTCAGTGCATCCAGGGTGGAGATAATCACCTGCTGGATATGGATATAGCACCGGTCCATTAAGATATGGGACTCGCGCAAGCTTTTTATGATATTTCCAATAATAACGTCGATTTCCTGTACCGTTCCGGTTTTTATACCGGAAATCAGTTTCTTTTCCCACTCCTTATTATAAGGCGATGAGCCGTGCATGTTTCCCTCAATATCGCCGATGGTAATGACCCGGTTCTTTCCCAGAAGAAAGCGGTAATCCAGGGCAGAGAGCGCACCTCCGTAGGAATTTTTCAAATCCTTCAGGTTGGAACATACCGTCCCCACACCAATGGTCACCGTAAATATCAAATACTTTTCAACGGCCTCCCGGATATCCTCACTCACCCTTGCGGCACACTCCAGGAGGCTCTCCCTGCTTTCGCCCTGCAGAATCACTACGGTTTTTTCGTAATTGTTCTGGAATACGATTCCCCTACCATAGTTTCCAACGATTTCATCACTGATGTTATAAATAGCGAAAAGCAGAAGCTCATCTTCCGTTCCAGGGTGGTACCGTTGGAAGTCCCTGTCATCGTCGGCATCCACCAGTAAGGCCAAAAAGCAGCTGCCTTTAAAGTCAATATCAAAGTACTGCAGCTTCTCTTCAAAGCTGCCTTCCCGGAGCTGACCGGTGACAAGGCGGTTGAGAAATCTTTCCCTTAATAGCGGAAGACTTTCCCGCAGCTGCATTTTCAGGCGGCTCATATCCTCCATTTTCCTAGCTTCCTCTTCCAGATCCCCTCTGAGCTTTTCGAGGACCTTCCGCAGTTCCCGGGCAGTAATGGGTTTTAATATATAATCATAGGCTTTTAATTTGACTGCCTGCTGGGCATATCCGAATTCATCATATCCTGTGAGAATTACAACTTTAATCCGGGGATATTTCTCAACAACATATCGTGTAAGCTCCAGTCCATCTACAAAGGGCATGTTAATATCCGTTAAAACCACATCCGGCTGAAGCTTGTCAATGGCTTCCATGGCCTCACTGCCATTTTCGCAGTCTCCTACGAATTCAAAGCCCAGCTCTCCCCAATTCATGTTATCCCGCATTCCTTCTCTTACTACCGCTTCATCATCTACAACAAGTATCCTGTACATAAATCCCTCCTGAGGATGTAGCTCGTAAACTACTGTTTCGGTTGTCTCTTTATGGTATTTATTCTGCTGAATAGATGTATTATGCAAATTCGGATGAAACTTAGTTGATTCGTGCCTCGTAAAACCCAAGAACCGTCGGCTGTACAATGCCCAAACCAGCGGTTGCCAATCCGATTGTATATAAAATGAGAGGAGTTCCAAAGGTGTATAGTATCTATTCTACAAAGATCACTAAATTCCTTTTTCACCGGACAAGGAATAAAATAGAAAAATATTTTAAAACTATATTCAACATTACATTTCGAAAGGAGTTCTTCAATGCATACAAACGAACCCGAACTGAACCCTTCCTTTGACATTAACAAAGTATCCTTTGCCAATGTAAACAAGGAGTTCGAAAGAAGATTCAGGGATATCTATAATAAATCGCTGCACCGGATATCCGACAGCGAAGACAGGCTGACCCATGCCGGAGGAGCCACCGCCCTTGAGATATTAAAAGCAATGTCCCGGAGGATGGAGGATTATGACAGAACCTCCGATTTTGAGACAAGTTACCATGATGTCCAAAAGGAATTGGAACCCTTTACCGATACCTGATGCACTACGGTCAATAGTTATAACTGATCTTTTGTTCCGGGACTTAGTAAACATGCGTGTCTGCGGACTGTACTCCCCCTGTCACTCCGTGACATCCCCCTCAAGGAGGGAGACTCTTACTTCCATTTCAGTGAAGATAGTACTGCAAAGGCTTAGGAAAAGTGCCTCCCTCTTAGAGGGAGGTGGCAGCGAAGCTGGCGGAGGGAGTGCCATATCGACGTTTTACGCATCATAGCTTTTTACCCCCTAAGAGTAAGCTTATTTTACAACCTATTTTCAATGTTGTAAAAGAGGTCGTAGAAGTATGACCGCTAAACCGGCGAATAAGGAACCCGGTTCATGAAAAAGGTTTCCATCTTTTCTACAATGGGCCCATCCACTTCCGACAACCGCTTTACCTCCAGCCATTCCGGGTCTTCCCGGAAGGCCTCGAAGCTTTTATCCCGGGATTCCCGATCCTTGTGCTCCAATATATAGTAGATTTTGGGGTTCCCTTCCGCATCCTCCCAGAAATCCACTGTCCGCATGCCATGCTTTTCAAACAACGCCAAGGTATGTTTGGAAAACCTCTCATGAATGGCCTCCATCCTTCCGGGAACCATATAGTAAACCCGTAATTCGTAGAGCATATTGCTCCCCCTTTCCTTTTCCTATATTTGCGCCATCAGGCTGCGAAAAGCGGCTTCAAACCGCTCATCATCCTCTTTGGTTCTCTTCCTTGGTCCTGAAGTTTTGCCACCGGACCGCCGGACTTTCTGTCCCAGGTGTCTTTCAAACAAAAGCCGGTCAATGTTGTCGTTGGTATACACCAACCCGTTTTGGCTGATGGCTTTTGCACCTTTGGGCAAAGCCATGGCTGCAACGCCATAGTCCTGGGTTACTACAACATCGCCTTTGGCAACCCTGTTCACCAGGGCAATGTCTACAGAGTCCCTGGATTTATCCACTGTAACCACTTCCGAGTATCCATCCTGGAGGATGTGGCTGGTATCAATAAACATGGTAACCGGAATGCCGCGTTCCCTGGCCACCTTTATAATGATGCCCTTTACCGGGCATGCATCGGCGTCCACCAGTATTTTCATGTTTTACTCCATCCTTTACTATACCGCGTACAGGCACTTATTTGCTTCTTATCCCTTTATCAACCTGTGAAGTATATTTTCTATCAGTATAATCCATCTATCGGATATTTTCAAAAGTTTTTTCCAATCAGCACAGGCTCTGGCATTCCAGTACCCAATCATTGCCTCTATGCATATGATGATTGTATAGTCCGCGAGCAAATAAATTACAGGCTCACGGAGCTACAAAACACCCTATATTTCTGCTTATACGGGTCATCCTTGCCGGGGAATGGCCTCTTGGCACATCCGTGGTTGAGATGCAGTCCCCCGATTCAGTATGAAACGGATTTTTTGTTTTGAGGAGGTTTTGATCTCTATGGAGGTTTTTAATCTACATACTGCAGATTCTTATGACAGAATCATGCTGGGTAATCGAATCCGGCAATTTAAGAGCCATTTTCAGGAAATGCTGCAAAACAATACACAGCAGGCAATTCATTATATGAACCATGAAAACCTGCATTTCCCCTCCCTGTTTGTATTGGAATCCGATATTAAAAACTCGGAGCTTTCTTCCCATTTAAGTCCCCGGAACCAGCAGGCTCTGGAAATTACGAGAGAGATCACATCCGGAGAGTTTGCAAATTTGCACCGTCTCTCCTCCGACACCCGGGATACCACCTACCCGGTGCTGAAGTGGATGCTGGAAACAGGCTACCGCAATGACGGACTCAACAACCAGTATGATCTGGTTATGGAGTCTGTTTCGGCGCTCCTTGTGAAAGTATACAGAGATACCACGGTTTTACCGGCCATGGCGGAAATGATCTTCAGCCGCCATAGAAAAGGGCTGTATATTCACGATCTGGTCTGGGCTTTTTTTGAATGCCGCCTTCCTTCCAGTTTAGGCCTTATTGCCAATTATCTGAATTCCATCGATAGGAAAGATGTTTTATTGGCGCAGAAGCTCTTGAGCTTTATACCGGAAATAAGTGCATCCCGGCCTTCCACGCCTTCTGCCCAGTACACCCATTTTCTTCAATGGATGCAGGAAAACGGCTCTTTTTTACGCTATACGGGAGAAAGCCTCCAGCAAACCCCTTCCCCCCTCCCCTACGTCGTATCCCTGGAAGCCAAGTATCTCTGTAAGGCAATCGCTCCTGCCACAGGGAAGCCGCTTAACCCGTTCACCCCGGAAGAATCCAAGCTTCTGGAACCTTTTCAGGCGCTTCCGCAGGATCTCCGGGTGCTTCTTTCCAGCTACTCCTATTTGTTATACCGCCAAAACGGCTATCAATGGAGAACGTGGATTTTCTCTCCTGTTTCAGAACAAATAAGAAGCGCAAGGGCATGGAAAGGAGGGATACTATGATTCAAATAGCCGGTACAGTCATTAGCCCCGACACCACGGACTTTTCATTCCCAGCAAATAGCATAGAGGGTAAGATCATTGGCATTTTGTCGTCAAGCAGCGGGCTCTATAGCTATCGATCAGCTAGCGAGCTTGAATTTGAATTGAATCTCCGTAAATCCATTATTAAGGCTGCCAGGGAACTGAATAAAACCTATTTTTCCTTCAGAACCTTCCGTAAATCCATATGCAATCCGGATTTCTGGGAACGAACCGATGAAGGCGGCTTTTTATTAAAAGAAGGGGTCAAACCCTCCGACGCCATCCTGGACATCTATGAAAACAGCAGAAAGTACGGTACGGAGTGTGCTACTGCCATGGTTATCGTTTTTTACAAAGCATTAACGGAGGTATTTCCCAAAGAGCTTTTTGACCGGACATTTACGGAGATTTACCTCATGGATTGGCAGCATCTTGATCCCCAATTGGGAATCACCAATTACCGTGATGTTAAAGATTTCTTACCGGGAGACTGCAGGTACTTCGCCAATCCGGATGTTGATCCCTTAACTCCTCAGTGGCAGGGAGAAAATACCATTGATCTTGGCGACGGTACTTTCTACGGACACGGCCCGGGCATCGCAACAGCGGATCAAATGATCGCCATTCTGAATAAATTCAGAAGAGAGGGGGCGGAAACCTCTGCCTATCTGATGGATTCGGCAACAAGGCCCAATTTTAAATATTTGGCATATAAAGCTGCTGCCCTCTAAAAAGCACCTTACTCAACGGCTAAAATCGACTAGGCCTCCATGTAGTAAAATTATATGCTTTATATAAAGCATATAATTTTACTATTTTTTGTATATAAATTGCTAACAGGAATTTGTAAAGGAATGTATAATATTCAGTATTACATCATCAACCCCTTGTCATTCTGAGCGAGGTATGGAGTCTCGGACGTATATCTTCCCACGGTATTTACAGCAATCCTTATTCAGCTCCTTCCTGCCGGAATTACACGGACTGTCCTTCCATTGAAATGACACCCGCAAAATTGAACTTACCGGAATGATAAAAAACGTCGGACTTTCACACCGGAGCCGGCTATAGCAATACAGAATAACGGGCCGCCAAAAGCGGCTTGTTATATTCTCAATAAAAGTTTTTTACTTTGTTCCCTGAAGTTAGGTTGGATAGGAGGTGAAAATCAGGTTTGGCCTCCAGGGAATCCGCTGGTATGCGGGAAAACGAAAAGTTAAAGTGAAAGGTAGGTAAGACACATGTTAAAGATGAAAAGCATTAAGAAAATCAGTGTACTGGTCTTGGTCCTGGTCATGACATTCGTAGCAGCAGTTGTTCCTCAATCAATTTCTGCGGCAAGCGCCTATATTCGAGTGAACCAGGTAGGCTATATGACTTCCGGCCAGAAGGTTGCCTATGTCCTCACCAACAACAGTCTAAACGGAGCAAGCTTTACCATCAATCAGGGTGGAATGGCCGTCTATACCGGAACCATCGGGGCGGATAAAGGCTCCTACGCTACTTTCAGCCATTTATACATACTTGACTTCAGCGGCTTCAAAACGAACGGTACCTATACCATTAACCTGAGCGGCACCGTATCACCGCAATTCATCATCGGTTCCGATATCTACAGCTCATTTTTACCACTCAGCCTCGAATTTTTCAAAGGCCAACGCTGCGGGAACACCTCTCCCAGTCTTCACGGTGTCTGCCATTTGGGTGACAGCATCGCCAAGGGAGGGCCCATGAACGGCAAACAACTGGATGTCACAGGCGGATGGCACGATTCAGGGGATTTCATAAAGTTTGCAACAACTGCCGGATATGTGGAATGCAGCATGCTTACAGCATATCTGAGAAACCCTGATGCCTTTGCCAATTGCCCCAGCTTCCTGCAAGAGGTGCGTGTAGGTCTGGATTGGCTTTACAAACTATGGGATAATACAAATCAGGTAATGTACTATCAGGTTGCCGATGGTAAAGACCATGATTATGCTTACAGAATGCCGGAAAACGATACAAACCCCAACCGCTGGGCGTACCCCTTGTCCTCCGGCCAGGGTGGGGATGTCTGCGGTAAGGCAGCCGCTTCACTGGCCTTAGGCTATTTAACCTTTAAGGATACCGATACTGCCCTGGCATCCAAATACCTGACTGCCGCAAAACAAATCTATGCTTACGGCAAAACAAGAACTACTCCCCAAAAACAGGAATTCTACGGAGAATCCGATACCAAGGATGATCTGGCTTTAGCAGCAATCGAACTGTATAAAGCGACCAATATCGGTTCTTACCTTACAGAAGCAAAGAGCTTCATTCAAGCAGCTGCTGGCGGAGGCGATTACAGTTGGGATAATTCCGCCCCTCTGGCCTCTTATGAAATCGGCAGGGCGGATTCACAGTATAAACCGATTGCCATAAGTGTTTTACGGAATCTGGTTACCAGTTCGGTAAGTAAGATGAACGCTTCCAAATTCCAGATCGGAGCAAGCTCCTCCGGCTGGGGATTTATCGAAATACTTGCGGATAAATCACTGCAAGCTCTGTGGTATAAGGATCTCAGCGGTGATAACACCTATGATGCCCTTATCGCAAATCATCTGAACTATACCTTTGGAGCCAATCCCTGGGGAATAAGCTTTGTAAGCCATGCAGGAACCACCTGGCAAAAGGCATATGAACATGGTGTGGCTACCCTCACGGGCAGTGACCTGCCAGGGTGCTGGGATGAAGGTCCCTGTACCTGGTCGGAAATCAAAAACAATGGCTTTATGCTCGGCAGCATGGGCGCTTTTGATACCAATGAGTTCTGCTTTGATCCAAGCGGAGCGGATTATTGCTGCAACGAACCGACTACAACGGCCAATAGTGTCGGGGTTGCCTTACTGTCATGGTTAGTTGGCAGCGGTACCCCTACACCGACCCCGACACCAACGACGACTCCCACACCGGGGCCAGTATGGAATTCCACTACGAGTTACAGTGCCGGTACACATAATCTCGGCAGTACCAATACAGGCGTACGTACTACCGAATTTGACCTAGCTCCCTTAGCGAACGGCATTGACGGTCTGGTAGGCTATGCCGATACCTCCGTTACCGTAACTGCGGCAACCAACTTTGCCATGATTACCCGTACCAATGTCAACGGTACCTTTGAGGTAAGAAATGG
>JAEZXR010000067.1 GCA_023419605.1 Bacillota bacterium | reverse complement strand
ACTAAATTCTACCAGTTAGGCTATCTCTTTTTCTATCTTTTTTTACAAAAAAAGTGTCAGTAGAAAATCCGTAGATTTTCCACCAACACTAAATATTGTAGAACCCAAACTAAGGTCTGACAGGGGGTTGTATTTTTTTACATTTTATCACCTAAAAATGCGTCATTTAAGCGATAGATCTTTGAGGGACGCCCGATGCCGCCGGGCTTTTCGCCGACTTCCGTAAAATATTGGAGCATGGATTTTTTGAAGTTGGAATGATCGATCATTTTAAAATCGATCCCTAAAAACTTGGCGAATACTTTACGGGCTTCCGTGATCGTAAAGTCTTTGCCTAACACAAGAAGCACTTGCGGCTCGTGCTCCATCTTGTTGGCAACCCGTTTGAAGGCTTTGAGAATGATCGCGCTGTGGTCAAAAGCCAACGTATCTTTTCCAACAGAGGTGCCAGTTACCAGGTCAAGAATGATCTCGATCTCACCGCTGGTCAAATAGATTTGATTGGCTTTTCTTTCCAGAGAGAACCAGCGCACTTGATTCGCATCGTCCCCAGCACTCAAAGGCTCTTCACCAATAAATGCCAAATAGCTGACGGTGATTACCCACCCACGCGGATCACGACCAGGGGTGCTGAAGGTATGCAACTGTTCGATGTTTTGCTTGGAGATGGTGACCCCAATCTCTTCTTGGGTCTCACGGATCACACTTTGCCCCGTCGATTCATTGGGATTGACGAAGCCCCCTGGCAATGCCCAAGAATTCCGGAAAGGATGCCCTTTTCTTTGGATCAGCGCAATTTTGAGTTGTTCTTCTTCTTTGTTGTAACACATCAACACCATATCGACGGTTACGGAGGGTTTCTCGTATTTTGGCTGATCTTGTGCCTGATACCACGTAAGAAAGTCTGCTTCAGAAGCTTCTTTTTCATAGTAGTGCTTTTCAGCTGATTTTGAGGTAAATTCTTTCATTGGTTTCTCCTGCCTTAGATAAAGTAAGTAACTGAGCGCGATGGTTTTCCTTAACGGAAAAAATAAGGAACGATCAAATTAATGAAAAACAATGCGAGATAAAGCCAAGAAGACCGAGGGTGTTCTTTGAGCGCTGAATAACCCCAAAGAGCGATCCAGAGCAGAAAAGCTACCCGTAGGATTGCCAGCGCTGTCGCAAAAAGCGCCGCGTAATCATGGCTGTTGAAGTAAGCAAACAAAAAGGGGTAACCTGTGGTTGAAAAAAGCAAGTGCCCCACAGAAAGCACGGTTAAAAGCAAAAAATGCTGTTTGTTTTTTTGGGTCATAGCGTTCCTTTCTATAAGTGAAGTCTTCCTCATTATAGCAAAAGAAGTACCTGTTAATCAAAGACCGCCTGCAAGAAGCTTCTTCAGATCCTTTTTCTCAAAAAAAAAGCAATAAATGACTAGAAATGCTGCTGAAAAGGCACGAAAATAGGTATACTGGAGGAAAGAAGGCGAGCCGTAGAGAATTCTTTTGAGAGGGGGAAAAAGAAGTGAAAGCGATCAAGTTTCTTGCTTTTTTGTTGATGTTGTTGATTATTAGCGGCTGTACTCGTTTCAGTCACCTTCAAGAGCAGTCGACGGATTTGATGGTTGGGCAAAGTGTCAATCGAATCCCCGCCGATACGTTTATGGGACCCCCATTAACTCAACAAGCAACCCTTCGTTTAGAAGTGGAGACCAGCACAGCAACATCTGGACGCTTCAAACTGAACAATCATTCCGATCAGAGGGTGATCTACGACAACTATTTTGCAGTGGATGTTTTCGAGGGGGATGAATGGCGGGAGCTCCTTTTTAAAGAAGACGTGTTTTTTCAAGACATCGGTCTTTATGCCTCTGCCCACAGTCAAACAACTTTCCTAATCAATTGGTCGGAGTATTTTGGCACCTTGCCGAAAGGAACCTATCGCTTGATCAAAGAAGTGACGATTGAAGAAGAGGGACCGCAAACGCTGATGATAGAATTTATGATCGAATAATCGCTAGTTGCCGCTTGGAAGACACAAAACGATCAGAAAAAAGAAGCAACTCCCTCACCAGCACCCTTTGTATCTAAGCAAGATTCTTCCCCTAGAACATTGAAGTGAACGGCTATCTGCGCTATGATAACTAGTAGAAAAGAAATACTCAAATCTGCTGGTTTATTTGCTGCGTTTTAAGGACCAAAACGATTCCTTTGCTTCTTTTAGAGCATGAAGAAAGGTCTTAGGTTGTCCGCTTTTTTGATTAAATTTATAGCATTTTTGGGTTGCGAACTGTATACTACCTAAGTATACACTTTACTAGTGAAAAGGAGGACTTGCGTCCATGGCTGAAAAAGAAACATTCTATATTACGACGCCAATTTATTATCCAAGCGGCAAGCTGCATATCGGGAATTCTTACACGACGATCGCTTGTGATGCGGTAGCACGATACAAACGATTGATGGGCTTTGATGTCTTTTATTTGACGGGTGTCGATGAGCACGGTCAAAAAATCGAGAAAAAAGCAGAAGAACTTGGCGTAGATCCGCAAGAATATGTCGACAAAATGGCAGCTGACGTCAAGAAATTATGGAACACACTAGACATCAGTTATGACAAATTTATCCGTACAACGGATGACTACCATAAAACAGCCGTTCAAAAAATCTTCCAGCAATTGCTTGATCAAGGCGATATCTATCTTGGGGAATACGAAGGCTGGTATTCCGTTTCTGATGAAGAGTACTTTACCGAAACGCAACTAGCAGAAGTTTACCGCGATGAAGAGGGCAAAGTCATCGGCGGTAAAGCGCCAAGTGGTCATGAGGTAGAATTGGTGAAGGAATCTTCTTATTTCTTCCGCATGAGCAAATATGCCGATCGTTTGGTTGAATACTATGATGAACACCCAGAGTTCATTCAACCAGAATCACGTAAAAATGAAATGCTGAATAATTTCATCAAACCCGGCTTAGAAGACTTGGCTGTTTCCAGAACGACCTTTAAATGGGGCATCCCAGTCACTGCTAGTCCTGAACACGTGGTATATGTGTGGATCGATGCGTTATCCAACTATATTACGGCATTAGGCTATGGCTCAGACGACGATTCCTTATTCCAAAAATACTGGCCAGCTGACGTGCATATGGTTGGGAAAGAAATCGTGCGTTTCCATACAATCTATTGGCCAATCATGCTGATGGCCTTAGACTTGCCATTACCGAAAAAAATCTTTGGCCATGGCTGGTTGATGATGAAAGACGGCAAGATGTCGAAATCAAAAGGCAATGTCGTTTATCCAGAAATGTTAGTGGAACGCTATAGCTTAGAT
>JAEZXR010000146.1 GCA_023419605.1 Bacillota bacterium | reverse complement strand
CCAGGACAAGCTCGCACTCTTGATTGCCGACTTGGACGCCTCCGATTTCGATGCGGAGTTGACGGGCTTTGACGACGAGGAGATCGCACAGCTCATCGGCAGTTTGGATGAGGACGAGGTCGACGATGATGGCTTCGATCTGACCGCCGCGCTAGAGGCTGCTGCGTTCGTCAAGCGCGGGGATGTGTGGACGGTCGGACGGCACCGGCTCGTGTGCGGCGACGCCACCAACGAGGGCGACGTCGCCACGCTGATGGATAGCAAGCGCGCCAACCTGGTGCTCACCGACCCGCCATACAACGTCGCCTTCGAATCCGGGTCAGGTTTGTCGATCAAGAACGACAAGATGGGCACCGACGCGTTCTACGAGTTCCTCCTCGCATCTTTCAAGAACATGGCCTCGGTGTGTGAGAAGGGCGCATCCGCTTACGTGTTCCACGCCGACACCGAAGGTCTGAACTTCCGGCGCGCCTTCCAAGACGCCGGCTTTAAACTTTCCGGCTGCTGCATTTGGGCCAAAGACTCCCTCGTGCTGGGACGTTCCCCGTATCAGTGGCAGCATGAGCCGATTCTGTTTGGCTGGGTGAGGACGGGTAAGCACAAGTGGTACGCCGACCGGAAACAAACCACCATCTGGAACTTCGCCAAGCCACGCCGTAACGCTGATCATCCGACCTCGAAGCCGCTGGATCTGCTCGCGTATCCGATTGGGAACTCCACGCAGGCGAATGCGATCGTGCTTGACACGTTTGCGGGCTCCGGCTCCACCCTCATGGCAGCTGAGGCCACGGGTCGCATCGCATATTGCATGGAGCTCGACGAGAAGTATGCCTCGGTGATCTTGCGCCGCTACGCCGATGCCACCGGAGACGCTGCAGGCATCACGTGCCTGCGCGACGGCCAGCAGCTGGCGTATTTGGATGTGGTGAAAGCCGTGGATCGAGGCACCACATGAACATGTTGACGCTCGGCTCTCTGTTTGACGGGTCAGGCGGTTTCCCACTCGCCGCCCTCCACGCCGGTATTCATCCGGTGTGGGCTTCAGAGGTGGAACCGTTTCCGATCCTCGTCACCACCACCCGCCTGCCCGAGGTCACCCACCTGGGCGACGTGAACCAGATCGATGGTGCAGCTATCGAGCCAGTGGACGTTGTCACGTTTGGGTCGCCGTGCCAAGACCTGTCGGTCGCAGGCCGCCAGTCCGGGCTGGCAGGGGAACGTTCTGGCCTGTTCTTCCAAGCCGTACGCATCATCAAGGAAATGAGGGAGGCGACCAATGACCGATACCCGAGATTCGCTATCTGGGAGAACGTGCCGGGAGCCTTCTCCTCCAACAAAGGGGCGGATTTCGCGGCCGTCCTCACAAGCCTCATCCGGGTCGTCGCGCCGTGGGTTCCTGACGTGCCTGTCCCTGCAAACCGATGGGCAGACGCAGGATGCGTCGTGGAAAATCAATTCTCGGTTGCGTGGCGTGTACTCGATGCGCAACATTTCGGCCTCGCCCAACGACGCCGCCGCATCTACCTTATCTGCGATTTTGCAGGACGATCCGCACCCGAGATTCTTTTTGAGCCCGAGAGCCTGCCAAGGCATCCTCACACGGGCGGCACGCAAGAACAAAACCATGCCCACCCCGCTACGGGAAGCGTTGGAGGCCGTCGCGGCGGGGTGATGTTGTTGGATCACCATCCCCAAGACTCCCGATTGAAGCTCAACCCTTCGGGGGTGGTGCAGACGTTGACCGCCCGGATGGGCAACTCGCCCACGAACGTCCCCATCCTCCTAGACAGCGCTGGGGAACGCAGAGTGTTTGGGTTGAATTCGGTCCATCAGTCCCGTGCCAGTGGCGGCCATTACGGCTATGAGGCGGCCGTGTCGAAAACCCTCGACTTGAAGGGTGGGGAGCCGACCTGCAACCAGGGCGGCATGGTCATCTTGGAGCCGGTGTATTCGGCGTCGAAGTCGGACTTCTTCACCCGCGCCACCGAAAACCAGGCGGGCGCATTGTTGGCATCTGACTACACCGACCCGCCAATGGTCGCCGGACACAGTCTACGTCCGCGCCGTTTGACGCCAGTGGAATGCGCCCGGTTGCAGGGTTTCCCAGACGACTGGTGCGACCAGCTCGCCATCGACAACCCTACCGAAGCCCAGCTCGACTACTGGGAGGACGTGTGGGCCAAATGGAACCGCATCCGAGGCGTGCGGCGACGCTCCCGCAAGCAAGTGGCGACGTGGCTCGCCGACCCTGGCAGTGACAGTGCGCAGTACAAGTTGTGGGGTAACGGGATCGCGTTACCGGTCGCCGAACACGTCCTGAAAAGAGTCAAGAACATGGCCGATACGACTGGATAAACCCGCCGTTTAGAGCGTGTATGTACATGACCCAAAAAGCCACCCCGCACCTAGGGAAACACATAAAGGAGCCGGTCATGACAACACTTCAGTTCACCAAGCACAAAAAGGGGCGCAAACAACTCGCCGCCCTCATCGCCACCCAACTC
>JAEZXR010000125.1 GCA_023419605.1 Bacillota bacterium | reverse complement strand
GTGCTACTGGACCGACTGGTGCTACTGGACCGACCGGTGCTACCGGACCGACCGGTGCTACTGGACCGACCGGTGCTACTGGACCGACCGGTGCTACTGGACCGACTGGACCTTAGTAGCGTATAATGGGTAGTATTTCAACAAAACTAACAAGGGATGCCTTCCGCGAGGTGGGCATCCCCCCATTATACACTATTTACGTGTTTCAGCATAAAAAGAAAGGAATGACGAGATGATTTCCATTAGTCTGTGCATGATTGTAAAAAACGAGGAAGAGTTACTTGCCCGCTGTTTGGACACAGTTAAGGATATTGTTGATGAAATTAATATCGTTGATACGGGTTCATCCGATCGAACAAAGGAAATTGCTGCACAATACACAGATCGTATTTTTGATTTTGAATGGGTTAACAGCTTTGCAGCCGCTAGAAATGAATCCTTTAAATATGCTACAAAAGATTACATTTTATACTTGGATGCCGACGATGTTCTGTTGGAAGAAGATCAAGTCAAATTAAAAAAGTTAAAAGAAACCCTTGATCCGTCAGTAGACTCAGTATCTATGTATTACGATGCAGGTACGGATGAGTACGGTAATGTTACCTTGCGATATCGGCGCAATCGTCTTGTAAAGAGGGAAAAAAACTATAAATGGAAGGGGGATTGTCATCAATATTTAGATGTACAAGGGAAGATTATCAATTCAGACATTGCGGTAACCCATAAAAAAGTTCGTCATGCTGTTGGCCGCACCGTTTCCATTTATGAAAACAAGATAGCACGGGGAGATACATTCACGGCAAGAGACTACTTTTATTATGGAAATGAATTAAGAGAAAACGGACACTATGGAAAGGCAATAGAAAGTTATAGTAAAAACATATCCATGAAGGAAGGCTGGGTAGAAGATAAGATATTTGCCTGTATTTTTCAAGCGGACTGCTATCGTTACCTGGGAGATATGAAAAATGAATTGTCTTCCCTGTTTCGCTCCTTTGAATTTTCGGCCCCCAGAGCAGAAGCATGCAGTCGCATAGGCTATAACTTTCACCGGCAGAGGGATTATAAAACAGCTGCTTTCTGGTATGAACTGGCTATACAACAAGTTCCGGATCCCGACCGATGGAGTTT
Organism: Bacillota bacterium; assembly: GCA_023419605.1. Lineage (GTDB taxonomy): Bacteria > Bacillota > Clostridia > Acetivibrionales > JAEZXR01 > JAEZXR01. The sequence goes on along the minus strand of JAEZXR010000125.1, from coordinate 149,617 downwards.
CATCTATACCGCTTATTACACCTGGTACCCCCACCTGCAGTTATGCGTTTGTTACTATAATTTAGGAGACTATCAAAAAGCGTATGAACATAATGAACAGGCTAGAAAGTATCGACCGGAGGATAAGAGTGTACTGCACAACAAGAAACTACTTGAAGGGATATTGGATGCTGGAAAGAAATCAGAGTAAGGAAACCGTAAAAAAGCCGTTGCAACAATCGAAAGTTACAGCGGCTTATCTGTTTCACCATAGCACGTAAATGGAGAAAAATCAGCAGTGTCGAAGTACCTGGCACACTGACTGAAAACACTTAGCTCTACGCTTGTAATGATTCTTGACAATGCCCGTATCCACCATGCTAAGCTGCTTTTATAGTATCACGTCCACACTAATTTATAGCAAAATAAGGCCATATGCTAATAAAATCCGTGGCAAGAGCCGGTTCTTTGGCACCATTCTTCTATGGAACATCAAGTATTCTTGTTCCGGATTTGAACATGCAATTCGTTATCCTCCGTATCTTTATCTCTCAGTATGCTCATGACATACCTTTTAAGAAAGCTATCGGGCGCAGCATTCCATAACGCAAAGCCTTCGGAGTTAATTACGTCCGTTGAATTCAACGCCTCTGTCCCTGCGAAATATCTGAGATTCAGCAGCTTCACGATTTCAGACATTGACTTTATCTCCCTCTCTGTAAAACCCGGTTCCTCGATCAGCCGATTGTAGGCCATATCATAGGCTCTCTTTCCGAAGAACTCTTCCGTGTATCCCTTGAAATTATTGATATTGCTATCAAGGATGCCTTCCGCTTTTGACCACCCTTCCACATCCACCCGGGATGTACTATAATCAAAGGTTGCATTTTCCCCTGAGTATTTCAGTACTCCGTATTGGTGTGGATAGACGGACAGCGCATTTGTCGCAATATCATAGATCGTATTTGCATCCTTTTTATAGGAACTTATGTCTTGAATATGGATGTGCCCACTAAGTATGAAGTCCACATCACAGTTTTGAAATATAGCAATGGCTTGCTTATTATTATTCAGTGTATATCCTTTTTGTATTACATCACTGTGGTCCATTAAGCTGTGATGCATCACGGGAATAAGCTTTGCTCCTTTTTCTTTAGCCAGGGCACCGCACTTTTTTATCCACTGAAAGGTTTCCTGCGTAATTTGGCCATCCGTTTGCGGAGCTCCATTTCTCCAATTATTTTTGTATTGATTGGTATCCAGCATCAACAGCCATACGTCCTCTGCCGGTGCCACAAGATAGCTTATCGTATGTTTATCTCTGGAAATTGCTTCATTATAGCCAAAGTCTCCGTAAATTTCGCAAAACTCCTTGTCGCTTATTTTCTCCGTCTCATACCGCTGATCCCCCTTAAAGCCTCTGGCCCAGGGATTTAACAGATCATGATTTCCGGGAACTACATAGACGGAAGTACCGGCATTCTCGATCTCCTTAAATTTTTGCGATAACGCCAGATGACTCTCCTTCTCTCCATTGCTTGTTAAATCACCGCTGATAATCAGGATATCGGGTTTTTTATTTTTAATCTCAAAAGTAAATGCGCGCAGGATTTCATCGATATATTCCAATTGTTTTCCATCGCCGGAGGAGGTATAGTTCTGAAAGGCCTCGCCGCCATCCGTTAAGCTTTTTGATAGATAATGCAGATCGGTTGCTATATAGAAATTTATATCTTTACCCGTAGGAATGTTGTATTCCCTCTCCGGATTTTTATCCGGATTATTACATCCTGCCAAACTAATTGTTAAGGCTATAAATAAAAGCAATATATGCTCTCTCCCAATCCTCATGGTTCCTCCATTCCTTTTCAACGCACTCGACATATGAGTCCTCATTTTATGCACCTGCAAAACAGTTGCCCCTGAATCTAAGTATATCAATCCTCATTCCTTTATGGAAGGTGAAATTTTATCGGTGAACACTCCTCGGAGAATGCTACTTTACCCGCTGAAAACAGACAAGGCAGGAGACTGTGCATAACAGTCTCCTGCCTTGTCTGTACTGTGGAACAGGCTGTTAAATATTAAAATTCAATATCCTCTGCTGGCCCAAAAGCTTCAGGTAAGTAATACCGCTTCCATATTCGCCCTGTGCGTAAGGATTCTGTATCAAAGGAAAATCCTTTTCTCTTACGGGAACTCCATTGACTGTGCACACCCTGTCCCAACCTAGTTCAATGGTACCGCTAGTGGGTGAATCATAGAGGACATCCTCATTTTCCTCCAGCAGTCTTGCCTTTGCTACTGCCCCCATAAACCTTTCAAAGGAACCCCATCTTTCCTTATTGCCCATTTCAATCAACCAAATATTCCTTTTCTCCAGGCATAGGAGTTCTCGATCTTTATAGGAACCCTCCGAGACTTTCGTATAGGGCTTCAACGAATATAGCGCAATGTAGGCATCATTTTTATATCCAAAGAGCCATTTTCCCCGTTCAACTACAGCGTCAAATTGATTCAGTGGAAAATAACAGTGCGTGTATCCCACAAGATCCTCAATTTTATAGATATAAGCCAATATATTCTTATACGCCACAGTATTTGGAGTTCTGTACTGACCGCCCCAGTAAGACGGCCTGGTTGTCTCGGATTTATTATCAAAGCATGTAACAAAAACCGGTACATTTCCATCCAGCAGTACCTGGCCCGCATGTACCTGATGGCCAAACTCCCCTTTATTGGATTCCACGAGACCGGAGACCATGTAATCCTTTGTACGGTAGGTAGCACAATTAACACCACCCAATCCCATATGGGGGAATAATCCCATTCTTGTCAGTGTAATCATCTCCTCCTGGGAATTTGCGATGATCTCACCGGCTGCCGGTGGCGTATACTTGCTGCCGGCCAGAGCGACCGTCCCGATGGATACCTTGTCGGTCAAAACTTTCGGCTGTCCGAAAAGCAGCCAGTTGATATGGCTCATGGGCTCTGTTTCCGGATACATGATGTGGTTTTCATAGCATCTCCCATGGGTAGTAGCCATGACACCCCGATAACTGTTGGAAGCAATCAACATTATAACCAGGTCCAGAAGATTTTTTGCCAGAATGCGGATATAACCACTTTCTTCTCCGAAATCGTAGATATTCAGCAGCGCCAGCATATCCTCTTCGTAATAAGTGTTGGAGTGCCATTCCATGAAACCGTAAGTACCCTTCTGCTTGATCCACCGCTCGGCATTGAGCTTTCCTTTTTGAATATGGAAGAGACCGTTTTGATTGCTGTTGGTAAAATTCTCGGTTGGAAACAGCAGTCCTGCCAGGTATTCCGCAGTGAAATACAGCATCTCATGGTTTTCAGAGCGTGTAAAGAGCATATTTTTACCCGGTTCGTCCTCCCAGTATTTAAACCCAAGGATGCATTTTTTCATTTCTTCCTTTATTTCCTCAGGCAGTACCTTGCTGTCACCAAATTTATAGTACATCCTGAGCAAGCCGTGCAGTGCAAAATCCGAGCAGTCATACCTTGTATTAACATAATCGATCCCCTCCCTGATGGCGCTGATATCCAGTTGATCGGCTTTACCGGCTTCCAGCTTTGCAAGTTCACTGAAGACCGCTGCATACCGGGTCTTCGCACGAAGCGCGGCATACCTTTCAATGATGAATTTGCTTCTTTCCTGATAGCCGCCCTCGGCAACCTTTTCCATAAAGGTCACTTTCTCCAAGGTCAACCGGGTTCCTTCAATGACGGTTCCATCCACATCCTTATAGTCAATGTCAATATAATATACTCCCGGAAACTCCAGGTCATCTGCACGGCACAGGGATAATACCGCTGCCCTGAATGGATCAAATGTGCCTTTCCTTTCAAAAAGCCCGTACTCCTCCGTCTTCTCCTTATAAACATTTTTCGTCACCGTAAATATAAACTCTCCCTGACAGGTCACCGGAATATCGGTAAAGACCGTTATATCCTCTCCCTGCTTGAAAAGCCTGTTCCTGAGATAAAACTTCCGGAAATCCTTTTCAAGGCATTCTCTCTTACCGGTATCTCCCGTTACCAAGGGGACATTCACCTGGCACTCCTTATCCTCCAGGATCAGACTGAAAGAGTTGGTGCAGTGCAGATGGACATTGGCCAGCATAATGATGCAGTGGTTAGCGCCCTGCTTTAACTCCGCTTCAAAGGTGAAATTTCCGTCTACCCGTCCAACCTTCCAATGGTTGAACACCTCCTTGCCATTCATACGAATCACAATACTGCCTGCAGCCCATAATGTAAAGCGGTAGATCCCAGCTTCCTTCACCACCAGCTGATTGTATGTATATGTGACCATCAAGCGGGCGTAGTATCCAAAGCCTGCCCAGGTAACTTTTTTTTCCGATTCATTCAGCCGCAAAAGGGCCCACTGTCTTTTCTGCCCGTACAGCTCCAATTCACAGCCTTCTACCGGATAGTTCCCATCCGCAGCCAGTTTCCTCCTGGCCTGATCAAGAAGTGATCCATAGGGCTCTACCGGAACCTTGTAATTATCCGTATATAACTCGGAAACATCCAATTCATAGGGTCCTGCATAGATCCAATGGGTAATGGGTTGGTTTTTGATCTGGTCCTTCTGCATACTCGCTCTCTCCTTACGCTTTTTTCAAAAATTTTTCGAGTTTTGTTATTTCAATCCCCGCCAGCAGCACAATTCCTATCCCATGGGTATCGTTTGTGCTCCAAAGCAGCTCATCCTTATAATACTCGGGAGTAAAAGAATACCTGGATCCCCAGCATACGCCATGGACATTACCAAAACTGTCGATGGATCTGCCTGCCAGTCCTCCCCATGCCCTAAATACTGCCTGAATATACGTTTCCTTCTCCTTGAGCCATCCGAAGCGTACTCCCCTTGCAAAAGCGTAACAAAACATAGCCGTACAGGAAGTCTCCTCGTAGGAACCCGGGTGGGTCAACACTTGATGCCATAACCCGTTTTCCCCTTGTAAAGCAAGCACGCCTTCACAGAATTCATTGAAGAAATCCAGCAAAGCTGCCCTGTCCCCATGGTCTTCCGGCAACACTTCCAAAACTTCCGACAGTGAAAACAAAGGCCACCCGTTTCCTCTCCCCCACGGGATATAAGTGGCGGTACCATATTTAAAATCATATACGTGGGACATGAGCTTTTGTTCGGGTATGAACAAATATTTTTTGAATAGAAGGAACTGCCTTGCAGCATCATCGATACATTCCTTCTTCCCGGTTAATTTGTAATACCGGATAAGAAAGGGAGTGCTCATATATAGATCATCCGCCCACAGTGTATTTTCCATGAAGTAACCTTTGCAATCACGATAGAAGGCACCATCCTCCTGTCGCTCCTGCCTGCTTTTCATGTAATCGGCAATCACATCTGCCACATGCAAATAGCTATCATCCTTTGCCTCCGAATAGGTTTCCAACATGGCTGAACCAATAGACCCACAATCATCCAGCAGCTTTAGTTCTACGAGCTTTTGATTAACAGATGGGTAGCCGTATTGTTCTGCGTCCCATATCGAATAAGGATACATATGAGTGCACTCCGAAATGTGATGAATCACATAATCAACCATGTCCTGCCTGCCCAACATCCTGCCGGTCTGTAACAGCCCATAGAGTGTTACCCCCAGCGGATAATTCCATCTGGCAAAAAGCGGGTTTTCGACATAGGGCCTTACCCAGGTATCCGGCCGGTCAATCCGCCAATAGATATGTCCTTCTTCCCTGTCCTCGAATAATCGGTACACTGTTTGTATGTCCTGTGGCGCACCGTCAAGAGGATTACAGAAAGGGCCGATATAAAGCCACGGGTCGTTGATTCCTTTTACTGGATAGGGCTGATGAAATTCACAGGTATTCTCTCCGCATTGTACCTTTGCTATAAATCCCCAGTCCCTTTCGCCTGAAGCCGTCTCAACAAGAATGTCATGCTGCCCGAATTCAAGGAAACATTCAAATTTCACATTGTCCGCCTCATTTGAGCAAAACTGTTTGACACCGTCAATCCATACCGCTGCGGGTCCCGCAAAACTACTTTCAAAAGTATACTTTTTTACACCAACCATCGTAGAATTAATCTTTGACCAGGCGTAGGCATACTTCCCTGGCCGCACTCCAAATATCCGCGCACAGGGCTTCTTTGTCAGGTCATGATCGCTCCACACCCTATCCGGGTACCACCGAAGTCCCGTTTCCTGTTCCACGCTGCATAGATCAGGTATGTTCCCTTCCCAAAACATCTCTTTCTCAACCGGCTCGGAATAAATCCATCCTCCGTATCCAAACCGCTCCGTAAACGGAGCCATAAAGTCCATCAAATTCAAACCGCTCCGGTTGGAACCGAAAATACAACCGAAGCCGGAGGCTACTTTCCGCATACTGATAAAAAATCCATTCCAGCCCTTCTCAAGCGTAATCCCCAGTACCTTCCTGTTGTTGATGTTTACCTCTTCGACAACACCTGATTTGAAAAGCATCCGACCATTCAAGTATATTCTGGTGGGGCCATAACAGCTAAGCACGGCCTCCAAGCTCCTTTCGGAATCACTCCAAATCTTGCCGAAGGCATAAGCATACTGATCGGACCTGGCATCCGGGAACTTCAGACCAAGGTTAATGTCATACCTACCATCCTCCAACTGCTGGATTCCCTGCTTGCTGAAGCATCGGAATACAAATGGCAGCGCAGGATTCTTTCCTATATACATGTTGGCTATTTTTTCTATAGTACCCTGCATATTGTTCCCATACCGGTATTGCATACTTTCATCGTCGTTAAAGTACTTCATCCTGTTTCCCCCTTCCTGTTAATACACTGCCGGCCTATCGTACCGGACCGATTCAAATAAAATCGGATAATATTTCAGGCCTTGCAGGAACTCCCGCAAGACCTGTATATTTATATATCATTACTATTTCAGTTTACCTAATTTATCCTCTTTCTGCATGATTTCGTAAATGTCTTTAGCCAGGAATGCATTATTTTTTTCATTTTTATACCAATTCTTTATCCAATCTTCGATCTGCTTTCCTCCGCCCTTTTCCCATGCTGCCTGTGCATCTTTGATCGCCTGGTCGACAGTATAGGATGAACCGCTTACAATGGCTTTACTATAGAAATCGTCCAAAGTGATATTTGCATTGACAGTAGACAGATCACTCGGCATTTGCGGCATATGTTCAGAGATCGTTAGATCCGCATAGGGTACCTTTGGATCGAGATAGAGCTTTAATGCATTCTTATACAACTCGTATCCTTCTTTTTGCATCGGATCGTTCAGATCGAAATTATCCGTATCGCTCTCATATTGCGCCATGGATGCAGTTCCGACCATCATCCTGAAATCACTATTGTATGCAACTTCGTTCTTGTGTTTTTCTGTATCGATGATTTTCGCTTTTCCATTCTCCATTTTGTAATGTACATCCTCAATACCATAAGTGATAGCAAGACTAAATTCCTTGCTGCTGATAAAATCGATGTATTTCATTACGGCTTGAGGATCCTTGCACTGCGCATTTACCACAGCTGTCATTTGGACAGGATTTGAAAAAGACGGATTGAAACGTCCGAAGGGGGTCTCAGGGTATGGAATCACCGCCAGCTTTGCCCCAGGAACATTTTTCCTTAGGGTTGTATACTCTTTTACTGTGAAATCCCTCCAGGTAAACATTCCCGGATAAATACCGATCTTACCATTTACAAAATCCTGGGTGGCTTTTGCACCATTTTTATCCGTCAGGAATTCCTTATCTACAATTCCTTCATCATATAGTTTTTTTTGGAATTCCAGTCTGGCTTTCATCTGGTCCCATCCGAAAACTACATCATTGTTTTTAACTACCCATCGCGACGATGTTTGAAATATCTGGTTGATGGTCTCCCCTGCACGATAGCTGAGAGCGATACCGTATGTATCCTTTTTGCCGTTTCCATCGGGGTCCTGCTCGGCAAAGGCTTTTGCCACCTTATAATAATCATCTACGGTCCTCGGAGTCTCCAGTTTGAGTTTCTCCAGCCAATCTTGTCGGATAACAACTCCGCGCTGCGGTAAAATGCTGTTTATTCTACCGAACTGATACATTTTCCCATCTGACATTGTACCTGCCTTTTTTAGTTCAGGATATTGTTCCAGCAACTTTTTATAGCCTACACTATACTTTTGTATCATGTCATCAATGGGCATCAGCTGCTTTTGTTGGTAAAGGGGTGTTTTTATACCCGGATCATATTCAAATATTACATCCGGAGCACTTCCCGATGCAAATAAAACATTGATTTTCTGAGCAGAATCAAATCTGGGAACCGCTGTAAATTCCACATCCACCGGACCGTTTTCATTAATCCATTTTGTCCAGCGGTTGTTTTCAATGGTTCCTTCGGCTGCCGGCACACTCCCGCGGTCATAAATCGTTGCTGTTATTTTACCTCGTTTTTGCTGCTTGGTATCCGCCGCTTTATCAGCATCATCTGTTTTACCCTTATTCCCTGAGCATCCGGTGAAAAACGAGGTTGAAACAAGCGAAATCGCTAACGATAGAGCCGCTACTTTCTGAAATTTTTTCATTTTTATTCTCCTTTCTATTCTGCCCCTTTTATTACTCCTGGCAGGGATGGTTCAACCTTTTACCGAGCCAAGCATAACCCCCTTGACAAAGTACTTCTGTAAAAACGGATACACCATCATCATAGGGATAACCATTACCATGATCCCTGCAGCCCTGATTCCTTCCGGTGTGGCCTGAGCAATATCTTCTGCCTGGATATGATTAGGGTCAAGCAGAGACTGACTTCGGATCATCTGGTTCACCAGAACCGATAGATTGAATTTACTGGTTTTATTAATGTAAATCAAAACACTCATAAAAGCATTCCAGTATGAAACTGCATAAAACAATGACAGGGTAGCAATACACGGCAGAGATAATGGAAGGAATATCTGTATAATCAACCTCCATTCACTGCACCCATCCATACGGGCTGCTTCCTCCAGTTCCTCCGGGATGTTTTGAAAAAAGGTTCGCATCACAAGCATATTGTAGGTGCTGATCAATCCCGGCAGCCATAAGGCTCCATAGTTATTTACCAGGCCAAGACCCTTTACTACAAGGTAGGTAGGTATTAAGCCACCGCCAAAGAGCATTGTAAAAACCAGTATCATGGTAAAAAATTTGCGTGCATAGAAATACTTTCTTGATAAGGGATATGCTGCCATAATGGTAGCTGTCATACTCAACACAACACCGACCCCCGTGATGAGAACACTGTTTTTGAATGCATTTAAAATTGAAGTGCCTCTCAGCATTAGTATATAGGATTCAATACGCCATTCTACCGGCCATATCCCAACCTTACCCGACACGATCGCTTCAGAACTGCTCAATGATACCGCAACGATATGGAGGAGCGGCAGTAAACAGCTTAGTCCAACGACCGTCAATATAATATAGTTTACTGCATAAAATATTTTTTCACCTGCTGTTGCCTTCATCTACATATACCCCTCTCACCATAAGCTTTCACCGAATTTGCGGGCAATCGCGTTAGAAGCCAGTACAAGCACCAGCCCCACCAGAGATTCAAACAGCCCCATGGCCGTTGTAATACTGAACTGGGCTCCCTGTAAACCAACCCGGTAAATATAAGTGCTGATTACATCCGCCACACTGGCTACAACACTATTCTGCAGCATAAAGACCTGATCAAACCCAACCTCCATGATGCTTCCGGTAGAAAGTACAAAGAGCGTGACGATGGTAGGTTTAATCCCAGGCAGTGTAATATGCCAAATCTGTTTCCATTTATTAGCACCATCAATTACAGCAGCTTCATATAAGCTAGTGTCAATACCTGTCAATGCCGCCATATATATTACCGTCCCGAACCCGGCTTCTTTCCATATTCCGGAACCTATAAATATGGCAATCCATGATTGCGGCTTATACATGAACGGATAAGGCTGTCCGGACACCATCTTTACGAAATGATTGACGATACCGGTTTCCTGTGAAAATATGCTGACTACGACGCCTCCGATGATAACCCAGGAAAAGAAATGAGGCATATAAATAATGGTTTGTACTGATTTCTTAAACCATGTTTTTCTGACCTCATTCAACAGAATTGCCAGTATAATCGGTGCAGGAAAGCCGAAAATGATGCGCAGGAGGCTGAGTATAAAAGTATTTTTAATGATGTTGACCGTATTGCTGCCTATAAAAAGCATTTGAAAATACTTAAACCCTACCCAGGAGCTTCCCAATATCCCATCGGCAAAATTGTAATTTTTAAAAGCGATTACCAGACCACCCATTGGTAAATATTTAAATATACCGTAAAAAAGCAGCACAGGTATAAACATGATCAGTAACGGAATATTTTGTTTGAATCTTCTGCTTTTTTGCAGCCGGATACTGCTGACGACCTGCCCGCCGGAGGGTTTTAACCTTTGCTGTATATCTTGGACCCTGCTCATGAACCTCTTCCTTTCCTAGTGCTTTTACTATAGCAAATTTCTCGTTACATCATAAGGTTGATCGATACTTTTATTATATCTGGCAGAGTCCGAAATAAAAATGTGTTTTCCTCGGATTTTTTTGTCATTATATCGGTTTATTGATTTAATCAATCACCGGAAGTTTGATGTATACCTGTGTACCCTCATTTTCTATGCTGCTAATAGAAATTCCGTATTGATTTCCATATAATAACCTTATACGGTGGTTAATGTTCATAAGGCCGATGCTCCTCTTTTCCTGGTTTTTTATTTTCAGCCCTTCCCCTTCACTATTAATATATTCTACCAAGTCCTCCAATTCCTGCTTATTCATACCTTTCCCGTTATCGCTTACCATAAAGTTTACACACTCCCCTTGAACCAGGTATCCCTTAATCACTAACTTCCCTTGCCCTTTTTTGCGCTCGATTCCATGGTATATAGCATTTTCTACAATGGGCTGCAGTAGCATCTTAATCGTTCTCATTTCCAGCAGGATCCCATCCACTTCCAATTCGACGGAAAACTTGTTCGGATATCTTATGGACATAATACTTACGTAGTCTTTCACACAGGCGATCTCATCCTTGACAAATACTATATCCGCCTCCTTAATGCAATACCTGAAAATTCTTGACATGGCTGAAGAAATATTCACTATATCGGGAATATCGTGCGCAAGACCAATACTGCTGATACAATTCAGCGTGTTATAGAGAAAATGAGGATTAATTTGGCTTTGCAGCGCAGATAGCTCCGTCTGCTTCTTTGCCAGCTCCGCTTCATAGAGCTTGGATTGCGTTGTGAAAATATTCCGGGTCATATCTTCAAGCTTGTCCAGCATCCTGTTAATATCCTTCGCTATAGTCCCGACTTCATTTTGTGCATGAAATTCCAACCTTTGCTTGATGTTATGTTCCCCTATATTCCGCATAAATTTTACAAGACTGGAAATACTATGGGTGATATTATAGCTAAAAACGATGCCGATCAGCAACAGTATCAATGTAGTAATGATTCCCATGAGCAGTCCGAAACTTCTGATGGGGCGCATGTCGCTCATGAGCTCTTCCACAGGTATTATACTGACAATTTTCCAGCCTGTTCCTTTAATGGTCTTATACTGAACAATCGAGTTTTTGCCGTTGTACTTTAATTCCACTTCTCCTTCACTATTTTCCTTACTAAAAGCGATACTGTCGAATATCTTTCCCTGATAAGAACTATTGTTAGCGGCTAAAATCCTGTTTTCACTATCGATGACCATCAAATGAGATTCTTTGGCAATAGAAATATCCAGAACCAGATTCTCAAGTACGGTAGTTCTGCAAATAATTACGCAGGTACCTATTTTCTCGAATAGATCAACTCTTTGGGTAGCAGAGAGAATGGGTAGTATATAGGCATAATAATAGAAAATATCATCGTCAACTTTAATAACTGATGTATGAGTAGGCGTTTTAAACTGCTTTTCATTAAATTTGTACTTCTTCACAAGCGCCTCATAAATGCTGTTTTGGTAACTATTTACTGATGTGATCACCTTTCCGTCCGCATCCGAAATCAATATGTCAAAAATATTTTCGTTAGAAGATTTTACATACTCCAATACATCAAACATGAATGGGAACAGATCCGTAATTTTACGTGTTGTGTCGCCGGTTATAAGGTACTCCTGCACATGCCTGTTATATGAAATGGTAGATGCTCCTTTTTCTATATCCCGGGCAGTAATGGACAATTGCTCATCAATCTGGTTCATTAAATTGGCTGCATAATTTCTGGCTCTCTCCTGCGTTAATAATTGAAATCGATAATAGTAGAATATTTGTACCAATAGTATCATAATTAGAGAAAAACCTATCAGCATCGCCAATAACTGCCTTAATTTAAGCCTGCTCAGATTAAACATGATTACCCCTCTTATTCCAAAATTCCCTTTATGAATTTAGGGATCGTTAAAATATAACTTCTGCTAAAACTTTTCAGGCTACTACAGCTAGGCCCCGTATCCCGAAAAAGTATCGGAAATAATATTTTAATCGACCCTTAACTGCTTCCTGCTTCTACGGTATTTAAAAGGTGTAGAACCGGTGTATTTTTTAAAGACTTTATTGAAATAGTAATAATCTTTGTAGCCTATTTCTCTGGCCACTTCATCTACTGTCAACCCTGTAGTGTCAAACAACCTGCATGCATTTTTTATCCTCAGGCTGTTAATGTACTCGCTAAAGGTCTTGCCCGTAACCTTTTTGAACAGTTCACTGCAGTAGGTTTCGTTAATGAAAAATTTAGAGGAAAGTTCCTTTAGATATAGTTCCTGCTTAAAGTTCTGATTTACAAACATTAAAAGGTCTTTAAAATTCTCATTTGCATCAATATGCTCACAATGATCCATCTCCATGACCGTAGATACTGCATCTATACTTTTATCCCTATGCCGTGAATTTTTATTTTTTTCCTCCAGGTGGGCAAACAGCTTCTCCAACAGTTCGTCAGCTTCACTATACTCAAGAGGCTTCAGCCGGTAGTCAAACGCTCCCTGCCGCAGTGCTTCCTGGGCATATGAAAACTCTCCAAATCCGCTGATAATAACAAATTCCGTATCCCCTCCCCTGTCTCTTGTCATTTTTATCAGATCAATACCGGAAATCTCAGGCATCCTTATATCCGTAAAGACTACATCTGGTTTCTGCTCACAAATCATTTGAAACGCTTCTTCTGGATCTGTAGTTTCGCCAACCACCTCAAACCCTTTTTCATTCCACTTGAAAATTTTACGAATCCCCACCAGCGCCCACGCTTCATCATCGACAAGTAAAACACGGTACATTCAGGTTCCCCCTTATAAATTCTCTTTTTTACTGCTGTGCATTGCTAACGCTTTTTTATTCACACAACGCATCTCCATGGAGAAAACTAGTTCTACTTGAAATTATATAGCAGTTCTTATCATTTTACCACTCTAAGAGTTTTCCTTTCCATGGTTTCTAAAAGGCATGTTTAAATATTTTGAATATTTGTAAAAATATGTTTATTATCTATTGACAAATGTCACTAACTAGTCTATTATATTTGATAATACCAATAGGATTAATACGAATAACTTCCCGGAAATTTAAATTCTTAAGTTGCTGTTTTTTCGATATGTTAACCAGAAATCTGGAGACCGAGCTTTCTATATGCTTTATTAAAGGGAAAAGCCTGGTCTTTTAATTTACACCTAGCTTTTTGTCGCTAATCGGACGTGAGAAATATGATTTTGTCGGATTTACCTTTATTGCACGAACTGCCGTGCTGTAAAGTTAAATAAAGTTACGTGGAAAGGGGGTACGGCGGCTATGCATGAAATCAGGGCACCGGACAGATATATGAAGGCCTCGCATATCTAAATACCAGACTTACCGGGTCAAGCATATGGATGATATTATGAAGCCTTCACTCCCATTTTACCTTATTTTTATACAAAACTGAATACCTATGCAGATAAATTGTAAATTTTGTCCTGTAGATGAAGGTAATGAATCCGCATACTTTGCGTTAATAAAGCCGTATAAGCATAGCGTAAATGAAAGGGGATAATTATATGAGAAATAAGTTTTTATCCGTTATTTTGGGAACTGTGATCGTATTTAGCAGCACTACGAGTATCTTTGCTGCATCCGATGTAAATTTTCTTAAAACCAACGACAAATTCGGCACACCTGAATTTGTCACAGGCAACCTGACCGCACCTTCCGACAAGAGCGAGGAAGATATCATTTACGGTTACATAAACAGCAATATAAAGAATTTTAAAATTGCGGCATCTGCCGAAGAATCCTTTACCGTCAAATCAAAATTCAAGGATACCGACGGACATAGAGTCGTCCAAATACAGCAGGTCTATAAAGGAATCCCTGTATTCGGGTATACACAAAAGGCTGTCATCGGTAAGGATGGCGTTCTGAAGAGCCTGTCCGGTGCTGCGGTTCCTGCACTGGATCAAAAGGACAGTTTAAAGCAAGCCGTAAAACTCAAACCGGAGGAAGCCCTGAAGATTGCAGAATCCGATCTCGGATTCAAACCAGAATATGAAGATATCAAGCCTACCTCCAATCTTGTAATATTCAACGATTCCTATACCTTCCTTGTAAACCTTAACTTCCTTTACCCTGAGCCGGGGAACTGGTCCTACTTCGTAGATGCAGTTACAGGAAATATTGTAAACAAATTCAATAAAATCGAGAACGTTACGGGCACAAATGCCACATCTACAGGTAAAGGCGTACTGGGCGATACCAAAACCTTCAACACCACTTTATCCTCAGGCTCCTACTATCTGCAGGATAATACCCGCGGCAGCGGCATTTTCACCTATAACGCAAAGAATTCAAGCACCCTGCCCGGCACGCTGTGGTCTAACACGACCGGAAGCTTTACTACCAGCACAGACGCGGCTCTGGTTGACGCTCACTACTATGCGGCCAAAACCTTCGATTACTATAAAAACACTTTTGGCAGAAACAGCTATAATAATGCCGGTGCAGCTTTAAAGTCCACCGTCCACTACGGCAATAAATACAATAACGCTTTCTGGAATGGCTCCCAGATGGTTTACGGAGATGGTGACGGCTCAACATTTTTACCCTTCAGCGGTGCATTAGACGTTGTTGCTCATGAACTGACCCATGCGGTAACCGATAGTGAAGCCGGTTTAATTTACCAAAACGAACCCGGCGCCATCAGCGAGGCTCTATCCGATATATTCGGAACACTGACTGAATACTACGATAACCGCAGCCCGGATTGGGAAGAAGGAGAAGATATTTATACTCCCGGTGTTTCCGGAGATGCCCTTCGTTCACTGCAAAATCCTAAAAAATACGGAGATCCCGACCGTTATGCAGACCGTTATACAGGAACTTCGGATAATGGCGGAGTCCACACAAACAGCGGCATTATAAATAAGGTAGGATATTTGATCGCCAATGGCGGAACTCATTATGGTGTAACCGTAAGTGGCATTGGAAATGATAAGCTTGGCAAGATACTCTATCGCGCAATCGTATACTATGTAACAGCCAATGAAACCTTTAGCAACCTGCGGGCTCATGCCGTAAAAGCCGCTACTGACTTATATGGCGCATCCAGCGCTGAAGTGAATACGGTGAAAAAAGCTTTTGATTCTGTAGGAGTCCTCTAAAAAGGTAAAACGCGATTCCATCGCATGCTTCACTTGATGTACACGGCCAAATACAAAAGGAGTTGTCCAAACTATGGAACAACTCCTTTTTTCGTGGCAGCAAAACGGGCTGCACTTCTATTATCTATAAGCATTTCTCCAAAACTATCAAATCATATTAGCCTTTTTAAGTATTCTCTTTATAATTGCAGCTACTTCTGCGCGGGTTACACTGTCTTTGGGCTTAATTAACCCTTCAGACCCTTTAATGATGTCACTCTTCACGCAGGCCGCTGCATTTTGCTCCGCCCAGCTTTCGATGTCTTTTGCATCACTGAATTTTTGAAGCTGTTCGGAAACACCCTTGCTGTCGATGTTCGTCTCAAGCTTTACAAGCTTCATGGCTCTTGCTGCCATGGCCATGGCTTCTTCCCTGCTGATCTCCTTATCCGGCTGGAAGGTTCCGTCCCCGTATCCCAGAATCAGCTTGAAATCAACCGCCGTCTTCACTACATCATAATACCACGCATCACTGGAAACATCAGTGAATGGATTCTTTGTGTCAACAGGCCTCAGTCCCAGACCCCTTGCCAGAATCGCAGCAAACTCCGCTCTGGTAATGGCTCTGTCAGGTTCATAAAGCCCCTTGCCCACTCCATTCACAACAGTCCTTGACCCCATATCATTGGTGTCTTCCTTTGACCAATGCTTCGCTACATCGGAAAACTCCAGCGGATTCCATATCACCGTATGGGTTCCGTCACTGTAGAGACTGTTAATCTTCGCGTAATAGATTCCATCCACCACGGTGACTTCCGTCGGTACATGCGACAGCTTCATGGCATCATTGACATATACGCCTGTGGTGATCTTGTTGGAATCAATATCCTTTGGCAGCGGCAGCAGGATTTCAATATATTGTCCAAACTTGCCAAGCCCAACTGTTTTATTGGAGAAGCTTGCATCGATTTTAAATCCAATGGGTGCTAAAAGCATCTTTGCTCCCGTGTTGTTTACAGCCGCCTGGACATCGGAATTTTTTGCTCCGGATATATTCTCAAAAGTAAATTTGAATTTAACTTCCTTTGAATCAACCGGATTTCCCAGGGCATCATATACATCCTTCAAAGCAAAGGCACTGACCGGGATGTTGAAGCTTGCTTCGGGAGTTTTTATCACCAGTATGTCATTTTTTTCTTTCAACGTTTCAATAAGCTTGGCGTTAATGTCTACTTCCAGTTTGTCCACTTTTTCTGTAACGGATATTTCTACTTTCTCGCCATCCTTGCTGTTTTTTAGCTTTTCTACCAGTTTATCATTGTTAAGCGTCACCGTTACATCGGTTCCACCGGCGGAATTTTTTGTTTTATCCACCTGCGCAATGTCCTCCTGCTTTGCTCCTCCAATGGTAATATCTGTTTCCTGCGGCTTTGGAGGAATATACACATCGGAAGAAGGCTTGGAAACACTGACGATCTGGAAACGGCTGAACCTGTCGATCTTGAATTCGACTCCTGTTGGCTCTCCCCCTTCATAAACGATCCTTGTGGGAACCAATAATTCGGTTCCGCCTATGCTGTCACTGTGTTCGACAAAGACCCTGAGTGAATTCAGGAAATCCGGCCTGTTGACCGTCGGAATATCTGGCCCTTTCAACGGCAATGTTACATAGGTCTCAAAATGGCTGTAGTTGGTTTCTATTTTTCTGGGTATACCAATGACGTTGAGCACATTATTTCCAACCAGCTTGGCCACCTCTGCATCCTTTTTGGCTGCATTGAAGGCATCCTTTTGCTCTTCCTTATCATTGATAGGAACCAGGCGGAAGAACAGATCCGTGCCACTTTGCGCCATCTGGCTTATACTGTTCTGCTCCAAGCGGATGGAACCTTCGTCCGTAGCAAGTTCAAGCCTTCCTTTTCTTTCCGCTAAAGCACCTACCGCATTAGCCGGGATTTCCAGGGCAAGCTGGTGAGCCTTGTCATTTTGATCCTGCTTCATAATTACTTTAACAGCATTGCCTTCCGGATCACTGTTCTGCGGATTCATTGCATCTGTCAAAGACTGCATTTTTTCATCATCAATTAATACATAGTCTATTTTTGTCTTGTCTTCCAACGTACTTCTTTCGATGGTGAAGGTTTGTGGTGCAGTACCGGTACCGGCAGCCGCTTCAGCAGTTCTTTCCGTCTTTTCTCTTGATACGGTCTTGCTTACACCGTTTTTCACCACCACAAGCAAAAAGGTCTTTTTTACCTTGGCATTTCCTCTGGAAATCTCTGCGGTTAAAATGGTGTTTTTATTGTTGTCCCCCGGCCTCTCAACAAAGGCATCCGTACCTTCCGTTCCTGCCTTCAGCTTGATGGTATCATTATCGGAGGTCCAACTGACTTTTGTGCCATGGTCCCCTTCCGTTACTGCAAAGAACTGGCTGGTAATGCATTCCCAGGTATCACCGTTGGTAAATTTAAATGCCTTTTCCATGGTAAGGTTTTTCGCAGCTTCTTCAACCGCATCCTGGTCATTTAACTTTAGGACTTTTACAACAAAGGTTCTAATGGATTTAGACTTTGTAACCTCATTCACTATGGTTGCTGTAAGCGTTACATAGGCATCCGCTTCTTCCGGCTCCGGCCTTGATACCCTTCCGGTATTGGTTATCAAGCTTGTATTGGAAGAACTCCATGTAACCGTAGTATATCCGGATTGACCCTTGGTAGGCAGGAATAATGCCTTTGTTACATGCTCTGCGTTATCTCCTTCAGCATAGATTATTTTCAGAGCGTCTACATCGTCAGCCAAGGTTTCATCAGGATCTCCACTAAACTGGATGGAGAAATTCCCGGATTCCACAGCTTTTTGGGCACCGGAAAATTTTGACGGAGCAATTGTGATGGAAGCGTTATTCACATTATTGGCAGAAGTGTTATGAACAGCGTTCCCAGTAAATGCAATAACGATCTTTGTATCACTTAATCTTGTTACGGTAAACCCAAGCCCTGCGGGCAAATTCTTTACAGTAACTCCTTCGCTCATATCTTCAGCAAAGGTTCCATTTTCCACTTCAACCACCAGTTTATCCGCTATGGACCCGTCATTTTCGGAAGCTTCATGGATTACAGAGCTTCCCAGGGTAATCAGCGGTACAGGTATAGGGGCAGTGGTAAATTGAACCTCTGCATCATCATAGACCGTACCTGTTTCGTCTGTCGCAAACCCTCTCACTATATAGGTAGTCTCCGGATAAAGGCCGGATAATTTTACGGTAAATACGCCTTTTCCAGGTTCCTCTGCGTACACGACCTTACCTACGGATTCTTTCTCCTTTTTTACTTCAATGCCTCTTTTCAGAACAGAAGACTTTCCTGTAGAATACACATCGGCACTCACTGTAGCAGAAGTGCTGTCTGCTTTTCCTACAAGCTGGGTGCTTCTTATGGCTAATATCGAATCAGTGGTAAATACCAAAGGATTTGCATCGTATGCTGTGCCTGTGGAGTTTGTCGCAAAGCCTCTTGCCATATAAGTAGTATTCATTTCAAGTCCCGTCAGGTTTATCATAAATGTCCCTGTTCCGCCGGTTGCAGCGTAGACTGTTTTATATACGGAATCATTGGCACTCCAGTATTCGATACCTCTTTGTGTAACCGCAGAGCCTCCGGTAGCATACACTGTACTGCTTACGGTAGCAGTGGTGACTCCCGCCTCCCCTGTCAGGCCGGTATCTCCTATTCCCGGAACCGAGTTGCATGTAAAGGTTCCAACAAGTATTGTCTTTGAATTGCTGTTAACATCCCTTGCCTGAACATAGATATCGTAGGATTCATTGCTAAAGCTTCCCGAACCCACCGCTGTGTGTCCATTGACAGGAGTCCAGTCTCCGACGGTGAGAGCAGCACCGTCCGGTACTTTTATTATCCTGTAGTCTGATAGTTCCCCATCGCTTGAGGTTATGGAGAATGAGAAGTTCTGTATTCCCGAATACATCATCCACATAGGAGCACTGTCTCCACCCATTGGGGCTGTTCTTTTTATTATTATGGAATCACTTTCCCGGAGGATTGTCACACTTTGGCTATAGTAGGCCGACCAGATTCCACCTTTCTTAACCCTTAGCTTGATTGTATACTTCCCTGCCGGTTTCCCGCTAAAATCAAAGGAAAGCTGGGAAGGCTTGGTAGTGTCCGTATAGGATTTTCTCATCTCGGTCTGCTCTACCAGCGTTGAATTATAAACCTTCCATTCCCATTCGGTCAAAGCCTGCCCCGCGGGATGGTAGGAAGAGTCCGCTGCAATCACAGTCTCCGATGTCTTGATACTATGTGCCTGCGTATCCGGCATGAGTTCGTTTTTATCCAGGCTGAATATGGAAACCGGAGGTGCATTTGCATCGTTTGCGATATAGGCAACGGCGTAGTCGCTCCAGAGCTTGGTGACAGAATCCTGTACCCGAAGGGATACTAAATTATAGCTGCCGGACATAAAGGTCAGCGAAGTGGTACTCGCCTCGCCCATATTCTCCCAGGTACCGGCATCTACTTTCATAATTCTCCATTGGTACTGGCTCACCGGATTTCCCAGGGAGGTCGTAACAGTAGGAGTTGAGCATGTCACATTTCCATTGGAAAGAAAACCGCCGTCAAAGACAGTATTTATTACCGGCTTCTCAACTACAGGCACTAAGCCCATCTGTTCTGCTATATAATCGGCCAACGCCTCGGTGCCCTGTTCAAGATTACCGGTATTTGCATCACTCCGGTTAATGAAAGTACCTCTTCCGTTATTTCTTGCGACAAAGCCGTTCGCTTGGTCTTTGACCTTATTATAGCCCCCGGTTGCCGGGCTCAAGGCATTATTTACTCCCCATCCTACATAATGGGCGCTGTTCTGCATCATATAATACAGGATGGTAGCCAGTTCGGCATTTTTACCGAAATCTGCAACACCATCATTGTCAACATTTGCGATTACACGGAAAGAACCCGGATAGCTCCAGGTAGTGTTTTTAACCAGGTCGGCAAAGGAAGTGGAATTATCCTCTGACATGGTTATATTGCTGAACTGGACATGGGTCAGTATACCACAGCTATGTGCCGCGTAGCAGGCAATAGGCCCAAATCCAAAAGCATTATAGGTGGTATCCAGAGCAACATTATTCAGTATCTTGCTGTTTACTGCACTGTAGGTGTTGTCCGTAAACTGGTAGAAGGACACTGCCGTCGGCGAAGCAGCCAACTTCAAATACCGCTTTGTGCCTATGGATGGATCGGGCTTGGCGGATTTCGCCACACAGGTAACAGTTCCTCCCCATTTACTGCCGGAAGTACCTATTTGTGATACCACACTGTTTAATGAATTTAACATTTCTTGTGTAAACTGGCTTACCTCGATGTTGTCCAATCGATAGAGATACACTTCCATTTCTCCGATAAGCACAACATAACCCGATAGCCTCTGGTCCGAAGCGCTGGTATACTCATACTTCGCATTGAACAAAAACCCGGCACCCTCGGCAGAGTGGTAGTTCACATCGTTTTCATCCAGTGTAAAGGAAAACACTTTATTATTTGCCTTGTTGTTGGGATTGAAAAGAAAATCCTTGAATGCAGGCACTCCATAGCCGTAAAAGTCAATATTGCTTCCATTGACGGCAATATGTCCCGGCTTCGTGAAATCTGTCTGCTTTCCGGGCCCGATATTAGGGTCATTATAATAAACAATCTGCCCTGTAGGACTATTCATTGCTTTGGCCGGATAGTTTGTATGGTCGAACCTGTACCAGTTGATGTTTGAAGAGACCACTGCGGATTCGACGGCATTCACATGTATTTTTTCTACCGGCACCCCATATTTAGTATTCAGTTTATCCTTTAAAATATCCGCAAAGCCCGTCAAGGATAAGTTATTGCTGGCTGTATCCGCCGCAAGGGTAACTTCAATCTCCTGACCAACCGCTGCTTTTGTAGCTGCCTCTGCCGCGACAGGTATGAAAAAGCTGCCTGCCAGAATGGCAAACGTAAGAAAAAGACTCAGTATTCTGTTGATCTTTTGTCTCATTGAACATTATCTCCCTTCTGAAATTAATATAAAAACAATCTATATTCCCATAACGTCCCTGGACATTGGGGCAAAAAATGAGGAATACAATGCCATTGTATTCCTTTTCTCTTACAAATCTCTTACAAAAATGACGAAAACAGATTTTTTTATACCATTTTTGTACAAATTATTCCAAAATATTTTTATAAAGCTTCATTTTTCGTTATATTTCATGATTTTTCATGTTCCATTTTCTTTTTTACTATGGAAAATTTTCATTACTCCGAAAATCTATTGAACTATATCTTTTAATACCGCTTTACGCCAGGCATTAGTTTTATCCCTGCCATAGACTTTATTTAACATGGGGGCATACTTTAGAAAAAGCGCATCACTATCGTCAGACCTTTCCAGCAAAGCTTTCATATAGTCCAGCAGGCTTTCCCACTTTTTATTTCTAACACTGTTTTCAATCAATCGCTCCAGTAGATATCTATATTTCATATCAAGGGTTTCTCTATAGGAAATTGACCATGACCACCCCTCCTCTTCCAGATATTTTCCTCCGTATAGGACAAAGGCCTTCTCCATAAACTCTATGCTATCGCTTTCTCCATCTGTTGCTTTCCGGTAAAACTCCTCATATCGCTCAACGTCATAGAACGCATCTAAAAGAGTGAGCTTATAGCAATTTTCAGAATACTCGATTTTTATCTGCCCTTCGCTGAACACGGAGATGGTTTTTCTAATCTGACACATGGCGGTTTGCAAGTAGGCCAGCGCTTTCCTGGGTTCATAATCCGGCCAAATAATATCGCAGGCCTTTTCCTTATTCACCCATTTCCCCTCATTCATCAGCAGATAGGCAAAAACCTCAGCCGATTTCTGCCTGTTCCATTTGAGCACTGTATCGTCAGCTCTCAGCACCAGCCTTCCGAACGCCTTTATGTATAGCTCTGCGTTATCCTTACGGTTGACTTTCTTAGGAACTCTCTCCGAAAGCTTGTGCAGGGTTCCTAAAAGCCTTTCTTCCCTAATGGGCTTTAATATATAATCTATGGCGTTTACCTCAAAGGCCTCTGTGGCAAAATGATTGTAGGCAGTAATAAATACGATGTTTACGCAGGGTATCTTTTCCATCATCTTTTCTGCCAGCTCCAAGCCACTCATTCCGGGCATTTCTATATCCAGAAATACTGCATCCGGCTTTATCCTGCTTACATCCTCCAGTGCCTTTAAGGGATTTGTATAATAGTCGGCTGCATCAACTCCGGCATTTCTCAGAAGTCTGCATACGTGCTCTGCAGTCAGGTATTCATCATCCACAACCATTGCTTTTATCATAACTTCTCCCCGCTCTCTTCCAAATCTCTTGTTTTAATTGGGATACGAATCATAACTTTGGTTCCTTCTCCCGGTCTGCTTTCAATGGATAGTCCCTGCCCATATTCATTCAGTAGTCTTTTGTTCACATTTTTCAATCCCACACTGCCCGTTGCACTGCCGGTATCAAGTAGGTTTTTTAGCTTTTCCGGAGGTATTCCCAGTCCATTATCCTCTATTGCGATTTCAAGCGCATTATTGCTTATCCCCGAGGAAATTTTAACCCTTCCCCCGGAAATTCGCTTCATCAGCCCATGGCGTATCGCATTTTCGACGATGGGCTGTATTATTAAGGCAGGTATGCAGTACTCTAAGAATCTCTCCTCAATAGCGAATTCCACCATCAGCCGCTCTCCAAAGCGTGCTTTTTCCAGTTCAACATAAGATTTAACAAGAGAAATCTCCTTTTCAACACTGATTAATGAATTATGGGGGTCAATATCAAAGGTACCCCGCAAATAATTGCTCAATTCTCCCAGAAGGCTGCCTGCCCTTTCTCCATCACTATAGCACAATGACATAATTACGCTTAAAGCGTTATATAAAAAGTGCGGTTTTATTTGAGATTGCAGAAATACAGTCTCCATTTTTATAGCGGCCTTCACTGCTTCCTTCATTTTTTGCAGGGTTCTGACCCTTGCTTTCAGTTCCCTTGCGTCAAAGGGCTTCACCAGGAAATCATTTGCACCGGCTTCAAAGCCTGCAGCTATATCCTGGGGCGTGTTTCTAACCGTGAGAAGAAGTATGGGAACCTCGAACAGTTCATACTCTTGCCTGATTTTCCTGCACACTTCATACCCGGATAGACCGGGCATCATTACATCCAGCAGTACCAGTGAAATATCTCTATGGGCTTTTAATAACTCCAGGGCTCTTACACCGTTATAAGCAACAAGAATTTCGTAGTTTTCCTCATAAAGAATCTCCTGCAACACTCTGATATTGGAAGCTTCATCATCCGCCAGCAAAATTTTCACCTTTTTATCTTCACGCTCTCTGTCCTGCCCTTCCGCTTTTTTATCATAAAGCTCAATTTTATCAGGCTTTGAGGCGATATTGTCATTTTTATATTGAAGCTTTTTATCGTGAATTTCTTGCTTTTTTACCTCCTCCGCTTCTGGAATCTTGATGACGAATGTCGATCCCACATCCGGTTTTGACCCTGCAAGATAAAGGTCTCCACCCATATTGGAAGCCAATAGCTTTGAAATCGAGAGTCCCAGGCCGGAAGATGTGTACTCTGTAAAGTTAATCTCTCCCGTATATCCCTGCCCTTTGAAAAGTTCCATTTGAGCCTCTTCGCTCATGCCGATACCCGTGTCTGTAACACTTACCTGTATGTATGGGTCCACTATCCTTGCCGATACCTCCACATATCCTTTTTCAGTGTATTTCAGGGAATTGCCTATAAGGTTTACCATGATTTGCTGGAATCTGTTTTCATCGGTATAGACATAATATTTTCCCACAGGAACCCTGTTGATCAGCTTAATTTCCTCTCCCTTTCTCATATGCTGCAAAACATCAATAACGGTTTGTACGGTACCGTTAATGTCAAAAAGCTTTTCATTAAACCGTAGACTTCTGTTTTTCAGGCTTTGGAAGTCAATAATGTCGTTTACAAGACTTGAAAGCCTGGTTGCGAGAGATACAATATAGGATAGATTTTCTTCCTGTTTTTTTATAGGCTCTCCCCCGCTCCGGTTTAAGATGGATTGTGTAATATTGATGATCCCATGCAAGGGAGTTTTAAATTCATGAGAGGTATTAATCAGAAATTCATCCTTTAGCTTATCTGCTTCGATGAGTTTTTTACTCATGTCTTCCAGTGCAGAATAGGCCTTTGAATATTCCTCTGAAAACATGGCCTCCACACCGATGAGGAATACGAGTACTGTAAGGATAGGCACAAAGTTGCTACTTATGATGGAAGCGAAGTAAAGACCCGAAGTGGCAAATTGAAGAATGATTGAAAGAACTCCACCCAGCAAAAAAAACGAAGCCTTTCGATTCAAGCGCCCGTATTTTTTTAGCAGAATCCCTCTTAGAACTAAGCAGGCTACCAAAACATATTGCAGCATGTCCACCACAAAGATTATCTTTTCCGCCCAGGCAATTCCCTCTATAGGTATCAGTAAAATCACTGCACCGTTAATGAGCATGTTGATGGTAATCATCTTAACGAAACGAGGCGGAATAAAATCCTTGCCCAATCCCTGTATAAATAAAACTATGAAAATGATGCTCGTGGAAACTAAGGCAATTTTCAGCCTTACAAGCAGCATAAACGGAACCTCCGGAAGCAGCTTGTGAAGAATTTTCTCATCACTTGTGGCAATTACGTAGGAATACACCGTACAGACAGCACTGAAAAGGATAAAGGTTTTATCTTCTTTTCTTTTTAAATAAATGCCGATATAGTAGAAACTGGATAGCAACAGGCAGGCTACACCCGTCACATCTACAATATTTAATTTTAAAGTATAGTCCGCTATACCTTTTTGCGTTCCCAGAAAAATAGTTTGGATGATTCCTCCACTATAATAATCCAGATTTGCAACTTGAATAACGATATCCAGAGTATTTTCTTCAGAGGGAAAAAAGACGGCAGTAGGGACATTATTGCTGCGATACCCCTCTTGAAAGCTTGCTGCCGGATTTCCGACGGCGCCGACTTCCTTTCCATTTACAAATATCTTATTGGAAGTCCGTATATTCATGGTCTTTAAGCCATATATGTAGCTGCTGTCATTCACTTTGACCTTTAGCCGGTAGGTGCCGAAGTCTTTATCCGCCATACCGAGATTTACCTTCTGATTGGTCCATCGCATGGGAACCTTGCAATATACCTTCGGCTGTGCCGATGGATTCGTAAGCTCCGCAGGCAATAAAAGCTTGCTGGGATAAAACTCCCAATCACCATTCAATGCCACATTTCCATTCTTGTTAAAATCCCATCCGGAAAGATCTATGTAACCATTTTCACATAATGGGGGCTTTTCTTTAGACTTTCCGGTACTGTAATATCCGGCAGCCAGTATAATGATAGCAATAAAAACTACAGTTCCTCTAACAATTTTATTTCTATAGCTAATTTTCATTTTCATGCCCTCTTGTTTACATTAAAACAGAGTATAACGTTTCCAAAGCGACATTTCTACTTCCATCTTCAGCAAAAATGCCTCTTTCACTTTGGAATCTTCATCCGTTTCTTCCTGTCTTTGCACCCGCTCTATGGAAGAATCTGCTTCACCCGGCCTACAATTCCACCCGCAAGCCGGACTTTGATGCCATGGGGATGTATAGGAGAACTTGTGAGAATCGTTTCAACCATTCCTTCCGTTAACTTTCCTGTGCGCTGATCCTGCTTTTGTACTACCATAACATGGGTACCCGGTTTTATATTTTCCCGTCTTGTTCCGTCCATTCCAACACACCTCCTCTTTTCCCTTAAATACAGCCCATGCACGCTGCATGGGCTGTATCTGATTTTTGGAAACCCAAATATCCACCATTATTATTCAATCATTTCAATGCCTTTGTCAACGATCTTGATTTTTCCTTCTTTCAGAAGCCTTCCAACGGCCCTTTTAAAGGCTCCCTTACTCATTTTCAACTCTGCCTTAATGCGCTCCGGATCACTGCTGTCATTAAGAGGAAGGGTACCTCCTCCGGCCTTTAATGCTTCTATGATTCTTTGTGCATCCTCATCGATTTCATTATAGGCTTCTTTTCTCACACTCAATTCCAGCTTTCCATCCTGCCGGACTTTCTTAATCCTTACTTCTACCACATCGCCGATATTATAACTGCTATATAACTCCTTGTTGGGAATCAATCCATGATACTTATTGTCTACCGCTACGAAAGCACCCAACTCCTTGCTGGTACTATAGACAGTTCCCTTCACCCGGTCATTTTCCTTATAAGGCGACCGGGTTCCCAGGATATTATAGATATTCATCGTGGCGCAGAGCCGATAACTGTTATCAACATACAAGCCCACCAAATAAGTACCGCCTTTTATTACCTTACCTACCTGTTCCCTGAAAGGTAAAAATAAATCCTTCTCCAGTCCCCAGTCCAAAAAGGCGCCAATGTCGGTTACTTCCACCACTTTCAGAAGCGCCAGTTCTCCAATAACCAGTTTGGGCTTCCTTACGGTAGCTACGGGCCTGTCTTCCGAATCCTTGTAAACAAATACTTCTATTTCTGCTCCCGGCTCCGTTCCCTGGGGAACCTGGCTCTTTGGCAGTAGAATTTCATTCCCGGGTTTACCGTCCTTCGAATTCAGATACATACCCATTGGAGCATTTCTAATCACCTGCAATTTTTGTACTTTGCCTAATTCAATCATTCTATACCTTCTTTTGCTTTATTTTCCCGTCTTTACTTTGCACCGCACTGTTATTATGATAACCTTTATTCGGTTTCTTTACAGAGTGTTACTCTGTTTTTGCCATTCTTTTTGCTTTGATAAAGAGCCCGATCAGCGCGGGTGATAGAAGGCGCGTACCCTTCGTCTTCCTCATAAAACATCGATACCCCGAAGGAGCAAGTAACTGAAATAAAAACCCCTTCGTGTTCGACTCTCTTTGCGGCAATTCCTCCCCTGATTCTCTCTGCGATGGCCATCGCGGTCTCCGGTTTGGCTGCGGGAAGCGCTATGAGGAATTCCTCTCCTCCCCACCGACAGGCAACATCCGTATTTCTTAATGCTGACTGAATAACCTTCGAAACTGCAACAAGGGTTTCATCGCCTACGTCGTGGCCGTAGCGGTCGTTAATGCTTTTAAAGTTGTCAATATCGCCCATGATCACACAGAGAGGATCCTTATTTTTTTGAAACACCTCAAAACTTGCGTTGAGGTAGGATTCGATGCCTCTCCGGTTGTAAAGCTTTGTCAACGGGTCTTTAAAAGCAATACTTTCAAGCTCCTTATACTCCTTTCTGACGCGGGTGTACTGTTTCTGAGAATTTTTGGTATAATGCTGTTCCAAATAAAACATGCAAACTGCCATAATTACAATAAAAGCAAACATAACAAGGGAAAGGTGGATTAAACGATCCCAAATGTCATTATTTACTCTTTCATTCTCTCCCTTGACAAAGTTCTCAATATCATCAAGATGAACACCGGTAGCAACAATCCAGTCAAAATCAGGATAGAGCTTCGCGTATGACATTTTGTGAGTAACCGCTTCGTTGCTCTTCTTTTTAAAATAATAGGTAAAGAGAACTTCGCCCTCTTTTTTTATTCCGTTAAGCTCTTCAAGGTAGGGAAGATTGCCCATTAGGTCCTTTGTTTCAGTAGATAAGCGTTGACCTTCGGTTTCAATCAGGTTCGGATGAATGAGCCGGATACCGTAGCCCTCTCCCCCATTATAATCCAATACCTTGTTTACCCATATATAGCCCTCACTGTCAAGAA
This sequence comes from Bacillota bacterium, assembly GCA_023419605.1. Taxonomy (GTDB): domain Bacteria; phylum Bacillota; class Clostridia; order Acetivibrionales; family JAEZXR01; genus JAEZXR01. The sequence goes on along the minus strand of JAEZXR010000125.1, from coordinate 121,091 downwards.
CATATGAATGAAAAAGCTTGCGGATAATAGCCGTTACTTCCGACTCGATGACATCTTTTGAAATATATGTTCCGATCGAATAACCGTCTATTTCCGCAATATTGGAGAAAACACGATTTTCAAGTTTTCTCGAAAAATCCGCAGGTAACACAGCAGGAGCCTCCTCTGTTGTGAAAATAAGCCCTCCGCTTTTATTATCCCACACGTGAAAGCTGCAAAAGGAATATTTCGCTGCAATTTCCTTCGCCCATACTGCAGCATCAACGTCACCGGGACCCGCCTTCACAGTGTCAACGACGATATCAAACCGATCCTTATATTCTTTCTCTACAACTTGCCTTTGCTGATCTACTTCCTTTATAGCGTTATTGATGATTTCCTTGATACGTCTTTCCTTTGTATTCAGTAATATGTTATAAGTACTTTCAATGTAGCCTTTGTTGGTTTTCCACAAATTATATGTATAGAAAACACTCAGGCATATTCCAAATAGTGTAAATACGGAGATGGAATATAGATAAAACCTGTTGCGGGTTTGCCTCAAATAAAACACCTCACCTCTGTAATCATTAATTTAATAGAACATCAAAAATATACTAGCATTTTATTTGTCCTAAAAAACTATTTACCTTGTCCAAAATTCCCTCAACCGATTTCCGTGTCTTGTGAATTTTAAATTTTCTCTGCTCCTCTACGCTCAAATAGTCTCTATCCGTTCTCTTTGTACAACCCCTAGACTTTTCATACTTCCTTCCAGCGGCACTGTACCGAGAATTTCATTCACATACACGGTCTTTTCGCTAATCTCCACTTTTTTCTGCACTATTATATCAGAGTATCGTCCCAGAATCCAGCGTTTACAGAAGTTTTAAAGTTATTTAACAAAAGCCCGATTATCGGTAAATAATCGGGCTTTCTAGATGAATGGCATGCTGCCGGGTTTCCAACGTCGCAACATGTCATTCACCGGAAGAGAGTCATAGAACTCCTTTATTTAGTTGTATTGTTTTTTAACGCAAACCCCCCACAGAGTATCTATTACTGTTCTTTCCAAAGAGCCGGTACATTGGGCGGTTCCCAACCGGCAAGGGCTGTATGGGGCTGTAAACACTTATATATTTTCCCTCCGTAAGTTACCAGGTCTCCTGCCTTGTAAGCAGTGCCGGCAGCCCAGGGCGTGCCTGTATTACCTGGATTAATAGTATAGGCGGCCGAAGCAGTTGCAGAATCATTCATGCCTGACTTAAAGGCTTTAGCTTTAAGTGTGGATGAAGCAGCTATATTAATGTCGCCCGTATACTGGGTAGAAGAAGCTGTAGGCTCTGTGCCGTTCGTCGTATATCGTATGGTAGCGCCAGCCGTGGCACAGGTAAGCGTCACGCTCTGTGCGGCGGTGTAGGTACCACCGGCAGGACTGAAGATTGGTGTAGCCACTGTTTCAACCGTAGCAGGCTGTACGGTAACACTCAGGTTGGCACTGGCAGTTGTACCGTAAGTATTTGTTAAATCGGCCCGATATACATAGGAACCGGTAGGCTTGTTTGAAACAGGGTAACTGACGGTTTGTGCTGCCGATGAATTCGGAGTTACAGCAGCCGTCTTAACGGCTGTGGAGCCTTCGTACAGGGTAAGGCTTGTAGCAGTGTTTCCAGCAGGTACAACGGCAGATACTGTATACGTTCCGTTGTTCGGATTTTGGTCCACCATCAAATTTGCAGGTGCAGGCAAATTATTGTTTTGGGAAGGATTCTCCGCCAATGAAGAAGCTCCATTCAAAACAACCCGCTGGGGGCCGCCGGAGAAACAAAGCTTAATCATGCCTTGAAGCTCAACGGTACTATTGTTTGCAATGGATAAATAGCTGGGCCCTGTTATGGTGTAACGGTTAAAGTCCGCATCATAGGGACTTTGAACAGGCCCTGATACCGTTCCGCTCCAGCAGGATGTGAAGGTACAGGTTTTCGGCATATCAAATTCAAGCTTCCATCCGCCGGGAATGTCTGCCCCTGTGTTATTGGTTATTTTTAAGGAATACGTATAATTCGGATGATCGTATTTTCCGCCAAAGGTCAGCTTAAAATCTTTTGCGGGCGGAAGAACAGGCTTTGGCGGAGGCCCTGAAGGAGATGCTGTCTTAAACTTATTATAGGCCAAGGTTGTTAATGTATAGCCGACGCCATAAGTACCATCCGCTTTTTTGTCGAAGTCGCCGCTCAATTCCCAGAGCATCATTCCACCGAGGCCTTTGTCAATGATATATTGAACCTTTTCTCCGATGGACTGCTCATCCTCATAAGATAAAAATACCTTTTTTGACTCATTCCACAGATACGGCACCTTTGTGACATCGTCCCAATATCTTTGATACCCGGCAGTGGTCTCCAGCGTTTTCATGTGCCAGATGGGATTGGTACCGGAGGGCTGTTCCGGTGCCGGGTCGTTCCAAATACCGTCGATACCGTCAGCTCCGCCGCCGGTCTGGGCAGCACTACCGTACAATCCGCCCGGAAGCGTGCCTTTATTTACATTTTTCCAGCCTCTGGAGTAATAAGGTACGCCGATGTTGATCTTATCCGGAGTAAGGACTCCTCTATAATACCTGTATGCCCAATCGATGTTCAGGACAGGAACACCTAAGGCTGCCGTTTCCGGATCTCTTGCATCAGGATATAAGGCTGAATTATGTCCTACGTATCCATTCCATGCACCATGGAAATCGTAGGTCATCAGATTGGCAAAATCCAGGTATTGAGCATATTCCCCCAGCTCCATTCCGCCAAGCACCCAGGAGGAAGCCGTAGCCGCACAGGTAAGAAGGTATCTGGTACCATCTTGAGCAGAAGCAGCATCCAGTTTTTGCCGCAGCAGTTTCATTAACTCTACATAGTTTTTATAAAGTGTCGCTCTTCTGGACTCGGCGATTGGGAAGTCCTTGGGATTTCCTGCTTGGGAGGTTGATGTCGGGTATTCATAATCAATATCTACGCCGTTAAAGTTATACTGCCGTAAAAAATCTACAACACTGTTGGCAAAGGCTTCTCTTCCCTGTGCAGTTTCGCACATGGTATAGAACCCTGTAGTTTCACTCCATCCCCCGACAGAAATAAGCGTTTTAACATCCGGATAAAGCTGCTTGTATTTTGTCAGAAGATTAAAGTTTCCTTTATAGGAAAGGTTGGCAAGCTGCCCCGGAAAGTCTTTTTCTATAGCAGCCGCCCGGTCGATAAAATCAATCTTATTCTGGGAATTCACCTTTGCGAAGGCATAGTTGATATGGGTGATTTTATCCCATGGAATCTTGTCTACCGTATAATAGCCCTTCAACTCCTGGTTTCCCCACTCACAAAAGTATGCAATGATTCTCCTGGGGTGGTCTGACGGGGTGGTTTCTGCCGCCGAAGCTGGTGTTGATGCCAAAACGGAATTTTGCATCAATGTAAAAATCATAACCAGCGCCAAAGAAATTGTTTTTAAGAAGGATTTTTTCACTGTACTTCACCCTTTCTATTCTATTGGGAATAAGGTTTTTTCATTATGGTTTTGAATCCAAATATTGTCCATTGCTTATGGCAAAGGAATTATTATTTTGGAAGGAATCCCAGTTTATAGACCAGGACATGATGCCTCTGAGTCCGGGATATTTTGCAAGCAGGGTAGTAAAGGCCTGCTGAAGAGCAGCGTTGGATATCTGTCCGCTGCCGGCGGCTCCCTGTGAGGAAGGTACGCCTATGGCAACCTGGTCCGGTCTCAAGGGGGTAAAGAAGTATTCCGATTTTCCTCCTACATTGAATCCGGTCAACAGCATTTCGCACATGGCAACCACTGCCTCGGGATTCCCCATGCTGTAGTATTTGCCGTCGGGTGCCATAATGGACATGGAATTATATAATTGTACGTGTACATAGGTAGTTTTATCCCGTAAAGCGTGAATCATGGGAATATAAACACCGGCTCTCGGATCGCAGCCTGAATTGAGACCTGCGTAAAATTGGTAGCCCAGCTGGAAATAGAAGGTCTCTGGCGCCCAGGACAATATGAAATTCGATCCGTAGGAGTTACAGATGGCTCTGATTGCAGAAATCATATTAACAACCTTGGGTGAAACAGGATTCCTATAATCGGGGTCTGCGCCACTGTTTAGTTGAACGGAGGACTGTTCCAGGTCAATATCGATTCCATCAAAGCCATATTCGTTTATAAAGCCCTTTATATCGCTTACAAACTGGTTGACAGCCGCGGTTGAAGTGAGGGAGAAATAACCCTCATAGCCTCCGATGGAAAGAACAACCTTTTTGCCTTTGGCCTGCAAAGCTTTGATATCTGCCTTAAAATCATTGACGGTATAGTCGGCAGTCAAACCGGATATTACAAATTTCATCCTTCCATCGGTGCTTCCCGGTGAAACGGGTTCCGCGAAGGATACATTAATTACATCCCAATTGGAATTTACATCCCTCAGTTTCACAAAGGGAACTCCGCCGCCGGCTCCCCCGCCCCAGGTATGCCAATACCCGATAAGAAGCCTTTTTTGCAGTCCCGTATTGCCCGAGGTATCAATCACATATTGCGCTATGGCGACTGTAGAATCATTCATACCGGATTTAAAGGCTTTTGCTTTAAGTGTAGTGGAAGCTGCTATATTGATGGCAGACGTATACACTGTGGATGAAGCCGTGGGCTCCGAACCATTTAAAGTATACCTTATGGTAGCACCGGCCGTGGCACAGGAAATCGTTACGGACTGCGCGGTAGTGTAGGTGCCGCTGGCTAAGCTGAAGGCAGGTGTTGCAACCGTATTACTTGTACTATTTATCGTATAGGCTGCAGAAACAGTAGCGGAATCATTCATTCCCGTCTTAAAGGCTTTAGCTTTTATTGTAGTAGTAGCCGCTATATTGATGGGAGCTGTGTATTGTACGGAAGAAGCGGTAGGCTCCGAACCGTCCAGGGTGTACCGGATTGCAGCACCGGCTGTGGAACAGGAAATAGTAACATTCTGCGCGGATGTATATGTTCCGGACGCAGGACTGAAAGAAGGCGACGCAACCGTTTCAATTCCACCGCCGCTGTAGAGTTCCCATAACGCAGGAACGTTAGGCGGCTCCCAGCCTGTAAGTGCCGTATGGGGTTGTATGCATTTGTAATTGCTTGCACCATAGGATACTATATCCCCGGCCTTATAAGCAGTTCCGGCCTGCCATGCCGGATAGGCAGCCTTCGCGGTAATACCGGAAAAAGCTGTAAAGATCACCATAAAAACCAACATTACGGACAATACTTTCATAAAATAAATTTTCCTTTGCATATAGATCCTCCTTTATTAAAACCATAGTGTAAAAACTTACGGAAGTGTTTTAAGTTTTGCACTTACCGTGTTGGCAAAATTATAATTGTTCGACGCATCCCAGTTAATGGACCAGGTCATTGCACCGCGTATGGTCGGATAAGTGCGGGGAGGCTTGTAGGAACCGCCATTTGTCCCTGTAGCCAGGCAGTCCAGCGCTGCATTCACTACGGTTGGGCTAACATAACCACTGCCTGCACCCTGGGGAGAAGCCGGCAGTCCAAGACCCACCTGGTCCGGCCGCAGTCCGTTTTCCAATTGGATTGCTGCCAGCGCTGTGAGAAAGTCTACAGAACCCTGGGCATATACTTTGCCGTCCTGGCCTAACATGGTTCCCGAATTGTAGTACTGCGTATTAACAACAGTCAGAATGTCTTTAATGTTTAATGCTACCTGGAAATAGCCTGCACTGGGCGATTGCATATCGATGGTCTGCGGTGCCATGGTAATGATAAGACTTGGACCGGCTTTTGCCGACAGCTGCCGCAGTGCAGAAGTCATGTAGGTGGGGTTAATGCCATTTTCCAAATCAATATCTACTCCATTGAAACCATACTTTGTCATCAGGGCGTATACGCTATTGGCGAAATTTGCGGCAGCAGCGTCACTTGCTACACTCACTGCGCCCCTTTCTCCGCCGACAGATATAATAACCTTTTGGCCCCGTGCCTTTACAGTCGCTATATCCTGGATGAATTGCTGCTCGGTATAGCCTCCCAATTTTGAGGATAACCCGGAATCAAGCGTAAAGGTAACGGCTCCGGGAGTTGAAGTGGCGTCAGCAAAAGCTACGGCAATAATATTATAGCTTGTAGGAACATCACTAATCTTTAAGCATTTTGCTCCGTTATCAAAATTCTGCCAATAGCCTGTCAGGATATGCGCAGGAAGATTTGTCTGCGTCGTCGAGATGGTGTAGGTTGCACTGACAACAGGCGAGCTTGTCATCCCCTGCGCCGATGCAAAGGCTTTTATTGTTGTCGTAGCCGCTACTGTTATGGCTCCTGTATATATTGGAGAGGAAGCATTGGGCGTAGAACCGTCGGTTGTATACCGGATGGTGGCTCCAGTTGTTGAACATGCAAGTGTAACCGCCTGTGCGGAAGAGTAGGTTCCTCCGGCAGGACTGAAGGTGGGTGCCGCTACTGTGTTGACTGCGGAAATGGTGTATGTTGCAGAAGCCGTCGCAGAATCATTCAGTCCGGACTTAAAGGCCTTTGCCTTTATTGTAGTGGTAGCAGCAACGCTGATGGGTGTAGTATAGGCTGTAGAAGAGGCTGCCGGTTCACTTCCATCCACAGTATAGCGAATGGTACTACCTGCTGTGGTACAGGCTATGGAAACACTCTGGGCAGAGGAGTAGGTTCCTCCGGCAGGGCTGAACACAGGCGTGGCAACGGTTTCAACACCACCTCCGCCGTACAATGTCCATAAGGCCGGAACTACGGGCGGTTCCCAGCCTGTAAGTGCCGTGTGGGATTGCACGCATTTATAATTATCTGCCCCGTAGGACACGATATCTCCGGACTTATACGCTGTTCCAGCCTGCCATGCCGGGTAGGCGGCACTTACAAAGGAACAGGAAAACATAACGAACAGCATTACCAATGTTAGTGTAATGGATACTGTTTTTTTGAAACTCAATCCTACTTGCATAGATATCCTCCTTTTAATTCAAGGCAGGGTTGCCGTAAGCAACCCGCCTTATCAATCATTACAAATTATTGTGCCGTCCAAAGTGCAGGAACATTGGGAGGCTCCCAGCCTGTCAATGCAGTATGGGCCTGGATGCATTTGTATATTTTACCGCTGTAGGTTACCAGGTCGCCGATCTTGTAAGCAGTACCCGCAGTCCATGGGTTAGGCTGGCCTACAGTACTGATTGTATAGGTAGCAGAAGTAGTTGCGGAATCATTCATACCCGACTTGAAAGCTTTCGCTTTTATTGTCGTCGTAGCAGCCACACTGATAGCACCGGTATATTGGGTCGATGAAGCCGTTGGCTCCGATCCATTGGTGGTATACCGGATGGTAGCTCCGGCTGTAGCACAGGAAAGGGTAACACTCTGCGCTGCCGTATAGGTTCCGCCGGCAGGGCTGAAGGTAGGTGTGGCTACCGTCGTTGAGCTGGTAATGGTGTAGGTTGCCGAGGCTGTCGATGAATCCGTCATACCGGATTTGAAAGCCTTTGCTTTTACGGTAGTTGTTGCTGCCACGCTAAAAGGTGCAGTATAAGCCTGAGAATTTGTCGTTGGTTCCGTTCCGTCAGTGGTGTACCGAATGGTAGCTCCAGCGGTAGCACAGGTTACAGATACGGTTTGAGCAGAGCTGTAATTACCGGAAGCCGGGCTTATGCTCGGTGTTGCGACAACTGGAACAGGGGTTCCGATCAGCTTGTTATAGGCAAGGTTTGTAAGCTCAAAGTTAGAGGTATCTCCCGAAATCTCCCAAATAATCAAACCGCCGTAACCGTTGCTGTTGATGTAATCGCATCTTGTTGAAAGGGATGTCGTATCCTCATAACTCAAAAGGATTCCCTGGGAAGCGTTATAAAGCCATGGTGTTTTTGCGTATGTATCATCTCTATACTTAACATAGCCATTTTGATTTTCCATGGTTTTCAATGTGAAATACGGATATTGGCCTCCCGGAGACTGCGGGTTATCCCATGTGCCTGTTGCAGCACCTGTGGCAGTTCCGTACATGCCGTTGGTGCCTCCGGTAACGCCCCTCCACCCTCTTGAGTAAAAAGGAGAGCCCACATTCAGCTTGCTTGCAGGGATCTTATAAACATCCGTAAGGGTTTTCATGGCTGAATCCGTATTATACCTGTTTTTAATATCAACGGGTGATGTTCCTGAGGGGTCATTGGGATTTGCATACAGCGGGGCATGGTGGTTCGTAGTGTTCTCCCATGCTCCATGCATATCATAGGTCATAACATTCAGCCAATCCAGATACTGCGCATATACGGCCGGTTCTTGAAGCTCCAGCTTGTCGTAGCCGGCAGAAGCAGCTATGGTAAGAAGCTTGCCGGATAAGCCATTGCTGTTATAAGCCTGGCGAATTTCTCTCAACAAGGATGTAAAGTTCTGTTTATCCTCCGGTCCGCCGGGGCACCCTCTGTCATACTGGTCATTGGGGTCCGGTTTTCTGTCGATTCCGGGATATTCCCAGTCCAGATCGATACCGTCGATAAACGGATACTTTTTCAAGAAGTCAACTATGCTTTGGATAAAAGTTGCTCTTGTAGATGCAGTGGCAGCCATAGCATGGAAATTCTGTCCTCTTGTCCAGCCTCCTACCGATACCATAATCTTGACATTGGGATACTGGCTCTTATAGTATTTGTATTCGCCGAAATGTCCTCTTAACTGATTGGTATCCCAACCTTCAGAATGATCCATCATTTTGTCGAAATCGGCAAAGGTGTCGGTTGAAGCCAGTTTAAAGCTGGAATCAACTTCGAAAAAGGCATGGTTTATAACCGTGATTTTGCTCCACGGCATCATGCCTACGGTCATGGACTGGTGAGCGGCATTGTATATGCCCCAGTTAGGGAAATATACAATAATATTTTTTGAAGCAGCCGCATTCACTGTAGTAAAGGGTACTGGCACTATTGAAAGCAGTAAGGCCAACACCAGAAACAAACCTAGAACTTGTTTTTTGATACTTTTTTTCATTATTTTACCCCTTTCATGTGGTTATTTACTTATGAAAGCAGTGCATTAACCCTAGTAAAAAGGTCCTTCAGAAGTACTATGTAAATAGGTCCTCACTTCTTAAAAGACACATAATTCCCTCCTCTCTTATATTATTTTTTAGAGTTAAATGCATTGTTCAACAAGTCTTTTTAATTAAACATGGCGGAGTCATGGCAGTATTTTTTTAGGAAAAGAGAAAATAGAGTGCTGCGAAAAGGATACGATTACAGCAGGAATAAAAGCATAAATAAGCTGAAATGAAATGCACATCCGTTGATACGATAAAATGCTCCTTCAATGCCCGGTATAAACCTAAAATCAAGTATTTCAATAATTTTAAGGAATTCTTCATCCATGAACCGAGAGAACTCTACATGCAAAGTTTCCTCTCTTTGATTGGTTGCTCAACTTTTCTGGATATCGTTGATGAATGTATTGAATTACTACAATGTGCCCAGGACTCACCACTTTGTGAATTGACTGATCCGTGCGGAGGGGATTTTATCCGCTAAATTACGCATTCTGTTTCACCACACGGAAAGCTGAATTACTTACTTTAATTATATGTATTCTATAAAACAAATCAATTGGTCATTATTGGTATTTATATAATTATTTTGGCTTATTCCAATTAATTAAATAAATTACATAAAATTCAATGTTATAAAAACCATTTATGCAGTGATACAGGGTTTCAGGCGCCAGAGGGCCAAGAGAGCGAGGTACGCCTGTTGAAAAGCATCCAATCAGTAGAGTAAAGCGTTCTATGAATTACCATAAAATAATAAAACCCATTATCAATTGCAGGGCTTTTCCATTTCCCCCTACCCTATCCGATTCTTTTTTCAGCACATCAAAAGATGGCAGCCGCAAATACCTTATTTTAGTATTGACGACTGCCACCTTTTCTATTTCAAACTTTTTTATAGGTATTTATTAAGCACTCCTATAAATCAGGCAATTAAAAACAAATGATTGAATCCAATATATCCAACAAACATATAAATTGTACTTCTACTGCTTTGTACAAGACTTCTATTCATTCTATAAAGCTGCTTTAAAAATGCTATTCTACCGTTTTCCTGATTCCCTCTTCATATATTCCGTCGCCAGTTGATTGGCTGCTATCATCCCGCTTTGAAGCGCACCCTGCATCCAGCGGTGAACTGCAGAAATATGATCCCCTGCCATAAATACCCTGTTATCATACTCCGGTAAAGCCATTCCATAGGAAAACAGCCTTTTTTGCTCCGGTGTATAAAAGGGTAATGCACCTCTGGTCCATAAATAATCGTTCCAATCCATTGTTTTAAAATCAACAACGACCTCGTCCATATAGCCTTCAGGCAGCCCATGAACCTCTTCTACCTCACGTTTGATTTCATTCAGGCGCAGCTCCGGAGTCAGATTTGCAAGCCTTACAGCATCAAGACCATAATTATAGGAAGCAATCAGCACGCCCGGTTCTCTGGCTAAAGCTTTTTGATCTGCTTGTGGAATCGCCAGCTTGCTATAGGGAAAACTCTGCAGCATACCTTGGATTTGTTTAGCACAGTATCCGGCATGGTCCGACGGATACCATAGGGTAGTAATAGGAAGATCCGTATAGGAACCTCCTCCTATAATCTGTTCTCCTGGTCCCCCTTCCTCCCAAAACCGCCGATTGCATAATAGTATGGTTTTCTGCGATGCTATATAGTTTACCTCTCTTATGGCCTGCATTTTCAAGTCGCTGAAAAGTGGATTTATGTCAATGGTACGCAGCGTGGAAAAAGGGATTGCACAAATAACATAATCAAAAATTTCATACAGAGAGCCGGCTGCTTTACTATTATTGTATGCAAGTATTACTTTTCCGGTATTATGCTCCCTATGTATGCCTGTAATCCAATTTCCTGTTTTTACTGTCACTTTTCCGAGACACTGGGATGGCATACCCGGATAATCCTTCGTTGGATTCGGATGAACCAACGAGTGATATATAGCATAAGGAAGCATTGAAGTACCTCCGGGAATTTCATAAAGGAATGACAGATTCGCCGGATAATTCGCTTGCGCTATATCAATATAACTGTTGTAAAGATTTTGACCGGCTAATGGAAACAAACTGGAAATTAGATTTATTGCCCCCTGGCTTAGCCCTAAGGACTCCATTATTTTTCTGTTGCTTTGCCAATCCCAGTATACATGAAAAGCATTGTAGTACGGCTTTACCTGCAGCAATTCACTTCTTTGTTCCGGATTTGCAGGAAGTAAAGGGCTTTCAAGACCATAGTACGCCAGCTGCTGCCACGGAGTCCTTTTCTCCCATTCTGCAAGGCAGTACCTGGGATATATGTATTTCATTACATTTTTACCTTCTGCATCATTTCTAACACGTGTATTCTTAAGGTAAATCAAGGCATTTTCATTGGTTTGAACAAAGGGTCTGGTAGACAATTTGAAGAGGTTTATGTAATGCCAGACAGTCTCATGAGAAACAGGTATTCGCATGGAACCCAGTTCTCCGTACAAAAGCTTGCTTTGATCAAAATAATAGGTATATACTCTTCCGCCAATGCGCTTCTCTTCTGCCTCAAATACAGTTATATCCGCTCCTGTTTTCCGCAGTTCAAAAGCAGACGCCAGGCCAGCCAAACCCGCGCCCATTACTCCTATCTTTAGCCCCCTTAACCCTCCGGGTCTGATTATCCTCGTAATATCCTGCGGCGGTGATGTCAATTCCCGTATATATTCAAAGTCTTCCGGTCTTCCCTTTTGAAGAAGAGCATACCTCGTAAGCCTATGTCTTTGTTCATCCGTAGGATTACCAGGTTGAGGAGGCGGGCCAGGCATGTAGTCATTAACGTTCATACTATTCACTATCTCCTTATATGTACATCGATCCGGGTTAAGATCCGTGCACATTATATTCCATAGTAAATAATATGTATTTGAGAAATTTTTGTTCACATACTGCCCAAGGAGAAGCAGGGGAACGGGCCGAAGCTACGGAAAAACATAGCTTTCTTTCAGCACTTTTTTCTAGCCGATACAAGCAGCATCATGGGCCGGCGCAGTTCATCCAGCATTCCGGGAACGGTGTGGAGCAAACCTTCCGCCGGCATCGGTTCAACAACGCCTGTGATTTCAAACCCCGCCTTTATGAGGCCGTTTAGGTAGGTTGTCAATGTTTTATGATACTTTGTAACTTCTTCACCCAAAAAATTCGCTTTACGCATACCCTCGGTAAAATACTGGTCGACCGGCCAGTGCAGTCGATTACCCTCATGGTCATAATACCAATCCTGTGCTCCGTATGCAGTAAAAATGGGATGCTCCACTGAGAACGCAAACTCTCCGCCCTTTGAAAGACATTTGCTGATTTTGCTTACAATATCCTCAAAGGACTGAATGTAATGAAGCGCCAAAGAGCTGATCACCACATCAAAGGAATCAACCGGAAAATCGATGTCTTCGATTGGCATGCAGATATACTGGATCTGCTCGGAGTTTGTTTTGCTCTTTGCCTCGCTTAACATTTTTTGTGAAATGTCAATCCCAATAACGGACTTTGCGCCATTATCAAGGGCAAACCGGCAGTGCCACCCGTAACCGCATCCTAAATCCAAAACTCTTTTTCCTTGAAAATCAGGCAGCATTTTTCTTAGTTCATGCCACTCTCCAGCAGCTTCAAGTCCATTTTTTGAGCGCTCCATATTGCTGTATTTATCAAAAAAGACGCTATCATCATATTTATTTTGTTTCATTTTTAACGCCTCCCTCTTGGCACTAAATGCAAAAAAACGTGCGGACCGCCTAAATGCTATGCCTTCTACTACACCTTCCTTTGTATTCCTACTACATTTTACACCAGGCAGGACCAAAATAAAAGGCCCCGACAGAGAACCTATCTCTATCGGAACCTGATTAAAAGAATATGGTAGGCTATACTTTCTTCATAAGGCAGAAATTGCAATGAGCGGTATCGGTGACAAGCCGAAAAACAGTACCGCAACCATTGTAACCATTTCGAGCCTTTTCACCTGATCCAATCATATTATTTAAACTAACACGTTGTGCTAGCTGCAAGAAAAGTGCCATGGAAGGCAGCTTCACTGACCAACGAATATCCGCATCAGCGGCATATTCTACCTTGACCCGCTGCGCAGCAATTCATTAAGGAATCCCTCTAAGGGAAGCGACTTTATGCTCGAGCCCTAGAGACATTTCCCTCAAAGTCGTCTGAGCGTTGCTATTGAAGCTGTCCTGGAAGGACTCTTTTCTTAGCAAAGCTAGCACAACGCGTTAAACTAATTATACTTAATTCCAAGGTGCAGGCAGCTTATCATCGCCAAAGAGAGTCGACAGAATGCCGTATATCTCCGGATCGTATTCCTGCAGCTGCTGGCGGTCGGTTTTACCGGCTGCTCCCGGTACATTCAGATTGGTAGGGTTTGAATTGAACCACCGGTTGGCCTGCCCGCAGAAATATTCATGGTAATTGCTGCGGTCATAGGAAGACTCGTTATATTTGTTCGCTGCAATGGCATGATTGTATGCAGTGAGAATCTGATTGTACAATGCAGGTTCCGCACCCGTATGGTTTGCGTCCCCGATCCCGTAGGACAGCATCGTATGGCTGAACTCATGCACAAGTCCGCAGAAATTCTGGCGCCAGGTATCGTTTTGCGGCACGATCAAATCTTCTTCCAGCACTGTAGTATCCAGTCCGCCCCCGCCCCTTCTCGGCCAGGACGGGTCGTTATAGCCTGCCCAGGAAGGATGCATCGAATTGGTTTCATTCAGTCCGATGATAATTACATACACTCCGTTCTGATTCATTTTTTGTATGATCTGCGGCTTTTCCGCCTTAATCTTTTTCATATAGGCGTCAAGAACCTTATAGGCATTAAGCAGCGCCTGATCCGGTACCGCCTGGGTCGCACAGATGGGAATTCCATTAATCATAACCGCTTTTTTATAAAAGGAATTGATCCAGGAAGGAGGTGTAGTTACAACAGGTCCCCCCGGATTTCCTGCTGAAGTTCCCCATACCCGCCATTCCAGTATGCCTGTCGAATAGCTTTGTTTGGCTGTGATATTCAGCCGGATTTTATTGGTGGAAACAGCAGTAAAGGTTGTCTCATTCCATTGATTTCCCTTTACGCCGCGGCCGGTCTGATTGCTGAAATCAACCCAGGCGCTCCCGTTCCAGTACTGGAAATTGCAGGATGCCGGCAAGTCGATCCCCTGATCGTCGTCAAACCAATATACCTCACATTTTGACAGGGTGTAATTCTGAGTGAAATCGTACTGTACCCACTGGGTGGTTCCCGGATTGTCCCAGTTCCCATAGGCCCCATGGCTGTGATCGGCAGAGCTTTGCGGCGTGTATCCGTCATTCAGGGCTGAGACGGTTTCCCATGACGAGCAGAAGGATGCGGACGGGGTACCCAGGGGTGCAATGTTCGTATCGGCTGCAAACACCCCCATGGGAACACAGCCCAGCAATAGCGCCGCTATGGCAATCCCAATCACCGCTTTTCGGATCCATCTTTTTCCTTTTAACATGCCTATACCTCCCATTCTATCTTTCAATCGGTTTAATCATTCCATTACGTTGCGCTTCACCGGCTTTAGCCGGAGGGTGAGCAGGACATTTGGCATCCTGCTCACAGAATTGTTCTACCGGCTCATTTTCCCCATACCTTCCATTCCAGTATGCCGGTTGAATAGCTTTGCCTGGCTGTGATATTCAGCCGGATTTTGTTGGTGGATACCGGAGTAAATGTAGTGGTATTGTATTGGTTTCCAGCTACTCCAAGTCCCGAAGGGCTGCCGACATTCACCCAGGCGCTTCCGTTCCAGTATTGGAAGGAGCAGGAAGCCGGCAGGTCGATTCCCTCGTCGTCATCAAACCAGTATACCTCGCATTTTGACAGGGTATAGTTCTGGCTGAAGTCATACTGTACCCACTGGGTGGTTCCCGGATTGTCCCAGTTGCCATAAGCTCCATGGCTCTTGTCATTGGAGTTTGCAGGGTCATAGCCGTCATTCAGTGCGGCAATGGTTTCCCATGACGAGCAAAAGGAGGTAGACGGTACAGCTTGAAGGGCTACGTTCGTGTCGGAAGGCTGGCTGGATGTGGCCGTTATCTTGACATTATAGGTAGCCGCCGTTCCTATGTTAAGGCTTATGGTGGACTTCTGTCCCGCTGCAGCAGTGATGGAGCCAACCTTTGTATTATTCAGAAGAACGTCATAGGTTCCTGCCGCCATGCCTTTGACAAAGACCCTGGTGGTATGGGCAGAAGATTTCTTGTTCTTCAGCGTGAACTCCAAAGACTTTTTATCGCTGGCTACCGTAGCTGCTGTGTACTCGTCCTGTTCAAGCTCCATTGACATTCTGAGGCTGACCATATTCAGACGCTTGAAGAGACCGTCTTTAGGCGTAACGACATAGTTTGAACCGTTTTGGGTGACATCGCAGCCATATCCGGTCAAACCGAATATGGGGTCGTTTGCTACATCTGCGCTCAGAATCTTCAATACACCCCACAGCCCCAAGTCGGCTTCTCCCGACATCTGCCGCCATCCGTTGTGGAGGGCACCGCCGCCAACTCCCTGTCCGCCAAGATTTCCTTTTTCCGCCTGGTAGGTCCACGATACGGCACCGATGTTTGCGGCATCGGAATCGATTTGTCCGGAATTGATGGTGCTGATCAAGCCTACCTTTGCAGCATAGTTCAGGCGTGCATCCGTCTCCGGAGTACTGGAGTAGTTCATCATCCAGTCATCCATACAGTACCCTGCCAAAGCCATCGTATACTGGAACTGCCACCAGTTTTCACCGCAGATGGTGGTAGGATTTGCATAATAGTACCATAGAGGCGCTGTTCCCCGGCATGCCCTTGTCTTGGCATTGATCTTGGACATCATGGTGGTGTTGTTGTTCATCTTTGCGAGGGTATATACGGCCTCTTCCCCGGTGTTGTCATAGCTGTATTCCGAACCGTAGGGATAGGTGGTATTTTTAAAATTGTTATACTTAGTCGTCATCTTCGAGGTCAGATCATTGGCCTCGGCAGTATATCCTTCATCTCTCAGAGCCTGTATGATTTGAGGCGTTGACATCTCGCCCATGAGCCCGGTGTTCCAGTTATAGGCTACCGAACCGTCATACAGGGTTTTCATGATCCTGTATGCCCTGTAAAGGTATGTCTTTGCGGGGTTCTTGTAGGTAATGGCTTCGGGATGCAGCTTGGCAATCTTATACATGCTGAAGAAGGTATTGTAAATGTGCGGATAGGCATAGCCCCTTCCCATGGGTGTGTTATTTCCGCATGCAGGATTTTTGCATTCTCCGCTCACATCCCCCGGCGAATACATCAGGAAGTCATGAATATAATAATCCGTCTGGTGCTGCTTCATTAATGTATTCCAGATGGTTGTTTCCAGGTAATTGTCCACGGACTGTATTTCGGATGCCACCGGCACCAGTACATTCTTTTCCGCCAGAAACTCAGCGTGGGTATAGCCCCAGTCATCTCCCCAGCCCCAGTATCCGCTGAAGGAGTTTCTTTTTGCCTTTGAGTCCATCATCCAGTCGTCGAAAGCCTTGTTCCTGAAGTCGCTCGTATTCCATTGGGTATTATTGACCATGAAGGTGGCATGTCTTTGAAGGGCAGCATCTACAGGCTCTGCCGCATAGAACTGCAAAACTGTTTTTTCTCCGTTTCCATAGGTTACGGTAATATTGTTCTGTCCAAGGTGCTTCATTGATAAGGAATATATTTTGTGATTGGTTGCAACAGTGTTCAGGTATGTAATGGTGGTTTCGGAAGGATATTGAGCTGTAACGGAGGTAATATTTTTAGATGTATGCAGGTCTACCTTCGCGGTCTGGTTTGTAGGCACTATCATTCCGGGTACTACATTTACATCGATAAGCCCCAGGGAGTATAGTCTTTCCTTCATGGCATTCTGATCGGCCACCTTGGAAAAATCAAAGGCATATAGCTTTTCCTCCCCGGGCTTTAAAATGAGGCTTGTATTGGGTAGGTACCCCCTGCCGGTGCTCTTAATCCTGTTGGAGTGGATATAAAACACATTCAGCCCCTCGGGCCAGTCGGCCTGGTCCTGGCACCATGCCGCTTCATTGGCGGCACGCTCCTGTGTCCTCCAGTGGTCCTTGTATTCAAAACCCGCTCCGGTACTTGTGTCCGGCGTCATCAACAGGAAGGAACCGATCCCGCTGGGTCTTGTCGCATAAACATAGGAGTTGCTGTTTGCTACATTCGAATGGCTTACAGCTCTTGTTTCATAGATGGCTTCGCCGCCCGGCCACCGTTCATTAAACGGCAGGGGAAGGCCCACATCTCCGAATTCTATATCCTGGCTGCCTGTGTTCTTCAGATTGATCTCCCAGCGCAAACGGTCATCCACCAGAGAATAGGTCTCTGTAAGCTGGAAGTTCTTGATGCCGTTGGCATTGGCTGAATTCTGATAGGTTACGGTTACTTTGTTTCCGCTCTGGCTTTGTACTCTGGCATCTCCCGACTGATTTGTCGTAGCCTTGGTCCATGCACCCGTACCCACCCTATACTCAAACATCAGCTCTCCCAGCCATTGATGTCCTGCAGTATTTTGCTTGGGACTGTTGGACGCATTCATTACATATTCCGTAGGGAAAGCATCGCCCACCAGCTTTATCGAGGATATCTCACCATAGGAGCCGGTAGTCACATTGAAATAGCTGTTGGACAAGCTATAGGCAGCTGCAAGCTGCGGGACTGCAAGCACGCCTGCCATCACTACCAAAAGCATCAAAACCGGCATGAGAAACGATTTACCGGCTTTCCGGATTATACACTTTAAACACTTTACCATCCTTTTTCTCTCCTTTCACTTCGCTGCATAGAGCTGAATAATCTTTAACGCTTGATAAAATCAAGATAACCATCTCGTGGTTCCCACCCCCTCCTCATGCATTTACATGTTCAAATTTCAGATAGCCGTATCACCTCCAAATCAACCAGCGGCGATTTGTCCATCTGCAAATACTGCTGCAAAAGCCCGTTGATCCCGTTACAAAAACAAAAAGCCTGCGGAATAAAATAAATTTGGTGAAACCACAATCGCGATTGTGGTTTCATCAAAAGTTAATTACATTAAACTACGGCTTCAAGAATTTCTATGAATATAAAATAAAGGAATTTATGCATCTTATGGAATAAAATGGTGAACGAATACCTAGATAGTATCATTAATTGATGGGAAGGATATTTAAATTTTTTAATATTTTATTATAATTTTTTAACATAGGATATGAATTTTATTGTCTTTTACTGCCCGGCACTGCTTGTTCCCGGCTTTTTCCGGGCAATGACCGCCTTTTCGTACTGCTGCGGCGTCACGCCTGTATTTTCTTTAAATACCGTAAAAAAATAGGTATAACTATTGAAACCCAGCTTCTGCGCCAGATCCTTCAGCTCCACCCCTTCCTCCAGCATTTTTTTCGCCCGCTCGATCCTCACATGGTTCAGGTAGCTTACGAAGCCTTTTTTGCATTCTTCCCGAAAAAGCTTGCTTAAATAGGGAGGCGATACTCTCACATACTCCGATACATCGGATAAAGATATGTTCTTATGGTAATGATTTAAAATAAATTCAATGGCCTTTTTGATCACCGGAGAGTGTCCGGCATGGATACTGCTGATTTCCAATACTCCCAGAAGCGAACTGAAGAGCATCTTGAACCACTGCTGCAACTCCTCCATCGAATCGTACTTTTTAATTTCCTCATAGAGCCCGGTGCTGTTTAGATACACCGTATTCAAATCCAGCCCGAATTCCTTTCCCATTCGATTCAACAGATTTACCAAATCGATGCTCACCATTTTGACATGCTCATAGGAAGCTTTGTTCTCCCTCAGGGTAGAGAATATCTCCTCAACGGCTTCCACCGTGCTTTCTTTTTTTACTTCCCGGATGCAGGAAATTAAATTTTTTTCCTGGGCTACACTCAGCCCTGCAAAAACCTGCCCTTTCGCCCTGTTCACCAGCTCATTCTTTTGAACAATATAATTGCTGCCTTTATAATAGCCGTTTTCAAGGACTGTACAGGCTTCACCGTAGAAATCCTTAATCTTTGAAAAAGTGGGACAAATGCTGCTGAGGCCAAAACTCATTCGGATATTAAGAAACCGCTTAACGGCACCTTCGATATTGCAAATACTGTTTACCGCCTTGGCGTTGATCTGCGCTTCACCGGCAGTTCCGGCAAAGGACATGATAAATACAAACCGTCCATCCTCCATTTGTACATGCACGGTTTTCCCATTTTCCGAACAGGCATTTTCCAGGACGCTATTGATCGCTTCCAGGAAGCCTGCAAATTCCCGATCGGAAAACTTGCCCTTCAACTGATAATAGTTATCGATTCTGGCTGCAGCGACAATAAGGTTTTTATCTTCCAGACAAAGATCATACTCTCGCATGATGGCTTCAAAATTCCCCTGAATATAACCGTTAAGCAGATTCATAAGAACGTTTTTCTGAATCAGCGCTTTCCCCGAAGTCGCCATCTCCATCATCCGGTTTATTCTCTGCCGCTCCATGGATTCCTTTTTTATACTGTCTTTAATCGTATTCAGAATAGAAAGAAGAGAAGAGGCATCCAGCTTGTGCTTCACCAGGTAATCCAAAGCGCCCTCCTTAAGGCTTTGGCGGACGTATTCAAAGCTGTCAAAGGCGCTGAAGGCAACGATTTTGACAGCAGGCGAAATCCTGCGTATTTCCTTAATAAATTCAATTCCGCTCATTCCCGGCATGTTCATATCCGTAAAGACGATATCCGGACCCAATGCTTCGATTTTTTTTAATGCATCCGGCCCATTCTCCGACTCTCCGCAGATGATACAGCCTTCCTTTTCCCAGTTTATGAGGGACCGGAGATTGATTCGTGCAATGGTTTCATCATCAACAATCAGAACTTTAATCATTGGTTATACACCTCGATCACAAAATCACTGGCAGCTTGATTTCTACCAAGGTAAACAGATCCTTTTCGCTTTTGATAAGCAATCCGTATTTTTCCCCATAGGAAAGCTTTATTCTTTCATTTACATTTTTGATGCCGATACTGCTGAACCGATCCTTTGATTCGTTTTCACCACCGAGAAGACTGTCGATCTCATCGTTATCCATGCCCACCCCCGTATCGGTGACTGTAAGAGTGAGATCTCCACAGTCTGCATACCCTTTTAAATAAATAGCCCCGTTTTCCTGTTTAGGACCGATTCCGTGGATAATGGCATTTTCTATGATGGGCTGCAGAATAAACCGGAGAATCTTAAACTTTAAGATCTCCTCATCCATATCAAAGTTCACATGGATTTTCCTGAAATATTTGAATTCCTGTATGCGGACATAGCTCCGGATGTTCTCCAGTTCTTCCCCAATGGTAATGATGTCCTCTCCCCTGCCCATGCTTGAGTTCAAAAGGTGAATCAGCGAAGTTGCCACAGTTTCGATGTTGTCCGCTTTTTGCATTTTCGCCATCCAGGCGACATTATTTAGGGTATTGGCAATAAAATGGGGATTGATTTGTGCCTGGAGAGCACGGAACTCGGCTTGAGCCTTTTGTTTTTCCTGCACCTTGATGTGCTCGATATGCTGGTCCAATTCTCCAATCATTTTGTTATAGCTTACGGTAACCTCTCCCACTTCATCCCGCTCATCCTCTTCTATGGTACGCCACTTCAACTGCCCTTTTTTTACTGCCCGCATGGATTTAATCAAATTACCCAGAGGTTCAGTGATACTCCGGTAAATAAGAATAAAAATCAGCAAGGATACACCCAGGCAGATGATTCCTACTACAATCACCAGACTTCTGATGTCATGAGAAAGGCTGTTCAAATAGGTGTTGGGGATTAAGGCCACCACGGTCCACCCCGATACAGGCACGGAGGAAAAAGTAATCAGATATTTCCGGTCCGGGCTTTTGAAGGTTCCCTCCTTATGCCCTTCACCGAATTTTGTCCGGATGCTTGCACTGATTTCCTGAGAAAATTTTGTCCCTATGTCTTCCTGGTCGCCGCTCAACACCACCATGTAATCCGCATCTACGAGGTAAATCTCACTGCCGCTGCCAAGGTCGATGTTCGCATACAAACCATACAGATAGTTGGTATCCACTCTCATCATCAAATATCCCAGAGATTTTTGGAATGTACTCATGTCCTTTATACTCCGGGACAGCACAATCAATCCCTTATAGCCGTTTTGGGCGATATCGCCTGTAAACCAAACATAGCTTCCATCGGCAGCTTTTGTCATCTCCTTGATCTTATCCGCCCCCACCATATTATTGATAAAGGGACTCGTATTCAAATACAAATAGCTCATAGGTGAAATGACCCCGCCATCCGCAGTGATAATATCGGGTTCATGCACATCCAGAGCTACCTTTAGCGCCTCTCTCATAATTTTAACAAGAGCCCTGTTTGCCAAATACCGGTCGGCCTCGTTCATCTCTTCATAGTCCCGGAGGATCGTCTGTACATCATCAGAGCTTGCGATGATATTTCCATACTGCTCCCAGCTCAGCAGCTTGGAATTGATGGTGAGGCTGAGCTGCCTGACCAGCTGCATGGAGTACACACTGATTTTGGAGATAATATCCTTATCGGATTTTGTATACGAAATAATGCCGATCACAAGAATAGGGCTTACCGATATGATCACCACCATAAAGAAGAACCTTGCTTTTACGCTTAAGGTCCGAATTACCCTAATAGAAGCCTTATCCAGTCGAATTAGAAGTTTAAGCATCCTATACTCCTTCAGGCATTTATATGCAATCGGATGGGTAACTGCTGATTTGAGCATCCTACAGTCAACGGTTCCGGGGCTTTATGAGGCACGAATCAGCTAAGCTCTACCCGAATTGTATAAATTAAATGATATGGTTAATTGTACCACAGCGAATGACATATTTCTACCGGACAGCAATTTTTTGATACCTTTGGGATTTTCCGGTTCTCCTTACTCCATGGCTGGAACGCGGACTTCTGTTCTCGTATCAGGATTTTAGGCCTGTCATGACAATTCCTTCTATAAAATACTTTTGCCCGATAAAATACAGCAGTACTGCCGGTGTCACCGACATGCACGAGGCTGCCATCAATAATTTCCAGTTGGTCCCAAAGCCTCCCTTGAAGGTGGCCAATCCCTGGGAGATGGTGTACTTATGCTGTTCTGAAAGATAAATGACCGGACCCAGCAAATCATTCCATAGATTGATAAAGGTAAACAGCCCCACGGAAATAAGGACCGGCTTTACCAGCGGGAGCAGGAGCCCAAAGAGAATTTTCATATGGGATGCCCCGTCAATGGTCGCCGCCTCGTCAATTTCTCTGGGAATGGTCATCATAAACTGCCGGATCAGAAATATATTAAAGGCTCCACCGCCTAAAAATGCCGGTACAATCAGGGGTACATAGGAGTTGATAAAGCCAAGCTTGCTCCAGGCAAGGAAGATGGGTATAAGGGTCACCGCTCCCGGCATCAGCATACTCCCTATGACAAGGGTGAACCATAAATTCTTAAGAGCGAATTCAAGGCGTGCAAAAGCATATGCTGCAATGCTGGAGGTTAAAATCACTCCAAAGATCGACGGTACTATGATCCCCATGGTATTACCAAGATACTTCCAGAACGTAAATGTCCCCAGCGCATCGGGATAGTTGTTGAACATCCACTTACCGGGCAATAGCTTTGGAGGGTAGGTATTGATCTCCAGGTTTGACATAAAGGAGGTGCGGGCCATCCAAAAAATCGGGAACAATACCATAAGTCCGCTTATAATAACCGCTACCGCAATAATGCCATCGATTATTTTTTTATTGTTATGTGCAAGCTTTCGGCGACTCGCAGAGGTTGTCTCCTGTACCCGTTCAATTTCTGCCATTGCAATCACTTCCCTTCATAAAACAGCCATTTGTCCGAAGTCTTAAATATTACTACCGTAAGCAGAGCGATGAATATGAAGAATATCAGCGAAAGAGCACATGCATATCCCATATTGTTTCTCAAAAAACCCTCCCGGTAAATCAGATAGACGATAAACAACGTCATATTGTTCGGTCCCCCGCGTGTAATGGAAAAAGCCGGAACAAACACCTGTAAATTTCCTATAGTACTCATCAAAAAATTGAAGAATATAATGGGTGTCATCATGGGAAACGTCACATGCTTAAATTTATGCCAGGCATTTCCCCCATCGATTTCCACTGCTTCCAGATAGTTTTTCGGAACATTTTGCAGTCCGGCCAGGAAGATAACAATCAAGTTCCCCGATCCCCAGATAGTCATAAGGATAAGGGATGGAACAGCGGAGCCTTCTCCCTGTAAAAATAGGGATTTGTCAAATCCCAGGGTATTTAATACAAAGTTAAATACACCGAAATTGGCGTCATATAACCACTGCCATACTACATTTGCCGCAATGGCCGGTAAAATGTAGGGTATGAAGAATACCGACCGCCAGAAGCCCCTTCCGGGAATATTCTGGTTGAGCAGCATCGCGATGGTGAATGAATACAGAATGCCGCTGATAACTGCGCCTAATGCAAAATACAGGGTAACCAGTGCGGATTTTGCAAAGAAAAAGTCCTTGGTAAATATATTTACATAGTTTTCGATCCCGATAAAGGAGGGGGGCTGCAATCCTGTCCATTGGGTAAAGCTGATAACGATTACGCCGAACAAAGGGACGATGGTAAGCGCAAATAACCCCAACAGTGCCGGAGCAAGGCACAGGTAAGCAACCAGATTTGTTTTTATGGATTGATTCGTTTGCATAAGCTTTTTCATGCCTTTCCTGATAGATAGTGTAAGGGTCCGCTCCCCCTACCGGGTGTGCGGAAACTTCCCTTTTGCAATCAAACTGCTGCTTCATTTATAAACGGTGCAGCCTGTTCAAACAGGCTGCAGCTCTGCATGGATTTACCTCGTGCAGGGTTCAAATGATTGTTCCCCTGCTGTTTCCAGCAGGGGAACAACACATGGTTTGCTCATCCCGCCAAAGCCGATGAAAATTTCTCAATTTTCCTTTACTTACCGGTGGCAAAGCATTTTTATCATTCTACTGTTTTATTACTGGATTTTATTTTCTTCAAAGATTTTCTGAACCTTCGGCAGTATATCGCCTTCTATCGCTTCTTTTGCAGTCTTTTTGCCGGTCCATACGGGGTCCATGCCAGGACCGATGACCTCGTCCATTCTGTCATAACCGGGGAAGAAGTACCAGGGTACCTGCTGCGCATTATTCATTGCATAATCGATAACCGCCGGTTTATACTCTTCCAGTTTGGGATGGTTCTCGTTTTCCACCCATTTTTTCATAAGGGTCTCGTCGGTATACCACTTCTTTGAAATGGGCATCCAGATGCCGGATTCGATCAAGCTCCAGTTGTTTTCTTCCTTTACATACCATTTGATAAAATCCTTTGTAGCCGCAAGGTTTTTCGAGGAGTTGAATATGACCTGGGGTCCGCCTGTATTCAGAGTTACAGGTTTCTTCATCTTGGGGAGAACACCTACGCCGTATTTAAGACCGTCTTTCAGGGAGTTTTTCAGAGAAACTCCGATTTCCCACTGGCCGCTTGTAGCCATGGCCACTTTTCCTGAAAGGAGTGTTACATCAAGCGTTGGGAAGGTTGCCAGCGTAGCAGGAGT
The DNA here is from genome assembly GCA_023419605.1 of Bacillota bacterium. Classification (GTDB taxonomy): domain Bacteria; phylum Bacillota; class Clostridia; order Acetivibrionales; family JAEZXR01; genus JAEZXR01. The sequence goes on along the minus strand of JAEZXR010000125.1, from coordinate 96,315 downwards.
AGGCGCCACATGATGCTTAAGGTTCAGGTCGGCAATGGCCTGGGCCGCTTCAATGGTCTCCGGTTTGCCCAATAATAATTCCTTGCCGTCCTGGCTCACAAGGCCACCCCCATTGGAGATTGCCAATACGGGCCACATCCAGGAGATGGTATTGAAATTTGCGCCATAGGTGACAATATTTTTCGGGTCAAAACCTGCATCGTTGGGGGTCTTGCCATCTTTATCCTTCGTCAGCTTTTTAGCCACATCCACGAATTCCTGCCAGGTCCATGCTTTATCGGCAGAGGCAGGAGGATAGGGCAGTTTGGCATCATCGAAGAGTTTCTTGTTGTAATAAAGGAGCAATACTTCATTCGCAGAGCTGTACGCAACCGGCTTCCCTTTGTACTTGAATGCAAGGGAATCCAAGGGGGCATTGCTTGCGTCATACATATCGCCGACATCGGCCAGCTTGCCGTTTACAGCCCATTTAATTACCTGGGATTCCATCATCATGGCCGAATCGGGCAAACTGTTTGACGATGCCATGGTATTCAGCTTTGTTACATAATCGGCATAGGCAACGGAAATTAGTTTTACCGTTACTTTGTCCTGCTCGGCATTAAACTTGTCTAAGGTCTTCTGCGTCTCCTTCGGCTCTGTTTCATTATTGTACCAGGCCATATAGGAAATTTCAGCTTTGCCCGCAGGCGTTGCATCCTTTTTGGTTTCCGCTGCCGGTTTCTGTTCATCCGTTTTTCCGGCTTCCTTTGTTGTTCCGCCACATCCGGTAAGTACCGACATCATTAAAGCAAGACACAACATCAGAGCCAACCACTTACGATTTTTTGTCATAAGAACGACATCCTCCTTTTATCTTTTTACCACTGGGCAGAAAACCGAGCCCCTCTGCTGATTCCCTCTTCGGTCACATTTTCCGTTCTCTGCTACAATGTAATCTTACCACGGGAAGCCGGTCGGAGGATTCTAAAATTTTAACCTTTCATTTAAAATTTTTAATCTGGATAAGCCCTATGGCAAGCCTGTTGTAAAACCTCAAGATCATCGGCTAAAAGCTCCCTATTTACTTCCTACTACAACACAAAAGCCAAAGCTTAGCGCCTTGGCTTTACTTGGTGTATCCAAGAGGATTCTAACCTCTGAAATCCGGCAAACAACCGGGCGTACGCACCCTATGTTTTCGACACGCCTTAAGCTTGCATTATGAACGTATGGTTTACTCCCTCTTACTCCGCATCCCCTTAATTACTTTATTTTTATCCGATAAACTCAGATTTTTATACTCATCCGTTTCAACTCCGAATATTGCAATTTTGCAGCGTGTACAGTCCTCGAACATCGTAGTATGCCATATCTTTCTACTCAGCAATCAGTTTCATGATCTGGCGGAGCTGCTCCAAAATCTGCCCGGCATTTTCAAGGCCGCACCCAAGGGAACTTGCCAGCTTGACGGGGACCTGTGCAGCTTCCTTTTTCAACTCACGTCCCTTATGGGTTAGCGTTACATACACATTCCGCTCATTACTTTCACTGCGGAGCCGGTTAATATAGCCCAGCGACTGCAGCTTTTTCAGAAGCGGAGTCAGCGTGCCGGAATCCAGGTAAAGCCTCTCGCCCAGTTCCTTGACCGTAATATCATCCTTTTCCCAAAGGGCCAACATGGCAATATATCCGGTATAGGTAAGGCCCAGGGGGGATAACAGCGGCCGGTATTTCTTGATTATCTCTTTGGAGCAAACATAAAAAGCAAAGCACAGCTGGTTATCCAGCTTCAATAGTTCATCCGCCTGAAAGGCTGCTGTCTCATAAAGCTCCGGTTTTTTCTCTTGTTTCGCTGCCACGGCAGTGGCCTCCTCTCAAGTATTTAATAAAAAACTCACAAATTAATTGTATACAATTAATTTAGGGAAGTCAAGGTGAAGGTATTGACAAGAGCTTATAAATTGTATACAATTAAATTGTTTTAAATTATTATATAGGGAGCTGAATAAATAATGAGCCTTTATGATTATACGGTAAAGGACGCAAAAGGAAATCAGGTTTCCATGCGTGAATATGAAGGAAAGGTACTGCTGATTGTCAATACGGCAACCGGCTGCGGATTTACCCCTCAATATCAGGGATTGGAAAAGCTCTATGAAAAATATCAATCCCAGGGCTTTGAAATATTGGATTTTCCCTGTAACCAGTTTGCAAACCAGGCCCCGGGCACAGAGTCTGAAATTGTTGGCTTTTGCCAGCTTAACTATCAAGTACAATTCAGAATTTTTGCGAAAATTGATGTAAACGGAAAAAACGAAGAACCGCTGTATTCTTATTTGAAAAAACAAAAAGGCGGTGTTCTGAACCCCTCAATCAAATGGAATTTTACCAAGTTTTTGATTGATCAAAATGGCCGGGTCGTTCAACGCTATGGCCCGACGGTAAAACCGGAGAAAATCGATGGAGATATCCAAAAACTTCTAGAAAAACAGTAAGGAGACAGAATGCCCCCAATCCTGATGTTTTCATTTCAAAAGAGATAATAGGCACATAGATAAGAAAAGCACCAACTGCTATAATTTCTCAGTTAGCGCTTTTCTTATGGCTTCTTTAAATTAAATCATAGATTGCCCAGGGCATAATCTAATTTTTCCACTAAAAAATCTATATCGGATTCCTGGATCACCAAAGGAGGCTGGAAAGCAAGAACATTGCGGTAGAGTCCATTTCTTCCCAAAATAATTCCATCGTCCTTGAGCCTCTCCAGCACAGCATCGGTTTTCGCAGCAAGGGGCTCATTGTTTTCATCGCGCAGTTCCATGCCAAGCATTAGGCCTTTTCCCCGCACCTCTCCCACAATGGAATGTTTACTTTTTAAACCATTGAGTTTTTCCAGCAGTAAGCTCCCAAGCGTTTTTGCACGGGTACATAAATCATGGTCTGCTATATAATCCAGTACAGCTAAAGCAGCCGCACACGCAACAGGATTCCCTCCCAAGGTGGAGGCGGATGGTGTTGTAAAAGTGGCGGCAATCTCCTTTGTTGTGGAGAAAGCAGCGATGGGTATTCCATTCCCCAGGGCTTTCGACATTGTCATAATATCAGGGACAACGCCGTATTGTTCGATTGCGAACATGCTGCCGGTACGGGCAAAGCCTGTCTGGACTTCGTCGCAGATCATGAGAACGCCATAGCGTTTCAGCAGAGCGCTAATCTCGCAAAAGTACCCGTCAGGAGGAGTAATGATGCCTCCATTCCCCAAAATCGGTTCACATATAAACGCCGCAATATCTGTATCTTGTCTTAGAACCGTTTCTATTTCCGAAAGAGTTTTTTCCGGCGAATGGGACACAAAATAGAAATCCTCCGATAAAAAAGGATCTGCACGCCACATGGGTATGGAAGTGGCCGACATGGTTAAATGCGTCCTGCCGTGCAGGCTGTTTTTTAAAGCAATAAATTTTCGCTTGCCTGTGTAAATTCTGGCCAGCAGCATAGCGCCTTCATTCGCCTCAGAACCGGACATGCAGAAAAACGAATTGTGCAAGTTCCCCGGCAAAACCTCGCTCAGCCGTTTAGCCAGCTCCACAACCGGCTGGGTCAGATAAATATTGGTAACATGCTGCAGGGTACTCAGCTGTTGGATCACCCGGTTTAAAACCTCCGGATTGCTGTGACCGCAGTTCATTACCGAAACACCTGCAAAAAAGTCCAGGTATTTCTTTCCGCTTTCGTCATATAGATACTGCATTTCTCCCCGAACCAGTACGGGGGGATTTTTATAAAAATAGCCGAGGCAGGGCATTAAATACTCCCTGCGCATTTGTAAAATTTCTTCTGCGCTCATTGCAGCATTCCTCCTTATAACGAGACATAAGATGTCCCCCCCTCTACAGGTGGCGGGTACCGATTAAATTTAACAGGCGGGGAGCATATCTCCCGCCTCGTTGAAACGGTGTGTTGAAATTGCTATACAATTTCTTCCGTTGTTATAATCCAAAAGAACCGAGAGTCCAGCCTGAATGAATGGGTTCCAGATTCTCGTATAAAGCTTCACAGGTATCCGGTTCCCGCAGTGCCTGTTGGTACACTGTGATAATCCGGGCCAGTTCCTGCTCCGGCAGGTGGGAAGCTTCAATGCGGAAGTGGGACAACCCGGCCCGGTAAAGCCCCTTAAGAATTGGCAGATAACAGAAATTCTTATATAAAAGCATATGGTTTCTGCCATACTGATCTTTGTAAACCGGATGCTGGAATCCGCCTTCATCGGTTAAAAACAACAGTCCGCTCCGGTCCTGGTTCACATTGTCATATAGGTCATGCTCCATGTACATTACAGTTGGAGATCCGTGTACAATCAACTCTGTACGGGACCCCATGCGGTTAAAAATGGTGATTGCTTCTGAAAGCGTAGCCTCCGGAGTAACGGTAAATCGCTCAAGTCCCAGTTCTGTATACAATTCCGCCGACTTACGGTTAAGAATATTTAAAGGATAATCGCCGATCAGGGCAATATCCTTAAATGCCCGAATTCCGCCGATATTGGTTGCCATCAGCCCATCAACCGGTAAACCGTATGCCAGCAGCTGTTCATACTGTTCAAATTGCGTATCGAAGGTCATGTGCGGCATGCAGAGATAAATTCGGGTTTCTCCCTTGATTTCAGCAAGTTCCTTCATCTGCTGCTTTGAAAAAGGCTTATCCGGCAAAAAAACATCTCCGGATAGATAGATGGCATCCACTTTTAAGTCCAGGCACACTTTCGCTTGCCGGATATTGTTAACCTTTACACATAGTTTTGCTTTCTCTTTAAAGCCTATACTGTGCTCTTCGAGCTGCCGGTTGACTTTCTGGATCTTTTCTTTAGAAGATTCCCTTTCTTCCGTTGCCATGCTAAACACCTTTCCGCTGCTGAACAGCGTGCCGGTTCCTTCATACCGCGTGTTAATATTGCTGAGGCCGGGGTTGCCAAAGGCATAGGCAGTCGAAGTATCCCTCTTACGGTTTTCATGTAGAAGCAGGGAACTTTGGGTCCGGTCATAGGAAAGGGGATCTTCGATATACCTGTCAATACTATCTCCGTAAGCCTGAATGAGCATGGTCAGGTAATCCAAAGTACGCATACGTCCCTCAATTTTGAAGGATGTGATTCCACCGTCAATCAACTCGGGAATATGCTCGTACATGCACATATCCTTTACCGCCAGCGGGAATTCTGTCCGATACTCCGTCCCGTCATGCAGTACCTGATATCCCCAACGGCATGGCTTCAAACAGCGCCCCCTGTTGGAGCTTTGCCCGAACAGTATGCCGCTGTAGAGGCACTGCCCTCCATGGGCCACACACATATCCCCGTGCACAAAATATTCCAATTCCATATTTGTCTTCGCCGCTAGATATTTGCTATAGGATAGGGGTGCTTCACGGGACAGAACCACCCTTGTGACACTCATTTCCTGTAATGCATATATGCTTTGCAGATTATGCACATTCATCATCACCGACGCATGTACCGGCAAATCCACAGATAGCTCCTTCAATAAGGCAATGACGCTCAAGTCCTGAACAATCAGCGCATGGGGCTTTACTTCCCCCAATAGCAGCAGAAACTCCTTCAGCTGGTCCAGTTCCTGATCGCTATATAAATTATTTACGGTAATATACGCTTTTTTGCCCAGTGAATGCGCTATTTTAACCGCCTCAAACAGCTCCTCGTTTGTAAAGTTATAGTCCTTACGGTGCAGGCGCATATTTAAATTCTTGCCGCCGAAATACACGGCATCACAACCTAAGGTAATAATTCCTTTGAAGGTTTCAAAGTTTCCGGCAGGAGCCAGCAGCTCTACCGGTTTGTCGTTAAAGTATCTTGTCATTTTTATCCTCTCAGTTTCTCCCTAAAAATACAAACGTTTTTTCTATTTTAACATTTTACTGCGCCTTCGACAATACGAGCAGACAGCCCCTTACTTTTCATTTACATCTATGAATTTAACTTAACCTTGTGTAAGCTTCCTCCCTTTGCAAACAACCGCTCAATGTTTTTTTCAACTGTCGGGTCAGGGATTAGCGGCGGTGCGTGGTGTGGTTTCGTGCGGATATCGATAATCATATTGTCACAGGCCCAGTGCTTGTTTTCATAATAACTGTTAACGCCGTAAATATCATGAGACGGGTTACTTCTCGTAAATGTTGCCCAGAAAAAGTTTTGAAGCGAACCACTTATAAAGGAGCTGTCATCGCAGAGGATCATCATTGGACAGTCCGGCATCACGCCTCTTGCCTGAATGGCTGAAGTTAACTCGTCCAATTGCTTTTGTGCCTGCTGGTAATTTGAAAATTCCGGCCCTTCAATAGCAACGATTCCCGGCATCACTAAACGTGGATTTCTGAAGCTGCTTAAATCCTTCAATGGTTCCGGAACCTCCCGGCACAAGCTTCTTTTTTTATCACCATAGGCGGCAATTACTACCTTACTGCCTGCATTTAACCCTGTCCCCGAATAATCAAGGGTATCAATGGTCGTATTCGTTTGAAAATGAATGTCGCGATGCAGGTCAATTCGTTCTAGTATATACGTTAGAAATTCTATTTCCTTATGGGTATCCAAGGGCTGATTCTCTTCCGCTGTAATAAATAAATACTTAGCCAGGCTTAGCTGTCCTGTTCCTAAAATCCGGTTTGCAATGGTAAGGATTTCAGCGGGCTGCTTGACGTTCCGGTAGGGTGTGTAACGTTCACTTCCGATTGCAAATAACAACGGATGAACGCCTGCTGCGTCTATAGCATGGACTTCTTTCACACCGGGAATTTCCTGTTTTACCGCACTCCCGGTTATCTCATGGATGAGTTCCCCGAAAGCCGTATCTTCCTGAGGGGGGCGGCCGACAACCGTAAACGGCCATATTCCGTTGGACTTGGCAAATACTTTATGCACCCTCATTAAAGGAAAATCATGCGTAAGGCTGTAATATCCGATATGATCGCCAAAAGGGCCTTCCGGCTTCGTTTCGCCGGGATAAACTTCGCCTGTAATGACGAAATCGGCATCCAGGCTGATACAATAACCGTCAAAGTAGCAATAACGGAAATTACGTCCGGAAAGCATACCGGCAAATGTCATTTCACTGAGACCTTCCGGTAACGGCATAATCGCCGCCAGCGTATGAGCAGGAGGCCCTCCGACAAAAATACTCACCTTTAGCGGAATACCCAGCTTGTTGGCTTTTTTTTGATGAACACCGATGCCACGGTGAATTTGATAGTGCAAGCCAACTTCCTTATTCATGGTATAATCGTTGCCGCTAAGCTGAACCCGGTACATGCCTAAATTGCTATTCATAATTCCAGGCTTTTCCGGATCTTCTGTATAAACTTGGGGCAAAGTGACGAAGGCCCCTCCATCCTTTGGCCAATGGTGGATAAGCGGAAGATCGGAAATTTGTATCTCCTGGAACCCAAGCAATTGATTACCCGCTTTTTTCAAGGGGAGTGCCTTTGAAGCTGCCAACCCCGTATGGAAATGTTTGAGTGGGTTTTTCAATATGCTCATCGGATGATTGCGTACTGCAATTACATCCTTTGTTGCCTCTAGCGTTTTTCTGAAAATGAATTTACTTCTCTCCAGGTTGCCGAATAAATTAGATACCGCCCGGAATCTCGAGCCCTTTACATTTTCAAACAACAGCGCCGGGCCTCCAGCTGCATTCACGCTCCTATGTATAGCCGCCATCTCAAGGTTCGGGTCGACTTGTTCCTGCACCCGAACTAACTGGCCGGATTTTTCCAAATCAAGAATACATTCATCTAAATTATGATACATTCTTTACTATCCTCATTTCTTTCGCTAAATTCAACGTAGTTGCCAGTTCTATTGTATATAAATAATACAGCAAAACTAAGGATCAGTGCAACGGTGACTGCTTTTCCCCGGTTAAAAAGACCTCGCAATACGAAATCCAAGGTCATCAATGGAAAATGACGGGTGGCTTCGACGGCGGCAGGAAGCCCCACACCCCCTGGCCTCCTCAGCCCAGCTGCCACCCCGGAAAATTCGGTAGGTGCCATAGGTCTTCTCATCATATACATCCCAACACCACTCCCAGACATTTCCTATCATATCATACAGGCCCCATGCATTGGGCTCTTTTCTTCCGACTTCATGAGCCTTGCCGCCTGAATTTTCATCATACCAGGCGATCTTATCAATCTCACCGTACCTGTATCCGGTAGTTCCTGCTTTACATGCGTACTGCCACTCCGCTTCCGAAGGAAGTCGATAGCCCTCTGCTTCCCAATCGCAGACGATCTCTTCACTCTCTTTGCTTATAGAATAACACTCTTTCAATCCAGCTTCCAGAGAAAGCAAATTACAAAAAGAAATGGCATCATTCCAGGAAATATTCACAACCGGCTTTTGCGCTTCTTCAGAGGAAACAGCTATTTTTCCTGTAATAGCAAAATACAGCTCCTGCGTCACAGGAAACTGGGCAAGAAGAAACGGTCTTATTTTGACCTTCCATTTATTTTTTACTCTATCATCTCTTAATTCTGTTTCTCCACCTGGAATTTTTACCATTCGAGAAGCATCAACAGGATTCTTCATTTTATCAAACACTCTACCTTACTCCTAATCCATACTATTTATCTGATGTTATCGTCTATCCTGAAATCTATAAGCTTGCTTTTCAAGCTTATGAAAGCATGACCCTATTTAAAGTTTTCTTCAATTCATAACCCGCCAAGGGTTTCCAACTTAAAAGGTCTAAAACCGCATACTTATTTGACGCATATCCATATAAGCCAATTAACCTATGTTAATATTAACATAGGTTAATTGGGCATGCAATATGCTTTTCAGACTTCTGCTTTTTATCCGTAATTTTAAAGTATACTCATTTTTAATCTATTCACTTGAACAAGCTCCGGACAATCTACAGTATTGGGGCCAAATCGGCTGATGGACCTTGTTATAATTCGGTATTCCGTTTTCAAAATACCGGCGCAATTCCCTTCACAGACTATAAAGCTTTTCGTAAGCATTCTGCTGTAATGGTCTTTCCGTTTTTCAGCATTTCCAATGGCGTTCCTGCAAATACAACTTGTCCGCCATTTTTACCACACACTCCACATGTTCGAAAGCAGTTTAGGCCTTATAGCTTTGCATCTCTCTATTTAGCTGGCTACGGTCCCGTTAGTGAATTGGCTGTTATACAAATCTGCATAGAAGGTGTCCCCCGCAAGCAATTCGTCATGCGTCCCCTTCTCAATAACCGTGCCGTTTTTCATAACTAAAATCATGTCCGCAGATTTTATGGTAGAAAGCCGATGCGCAATGACAAAGCTCGTTTTCCCTTTCATGATTTGAGCCATCGCTTTTTGGACTTCAACTTCAGTTCTGGTATCAACGCTGGAAGTAGCTTCATCCAGAATCATAAGCGCAGGGTTTGCCAACATAGCCCGCGCTATGGTTAGCAGCTGCATTTGGCCTTGAGAAATATTTCCATCCTCACTGGAGATAACCGTATCATACCCGTCTGCCAGAGTACGAATAAAATGATCGCATCTTGCTGCTTTTGCGGCCTCCACTATTTCCTCACGGGTAGCGTCCATCCTTCCGTAAGCAATGTTCTCAGCAATTGTCCCTTTGAAGAGCCAAGTATCTTGAAGTACCATTCCTATCATTTTCCGGAGCCCGCTTTTGGAGAGTTCCTTTATATTAACTCCATCGATGGAGATCTTCCCGCCGTTTAATTCGTAGAACCTCATGAGCAGGTTGATCAGTGTTGTTTTCCCAGCTCCGGTTGGTCCGACGATTGCAACCATTTCATTAGGCCTTACCGTAATGCTGACATCCTGCATTACTATTGCATCCCGATCATAGCCAAAACGCACATGCTCAAATTCCACCGCTCCCTTGGGGGAGGAAATATGTTTGGGTGCGATTGTATCCGGAACTTCTTCCTCTTCGTCAAGGAATTCAAATACACGTTCTGCCGATGCCAATGCTGCCTGTAATGAATTCACGAAATAAGACGATTGTGTAATCGGGTCGGAAATCTGATTAACATATTGTAAAAACGCCTGTATGGTACCAATCGTCATACTTCCATTGACAACAAAGATGCCGCCGACAATCGCAGTCATAACAAATCCAAGCTGGGTCAGGAAACGAATTGCAGGATAAATCGCATACATGACAAACTGCGCTTTTTTATTTGCGGAATACTGTCTTTGGCTGATCTCCTTAACAATCTTTGTGACTTCTTCCTGCTGATTAAAGCTTTTGATGATCAAGTTACCGGTATAAAGTTCCTCGATCTTGCCGTTCAGCTCGCCTAAAACGGCCTGGTTTTCAGATGCAACTTCCAAGTTTTTACCCGAAATCCACTTCGTAGCAAATACGCTTAGTGACATGGCTGCTAAAATAAGCAGTGTCAAAAAAGGACTTTGGGTCAGCATCACCAGGATGCTGATGAGAATGTTAAACACCGCGTTGATAAACTGCAACGTACCGGTCTTAAGAACCTCCGCTACTTTATCCAGATCATTTGTAGTTCTACTTAAAAGATCTCCTGTCTGATGAGAATCATAATAGCGCAAGGGCAGCTTTGTGATTTTTTCACTCATTTCCTTACGCAAGGATAATACCAGTCTTTCACCCACGCCCGACATGATATATTCCTGTATGAAGGAAAAGCAAGAGCTCAGCGCGTAGGCGATCAATAATACAAGCAGGGGGAAACTCAGGATTTCCGCCAACGCGCTAAATCCTCCGCCAAAGCCATGTTCCTTGATTCCTTCGATTAATTGATCGATTGCCTTACCTAAAATAAGCGGTGTGGCTGCATACAAGCCGATGCTCACCAGGGTGGCAAGCACGATAACCATCAATGCTCTTTTTTGCTGCAGCAATAACCTTAGCAATCTTTTCGCCGTGGCCTTTGCGTTTTTGGGGACATCGCTCATCTCATAAGCAGCGATGGGTGCCTGTTTCTTCAGTTTGTTGTTCTTTTTCATAGGCTGCTTGCCTCCTTTTCCGTAAGCTGGGAATCTGCGATCTCTCTATAAACACCGCATGTTTTCATAAGCTCTGAATGCCTGCCAATCCCTGCGATTCTTCCTGCATCCAATACGATGATCTGATCTGCATCCATAATCGTACTGATTCGTTGAGCAATAATTACAACCGCTGCCTCCTGCATCTCACGCTTTAAAGTGCCGCGAAGTGCAGCATCCGTTTTGAAATCCAAAGCGGAAAAGCTATCATCAAATACATAAACAGGCGCCTTTTTAACCAGTGCACGGGCGATACACAGCCTTTGCTTCTGCCCTCCTGAAAAGTTAGTGCCTGCCTGCGCTACCGGGCTGTCATACCCGGCTTCCAGAGATCTGACAAAGGAATCCGCCTGTGCAATTTGTGCTGCTTGCCGCAATTCTTCCAAAGTCGCATCCTTATTTCCCATGCGCAGGTTATCCGCAACCGTACCGCTGAATAAAAATGCTTTTTGCGGAACGTAGCTAACACGCTCCCGAAGCTCATGCTGTGTGATACTGCGAATATCCTTCCCCTCCAACAAAATCTGTCCGGTTTGGACATCATACAGACGCAGCATGAGAGCAGCAATGGTACTCTTCCCAGAACCTGTCCCGCCAATGACGGCTGTGGTTTTTCCTTGTTCGCAGGAGAAGTTGAGGCCTTCCAGCACGGGCTTCTCAGCACCCTTATAAGAAAAGCTGACGTTTCGAAACACTATTATTTTTGAACTGTCCTCACCCAGTTGTCCGCTTGCTGCCGTAGAATCAGCTATTTCCGGAACAGTATCCAGTACCTCCTGTATACGCTCCAAGCACACAGTCATTTTCGGTATCATAACAAGCACCATAGCCGCCATGATGAGATAAACCAGCATCAGTACGGTATATTCCGAGACAGCGGAAATACTTCCCACCTGAATATTCCCCTGCAATACAAAATATCCCCCAAACCAGGCAACCGCAGATATGGCGATTCCCATAATCATCCACACTACCGGATTGAAGGCCGCAAAGGTTCTGTTCAGACGAATGAGATTGTCTGCATACTGGGAAAACGCATCATCCGTCCTTTTACGTTCATATTCCGTATTGTCAAAAGCTCGAATCACCCGGATTCCGATAATGGACTCACGAACAACCCGGTTGATTGTGTCAACCCGTTTCTGTATGGTTTTTGATATGGGCCCTGCCTTCTTAAACAAAAGATAGCTGGCAAAAGAAAAAACAAGCATTGCAGCCAGTGGAACGGAAAGCAATGCAGGACTTATGAAAGCTGTCATTATAATAGCAGCAATGCAAATAAGCGGCGCCGGCAAAATCATCTGCGTAAACATAATCATTGTTTGCTGTATAATCGTAATGTCCCCTGTTGCACGGGTGATCATGGAAGATGTACCCAAATGATTAAAATCCTTGATCGAGAGTATTTGCGTTTTATCAAAAAGCTTCTCTCTCATGTGCTTTCCCGTAAGAGCGGCCAGGTCGGCGCACAGATAGCTGCCCCAAAGCGAAACCAAAGCGGTAATGCCCGCCACTGCAAGCATTTGCAGCCCTATTAAAACAGTGGCTGAAACACTTTTTCCTGCAATACCGATATCTATAATTTGTGCAACAAAGTAAGGAACCATGAGCGTTCCGAATACCTGCATTATCACTAAAAAGATGATTAACGCCACCAACTTTTTTTTCTCTTTTAAAAATTGAATTAAGTACTTCATTAAATTAATTCCTCCCGGACTGGATATCCTACTCATTATTTGCTACAATAGCAACTATAAACTATACAGTTACTATACAGTCAAGCGTTTTTAAGAATCTTACAAGAAGAGGAAAATTATGAGTTTTAAAGAATATATGAATATCAGTGAATTTGCTAAAATATCAGGGACCAGCCGGCGAACTCTTATTTTTTACGACGAAATTGGCTTGTTCTCGCCGGCAGCAGTTGGAGACAATGGTTACCGTTACTATACAGTTCAACAATTTTATACATTGGATACAATCAACATGTTAAAAACTGTCGGTATGCCGCTAAAAGATATTAAGGAATTTCTTCAGACCCGTACACCGCAAAAAGCCATAGAGCTGTTTTCAAAACAAGAGCAGGAAATTCGTGCTGAGATCGAGAGGCTCACGTATTACCATAAAGCATTACAAACACGCATCTGGCGGACAAAACAGGCTGCTGCTTTTGATTTGAAGAAATTAATTTTAGAAAAATGCCCGGCAGAATACTTTCTAGCATCCGAAAAGATGAAAAATGTAGAAGACTCAAATTCGATGAGAGTCTATTTCAAATTTTTTTCAATCTTAAATGAACGAAGGCTAGACATCGGCTATCCAATGGGAGGAGTTACTTACAGCAGCAGTGGATTTCTTGATGAACCCTCCGCACCAGAATACCAAATGGTACAAAAAATCAGCAAAGAAGAGGCTCAGCGATATAAAGGCAGTGACATATTAAAAAAGCCGGCCGGTTATTACCTGACGGAGTTTAGATCTGGCAATCAAGGTGGCCCCGAGGTTTTACCCGATAAAATGAGAAAATACATTTCTGAGAATAATCTTCAAATCACAGGACCGCTTTGGGAATTCTGGTGGCAAGATGATACAGTCACACAAGATCTGAAGGAACACATTTATCAAACTTCAGTACAAGTTAAAATTTAGAACTTTTTTAAGGCATAGAAGATCGATTGTTATAGTGATGATTAATCACAGCTTGAATTAAATTCAACCTGTACACCCTAATAAATAGAGTAAGGATATGCAGTAGCTGTATATCCTTACTCTGTTTTCTTCGAGTCCATACGATCCTTATATTCCTGCGAAGCGCTGGATACAGGCGTCCTATGGTCTTACACGTTCTATTGGATTATATCAATCAAATCATCGATTCCACCCGTCAAATCATTGTATAGGTCCTTCTTATCCTTTGCTTCCTTAAAATTCTTAAATGCCTCTACAATCCGGTCTATTTTTTTATCCTTCAGCCCCGCATCCTTGTTCTGGGCATCTGCTCGAATCGCCATACAGATATCAAGGCTTCCTCCAATGAGATACTCCGACTGCTCGCGGCTAATGACCCTGGGTTCCAGTATCTTGACTTCTGCCATAAATACTTTCAACTTTACCAATGCCAATTTATATTGTGCTTTTTCCAGGGAATCCGTTACATCGTCAAGCTTTTTCACCAACAGGTTCTTTGCTATTTTATTGATATCCATACTATTTGCATATTCCTTCAAACCTTCTGCCAGAACTTTCGCCGGCATATCCCCTACGGTAATTTTAACAGCCTTTTGTGAAGCCAAGCTTCCATCCGACGCTGTAAAGATGACCGCATACTCACCCGCCTGATCAAAGCCCGGTATCCAGCTGAATAATCCTGTAACTTTATCAAACAAGGCTCCCTCAGGAAGGCCCGCTGCCGATATGTCAATCCTGTCGTTATTTGGATCAGCGGCAGATACTGTAAACTTTACTGCCTTCCCTTCCTCTACAGATTGATTTTCTACGGGATTAAAAACTGGCACTCCCTGCGTTGCCACCCGAACCGCCGGTCCGGTACTGCTCCAGTTACCCGCCGCATCCCCGGCTTCAACCTTCAGATTATACGTGGTCCCTTCCACAAGGCCCGTTATGTCGAAGGTCTGATTTGTAGTAGTTCCGATCAATTCCGAATCCTTGTAAAGACGATAACCTGTTACACCTCTATTATCGTAGGCCCCGCTCCAGTTTAACGTCAAACCTGTCTGCGTCACGCCGGAAGCCGTTATGCTTTCGTCGTGCCAGTATGGCGCAATTCTATCCTGTGGGCCAAACTCATTCATGCTATGGTTTTTGAAAAACGGCATTTTGTTAAGCAGGTCAAGTCCTGCCTGGAGTTCATAGTTTCCGCTGCTGTATCCGATAAATCCGGGGTCCGTAGTCATAGCGGTATTGTTAGTACCCAACACAAGCTCTTTTGCACCTCTTGCACTGCTTGGCAGCGGTGTTCCATTGATCAGACTTAGAGGGAACTTAATATTTACAGCCAGATTTTCATCAAATATATTCGTTGCAGCAGCTGCGTAAAATTCCTGGTCAAACGTAGCTAACTCAGGATACTTAGCCGCATAAACAGGATTTGCCGCATAGGCTTTCACAAGGTCCAATCTTCTTTGGGTTTCAGCATCCGCCGTATTCCAGGTAGATCCCGGTTTATAGTTATCAAATCCCCAATAGGTAGCAGAACAGTCCAAAAATAAATTTCCCTTTATTGTGCTGCGTGTACCCTGGGCTCTAATCGCTACAACATTATTTGCATTTTGGGACCCGATGTTTGCAAAAATATTATTGTAGATTTGCAGTGCATGTCCGTTGTTATCCGTTCTTATGCCGCATACGTTAAATTGCTTGGTATATTGACCTACAGGGTAGATACCGAGATTATGGATATAGTTGTTTCTGAATACAGTACCACGCCGCTGAGGACTGATTTCATTACGCGTGTATATTGCGTCCATATCAAGACACTCTTTTACTGCATCGTGGATCTTATTATACTCAAAAATATGGTCGTTCCCACCGAAATTCAAAATACAATGCGGTCCATCATATACATCGTTATATGCAACCCTGCACCCAACACCCTGTAAGGCGATTGCAGGATTATAAGCCCTGTGCTGGTATCCAACCCTATGGATCTCATTATTTATAATTGTGTTTTCACTGGATGTAAGAGTCTCATAATCCCCGCCTGTCATAAATACGCCTGTTCCGCCGATGTTTTTTATCTCGTTATCCTCGATCTTTATCTTTGTGCCCCGGAAGATCAGGCCCCCCTGTCCGAAGTTTCGTATCTGGCAGCTTCTGAACTCGATTCCCTCGACACCTGAACCTTCATCCAGGAATCCATCCCAAATATGTCCCGGAAACACCTGGGCTTCAGGATAATTGGAAGGGTTGGCAAGCCGGTAGAAATGCGTCGAATTCGGGTCAAAAACGATGGGGTTGGTGATATTATTTTTTATCAGAAACTCGCCGTAGGTCATCATTTGATAATCCTTTGTCGTACCGAGCGCTGCATATCCTCTTCCACCTTCGATGGTCATATTTGTGACAGCAATATTTTTTGCACCGTTAAAATAGAATATGGGTTTACCGATGGTAGACAATTCGACGGTATACTCTTTCGAATTAAAATCCTCCGGCGGGAGATAGTAGAGCTTCCCAGCCTCTCTGTCGATGTAATACTCTCCCACCTGGTCCATCTCTTCCAGGAGGTTTTCTGCAAAATACCAGCCGTTTGTATAATAGGTTTTTATTTTTCCTTCCTTTAGCTTGATTTTTTTTGCTACTGTATCGATTTTATCAACCGGGTAATAGTTGTTCTCATAGTTAATGGACAGCGTACCGCAAATCCATACATCCTTTGCCTTGGCCCAGCTGGACGGCCTGTCATTTTCATATTTGAAGGACAGTTCCTCCGGCAGCAGGTTTTTATTATCGACAGGAATGGTACCGGCATTGGGATAGCGTGCCAGTGTCTGATTTTCTCCGTTCACAATCAGCTCGGCCGCCATATACTGTCCTTTATTGAAATAATGATATCCTCTAGTATTCAACACCCCATACTCGGTGACACCATTGGCCCTCAAGTCTGCAACCATTACTTTTGCAGCAGCATTTTGATCGATAATATGTGTTTTCTCTTCTTCATTGATGGGTCGAAACCAGCTTTGTTCAATGGGTTTGCCTCCGGAAAGCCTTACATTCTCGCCCGGATATGCTGTGTATGTAATCTTTCCATTCTCAGTGCCGGAATCCTCCAGTCCAAAGACCAAGGAGTCATACATATAGTATGTGCCTTCACGCAGATACACCTTTGCCCCGCCTTCCGGCAGTTTACCTTCACGGATCAAGGTCCTCACTGCATCCTTTGCTTTTTGGATTGTCTTGAAGGGAGCCTGCTTACTGCCATCATTGCTGTCACTGCCGTTATTGTCGACATAATAACTGGTAAAGTTCCCGGATGCTGATAGTGATTCCGGACCGGTTGATGCATAGCTTGTCAAACCCATAGACAGCACGTAAAATGCAGCAACCAGAATACACGTGATCTTTTTAACCTTTGCCATAATGAATACCCCCAAATTTTGATTTATTTAATAACGGTTTGTCCCCATTATTAACCCAACTTTTACAATCTGATCGATTATATATGAATTCGCCCAAATAACTGCTGGAATTAAGAAATCGGTAAGTAGTAGTTCTTGAATGAGATTTTATCAGAGTTCATTTTAAGGGTATAAAGAGGGTTTCTCTTTTACTATTTGTCTAAAAATCCATGTAAGTTCAGTACACACGATACAAATACGGAGGGTGCTTCGCTGATTCGACGTTTACACAACTCCGGAATCATCGGCTGTGCGAACGCCAAACCAGCAGCTGCCCATCCCATTGTATCTCGATTTCACCTTCTTTTATCGAAGTTTGATTTTTTATACGGTTTAAATTGAAAATCAGTAAAGAAAGAATCTATCTTGTAAGTAAATTCATCGTGCAGGTCCGTTTTGTGACAAGCTCATTATACTGATTATTACACCAGAGGTAAATGATGTAATTTTATCATTATGTGCATTTTTTTTATGCTTTTCAAACAACAGTGTACCTTATTTTATCTTTTTTTCAAAGAAGTGGTCGCAGCATTCCCAAAGTCTTATTTATTCATCCAGTGTAGGCATATGGAACACCAAATCAACGTTACGCCAGATTTCCTGTCCTTTCGGCGCATCCTCCCATACTATAAAATGCGGGCCCATTACCTCTCCCCAAGCACTTGGAGTGTTGGATGTATTCAAACCTCCTTGATACAGGGGAGGCTCAATATTTACCGGTTCCTCATGATAAAAAAACATTACGTTCTCATTCAAATGAATAATCCCGGTCTTGTTTCCATCACAAGGTTTCTCTTCCTGATACTGATAGTGATAATAAATATAACTGCTGAGCATCTCAGGCTTTAACCGGGCCAAACGCCCTACTATTTTTTCCGGCTTTTGCTTTCTTCTCCAATGCTCGATACTAACCGGCCTGTTGTAGTGGAAAATATCATACATAGGCACCCAATACCTTGCATCCGCTTCTCCGGGCCAGGCTTTAAGATATACGCCGGATTCACCGAAGAGTTCCTCCGGAGCTATATCCTCCCCGATGCTTTCATAGTAAAGAAACAGGTTGTTGTTCCACATAAATACGCTGAGCGTCATGATCTTATCGCTGGCTGCCAGCTCTTTAAGTGTACAGCTTTTGGATTCCAAATACCGAAGGATCTCTTCCTTTCGTCCTTCTTGATACTGTGCTCGAAAGGCAAATCTTTTTACCATATTTCATTTCTCCCCGATCACATTACATATATACATTGACCATTCTGGCTTTTTGTCCGTCGATGTGAGGAATTACGTTTCCTGTTATCTCTTCCCCGTCGACTTCTATTCGTTGTACTCCCTTGCATCTGCCGGATTCATTTTTAAAGTAAATCCTGTAAGGGACTCCCCTGAATTCTCTTTCAACAGTAAATTCCTTCCATCCAGGCGGTATGCAGGGATCAATCATAAGTCCCTCCCATTGCGGCCTGATTCCCAAAATATATTGTGTTGCAGCAACATACATCCATGCCGCTGTTCCCGTCAGCCAGGATACGTTTGCCAATCCGAACTTATCCGATTCGGGACCGAACAAATTGGATGCGTATACATAAGGTTCAGCTTTATATCTCCACACACCCGCTTTTTCCATCGCTACGTTGGGAATCAGCTGCCTGTAATATTTATAGGCATGATCGCCTCTTCCCAGCATACATTCCGCAATAATGGCCCAAGTGTTGGCATGACAGAATACCGCTCCATTTTCTCCGGTTCCCGGGTTATAGTTGGTCAGGGGGTCCTTTGGATCCGGGAAGGTGGTAATCGAGGGATGAATTTTTTTGATTCCCAATTCCGTATCCAGCATTTCCTTCACCGAATCCATAGCGCTGAATCCTTTTTCCTCTTCCGCCATTTCGGATAATACTGCCCAGGTCTGTGCATTGATCCAAATTTTTGCTTCATCATGAATATCTGAACCCAGGAATCTTCCATCGTCCATAACCGCTCTTCTAAACCACTTGCCATCCCAGCCGATGCTGTTGACAAGCTTCTTCTGCTGCTCGTACATTTCCGTAAAAGCTGCTGCATCCCCATCTTTTCCTAACAAATGTGCCAGTTCTGCGATTTTAAGCAGTACAGCCCCTAACTGCATAGCCGTCCATATGCTTTCTCCTTTTCCTTGTCTGCATACACGGAAAAGTTGGTCATTCCAGTCCGATCGAAGCATGAGGGGAAAACCGTTCTGTCCCAGATGATTTTTAGTATATTCAACCGCTTTGCAGAGGTGTTCATATACTGTTGCCTGCCCTCCATCATAGTATTTTATCGATTCCTGTAAAAAGGAAGTGTCTCCCGATTCCACTACGATGTTCCACACCGACAGGATGGGCCACAGGTGGTCATCGGAGTGAATGGACGTAACCGGCTCCCATCCTTCCGTTGGAAAGAAATAATGGTTCACATGTCCGTCCTGATACTGCTCTTTTAGCAGCAACCTTATTTTTTCCTTTGAGGCTTCCCCATCAAAGGGAACCTGTGCCAATATATCCTGCGAGGTGTCTCTGAAACCCACACCCCGGAAAGTACCGGTCGCATAATAGGAAATATTCCGTGAAAACAGGAAATTTCTATGGGCCTGATAGGGATTCCATGTATTGATTTGCCTCTGGGCATCTTCATCGGGAATGGAGCAGGAAAACTTGTTCAAGTATTTGTTCCAGGATTCTTTTAATGCCTGGAAGGATTCTTCTACAAATCCTTGTTTGCGGGAGTTCCGTATGGATTGCTCTATTTCCTTTTCATTCATTCCTGTTCCCAGGAAGATATTAATTGTTTCCTCCTGTCCCGCATCTATGGTAAAGCTGAACTGAAGGGCTCCGCAAGGATCTCCTCCCATCAGCGTGGAATTTGTACACCCCCCATTTTCAATGGCAAAAGGATTCGCCTCCGACCGGTAGCTACCGATAAATTCATCCCGGTCCCCGTCATATGCATCCGGTGTCCTGTCGGCAGTGAAATACACCAGGGGTGTTTCATCCGGTTTTGGCTGCATTTCAACACCATATTTATAGATAAGGGCACCCGTATCCTTCTCATACTTCACGGATACCTGATGTTTGTTATAGCACTGCCACTGCAGCTCCCGCATGAATTCCATCATGCCGAATTCCACATAGGCATAAACTCCCAATTTCTTGCGGGTATTGGAATTGTTTTTTAGCTTTAAGTTCCAGATGAGTGAGTTTTCAAATTCCCCGACAAAATAGGTCAGCTGCGTTTGAACTTCATTTCTTTGGGCTGAAAAACGGGTATATCCCATTCCATGGGCCGATTCCCATTTTTCCGGTCTTACTGCCGCCGGTTCGTATGTCGGACACCAGTACTCGCCGCTTTCTTTATCCTGAATGTAAATATACGGACCTGACCGGTCCGTTGGCAGGTGAAAAAAGCGGTACCGGGTAATCCTCCATATTTGCGGTGATTTGTAAAAAGCCACGCCGCCCCCTGCTTGCGAAAGCATGGTGTGAAAAGTCCCGTTGGATAAATAATTGATCCATGGAGAAGGAGTATCGTGCCGCTTAAAGCATACTTCCTTTTCCGTATCGTTAAAGTAAAAATAGGAATCCATATTATTTCTATCTTGTATTGCCATAAATTAATTCCCCCTGGTTGCCAGCTATTTGGGATCCACTTCATCAATGGTAAGCTGGTATTTGATATTGTCTACGATTTTACCTTCTATGGTTTTAAATACGGGTCTTAGCTTTATGTCTTCATTGCCTGCTTTTGCTGCTATGATAAAACGGTTCATTCCCCTTGTCATAGCGACATTTTCAAATCTAATGGGTTCAGGTGCCGATGGAATCTCGTCACAGGCTTGCAGCAGCGTACCATTCATCCAGACTTTCAGTACGGAATTGCTTTCAATTTCTAATCTGCATTTGCCTTCCTCCGGCTGCTCTTCATGACTGCAAGGATCTTCGATAGAATCGATAAAGCATGAAAGAAAATAGGTTCTGCCGGCACTATCCGGAATGTGGATGAATCCATCCTCTGCATCCCTTTCGACTTTTCTCATCCAGCCGTATAATCCCTCTCCAAGATTGTTTAGTGAGTACTCTTTATCCGTATAGTAGGATTCGGCTTTCCCATAATCCTGATAATTCTGATAGGGCAGCGTCATAAAGCACTCTACAGAATAATCCTTGTCTGACTTTTGGTACGTAAAGGCATTCCCGCATACAAACCCGCCCAGATTGGAAATGATTTTTGAATAGACCCTGATATCCTTTTCATTTCTATAATCTGTGGAAAGCTGTGAAACAATGATGCTTCCTTTTCCCCGGTTCTTTACTGCCAGATAGGACAATTCCTGCTCCTTTTTTTCCTTGTTCATATTTACCAGGGCAATTCTGCTAAACTCCGAATTTAACCCCCGGATATAATAATCGTACCAGGGTGTTCCGGTTACGCTGTCAAGAAGAGCCTCAGCCCCTTCAATATATATGGCATTTTTACAAAGGACACGGTTCACTACCATACGCGGGGATAAGAACACTTTCTCATACCCGAATAAATCACAGATGGAGATTCCCGTTGTCAGCGGGTTATCCTTCACTTTTTTAAGGTGATAGGTTGGAACCGGTAGAATTTTCACCGTTTCTTCCGTAATTCTTTCCAGCTTACTTTGGCAGCTGCCGGTAACAGGCAGTACAAGCACGCTCCCACCATTTTGGGCATATTCACCCAGCAAATCTGCCTGCTCATTGCTGATATGCTGCAGGTCTGCAATCACGAGATCATATTGATTGCAGTGACTTGCACCTTCAATCCTTTCAAATTCCAAGCCAAGACTTTCTACAAACCGGTGGGATGCACTTCCTATTGAAGCCATCAAGCCGATTTCAGCCTTTACTTTCGATTCAAAAGAAACTGCGTATTCAAGGATATTTCTAAGCAGGATACAGGCTTGCGGAACTTGATGGTAATGCCGGGTAATCTCCAATTGATTATAAATTACGGTCCCTTTTTTATACCCATATTCAAATAATGGTGTCCATAAATCTCCACCATCTCCGAAGTCCCCGGCACTGCATTCCAGCAGCATATTGACATCTCCTTTGGGTGGCTTCACAAAGCACTGCTGGATGATATTTCGCGGCCGTTCTTCTATGACCTCCGGATTCCAGAAAATAAAATCGTCATCGGTTAAGCCTTTCAGAATCTTATGTCCCGGATCACTCCCATGTGCACTAAAAAAGGGCTGCTTTACCAGCTGTAGATCTCCCGGTGCAAATTTAAACTGTTCCAACTGGACTATAACTCCGCCTTTTGCTGCAAACTGCCCCAGAATGCTTTGAACCTCATCCGCGTGCTCGTTCAAATAGCTCCCAATGACAAGTACATCATAGGGCGATGTAAGAATATCGTTGAATTCCGTTATGGCTTTGCAGTTCGGAAGCAAACCCTGAATCATTTCCCGGCATTTCTCACTTCCGATGTATGCTATGTTTTTATGATTCGTATCCAGTTCCTGATATTTTAATTGGGAAGGATACAGCCTGTAGTCTTTTGTCAGTCTGTGCATTTCCTTTTTGCCATGAAAAAGCACTGCTTCCAGGGATAGAACGGAAATCTCCCGTACCTTCGGCGGGGCAAACTTTATTTGCGTGGTGGCCCTTTCTCCCGGTTTCTGTATAAAGTCCACCTGCTCTTTATAAATGATTTGATCAAGAAGCTTCACACAGATTTCCACATGACCCTCCTGCGTATACAGGGTATCATTATAGATGTCAAAGTTCCGGGTCATAAGCCCGTCATCAAAAAATGACCCATCATATTCCGATGGCAGGATGGTAACCGGTTTGTAGGCTTCCCGTAAAATCGCCATGGAGTCATGGGAGATATAGAGGGGATAGTCTTCGAGAAGCCCATTATTCAGTGTAAGTGAATTTTTCCGGATTTTACGCGGCTTGCATCCCGGTGTATCCAGCCGGTCATGTTCCAGAGGGATATCCTCTGCAGGCATGCTCTTCATCATATAATGCACAAAATTGAAGGTAGAAATACCCGAAACCTCATTTCGGCGGGCATATTCTACAAATAACTTTTCTTTAACCGCAATTCCCTCCACACATTCATCAAAACCGGAATATGCCCTTAGTCCGATATATGCGCTACTGTTCTGCGGACATACATACCACCAGCCTCCATGCTCGCCGAATACCAGCGGCTTTTTCCTATCCCATTGGGCAATGGTGCCGTCGATATTATAGTGCATGCTTTCAACTTCCGTATTTTCCTTTGACAGGAGCCTGTTATCCCCTTCCAATATAATTGGACGTGTACTGTCCAATTTCTTCAATGTACGCATCATATCCGGGATATGCAGTTTATAGCCATCTCTGCCGTCCACCCACCGCATTTCATTTTGGAGGCTCCACAGGATAATGCTGGGATGATTTCGATCTCTCTTGATTAAGCGCTCAATATGCCGTTTACACCTTTCCAAATAAACCGGATGGTCTGCCGGCATCTTTTTCGCCGAACCATAGATGGCTGTCTCATCAATAATCAGCATGCCTACCTCATCCGCAGCTTCCAGATAACATTCCGGATGGGGCTCGGCATGTAACCTTATACAATTCACACCGTTTTCCCTGCACATTTTATACCAATTCAAAGCATATTCCTTACTTTGCTGAACAGCTCCCTGAAAATGCCAGGAGTCCCCCCTCAGATTTATACGCACACCATTGAGTATGAAGTTAGGCCCCTCCATCCATATTTCCCTGAACCCAAACCGTATGGTTTTATCATGGGTTTTCACTGCGCTTTCCCATATTTCCACCGTCATCCGGTAAAGGTGAGGATGATCCGGGTCCCATAACCTGGCATTACTCCAAGGTTCATAGATCTCAATACCTTTTATTTCACCGGCTTCTGTTTTCACCGAGCCGCCTTCAATTTCCTTTACCAAACTCTCACCATCATAGATGGCGATCCTGATATCCAGCGCCTTGCAGGATTCAGAACCATTATATACCGTCACCTTTGCTGCCAGGGTACTTGTTCTTACCGAGGTATTCACATAAATGTCATCAATGTGCACACTGGGGCGATTTTCCAAATACACATCCTGCCAAATCCCCCTGGCAATATAGCCGAACCATGAGCCCATCAAACCTAAAAATTTTCTCTGGCCGGATGGAATAACAACCTCCTCATAGGTTGTACATACTACCACCAGCTCATTTTCTTCCCTGTTTTTCTTCACGAGATTTGTAATATCTATTTCCAAGGGAAGATAACTTTCTTCCCATTCTGCCACTTCATGACCATTCAGATACACTCTCGACCGTTGTGCAATACCGTCAAATCTGAGAAAAAACATGTCCTGCTGCATATCCTCCGGTACCACAAATTTTCTGCGGTATACCCCTGTGTCCGCCTGATTCCACTCTTCCGGGTATTCGAACATATTGAAGGGCTGAAATTCATCCACAACGCCAAAGCCGGGAGCCGCCTGGCTTCCAGGTTGTTTTGACATCCACGAGGAAGGCACGCGGATTTTTTCCTTTTCAAAAGCTACTACTTCCGGGATGTCCAAGCAGTCTCTAACATTATAAACCGGCATAAAATCCCATTCACCATTTAAACAGATACGATTTCGCAAAATAATCCCTTCTTTTCTTCTAGCCTATAGAGTAAAGCAATATCAATGACTACTTTTATAACAACGGAAGAAATTGCATAGCAATTTCAACACACCCAGGTTGCATGGGCGAGCAGCAAGCTCTGCTTGCGACCAGTCCGTTTCAACGAGGCGGGCGATATGCTCACCACCTATAAAATGAATCGGTACCCACCACCTTTAGAGGCGGAGGACATCTTATGCCTCGTTATAAGTCCATTCCTTTACAGGTGAATCTCCTTACAGTCAGCGCCAAACATATTTGCAATTTATTTTCTATCCACTCAAAAATATAGTTCATATTCGAAAGGAGTTTA
This sequence comes from Bacillota bacterium, assembly GCA_023419605.1. Taxonomy (GTDB): domain Bacteria; phylum Bacillota; class Clostridia; order Acetivibrionales; family JAEZXR01; genus JAEZXR01. Next base: position 71,158 of record JAEZXR010000125.1, on the reverse strand, counting down.
TAAACTTGATTTATAAACTCCTTTCAAAATTACAGCTTATCTATTTATAGCTTATTTCTTGCCATTTGCTTTGGCCCATTCGTCGATCTGTCTCTGCGTTTCATCAACAACCTTTTGAATCCCTGCCTTATTCAGCTTTTCCAGCCAGGAGTTATACATCCTTTCGAAATCAGGATTATACATCATTTTATCAAATTCCTTGTTTACGGAAGTGATCTGTGCCAGTTCGTTTTTAACAGGTTCAGGATCGAAAGTGAATCCACGGATGATGGAAACCTTTGCTTCCTTGTTGATTTTGTCGGTTTCTTCCCAGGTTCCCGGCTTCTGACCATTCATGTAATAGGCATTAAACTGATTTCCAAGCATCCATGCCATGTTTCCCATTTTGTATTTGGAGTCATCCGGTACTTTCACCTCGTTTTGCGATACCTTGGTGTAGTGAGTATTTTCCATTCCGAAAATCAGAGTATTGAAAACATCTTTATCGGTATAAACCAGGTCAATAAGCATCATGGCCCGATCCGGATTTTTTGAATTCTTATTGATGGCCGTCATGGTCTGTATTCCTGACATAGCTGATATATAAGGTGTCTGGATGGGGACCATGGTATATTCCTTCTTGTATTTCAATGCCATTTCGGCTTCTGCTCCAGGCTTGGTAGCACCTGTTATTACCGCATATTTGTTATTCAATGAATCCTGAGTCACATCCGTAACAGTCACTACGTCTTTTCTGATATAGCCCTTGTTAAACCAGTCACGGAAGAACTCCATATTCTCCTTGTCTTCTTTTGTCCCATAGCGCGCAAACACTTTCATGGATTTGTCATCGATCTTCATATAAACGGGAGCTCCGATAGTTCCTGTACTGGCGGTACTTACAATCCCTTCATTATTAAAGACATAGGGATCCATGTTCCCTGCAAATCCTTCTCCGCCATAAGGGATTAAATTCGGTTCATTTTTCTTTATATTTTCAAGGAAAGGTTCCAAATCCTTTAAGGTTTTTACGTTTTTCACGTCAAAATTATATTTTGACACAAGCTCCTTTTGAATAAAGACGCCCATCGCACTATAGATAATCTGATAGTTAGGCACCGCATAGATCTTTCCCTTGACTTTTGCAACATCAAAGAGACTGGGCGGTACTGCCTTTTTCATATTGGTTCCATTCTTTTCAATTACACTGTCCAGTTCAAGATAGGCCCCTTTTGCCACATTATCATAAAACTTGTTCAGCCAGTTGGAAGTAAAACATAGGTCAAAGTTTTCACCGGCAGCTATCATCATGGTCATTTTGCTTTCATAGGATGACCTGTCGAAAACCTGCAAATCCAGCGTTACATTGAGTTTTTCCTTCAGCTTTTTATTCACTTCTGCCATAACGACATCATGATCTGCTTGTTTGGTTGCTCCGATGGTCCAGACGAGATTGACCGGCTGGAGACTTTGCTTATCACCTGCGCCGGTGGAAGCATTGGCCGTAGAATCCTTTCCGGTGGTCTCTTGCTTACCGCATCCAGAAAGAACGGAGGTTGAAAGCACCATCACACCCATCAGCAGACAGAGCACTTTTTTTAACTTGTACATAATATTTCCTCCCTTATAATTTTTATCTTAATCCGGTATGGCACCGGTAATAAGCGGTTATCCTTTAATAGACCCTACCGTCAAGCCCTTTACAAAATATTTTTGGAAAAATGGAAATATCATTAGCATGGGGCCTGCCGCAACAATACACATGGCCATTCTGGCATTTTCCGTAGGAAGGTCCACAGCCGCGCCAATTCCATCCGGCATTTTGTCCAGATTCTCCAACAGAAATTGAATCTGGGCCATTATACGGTATAGCAGGTACTGGAGCGGAAGCAATTTATCCTGCCGGATATACAGTAATGCGGTGAACCAATCATTCCACCGTCCCATGGTTCCAAGGAATGCCACCGTGGCCAGGGCCGGTTTTGCCAGCGGCATGGCAATACGGAAGAGAATTGTAAATTCACTGGCACCGTCCAGCTTCGCCGACTCGAAGAGAGAGTCCGGTGTTTGCTGGAAGAAAGTCCGCAGCATAACAATGTGGTAAGCATTGACCAGACCCGGTATGATCAGGACCCAAATGGTATCCGTCAATTTCAAATACTGGGTGATCAGTATATAGGTCGGCACAAGCCCTCCTGAAAAAAGCATTGTAAAGAATATATAAAAGGATATGATTCTCTTATATTTAAAGTTCTTTCTTGCAAGAGCATATGAAGATAAAGACATGATAAGCACACTGGCTATTGTACCCACAACAGTTACAAAGATCGATATGCTATAGGAATTTACTATCTGTCTGCCGTTTGCAAATATATACCGGTAGGCTGTAAAATCCACACTCTTCGGTATAAGCCTGTAACCATATTGATATATATCACTTCCACTGGATAACGATATGGATAGGATAATAATAAACGGAACAATACATAGGAATGAAAATATTACAAAAAGTGTATGAATTATTGCCTTTCTTACAATTACCGATTTTCCCCGTTCTATCACCTGTCAGTCCCCCCGATTCAATCAGAATAATGCATTGTCCGATTCAATTTTTCTGACAATTGCATTGGTTATAAGAATAAGCGCACATCCCACAGCCGACTGGAACAAGCCAATGGCTGCCGACATTCCCGTATCTCCCACGCTTCGTAAGACTCTATAGATATACGTATCAATAACATCCGTTGTTGAATAAAGTGCACCTATATCTCTTGTCAGATTGAAAAACATACCGAAATCCGATCGGAATATCCCTCCGAGTGCAAGGGTTGTAAGAATCGTCATAATGGGAATCAGAAACGGTATTGAAATGTGCAGGGTCATTTGGAATTTACCTGCCCCGTCGATTGCTGCGGCTTCATAATATTCATCATTCACTCCCATTAATGCTGCATAATATATCACACAGTTAAGGCCGACACCTTTCCACAAGTAGGTAATAAACAATATGACCGGCCAATACTTTGCTTCCGAATACCATTGGACCTGTCCAAGGCCGAATAATTTCATTATGGTGTTTGCCAGCCCCTGGTCCGGGTTTAAAAATGCATAGGCCATGTATCCCACAATAACCCAGGAAACATAATTGGGCAATATCATGAGGGTTTGATATATTTTAACAAAAAATCTTTTATTGATTTCAAACAGTAAGAGGGCTAATGCTACACTGCATATGAGACCGCCGAAAATGAAAATCAGGTTTAAGCCTAAGGTATTTCTTATGACGCGCAGTGCATCCTGGGAGGTAAAAAAGAATTTGAAATTATCAAACCCGCACCATTTACTTCCTAATATCCCTAAATCGACTCTATATTTTTTAAAAGCTAAAATAATGCCAAACATTGGGATATAACAGAAAAGAAATATATGCAAAACTGTCGGTAACGTCATGATCAGCAATTCACGGTTTTCCCGCAAGTTCCGGATTCTTTTCTTTTTAGCAAGCAGTTTTACATCGGTTCCAGACTGTGTATCTTTGTGAATCGTAGTGCTCTCATCCAAATTGATCTCTCCCTTTTATCAATAATTTATATACAACAAGACCGGTAACTGCTGATTTGGCGTTTGCATCGCCAAAACTTTTGGGGTTATGCGAGCGTCGAATCAGCTAAATTCCATCTTTCATTGTATAGGATTGCTTAAAATATTACTTCCGATACTTTTTCAGAATATGGAGCCTGGCTATAGCAACCTGAAAAAGTTTTAGCATCGGTTCATTTCAGCGATCCCTCAAATACTGCGCAGAAATATAATTTTCAAAAGCTTTCTCAATTACAGTTTTATTATACTCATCGGGACAGTAAATTTAAATGACACAATTTTATTATTATGTGCATGTTTTTTATGATTCTTAAATTTTCCAGTATTTATTTTATTCCACCAGGGGCATCAGAATTTTTACTGCTGTTCCCTTACCGACGGCACTTTCTATGGAAAGGCCATATTTATCACCATATATCAGCTTTATCCTCTGATTTACATTGAATAAACCAATATGCTCATTTTCCTTTATATAATTATCACTCATACCATAATTCAGCATGTCAATATCCTCCTGGCACATGCCGACACCATTATCCGTGACTTCTATGATGATATTTTCTTCCGAAACAGTGCTTTTTATTGTTATGATCCCTTTGCCCTCCATGGGTTTAATTCCATGATAGATTGCATTTTCAATTATTGGCTGAAGCGTGATTTTCAATATTTTATAGTGAAGCACCTCTTCACCTACCTGCCATTGGACATCAAACTTATCATCATACCGCATCTTTTGAATGTCTATATAGCAGCAGGCATGTTCGATCTCCTGTGATATGGGTATAAGCTTGTCGGTATTTTCAAGACTAAGCCGCAGCATGCCCGACAATGAGGTTACCATATCCGATACATCATTGTTTTTTCCCTTTGTCAGGCTTAAAGCCATCCAGTTGATGCTCTCCAGCGTATTATAGAGGAAATGAGGGTTTATTTGTGATTGCAGTGCAACTGCCTGTGCTTTTTTCAAAAGCACCAGTCTTTGCTTCAGCTCCTTTTCGATGACCTGGTTATGGTCGAGCGCTTTGATTATATTGTAGGAGATGTATTTAAACTCATCGGAAGATTCCTTCGTCGCTATATTCCGGTCTTTCATCAGGTCTCCCGGATTGTCCAATATGGACAGGATGTTCCTTACCGGTCTGAAAAGCCTCACCGATATGAAAAAGGATAAAACCAAGGTAATGATGGCACTGAGCACTACCAGCAATATCATAATATTACGCAAAATATCGATTTTACTTTCATATCGGCTCAAAGGCAGTACAGAGGTATAGCTCCAGCCATTATAGGAGGAACTGGTCCTGGATACGACCATTTTATCGCCTTCTACTTTGGTAATCACAGAACTTTTGCTGTTCACAGCCAGCAGATCCTCAATGTTCTTCATATCCCTGCTATTCCTGTCGATGAGCGGTGTTTTCCGGCTGTATAAAATTTGACCCGTATCATCCGAAATATAGATATTCTCCAGGTCTCCCATGCCCGTATTCTGTACCAGTTTTTCCATATCGATGTTGATGATGATGGCACCGGTACTTTTCTGATTATCCTTTATTACCCTGAAAAATGATAAAAAGTTTTTTGAACCTGTTTTGTAAATGGATTCGATTTCTCTCGATTCCGTCCAGGTAGTTTTAGTATCCTTATTGATTTTATAACTCGACAGCCATGCAGTGTCATAAAAGTCTTTAATTTCTCCGCTGCCACGGAGAGAGAGTACATTGTCACTTTTTTCAGAATATACATGAATACTATCCAGATAGTCGTAAGTCAGAGCGAACATGGTGATAAGATCGTGAATATTTTTGGGATTGTAAAAAGTACGATCATCGATGCTGGAAGAATTCATGAAGAAGGATACATCATTATCCGAAGCAATCCAGATGGACTGTTTATTTGTATCACGCATAATCATGTCCATGATATCTTTTACTCTTGATAACGAAGTCGTATTTGCATAACTTATTTCCTTTTCAGATATATTGCTGTAGCTATAATAAGCGATAGCAGTAATGATGGCCAGAGGAAAAACAAGGAGTAAAAGTAAAAGTCGGAAGTTTTTAACAAAAATGCTGTTAAATCGATAATTTTTAATATATTGCCAGATTCCGTGCTTATCCTTAGACATTTCTGCTTTCATCTCCCTTATATAAACTGCTTCTATATTCTGAAGGTGTGAATCCCGTAAAGCTTTTGAAGATTTTGGAAAAATATCTTGCACTTTTATAACCTACAAGAGAGCTTATCTCATAGGTTTTATACTGGGTATCCGCGAGCAGTTCCTTGGCCTTTTCGATCCTCAGCCTTACTACATAATCGATAAAATTATCCCCAGTCTGCTGTTTGAAAATCCGGCTAAAGTAGGTAGGGCTCAGAAACACAAGGTCTGCGGCATCTTCAAGGGATATATCGCTGCTGTAATTGTGATTTAAATATTCCTTCACTTTTTGTATGATGTTACTTTCCGATGACTTTCCTGCGTTGGAAACATATTCGCTGATACCGTTGAGCATTGCTTTTCCCCATAACCGTATCTCCTGAATATCATTCAGCACAAGGATTTCATTATAATTGAACTTCCAATGGGTAGCAGAGTAAATATCGATTCCATTGTCTTTGAGCTTATTCCCCAGCAATGCAAAAAGGTCGATGACAAAATTCTGAATCACTCGGGTATCCATAAAAGCCAGTTCATTCAGGAATACATCAAAAAGGGCTTCCACCGCTTTTATATTTCCGGCATTGATATAGGACATAAAAAGCTTTTGCTGTTCCATCAGCTTGTTGAAATCCTTTTCATTGATCATTTTCATAAAGGAATTGTCGCTGCTGGATGGCATGATAGGTTTTCTTTTGGTAATTATTTCGAAAACATTAGCAAAGCTTTGTTGAACTTCCAAGGTAATTTCCATATCAAAAAGCTCTTTAAACCCGGATTTTATATTTATAAAATGCTGCTCGATAAAATCCGCGGCATCCGATAGTTCCACCTTCTCAGGAATGAGAATTAATGCCTGAAGGGTGTCATGAACCCTATATATCGGATAATAGTGTATTTCGTCGGTCTGCACCTGAAAATAGTTTTTCACCGCAGTATGGAATTTGTCCTTCCCATACTTCCATGTTTTTTCTACATATTCATCGTAATCGGCAAGCTTTACACCGGCAAAACAACAAACACTCTTTTCCGGGTCAATATCCAAACCGATCCATTGTATCCTTTTGACAATCTCTTCCTTATCCTGTATAACGCCCATAAAAAGGTCTACAAAGAACTGTTCTTTAAGAAGGGGAAAAACCTCCTCCAGATACTGCTTTTCCATTTGCTTCTGCTTCCTGGACTCAGCCTCCCTATCCAGCTTCATCCTAATATCACTGAATATGGTGATCAATTCATTGAGCTTTGTCGGCTTTAATATATAATGCTCCACATTATATTTAATTGCCTGCTGGGCAAATTCAAATTCCTTGTATCCGCTGATCAATACGACCCGAATATCCGGTTTTTGCTCGTAAATATACTTTGCCACTTCCAACCCGGAGACAAAAGTCATTTTAATGTCTGTTACAACAACATCTACCGGATTCCTTTCAATATATTCCAGAGCCTCCCTACCGTCTTTCAACCGCGCAACCACTTCAAAACCGATTGACTGCCAGTCCATGATATTAGCCAGACCTTCGCGGATGATTTTTTCATCATCTACAATGATAATTTTATATGGCATTTTATCCCCCATTTTTTCCAGACAGTATTTAATTATTCACATATATAGTTTATCATAAGCTTTTTTGCGCAAAAAAGCAACCGATATACCAGTAACAAAACACTATAGCATTTTGTTCTTCACTCATCTTATTCGCCTTTGAAGTTTCTTCTAAAACCTCGGAAATCCTGTGAAAAGAATAAGGCGGTTTCATCCTTTTTTGAACGAAACCGCCTCATTTTTATCCAATTCAGCTTAAAATCCGGTTTATCAAATATTTTGTTTTAACCGAGGCGTACCCATAATAATCGACTTATTCCTTATCCTCAACAACTGCAATTCCGTCGATTTCAACCAAACAACCCGGACGTGCAAAACTAGAAACGAATAGTACTGTAACTAATGGCGGATTTTCCATTACTCCCACAGATTCTTGAAATGCTTTATAGCCAATTTGCGGATTACATCCATTTTGCAAATAGATAGTAAGCTTAATAAGATCTTTAAAGCTTGCTTGTTCAGAAGCCAGGATGATTTCGATATTCTTCAGAATTTGTTTGGTTTGCAATTCAAGATCATCCGGGCCCACCAGTTCGCCATTTGCATTTATTGCGTTTTGCCCGCCGATATAGATTGTTTTTGCATTGCCTCTAACTGTAATCATTTGACTGAATGCTTTTGATGAAAATAAACCGTCCGGATTCTTATGTTCCAATTTAAAATTAGTCATGATTTAACTCCTCTCAAATAAAAATCTGCCTTAAATATATCACCTTCATTTTTGGCTCCAAGTTCACCTATAAAGAAGGTTATCTTAAATGGATTTAATCCCCGCTTAAACTTTTAGCCCATTCTCTCACCCTCCGACTGCTTTCTTCTTCCGATAAATCCTCGATCCTGGTCATAATCGACCATCTTACTCCAAAAGGATCCAAAATGCTTCCGTATCGATCACCTGAAACAAAGTTAGCAACCGGCTCCCTGACTTTTGCGCCTCTTGCCGCTGCATTTTCAAACACCTCATCAGCATTTGCTACGTAAATCCCTAAAGAATAACACGCATTGTCTTCCTCCGCCGGCAAGACCAATTTATAGGCCGGATTCGCTGCTCCCAGCTGCAAAAAGCCATTTCCAAAATCCAGCTCCGCATGAACAACTATTTTATTGCCATTTCCATCGGAAAATTCAGTAACATCCTTAACCCTTGCATTGAAAACAGTTTTATAGAACTCTATTGCTTCAGAAGGGTTCTTTACTACTATAAATGGTGTTATCGTTGTAAAGCCGTTGGGTATTCCATCCTTTGTATAGTTACCCGTTACCCCAATATATTTTGTACTATCACTCATCGTTATTCCTCCTTTAAACTAATCAAGCATCTGCTTCATGCTTTTCCTCATTATAAAACAGCTTTACTGACAACTACTGTCAGTAAAGCTGTTAAATTTGATAATATTCCATTAACTCCGATGTGATAGCAACAAGTCTTTTCTTCAAGCTCTGTGGTTCGATTACTTGAATGGATTTTCCGTAGGACAGGAGAAAATAAGGTACATGTCCATGAATTGGCCTTTCTTCAAGTAAAAAGATAACTTGATTTGAAGTCCGTTCTTTCAAATGATGCCCCAAAAACCAATGCAGGCACAAGTCATCCAATGCCTCTGACCTGCCTTCGATAATTAAAGAAATTAGCCCTTCCTTGCCCGCTAAATCAGGTAACAGATTTTTCATGAAAAATTCACGGGCTGAAAAACCCTCAGGGCGCTTAAAGGCAATTTGCGTGCACTTGATGCTTAAAATCCGCTCAGCTCTAAAGCTGCGGATTTCGTTCCTGAGATGGCAAAATGCAACGGTATACCACTTATTATTCCAATAAACCATCCCGTAAGGGTCAATAACCCTATGCCTGGGATTCTCTTCATGACCTGTACGGTATTCAATTTCTACAGATAACTCGTTTGCCACCGCCTGCTCCAGTTCCATTAATATCGCCTTGACAGAAGGGTTAAAAACACGGCTTATCACTTCAAAACCGATCAAATGGCGGTTGAGTAGGCTTTCCTGCCCCTGATTCGAATACATTTTCAACTTTGAGGTTGCATTGTTTAATGCCTCACTAAAAGGGTATCCGGCTTCTTTTGCAAAAACAGCAGCATGAAGAAGTGCCTTTTGCTCTCCAACATCAAAAACCAGAGGCGCTCTAATAAATTTGTTCAGCAAGCTGTACCCGCCGTTATGGCCCGTATCGGATATTATAGGCACTCCACTGGCACAAAGTGCATCAATATAACGGTAAACAGTCCTTATATTTATTTCTAATTTCTCAGCGATCTGTTTGGCAGTTATTTTTACGCCTGAATTCAGCATCCACAAAATGGCCAGCATATTATCGTTTTTTGGCATAATATGATTCCCTTCTTCTATAGATCGGTCACTGTAAATCTTTCGGATTGCTTCATCAGCTTTAACTAGTTCAACACTCCAGCATAATCTTAAGGATTTGTTCATCCGTTTCTTTCATTCCGTCACGTGCCATTCTCCCTACTGAAGAGATGGTATCTTCTATATTGCTTTTCACCAATCCATCGCCAGGAAAATAAGCTTTGTTGTCCAAAGCCAATAAATGTGCCATAATGGCGGCATCAAGACTGGCTGCAATCTTGATGCCGCAGGATGGCTTGGCGCCGTCACAGACAATTCCCGAAACATTAGCCAATGTGTTGGTGACGGTCATTTTGACTTGTTCCAGGCTTCCGCCTGCCAAATATGTAATTGCGGCGCCGCTGGAGCAAGAAGCGCTTACAACCCCGCAAAAGGCCGACAGCCTTCCGATCAGCGTCTTTTGATGAATGGTCAGCAGATTGGACAGCACAAGAGCCCTTATAAGCTGCTCCTCATTTATTCCTTTTTCCCGGGCATAAATGATTACCGGAACCGAGGACGCAATGCCTTGATTTCCACTTCCGGAATTAGTTACAACAGGAAGCTCGCACCCGCTCATCCTCGCTTCCGAAGCAGAAGCCGTATAAGCCTTCATTTTATTGAAAATACCGGTCGTCCCGTAATTTAACAATGTATTGCCGATATTGACTCCATAATAGCCTTTGAGACCTTCTCCGGCAATTGCCATGTTATACTTTATCTGCCGTTCAACCAACGCCTTGACCTTTTTGATATCAACGGTTTCGGCAAAATGAAAAATATCCTCAACATTCAGAATGCTGCGATCGGTCAATGTTCCAAGATAGCTTTTATCCGAAACAGGCTTTTCATACACTGCCTGCCCGTTCTTTTCTATTTTCACTATATTTGTATGGAGATCCTGTATTTCCACACTGACAGAATCCTGACCGGCTGAAACTTCTATAATAATATGCAAGGATTTTTCCGAATCCAGCGCACAAACCTGGCAGATACCCTTTTCTAAAAGTTCTGACACTTTCGAGGCATGCCGCTTGTCCAACTGGGTCAAAACCTCCATTTTGTCTTCGGCATTCCCTCCGACAATCCCTGCCAGAGCACTGGCCTCAATCCCTTTAAGGCCTCCTGTGTTAGGTACGACCACACTTCTTACGTTCTTTATAATATTTCCGCTGCAGTAAATTTTTATCCTTAAAGGAAAATCCCCCAAAACATCTCTTGCCGTCGCTGCCGCATAAGCAATCGCAATCGGTTCCGTACATCCAAGAGCCGGAGCCAATTCCTCCTTAAGGATTTCAAGGTATTTTTCATACTTTAACTCATTCATATTCTACCCTCATCTATACAATATAAGATGGAACTTTGCTGATTCGACGCCTGCATAGCCCCAAAAGCTTTGGCTATGCAAACGCCAAATCAGCAGTTGCCAGTCTTATTGTATATAGCTTAGATTGGCCTGACAAAACCGGTTTTTATAAAGCAGCCTTCTTCTTAAAATACTATTTAATGCTCTTTGGCACTTTTACTTTTTCGTACAGCAGGCCCACACCCGTGGGGCGTTACACTGCATTATTCGACATTCCGCATCAAAATTCCTGCCTCTATTCAACGGACTTCAATGATTCGATCATATTGATTGTCTGCATTTTAAAATAGGTAACCATTTGCATAATGCCGGAAACTATGATGATGATCAAAGAGGCCCATAGAAAACTGATACCGTGTATTTTTTTGAAATACACACTTGCATCTCCTTCTATAACTCCGATTACAAATCGATGAAGCAGTATTCCCAACAACAGGCCCACACCCGTACTGATCAAGGTCAGTGTAAAAGCTTCACGGTAAATATATTGATTGGACTCCTTATCGGTAAACCCGAGTACTTTCAGTGTAGCAATTTCCCTCTTTCTTTCGCTTATATTAATGGAAGTTAAATTATACAGCACAATGACGGCCAAAAGCGAAGCAATAATCACCACCAAAACCACCACATCATTTAAACTTGCATTTCCATCCACCGCTCTTTGCACGATATCCTCTTTGAAGGTCACATTGACAATGGAATCACTCTCCAGCAAATGTTGAGCCAGTGCTGTTTCCTCCTGATTATAATCGGATACAATCATGTTATAGGAGGCATCCTCTCCAAACACTGTACTGTACAGCCCTTTGCTCATGTAGATGTAATTCTTCATGTAGTTCTCTGCAACACCGGAAACAGGTAATGAATAGGTGCGATCATCCATGTCCTTGATATTGATGGTATCCCCCTTGCTTTTCTTCAAAACCTCCGCCAGCTTCTGCGTAATAATAACACCATTATCCTCCAACGAAATGTCGGTTTCTGTTACTGGATTTGTCAAATTAAAATATTTCGCAAACAGCGCCTTATCTTCCGGTACGATTAAATACGTATCCAGCAGCTTATCACCGGATCCGGCTTCAAAGGTGGTTTGCTTGATCAAAACCGGGGCTTCGACCTTTTCCTCTGCCAGCAGCCTTTCCAAATCTCCGCCGATCTTCTGAGTCTCGTTCTTCAGCACCATCAAGGCATTATATTTAAAGATTTCACCATATTGCCTTTCTGCGACGCCGTTAATGCTGTCCTGCAAGCCGAATCCCGTAAGCAATAGCGCCGCGCACCCGGCTACGCCGATAATCGTCATAAATACTCTTTGCTTGTAGCGGAATATGTTTCGTATCGTTACTTTCCAGGTAAAGGAAAGACGGTTCCATAGAAAACCTATTTTTTCAAGCAGGATGGTTTGTCCCCCCTTTGGCGGAACCGGACGCAACAGCGCTGCAGGTTTCTGTTTTAATTCCATATTGCAGAAAAAAACCGTTACCCCGATCATCAGCACTACAGCCACCGCAGAAATCAGCAACAGACTGACCATGTCGTATTGGATCACCAGCGGGGGTAAGATGAATTGATTAAAAGCAGCATAGATGATATGCGGAATCACAGTGCTTCCTATATAAAAACCGGTTATAGAACCTAATAGGGTAGCAGACAGCACATAAAGCAGGTAAGTGGAAATAATTCTGTCGTCTTTATATCCCAGTGATGTCAATGTTCCCAGCTCACTTCGTTCTTCTACGATCATCCGGGCCATTGTATTGGATGTCATCAGCACAACGATCAATATGAAAAACAGAGGGAAAACAGCCGCCACGGAATCGATGGCCTCTGTGCCGAATTTAAGCTCATTGTACCCGATGACGGCGTCCCTGTCATCAACATACCATTTGGCTTTTTTTATCTCTGAAACATCTTTTTTGGCATCTTCAATCTTTCTATAGGCATCGGCCATTTCCGAATTAAACTTTGCCAGATTTTCGTCGTATTCTTTATACCCATCTTCCAGTTTCTTTTCATTTTCTGCGATTTCGCTTTTGCCTTTTCCAATTTCATTTTTTGCTTTTGCAATTTCCGTGTTGAAGGTTTCAATGCCTTTGTTTAATTGCTCTTCCTGTACAGTTAATGTATCCACCGATGTTTTGAGTTTAAGCAAGCCTTCATAGGAAGCGGAATACTGGCTTATTGTTGCACTGAGCTGTGCATGCTCCGGACTGCCGGCAGGAAGCTGGTTCATCTGCGCCTTCATTGTTTGAATCGCGGTGTCCAGTTCATTGATTTTGGCACCTAACGCTTCTTTTTCCATACCGCTGCTTTTTAATGCAGCATTGATTTCACTCCAACCGTTGGCAACTTTATTTTTTGCGGTTTGAAAATCTGCGTTCTGGGTTTCAATGTTTTTTTCCAAGTCCGCCTCGTTTTTAGTAAGCTCTTCCTTTGCATTTTTAAGCTTCAGGGCATTTTCATCCAGCTGAACTTTTGCATCGGACAGCTTTTTCTCGTTCTTTTCCTTTTCATCCTTGAGTTTTGCTTCATTGTCATTGATTTCATTGCTCGCTTTGCTATAAACCTCCTGATACCGTGCATCCTCTCTTTCAACCTTTATCCCTGCGATCTCCTTATTCATCCGGGATAGAATATCTTTATATTCATTGGAATATGCCTTGGCATCCTGCGTATTGGAGGCCGTAATATAGATTTCCGTATACGCTTCCATGATGAAATTGTTTTTATCGACATAAATGAAGGAGGATAGGCTTCCGTCACCGACTGTGGTATTTCCATAATCATGCGCCATATATAAAGGGGATTCCACCGTTCCGGCAACAGCAAATTCCGTATTTTTCAGTTTATCGCTTACATCGCTGGTGACCCTGATCTTGTCGCCAACTTTATATTTGCTGCCATCTGCCAAACATTCCGTCTCCATTTCAGGCATCCTGCCCTCCATCAGTTTGACCGTATTGAGCGATTCTTCGATGGCATGGACCCGGATCGCTTTGCCCTGATCCAAAACATCCAAAGAATAACTGGGAACCACTGTTTCTACGTTCTCCAATTTCTTTAGTGCATCAACATCGTCATCTGTCAGTCCCAGGGAACTGACGATTTTAAAATCCATTAAATGATGCGCTTTATAATATTGATCCACACCTGTAAGAATATCCGGCGCGCTTGCCTTTAGTCCTGAAAAAACGCCAACGCCTACCATAACAATGACGAACAGCGATACATATCTTCCCAATGATTTCTTTATTTTTACCAAGGTATTTTTGTATAACACTTTCATCACCACGCAATCTCATCCACTTTTCTAGGATTTTTATTGATAATAATATCATTCACTGTCCCGTTCTTAATTTTTATGACTTTATCCGCTATTTCTGCGATAACGGCATTGTGCGTAATTAAAATGGTGGTCATGCCCATTTCTCTGCAAGTTTTTTGTAAAAGTTCAATAATCCGCTGCCCTGTCACACTGTCAAGGGCACCCGTCGGCTCATCACACAAAAGCAGTTTGGGATTTTTTGCGATGGCTCTTGCGATAGCAACACGCTGCTGCTCTCCTCCGGATAACTGCGATGGAAAATTGCTTCTGCGCTCGGATAACCCAACCTGGTCTAAGATGGTTTTCGGATCCAGTGAATCCGGACATATTTGGCAGGCAAGCTCAATATTTTCAAGCGCCGTCAGATTCCCCACAAGATTATAGAATTGGAATACAAATCCAATATCGTTACGCCTGTAATTTACAAGCTCTTTTTTGCCGTACTGATGAATTTCCTTATTATCCACCCTGATGGTACCGCCACTTGGACTGTCCATCCCGCCCAGCAAATTTAAAACAGTGGTTTTACCTGCTCCGGATGGACCCAGGATGACGACTAATTCACCTTTTTCTATTGAAAAAGAACAGTCTTTAACGGCTGCAATGGTTACATCTCCAATAACATATTCTTTCTTAATATTTTTGAATTCTATAAATGCCATGAATCTACCTCCAAATTTTAACGAACATCATGTTGACTATTTATCTTTAACAAAGTATACTAACATCGTGAAATAAATACAACAACCAGATCGCTAAAAAATGATGGTTAGACAACAGATTTTCAAAAAGTGTTGAATAAACAACAATACTATTTTTACCTGCAGGAGGCTGTTATGGAAATAAAGAAAATGGATCGACGAGTAAAATACACTAAAATGGTTATAAAGGAAAGCTTTGTAAAAATTTTAAAACAAAAACCCATTTCAAAAATCTCTATAAAAGAAATCTGTGATGATGCGGATATTAACCGTGCGACTTTTTATGCCCATTACCTGGATCAATATGATTTGCTCCAGCAGATAGAAAATGAAATTGTTGCTGATATTAATCAGTATCTAAGCAACTACGACTTTCAAAATAGCAATGACGTGCCTGTAGACGCGATTGAAAAAATCATGGAATATATAATGGAAAATTCAGAACTTTTTGATCTGCTGCTTAATTCAAACGGGGATATGCAGTTTCAGCAGGAAATCACAAACATTATCGGCCAACAGCATTTTTCGTCCATGATACAAAACAATTTTTTAAGCAAGGAAAATGCGGAATATATATTCCATTTTTTAGCCAGCGGCAGTGTCGGCATCATTCAAAAATGGTTAAAAGACGGCATGAAAAAGTCGCCCAAGGAAATGGCTGAGCTGATACTTAGATTAGCCATTAATGGAAGATCATCTTTTGAATGATTAAAGGTGATATTTATATCCTGTTTTTTAGCTCTCAACCGGAGTTTGAGCAATGGGCCTCATCCCTACTTATTCTTGTCGGTAAATAGTGAAGTCACAAACTTTACCTCCGGATACTTGCTATTTGGTTCTTCAAACAAGCTTCCACCTTTACTTTTCAAAAACCTGTCGAAGAAATCAAGTGTATATGCGTTAATAATGGAATCAGCTCTTCCTGGATCGATTTTCCCCGTCATTCCAAACATTTTGAAAACCGGTGAAATGAATTGCACATCGGCAAAATTCAAATGCCCCGAATTTTCAATACATACTACTTGTCCTCCAATATCAGCCACTTTTCTCATATGTTCAAGCTCAACTTTCTTGTCACCTATCTCTATCTCCATCTCTTTCTCCTTCCATTCCTTTGAAACTCCCATTTTTTGAGTTCTTCATCTGCAAATGATTGACAAACATAATTATTATCCGTATAATTATAGATAAATACAGTCTACAATATCTTTAGGGAGGTCTTGCTTTGAAGTATACGAAAGCTACAAACTATGCACTCCATATCGTTGCATATATGATTAAATATGATAAAAATGATAATTTGAGTTTACAGCCATTAGCGAACCACCTTAATATATCTGCTACGTATCTTTCAAAGATTTTAACGCAGCTGGTGAAGGCTGGTATAATTCAGTCAACTCCGGGTGTGAACGGTGGTTATGTTCTGCGTAAAAAGAAAGAGGACATTTCATTTATGGACGTGATCAAGGCAACCGAAGGAACTGGAGCATTATTTAGCTGTGACTTACAGGAGGAAGGCCAGTGTCATATACTAAAAGTAATGTCAGAAGCAGAAAATGTGATGGAGACATACCTGCAGAGTAAAAAGCTCTATGAAGTCGTCTCAAATATAAAATCCAATGGAATACATGAGGAATAATTCTTGCATATATTCAGCCATAAGATATGCTTTTTTATACTTCAATTATAGATATTATGAGTCTTTAATGTGTATATTATAAAAATATATTTTTTTAAAAGGAGATAAAGGTATGACGGAATTCTGGGAATCAAGTTTTATAGAAAAACAGATGATGTGGGGATTTGAACCTTCAGATTCAGCAATTTTGACAAAGAACTTTTTCCTTGAGAAGAAAGTTAAGGAGATATTGATCCCGGGCATTGGATACGGCAGAAATGCAAAGATCTTTTATGAAAACGGAATTAATGTAACAGGTATTGAGATTTCAAAAACAGCCATTGATTTGGCAAGGCAAAACGGACTTGATTTTAAAATCCATCATGGGTCAGTAACTGACATGCCTTTTGATAACAAACTTTATGACGGTATATTTTGCTATGCACTTATTCATTTATTAAGTAATCGTGAAAGAAGAAAATTGATTAAGGACTGCTATAGTCAGCTAAAACCAAACGGATATATGGTTTTTACAGCAGTTTCAAAAAAAGCTCCGATGTTTGGAAAAGGCAAACAGCTGAGTAAAGATCGATTCGAGATAATGAAAGGCGTGAAAATGTTCTTTTATGATGCTGATTCACTAAAACAGGAATTTGGAAAATATGGATTGATAGAGTTTTCAGAAATTGATGAACCGGTTAAGAATATGGAAAATAAACCTCCGTTGGAATTTATAATTGTAAAATGTAAAAAGAATGTTAAAGAGAATGGAATAAAAAGTAAATAATTAGTGAATTGCCGGCACCCAACAGTACGTATACGAAAAAGGAACAGCTTGAAGCCATCTTACAAGGCTTCAAGCCCAAGTTCTAACCATAAACCAATAATTTTATTGACATTTTTGCCGTAAAATATATTTACGTTAAAAAGCATTTTCTTCTGTCAGCTTGAAGCTGGTGGGGCCTTGACGGGCAGGATAATTTCTAAAAAAGTCGCCTAAAATGTGATTTTTCAGGTAATTTGGTAAATCATCCTAAATCAACTCGTTGACTTCGTTTATTAATTCTTTCAGATGGTTACACGCACCTAACAAATCAATAGCAGCAAAAGAAAAAATAGTATCCACTCTGTTTTTGTAATTATCAGGGTGAATATTAAATGTATCAATCATCTTCACAGCTTTTTTCTCATTGATGCAGTATTGTTCATTTAATGCAAAGAGCACTTGATTAAGTGCAGATATGGAACGAACAAGGTGAGCTACTACATAATAAGCATCATCTCTGGCAGCATTCTTTTCTGCCAGCATCAGTGAAAAACCGGCCTCAAAGGAAAAAAGATGAAGGATCTCTTTCTTTAATTTCGGTGGATAATCTTCAGCAATGCTTTTCAGCTTGCATATTTCATCGCCCTTACTCCATAGGAACTTACTGACTGCCAATTCCCCCATATACATTACGTTAAAATAGGCATGCGGATGCCCAGTTTGATAATGTGGAGTAACAATTCCTTCTCGGCACTCCTGAATCGCTTTTTGTACCCGATTTACATCTCGCAAAATAAAGTCCACAGGTAAATTGTCAATCATAAGCCAACAGCCGCCATCTACCCATTTTCCCCATTCTCCGGGCTTTGCAAGAAGGTTTTCTCTATGCTCTTGATCCAATTCTTGCACTCTCTTTTCTAATAGAGACAAGTCGATTGTTTCCTTGTCGTAATATAAACCAACGTCAATATCAGAATCGGAACTGTGAGTCCCTCTCGCACGAGAACCACCAAGCACGATTGCCTCAAGTCCTTTTATGTTTTTTAATGAATCAATTATCTTATCAATACTATACTTAATATCTCTCATTTCTATTTCCCTTCTATCAAAAGCAGAATATAAATTATAAGGGCTTTTGCCTAATTATAGATGAAAAACATCAAAAATTTAGCTGCTACGCCCACGAAACGGTGGAACAGTCAAAACTTACGCCTTGGAATGCACTGCTTTTTACCATAGCAGACTTAGTTTTAAAGCGGGGCGCACACCGTCACGGGCTGCACTGACATTCGCGTAGCTGCGAATACTGCAACCTGTGCCGACAAAAAACGCACGCGAAGGCTTGTTTCCTTGTGTTCGCAGCCACCACCAGGAACAGCCAACTTCTTCGCCGCTTCTAATAATATAGTTATCTTTGTTCGTTTTATCATATACATAAAGATAACATCCATCAGGCTTTTTCGTTTTGGCAAAGTCTGTTCCAACAGCACGCCGCAAATCCTTACCGTGTTTATCAGATACATCCTTTATCTCATTAACGCTAAGCAAAAAAACCTTGTCCTCCGTATCCGGGCTGCCTTCTCCGTTGTCCGTGCAATGAGTCGTCTTTATAAATTCCTTCTCTGTGGCAGTGAATGCAGTGTCATAGAATTCATCGTTCAGCCACTTGCGCAGATCACAGTCACGCCACGTAATATCCACGCAATCATACCACGTAATATCCATGGACTTGCCGTGATACCGCTTGCAGTCCAAAATGTACTCGCTCAAAATGAACAGCTCACTCCCTGAATTTTGCAGCACCCGCCACTTTATCGGTGTTACATCAGTTCCATCCGCACTCTGTGGGTAAGTGCCGAAAGTAATGATTTCTCCGGGTATTGCGTTCCGGTAACATTCAACTATTTGTAAATTGTTATTCTCCTGTATAGTATATAAATTATCTTTGCTTCGCATTATACTCATAACCTCCTCGGCAAATCTTAATTTATAGCGCTAAATCTTTTTATTAAACACTCTTCATTAATTCAATTTGGGTTTTTCTTTCTTTACTTACTTCCTCTAAATTTTTAGGATACATTAAATTTATTAAAGTTATTGCATAATCTGAAGCGATTAATGCATGTCTCTTCACATGAGGAGTAGCAGCAACTTGTCCCATAACTCTTAAAACTTTTACTTTTATGGGGTCTCTTTCCTCGCGAGCTAATCTGTGTATCTTAAAAGCTACATTCCTTGCCTCTTGGAACCTTGCTTTTCCTTCTTGCCATTTCCTATTGATATCAAAACATTCATTAATTGCATCACAAGGTTGTATATTGGTTAAATCCAAAATATGTTGGGCTAATAGTAGACTATAACATGAAATAGCCTTATGACTATGACTTTTACTATCAAATGCAGCAATAAGTTCATCTTTTAACTCAGGAATATCATCAATTTTTCTTATTATTCCTACATCACCCATATAACTATCTTTCTTTCCGCCCCTCATAATTGCACCTCTTTAAATTTCTGTTTTTTTATTTATTAACTCACCTATATAATCAATCAATTCCTTTACATTACACTCCGCCTCAGACAGGGAAGACAACAGCCAGCCATCCGAGTCCTCTGTTTCTTTGAATATAAAGATATCACTTTCATTACCTTTAGTTTCCAGCCTTTTAAGCATCCTGCCTATGCAATGTGTGCTGTAGTTTTCCTGCCTCAAGGTATTAATGACTCTAAGCAGCTTTATTTCATTCTCTCCATATACGCGATAGCCATTTTTGCTTCTTGGTACTTCAAGAAGTCCGTTTCTCTCCCAGTATACAATGACATTTATTGACACTCCAAGCAGTTTTGCAGCTCCACTTCTATTTAATGGAATATTCTTTTCTTCCAGTGAATCACTTTCTAATATTTTCTGGATTACTTTCATAACCTTATGTTCATTATTCTTTTCGTTTTGTATATGTGTTAGATACTCCCTGCTTAGATCTAAAGCCTTTTCCAAATCCCCCTGAGCCGCACTTCTTATAATATTTTGAACTTCAAACTTCATATAGCATTTAATTAATTCGCTTCTTAATAATATTCTTACCAATTTTATCTGCTCCAGATGGGTTTCGGTATAAACCCTGTAGCCATTTTCTTTTCTTTCAACAGGAGCAATGTAGCCCCATTTCTCGTATAACATAGCAGTGTTTGGATGTATCCCCATTATTCCGGCAATTTCAGAAGTGCTATAGGTTCTCATTGAATACCTCCCTCTTTAGTTACCCAAATTGTATTTTTCATTATAGCATACAACTAAAACCCTGGTACGACAGTAGAGGGTTTTAATATTTTTATTTTCCTATAAAAAAGCACACGGATCCGTCAAGGTTTATATCGCCCTTACTTTAGACAATGCCTATATAGAATTCGGTTTGAACCAACTAATTCAATTTCGTAAGCATCCCCAAAACCATTGGCTGCATGCTCGTTGAATTAGAGGTTTCAAATCCGATTCTATATAGGATCAAAGATTGGATTGAGTACTTGAGAGACAGCCTGCTGAGGCACTCTGCCGATTCTACTTTTCATTAAATTGCCTAAAAACATTAAGTAAGCCCTCATCCAGAATCGGCAAAACACATAAAGTGCCAGGCACGCCTGACATTTATTTCACTTAGTTAAAAAACCTTTACACCCAAATCCACTTTTAAAGTCAAAACATTGATTGCACAATATACACTTCGATTTTCTTCTGTTCTCTGATTCCCAAATACTTGGAAGTTCAGGTTCGCAAATAAGAGGACGGCATAAGCTTATTGCCTGTATTTTGCCCCTATTTACCCCTTCTTCAATCATATCCGATTGCTATTTCAGCGTTTTTCTCTTTGCAACAGGACCACACACTCAACGTGCGTTGAGAAGATAAAAAAATGCCGTTTGAAGCTGGCACCCCCTTGCCGGTGGAATTTCATTTTACTTCCTGCTCCAAAAGCTGTCACCAAACTTTTCCCTGCAATAAACCCTGCTTAGTCACTGCAAAGAAACATCACATTATTGCTATTCAATTGGCTGATCATCATCAAATAAAGAGGGGTTTTTCTTCAATAGTCCTATGACCCAGTCTGCCATAGGCTTCACTTCGACTACATAGGAAGAGGCATCTCCGATTTTCACTTCCTTGGCGATCCCCCTATGTATCATTGGAATAAGCAGCTTATCATAATTCTTTGACACATCCCCGTGAGTCGAATAATGACCATAAAAATTGATTTCACGAACAGCCCCTACTCTTTTCATAAAAAGATTGGGCAGTATTCCAACACAGGCAGGTTCTGTCTTTGGGTCATAGATACCGTCTCGTAAATTTTTATCAGACCATGAATGAGTTCGAAATAACAGAAGCCCCTCTTTCATATAGTCGATAAAGGCATCTAGAACCGTATCACCTCCACCTTTAACTCCCGCGATAATGTCATGTCCTCATCCTGTTTAATTTTTATAAATGGAAACGGTTATTCCTCTTTTATCTCAAAAGCTTCATTATTATCCTCATTTTATTTAGCTGAAATTCAACTGTGGTTTCATACGTGATCTCTCCGTTTTTAAACCGAGAAAGGCCCTGGAAATAAAGAAAGGGAGTATCGCAAAACGGTAGCGAATAAAATTCATTCATTGTGATATGCTCCTTTTTATGTCTTCAAGCAGCATTTATTTCATCAAGAGTCCTGCCTTTAGTCTCAACACCTGCAATGGCAGTGACTACCGCTACAAGCGCAAAGACTATGGTAAGCATTATAAACACATAGGAAAAACCTGCCTCCTTGCCCTTGGACTCATAAACTAATCCGACTATATATGGGGCGGCTATGGCACCAATCCTGCCTACAGCTGCTGCCCAGCCTGCTCCGCTGCCTCTGGCACCGGTTGGATAAACTTCAGGTGTGTAAGCATATACCACACCCCAGGCTCCCAGACTGAAAAAGTATAGCAGACAGCCAAATATAAGCACGGCTGTTACTGTTGCTGCCTGACCGTATAGATATGCAGACAAGGCAGTTCCGGCCAGGTAGAGGACCAAAACATATTTACGGCCAAGCTTTTCTATGAGCCAAGCTGCGCTGTAATAGCCGGGCAATTGGGCAAGACTCATTATCAGAGTGAATTCAAAACCTTTTACTAAACTGAAGCCTTTTCCCACAAGCAGAGTGGGTGTCCATAAAACAAAGCCATAGTAGCCGAAATTGATACCCAGCCATAAAATCCACAGCATGAAGGTGCGCCTGCGGTAAGCAGGGGACCATAATGATGAAATGGTGATATTACCTGTTTTGGAATTTATGGATGGAGCAGCCGTGGTTTCCTGGACATTTTTGGCTCTATCACCCGCTACATTGCTAATTCCAGCTTGCTGTTCCATCTTACTTACAATTTCATCAGCTTCCTTAAAACGTCCTTTTTGCTCCAAATACCGTGGTGATTCCGGGATAGCTCTTCTTAAATAAGCGGCATACAATGCAGGAACTCCTCCCAGAAAGAAACCCATGCGCCAACCATAAAGCGGAATCAGGAGATAAGCAATCAATGCGGCGATAATCCAACCCCAGGCCCAAAAGCTCTCCAACATCACAACCATGCGCCCCCGGACTTTTGCAGGTGAAAATTCACTTACCAGAGTTGATGCAGCGGGAAGCTCTCCACCTAAACCTAATCCCGTTAAAAATCTAAATAAAAGCAAAAACCCGAAACTAGGTGCTATACCGGACAAGACACTGGCCCCCCCGTATAATACAAGGGTAATTGAAACAACTGTTCTTCTTCCCCATTTGTCGGAAGTCATTCCTGCGATGGCCGCACCTATGGCCATTCCTACCGCAGAGGCGCTTCCAAGCAAGCCCAAATCGGAAGGTGTAAGCTCCCAGTCCTTGCCGATGGAAGCCATAACACCTGAAACCATTCCTTGATCCATGGCATCAAACAGCCATCCGATACCTGTCAAAAACAGCACCCGCCAAAGCATAGGTGTAGTGGGTAATTTTTCAATTCTTTGTGAAATAGTGTTCATAATATTTCTCCACCTGTTATCTAATTATCTAAACTTTTTCCTTTTTCGCAGTTATAAATATTCCGTCGCCAAAATTACATAGTCCGTCTTCATGTTTTCATGCCATTTTATAGTTGCTTTGAATTCCTGCCTCGACAAAATTCACTCCTTAAGCAATTAACGCAAATATGAAGAATGAATATATCATATCAAATTTTTAAAATGTGCAGAATATAATATGCGCTGCGTGTAGGTAACCGTATTCTACCGCATGCTCCTCTGGATGCTGGAACATTCAGAGGCCACTGTGACTCTTTTATTAAATCTCCTCAACCGGATTATACCCACATTCAGCCGCCATATCAAGATATTTATAGAAAAGATCGGTTTTATCCTCTTCTAAATAAAATCGCCCTATTTTTTAATTTTTACTGAAATTCATTTTTTATCAGTGGCCTTTTTCATTTTCGGTGTAGTAAATCACAACGCCGTAAACCCATATTCTATTGGGCTTTACGCCTTTTTTATCAGTGTTACCGTTTCAATGTGCCTTAAGTATACAAAAAAGATGTCGGCAGAACAATTTTAATTATACTATATTTTACTAATACATGTATTGTGAATATACAATCATAGCTACCGTTTTTGAAATTATTTTTACTCCGCCCGGCCGGGGGTAGTACCATGACAGAGCAAACTCTTGCCGAACGGCTGAAAGAAGTAAGATGAATATGGAAACGAGTCACAGCAACGAGTATGTTTTCTCCGGAATTCAAGTTTATGGGCTTTACATTGGGTAAGAACGGGCAGGGGATATATATCCGCACCCACAAGAAATCCTTGAAGAAAGCAAAACGGAAACTGAAGGAGAAAACAAATTGAAGCCAGCCGAAGGCGCTCGAGCAATGATGAAAGACGATGAGAAGTACATCCGAGGATGGATAGGCTATTACTATATTGTCAACATCAAGGCCACATTGAAAAGTTAGAATGAATGGCTGAAACGTCGGATTCGGATGTACATTTGAAAGCAGGGGAAGAAGCCAAAGACCAGAATCTGCGACTTCGAAAACTCGGTATACTCGACTGGCAGGCTTACCAAGGGTGAAACTCCCGATCAGACCACTGGCGTGTGGCCGGAAGTCCAATTCTCATCATAGCTATTGACAACAAGAGACTCGTACAGGCAGGATATTATAACTTTCCTGCTCGTTACGAGTCTCTTCGAAAACCGCACTTATGCTATTGAACTGCCGTATACCGAACGGTACATACGGTGGTGTGAGGGGACGGGGGCTTATCGCCCCTCCTACTCGATTATGGGTAATATTTTGCTGTCTGAGGGTAACAAAAATTTTGATGGATTAGATCAGCTTAGATTTTTGCAACAGCCTCTCCACCATTGCGGCGACCTCGGCACGTGTCACATAAGCCTTTGGCGCAAGCGTGTTGTTTCCTCTACCATATACCACACCTGTTTTAATGCACTCGGCTATGCTGTCATTCGCAAAAGCAGACACTGCCGCCCTGTCGCTATACGCTTCAATTAGCTTACCGCCTTCACCCGACGCCAGTCCGGCATTAAGCCCGGTAATCTTCATTGCCCGCGCAATCATCGTCATAGCCTGCTCACGGGTAATTGTGTCGTTAGGTCCGAATTCCGCATCGGAATAGCCCTTTACTATACCATAGGCTGCGGCTGTTTTAATATATCCGCAGTACCACTCGGTAGAGGCAACGTCACCAAAGCCGCTGATTCCTTTACCAGGAGCAAGCCCCAGCGCCCGAACCATGACGGCGGCAAACTCTGCGCGTGTCATGTTTCTGTCAGGTTCATATTGGCCGGTTCCAATCCCGGAAACCACCTTTCTGGAGCCCATGTTATTAACCGAAGCCTTTGCCCAATGATTGTTCATGTCAGTAAACTCAATAGGGTTCCAGATGACGGAATAGGTGCTGTTTGTCAGACTGTTGATGACTGCGTAGTATCTACCGTCAATTACTGTAACCTGAGTAGGAACATGATAGATAGTTCCATTCGGCTCCACAACAACTCCAGTAGTAATCTTTGCAGGATCAATGCCTTCCGGTATGGCAATCATCCTTTCCACATAGGCATTAAAGCTGCTGACGTTTACCGTACGCCCGCCGTAGCTGCCGGTGACCGTATAGTCCACGGACGGTGCCATGAGGGTAAAGCCGCCGTCCTTCGCGGCGTTTTCCACAACACTGGCCATCTGGCGGGACGGCTCCGCGATGCTGACGGCTACCGTAATCTCCTTTAGGTCTACGTTTGTACCAAGCTGCTGGGATACCGCTGTGATATTAATTTCTGAGGCAGGCAGCGTATAGGTGCCTGAATCTGTTCTGATCACAAGGGTCGCGGCCTGATTCTCCATGATCTTGACCATTTGGCCAGTCAGAACGCCTGCCGCCGTATCAGTGTGTCCTGCCACAGGAATCACAACGGTAGCACCACTCTTCTCAGAAGCGAGGATGCTCTCCAGTCTGCCGGAATCCACGGTGACTGTGGTGGTGGTTCTGCCGTCCGAGTCAGTAGTGGTCTGTGCGGTTCCAGCCGTTTTGGATTCGCCGTTGACAATTACGGAAGCACCGCCACTTGACCCTCCAGAACCGGAACTGCCGGAACTGGAACCGTCGGAGCCGCTCTGGCGGGTAATGTTGAGGGTATAGACCAATGCGGTGCCGTTCTGTGCCGTGACCTTAATATAGGCGGTGTTTAAGCCCACGTTCAGGCTCATGGTCTTGCTGATTTCATGCGTGCATCCGGAGTCGCTGTACAGCGCCCAGCTTGCACCCGCACTCACCGTAACATTGATGGTCAGGACGGTAACACTGTTATCAACCGTGGCGGTGACGGTATCCTCGTCTTGGTCGATGACTGCGTTCGCCGGAACCGTTACGGCGATGATAGAGTTTTCACTGCTTTGCGGATCAGATTCCCCAATCTCTATGACATCCGAATCTGGGCTTGCGTTGTACAGGTGGGTTGCGGCAAAGCGAATCTGATATTCACCCGCGGGTAAGCCGGTGATTTCGCCATTTGCATCGGCGGTCACTTCGCTATACTCGTTCTCGGTGCTGAGCCTGTACTCATACTTGGTTCCGGGTATCAAATGGATGATTTTCCCGTCGCTGCTTCCGGTGGTTGCGTTTTCAGCGCCGAAACTCTCCGGACGGCTCTGCTCCCCCTTATTTACTTCAAAGGTCAAAGATACAGTCATGGAAATATTGTTATCTCCTGTGATGGACAACGTACCGGTGTGCGTTCCTACGGAAAGCCCGGAATTGGGCCGTACACTGACGGTCGCCGTTGCATTTGGCGCAAGCTGTGCCGCAGACAGCGGTGTGCTGATGGTAAAGTCTTCACCCTTGATAAGGGAAGCCGACAGGTTGGTAATGGTGCCGGTTCCGGTGTTGGTAATGGTGAACTCCTGCGCCTGCTGCAGACCGTAACCATATGCTGCCGCTGTAAAGGTGTGGGTGTCCGGGTTAACCGTAGCGGAGTAGGTCAAGGCATCCTCTCCAATGGTCGCTGAATTCGAGTCTGGGCTTGCAGCATGCAGGGCGTTGTCAGGATAGCGCACCACATAGGTACCTGCGGGAAGGCCGGTGATCTGGCCGTTAGCGTTGGTGGTTGCTGAGGTATAGCTGCTTGCGCCCGCAATTTTGTACTCACACTCTTTGTTGGCTATCAGCCCCGTTATTTTGCCGTTGCTGCTGCCGGCGCCCGCATTCACTGCGCCAATGGTTGGGGCTGGTATTGTTCCCTTGAATATGTTCAGGGTGAAGAATATCTTGGGGGTTTGCGCATAGATGTCTGTCTCTTCTGTTACAATGCCTACTACAAAAGTACCCGGACCGGTAAAGGTAAGCTGGGAGCCATTAAAGAACCCCTGACCGGTGGTTCCATTTTCAAGGGTATAGACTCGTCTGCCATTACTGGGACCATAATTAATCCAGTGAATTAATTCCCAGGGAGTACCATTGTATGCATAATCGTAGGAGGAACCGCTCTTGAGGGAGTTGGAGGACTGTATCTTATTTACCGTGAAGGACAAGTCCACCGTCTGGGAAATACCGTCAGCTCCTGTGATAGTCAGCGTACCGGTGTGTGTTCCTGCTGCGAGACCGGTCTGCGGGCGCACGCTGACCGTCGCTGTTGCATTGGGTGCCAGCTGTGCCGCAGACAGCGCCGAACTGATGGTAAAGTCTGCATTGGTAAGGGAAGCCGACAGGCCGGTAATGGTGCCGGTGCCGGTGTTGGTGATGGTAAATTGCTGCACTGCCTGCTGAGTATAGTTCACTGTTGCCGCTGTAAAATTGTGGCTGGCGGGGTTAACTGTGGCAGAGTAGGTCAGGGAAGTGGCATCACCCACCGTTACTTCAGTTGAGTCAGCACTTGCATTGTAGACAGGGGTCTCGGGATAGCGCACCACATAGGCTCCCACAGGCAGGTTGGGAATTTCGCCGCTTGCATTGGCGGTCACTTTGGTATAGGAGGACCCGCCGGCCAGCTTGTACTCATATTCAATACCGCTTGTTAGCCCGATGATTTTCCCGTCGCTTGCACTGGAGGAGGAGGCATACCCTACGCCAAGGCCGCTTGGGGCGTTCTGCGTTCCCTTCTGTACAGTCAGGGTGGCGATTGCCTTGCTGCCTGCCGTATGGGTTGGTGATTCCGCCGTCGCAAGACCGATTTTGAATACACCCGCCTTGGTAACGCTGAGGGAAGTGCCGTTGTTTATTTGCCCCACGCCGTCCTCATCGCTCACGGGGACTGAGGCTTCAAGGGAATAGGTTCTCACTCCCGCACCGCTGTCCACCGTAAACAAGCCGGTTACTGAGGAAAGGTTAATGGGCGTTCCGGCATAGATGACAGAGGTGGTGCCGGGAGAGATGGTGACCGGTTGCTTTGGCACTTCTGCATATTTCATCACTTTAACAGCAGAATTAGTGGAATAGGATACATAGGGTATGCCGCTCTCCACAAACAGGGAAATGCCTTTGGCATTGCTGCTTCCTGTAATTTGCGAATTACCCAGGGTTACCCAGCTGTTGCTTTGCGTATTAAATTCTTTCACCGTAACGCCGGCATTTGAGGTTGCGATGCCATCCTTAAATGCCACATAGGGCGTTTCACCTTCCACATACAGGGATATGTATGACGCTTCTCCGGCGGTGAGGTAACCGCTGCCTACGGTTACCCAGTCCCCCGCGCTCAGCTTCTTCACCGTAAGGCGATTGCCGGTGCCTGGATCCGCATAGGCCACATAGGGCGTACCGTTGTCTGAAATCTTCATCGAAACATACGCACCAGACACATATCCCGATTTGGTTGAGATTTGAGCGTTATTACCCACTGTATCCCACTGAGTGCCGTTGTATCTCTTCATAGTCACATAGGCGCCATAGGCAAAAGAGTCATTGACACAGTAGGCTACATAGGGAGTGCCCTGGTGGATATCCAGAGATGCGGAATAGGCTTGTTCTCCCGCAATAGATTTACTGCCCACATACGCCCATGCGGAGCCGGTATATTTTGTTACGGAAACACGACCGGACATGCTATTTTGATTAGCTGCCACATAGGGCGTGCCAGTTTCATCTATTGCCAGGGAGATGTATGACGCTCTGAGGTTTGCCGGATCATTTGCGGGGGCAGGGGCGTCCAATGAAGTCCAAGATGTATTATATCTCTGCACCTTCGTGTGCCCTGCTGTTGCAGGGTCGCTGTATGCCACATAAGGCCGGCCAGTTTCACTTATAGACAGGGAGGTGTAGGTTGCGGTGGTGGCCTGGTCCAACAATTGCGTCCAACTTGAGCCATTTACCTTCCAAACCTTAACATTGCTGCCACTGGCGGCTGATACATAGGGTGTCTCGTTTGCCACAAACAGGGAGGTGGCTTGTGCCCCGCTGCTCATAACATCATTGGCCACCTGCTGCCAACTGGAGTTGCCGGCTGCCGCTGTGGCTGGAGCACTGCCCAGCACCATGCCGGCGGACAATACCGTCGCCAATATGCGTCGAAAAAAAGTGTGCTTTCTCATATAAACTCCTCCTCTTTCTGCTGTTTTCGAAAAAATCTTTTTCCTTCTCTTTTTTTCATTTTTCGACATATGTTTCTATTTTACATGACAGCTATAAACAAAAAATAAACAAAAAAGCCATTGAGACATTGAATAATGCGTACTTGGCATTGTATTTCCTTTTTACAGCATCTACACAGCATGAAATATTGCTTCTTTTGGCTTTCTCTTTCTGCACATTTTGAAAAAACTCTTCTGGGATAATGGCTTTATGGTTGCCCTTTATCAAATATTGCGGTACTATCCCATTCCTCCCATATACCTGCTGCATTTACACCATAAGCCTCGGATGGCATTGGCTTTGCTTTGGTATGCAAACTCGTCCGGTTTACATATGCCTCATATGCAGTTTTTGTTCGTCAGTCCGGTATTTTGCCTCCGGCTTCCTTCAGATTCCACCTCACGATGGACACCCTTGCCTTCAGCTAGCGATTGATGCTATCAACTCCCGCAACGGACTTTCACCGTCTAGGTCACGCGCATGCCGCGCGCACAAACAAAGGCACCGGAATTTTGCATTCCGATGCCTTTGGGTTTTCCTCTATGAAATTTGTGTTTTTGGGTGTCAACTATGAAAAGCCGCAAAAAAACGAGGTCAAAATTCGCTTAATTTTCCTTCACAAACCACAACATCTTGTGGCCATTCACCCTTTATTCTTTATCTTGACCACAATACGCCATCATTACCACTACTTCCACGTGCCTTGAGTGGGCAAAAAAAATGCCGGGGGAGCAGGGAAATGCCTTGGCGGAGGGTTACTTTTCTCAAAAACGTATTACTACGATCCGCTTTTTAGAAATCTGACCTCCACTCTCTAAGATTAAAAAGTCATCATTTCTGTTCGGCACCCTGTAGAGCTGCTACAATCTTACCATTTAGTAAAAATTGTGCGCAATAAAACTTTCAAATAATCGTGCCTTACTTGAAAGCTTTATTCGGCACAATTATTTGAAATTAAAATTAGTCTTCAAATAAATTTGCGTTTCCTATCATTTTGTTATTTTTATCCACAGTAAATAATCCTGATATTCGTGGCTGTCTATATCTCTCCTCATTATTAAATCCTCCAGTGATAATCCTTTTTTCAGCCAATATAGTCCAAAAAGCTTTGAAGTTATGCTCTTCGAGATATTTAAAAAACAACTCTTTATCAATGAAGAATCCAATATCTTCATTTAACAATTCACTGCTATCAAAGCAAATAATTTCTCCATTTGAGCCATACAAAACAGAGTTTTCTTTACCATATCTCATATTAAGTGATTCAAATAGATCCATGCAAGGCTTGTACCACGAAGCTGAACTTCCGTCATTTGCCAAATCACCTTTTCTTTCTGTCATGTATTTGCTTGATGGCAGTAAAACCTTCAAGTTCTTTCCTTCTGCCTTTCCGTACTTTTCTATTTCTGTCCAATCATCACCGCAATAGTATGGATTCATGTAAAATCGATATGCATCCGACCAATAGTATTCTTTATTATAAAGGTGATAATTATCATTTGGTTCTGACAACCACCTTCCAATAAAATCCTTATCTCTTAAGTAATTTATTGTCTCATCATATGATTCATTTTTTACAATATAGCAATTTATCTGAATCCACATATCCTTTTGAGGGTTTTGGTATTGTTTATCACCCAAGTCTTTTTCTTCTGTCCATATATACCAACCATTTAATAAAATATAATTGATATCTTGACATGTCAAATTGACCATATCATTAAAATCAGGCAAATCATCAAAATTCCTTAGCCACTCATTATGAGTCATAGAGGAAAGTGTATATAATTGTTGATGAATTTTCTTTTGTTTGTCACCATTATCTGGAACTAATAGTGCTGTAGGGTCAATATTTCTCAAATTCGGCTCATAAGAACCCGCACAATATACTTCTGCTTTTTCACCATAACATCCTGTATGAACTTCCATTTTAAAAGAATCCGCGACTTGTGCTGCTAGTTCATACAATGCAATCCATTGATATTTCTTACCAATTCTCTCTTTCGAGTCATTTCTGTGGCGTGAACTATCAATTCTGCGATCATATTCACCATGTTTTTCAACATCATACCCCATATCGAATATCTTTTTAATCGCAATATTTTTTAGGTCATTATAGTTCAAACCATTCCAATTTGAAAAATACGATTGAAATGTATATCTGCCGAAATCGCCATAACCTCCAGGTGCGCCACTACGATCATATTCAACTTTCATAGAACTGAGAATAGCATTCTGACTCCAATAATAATCTTGAAAATCTGGCGCATTGTAGTCAAACTTATATTTTTTAATTTCATTATCTGTAGGTACTTCAGGCATTTCTGATTTATATGGTGGTTGCACATCTAAAGTTGATAGTGTGCTACTAGAAACATTAGATTTTGCATACTCAATAATGCTTATGACATAATCACGCACGAGCATGTTTGGATAAAAATATTTGTTTTTAAAAAACGTATCATATGTATATATCGCTAAAGCCTCTATTTTATCGCTTTTTTGTTCAGATACAATGCAACCAAATGCCACAGCATATAAACGTTCAATTACATATGGATCATCTACATCTTTGTATTTCTCTAATACTGAAATCAATATGTCAATTCTTCCGCTCAACATGTTAACAAGTGCTTTAGTTGTTTTATCCCTTAAATTATTATTTGATGATATTAAGAATGTTGCTAACATAATAGCTGCTAGTCTAACTGTACCTTCCAAAGCATTATCCTTAGTGTTTTTTGAAAAACACCAATCTAACAATCTATTGATTGATGATCCTTCTTCATAATAGAGAGTATCAAATAGTGGAATAAATGTTGCATCACGATCCGGCATCGGAAAGCTCAGAATGTACTCAACTGTATGCTCTGCATTTAAACTATGCCCCACTTTTGAGGAAATTAGCACAAGCACATCAAATAATCGTTCAAAGCCAATTCGGGATCTTAAAACTATTTTATTAATATATTCAATTGTTGTCTGAGATATTGTATCAGGCTTTCTCCATTTTAATGAATTGCAAAAACTACTTATTATATTCGAATTACGTTTTTCTTCTTCAAATATCTCGAACAACTCATACTTGGCATTCTCAGACATAGCAATAGCTAAAGCTTCAAGAATATCACCATATCCCCGTAGCCCTTGATATTTTGAACGAAACTGTTCAACCCCAATGTCATCAAGTTCATCAGTCAATAATTTTGCATATAAATAATCGTCTAGCTTTTCATAAGTAACATAGATACATTCTTCATTATTATAGTTTGTATTTTGGGTAAGCACACCATTTGAAAGCAATTCATCAAGCAAAGATTTTTTGATGCTATATCTTCGTTCTATATCAATTATTATTTCAATAGCACTACTCAAAGGTATAAGATTATTACCTAACCCGGCATTATGTTTGTACAAGACCATTTCATTGATAACTTTTTCTACTATATTGACGTGTCTACTATACTCACAAATTTCTGAAATCCGCAAATTTATTGATAGCAAGTAATTTTTATATACATCTGTAAAACTAATACTGGATAAGTCTATTCTTTTGTTTTTGTAACCCTCGCATAACAATCTTAAGAACAAAGGATTTCTGAACTCTTGCTCAGCAAAAGGTATGTCAGCGAACTGAATATTATAAAACTCGAAATACTTTCTTATTGCGTCATATTCCATTGTTGAGAAGCCCTGGTGATTTACTTTTACAAATTCATTATATAAACTTCTGTTATCAGCAAATAGAGGTTCTACATACTCTGATCTAATTGACACTACTAATCCAAGCCAAGGAAATATCTTGAATTTTTCAACAATTCCGGCTAAATAATCTTTCCATATTTTTTTACCACTTCCCTCGTTGAGTGCATCAATAAATACAATAATTCGAGTTTTATTTTCTTCAGCCATTTGATTTAATTCGCCTAAAAGCTGTTCTGAAGAACATTTAATCTCTAGCATTTTTAAGATATCTGTAAATGGATTATTATTTTCTTTGAAATGCTGACCTAAGAACAGCAACGATCTTTTTCCGTCAGAATTTCTTTTCATTATTGTGTCAGCAATAATATGTGATTTTCCAATGCCACCCTCGCCATATAATAAAATGTAAGGGTTATTGACAGCACTTATTTCGCTTGAACTCAGATAACTTGTGTACTCATACAGCATGTTATGAACTTTATTCAACTTGTATATATCATTTTGCAATGCTTCATTGTTTTTAGAAGATTTGTCATGGATTTTTTTATAATTATCACTAATTTCATTGTCAATAACACGGAGAATGGCATCTGCTTCATTAAGAATATCTTCTATTTGAAGAGGTTCAACTGACTCCACTTTGAATTCCTTAATATAATCGTATATTTTCCTTGTATTCTCATTAAGTCTGTCAAGTTGCAAATCCTTCAATCCAATAAGAACTTTATCGGTTTTCTCAATTAAAAGTCTATAAAAACTCTCATTTCTAGCTAACGCATCAAATACATTTTTTATGTTCAATTCTACATTCAAATCAGGTAAATAACGGTCTCCCAAATTCTTGATTTGTACTCTATTTTGAGTAACAAACCATTCCTCTGTTAAATCTATACTTGCAGCTACTGATTTCTTGTCAGAGAATTTTTCCATCGCTCTTTGATACATTTGTGGTTTTACTGTGCAAGCAATATGCTCTAATAAAACCCTAAGACACTCGTGCCTTCCATCTGGATATATTATTGCTTGTGTAAAATAATCACTTTCCAATTCTAATCTTCTAGCCCTTACAGCCTCTGCTTTACAAGGAATAATGGCATAGTTCCTCATCCCTGCAGTGGAAATTTCACATAGTAATTCAATTGGTCTATCTTTTGTCATACTGCATCCCAAGAACAACATCTCCTTGCTTGTATAAGCTTGTCTTAAAGCTTGAATCAAGCTTGGATTTGCATATGCAGTTTCATACTGTTCTTTTGATAATATAATTGATGTTTCAGGTTCTGCTATATCGCCATGAATTTTAAATAACAATAAGGCTCCATCCCTAAGTGCACGATTAAGTGCTTCATAATGTCCGGGATGTGCAACCGTTAAAACTTTTTCATGTAATCCATATATTTTTTCAATAACCCTATCATAATTGGTTGTTATCAACAAGCCGTTTTCAAATATTACCGGTAAAATATATACTGATTTATTAAGGAAATCGATAGCCTCTCGATCTAAATATTTCTCACCAAAAGTATCCTTTAAATGATCTGTAAAAGTGATTCTCCCAATTTCAGAATATAAAAATTCTGCTTTTTCTTCGTAGTTAAGAGACTCATAATGTGCTTTCTCATTAGCTGTAATATATTGCTCAAACGTACTATTTAGAAAACCACTCCATGAAGGATATGCACTATCAAACAACACAGACATTCCAGCTCCTATATACGGAACAATGCTATTAGATTGTATTTTTTCAATTAAGCTATTTATATTACGTTGATTGTATGGCGAATTAAATGCCATAATTTCTTCAAAGTTCATAGGATTTTGCCTCCATTCTCATCTCATCATATATATCTGCTGTCCTGATGATGCCTTTTCGCTCGGAAAGGTCATTCAATTTTTAAAATTCAGACATTCTATCAAAGAATATTTTGGGAAAATCAGCTAGTACTCCCAGTAAATTATCTTTTCTTTTTTTTGCAACTCTTTGAAATTGTCTCTTAGTTTTAATAGGATTTCCCGCCAGTTCAGCCGCAAGCTTTAAGGATACTACCCTGTCGGCGAACCCAGCTTCATAAATAATGATGCTCTTTTTCGTCGGGAGACCATATCGCATCTGTTTGCTCAACTCGGCCAGCAACTTACATGCACCTTCGCTTTCCTCGTAATTGATCCGCAATAGTTCCAAAATGGCATTTATAATAAGCGTTGATGAATAACCAAACCCATCATCGCAAATATCAATTATTTCGCTCAGCTGTATTTCTGCCTCTTTTTTTCTGCGGACAATCATAATGCTGTTTTCAATTGCATATTCAAGAATCTGCTTATATGACATTCCACTGATCCACATATTGGCGATGCTGGAAATTGCGTTCTCGGTTATAACTGCCTTGAGGCACTTGTTTTCGCTGTATTCGCCTAATTTAGAAATAATCATTTGCAGAATTTCAGATGATGTTTCACAGTTCATCAGCTCATCGGAATTTTCAATAACCCACCTTTCCAATTCAAGCAACTGTTTTATTCCAAGAAGTGTACGGCTAAAGGCTGCCCTCTTATTTGCCTGATTAACCGTACTAAGCAGATGATCTCTAACTGTCGAGAATATCGCTTTCATTCGTTCCTTTTCTTCTTCATTGGCCAGAAAATAGCCAAATGTACTTGAAACAAGCAAATCAAGATCGTGATCATTATCCTCAGTAAGGAATGCTAAAATATAGCTTTCAATTGCGTCTAGACTATGATTAACTCGATCAATGGCAGATTTAAAGGCAAATATCTTTGAGGGATAATCTTTTTCGAAATCATCTACTAATTCCGACAGACTATCTTCGTAGCTTTCGATATTGTTATAGCGGGCCAAAGCTAAATAATAAAAGTCATATGTTACAGTAGTGTCATGTGATATCTCAAAGGGCTCCGGCCGCACGAGCAATAAAAATTGGCTGAGGCACGATTCGGAATTACCCGAATCCAACATTTCCAAATAGCCGTTCCAACGCCAACGATCTTGCCGCTCGTTTTTCTTGGAATACACAAATGTTTCTGATAATAAAATAGTTCCTTCCGTATATAGTCCTGCTCTTCCAGCCCGGCCAATAAGATTATGAAAATCTCGGACTTTAATTCTTTCTTGAGCTTGATAAAGACTGGAAATAATTAAGTAACGGATAGGCAGATTAACACCCTGTGCCAATGTTGAAGTACACACGATACATCTAATTAAATTTTCTTTCATAGCATATTCAGTGGCAATCCTTATTCCATTGGAAATGCCCCTGTGGTGAGCGAAGACCCCTTTCATCGCAGTCTCGTAATAAATGTTATCTTGGCCATAGTTTTCTTTTATCAATCTTGCTATCTTTTCATGCTCGTTATTAGCAGCATAATTCCCAAAAGACGAAATATCAATTCCCCTGTCCCTGACTTCAATAATTCTATTTAGAACACCATCTGCCGTGTCTTTTCGTCCACAAAAAATTGCCACTCCGCCATTATGATTCAGCTTTAGCGCAAGATAAATTGCTATGTCATTATGTTCCACCTTTGATGTCTTGAAATTCACTGATGGGAAGAAACGATTCTTTTCATTTTTTCTCAATTTATTCAGTTGCATTATTTCAATAATACGCGGCACATAAAAATCAAGATTATTTCGATTTTCCGGATCAAGGAAATACAGATAGCCATATTTCTCATTACGAAATGTTTCCCAATCAGCAATTGCAATTGATTTTTCTGTTGCCCGGATTGAGTTATCAGCAATCACGACACCCTCTCCACCTGTGAACCAATTGTTTATTTGAACCGCATTTGGAATTACTGCCGAGAGAAGCAGTTTTTGAGTGTTCTCACCCAAATACATCATAATCGTTGAAATCAAAAGTTCATATTGTGCCCCTCTTGAAGCATCATCAAACATATGTGCTTCATCAAATATGATTAGTCCAGTCTCTTTGATTATCTCAATATCTTGCCTCAACAAATAAATCAGCTTTTCCGGAGTCAAAACCATGATGTTCTTAGTTTCCTCGCCGAAGGATTCTAACAATTCCAGTAGATCCTCCATCTCGAGGACATCAGATAATGCGTTTACATGTACATTTGGATTATCTAAAAAGTCATTGGCAATATCATTACTTATCTCCCGGCATAATGCCCTAAAGGGCGCAACAACAACAGCTAAATGAGTTCTTTCTCCAAGAAACGCAGCTCGGATAGTAATAGACATAGACGTCGTTTTGCCAGAACTTGTAGGCATTTGAATAATTGCCGATTTCCCAGAGAAAACGCCAGCTTCACCCAGACGTATTTGTGCGGGCCAAAGCTCATGTATGTTCTTTTTGTTTTGTAACATTCCCTCCCAATTGTGACGAGGTAACCCCGAATATTTCGGCAAAAGATTTAAAGCTGAGCGTTCTGTCTTAATAAGCAAAATCGCTAATAAAGAATCGCTCAACAGTAATTCCCGTGGTGAGCCATGTGCATATATAAAAGAGCGAAATTCCTTTATAAAGCCAAATTCGGCAGTTTTATGCTGCTGAAACCAAGTGTTATATGCTTCAATTACTTGTGCCAAGTAGCTGCTGTAAGATGCCTCTTGATCAAGTTCTATTAAACTATCATCGTTAAGTTTATCTTGGAGCAATAAAGCCAGTACCTTTTCAATCCCGCCACAACCCAAGTCAAGCTCATCAATCTTGATCATATTTGCCATTACTTTTGCGCTACCAGCGTAGTCGCATAAGTAATATGCAACCGCCCCTAAGAGCAGATAATATTGAGGGTAGCATGGGTCTAATTTTGATTGCAAAAAGGCATCAAAATAATGTGATGCAAACTCTATCTCCTCTTTTTTATCTTTTGGGATAATCCTATATGGATTGTTTTCATTAAGTACTTCAGCCGAGATATTTCCTATTGCCGCAATCGAGATCAGCAGCAATTCGTTTGCGTTCTCTTCAACTGCAATATGTAGCTCACTTGGGACACTGTACTCATACATTTTTGCTTTTGAGCGTGTCTGTTTTAGCAGGTATTTTGAATTACTCCCTATCAGCATTCACACGCCCTCCCATACATTTTATGTATGAAATCCATCAATTTATTGCAATGTATGACTATAAGTCTCAAATCGGGGTCCGCGTGGTGCTGAGTGGAAACGGTTTTAAGCACAGTTTCGGAGTAGGACATGTTGGAGTGTACAGCCGCCGCTGCATATGTTTTTCGATAAGGGTAATCAGAATAATTCTGGAATCGCTGCACTCGTTTCGCTTCATCGAAGTCTCTTCGGTCTATTAAACGCTGTGCAACCGCATTCAATGTTTCCGCAAGTCTAACAACATCTTTGTTGGAATCGTCTATAGCCTTTTGGAGCCTATTCTCCGAAGGGGGAGGGACATCACTGGCTTTGGCCTTTACTTCAAAAACTATCAGTTCATCACTATTGCTTATTTTTTTACCACACTTATATCCTATGAGATCACTGCCCATAGTAGAGGAGTTTCTGTTGACCTTGCGGTCATAACGTGTTCTTGGGACAATATAATCAAGGACATATTGAACGTAATCAGCAACTATTATTTCTGTAAAATCCCCTGAACGTACTGAAGGTCCCGGGCTAATTCGTGCATCTGGAAACTTTATTGTTTTCAAGTATTCATTTCTTTCAAGACCAAACCCTGCACGTAGCACATCTATTTCGCAATCGGCACAATAATGTTCACGTAGATGCTTTGCCCAAGAGTTCAGAATACCTTCGTCATCTTGAATCACGAGTTCATATACATTAATTTGCTTCCCTTCAGAAGTAGTTATTTGTTTTTCTTGAATAATCCAATCTAAATATGGAGGTTTCATAGGCGATTCTCCCTGTAAAAAATAATCTTCTTTGATAATGATTCAAGCATTATTTATGATATTTAAGCCAAATAAAGAGTAAATTTACAGGAATATTATACCATAGTCTGATGTCGATTTAATGATTAAATCTGAATATTTTGTATATTTTAGGTTTAGCCATTACTAAATGTCCTTTTCTCCGGTGTCCCATCCGTACGAAAAATCATGATGTACGTATCAAGAATCTGAACTTTATCGACTTTATCCCTGATTACTCTCTCATCATAAACTCCATTCTGACCAACAGCCCCGCCCAGGGTATCTTGTACCCATGCTTCATCCAGAGTTGGGGAGTGAGGGCAGGCAACTTTGCCCTTTTCGATCCTTGTAGCGCAACGCCAAACAACCTTGCCACGTTCAGTTCTCCGACGATAAGATGCTCCGCAATCGCCGCACACAAGAAGATTCCCAAGAATGTATTTGCCATTATATTTGCTTCCGCTGATTTCTACCGTGCCATCCTCGTTGCTGATAATCCTTGAACGCTTGGCCATTTCCTCCTGAACCTTGTCGAATACTTCGGCAGAGACAATGGCCGGATGGCTGTCCTTCACATAATATTTGTCTCGCTGCCCATCATTTCTTTTTTTCTTACCTGTCATAAAATCCTCGGTAAAGGTCTTTTGAAGCATTGTGTCGCCCTTGTATTTCTCATTGGTCAAAATCCTCTGAATCGTTTTTGTATCCCAAATCTCCTTACCCGTTACAGTCTTAATCCCTTGGGATTCCAAATAGGCCTTAATTTGTCCCAACGTCAGGCCATGTAAATATAAGTCAAAGATTTTTCTGACTACTTCTGCCTGTTCTGGCACAACGACAATCTCACCGTCAACGCAAGTGTATCCCATGAAATTCTTATACTTCGTATAAATCTCGCCCTTTTCAAACTTGCGCTGAATTCCCCATTGAATATTCTCGCTGATATTCCGGCTCTCATCCTGTGCCAGTATACCCCTTAGCGTAATCTCAAATTCTTTATCCGCCTCGATTGAGTCCAGCTTCTCATTTTCAAAATGCATATTGATTCCTCTCTCCCTTAAAAATCTTATAACCTTCAAAACCTCCAGCGTATCTCTCGATACCCTGCTGATTGACTTGGTAATGATGTAATCGATTTGGCATTTCGCTGCTTTCTCAAGCAGTTTGTCCAGACTTTTTCTGCCACTTCGGCGAAGCCCGCTTTCAATATCATAATAAACACCGGCAAAAATCCAGTTGGGCTGACTTTTTATCATCTTCGTGTATGCGCTTATCTGAATCTCAAGGCTACGTATCTGCTCCGGCCCGGAGGTACTGACCCTGCAGTAAGCGGCAACCCTGAGCTTTTTATTCTCTTTCGGTTTAGCGGGTATAATTCTTACATTCTTCATTTTCCTTCACATCTATATAAAATGAGACGCCCATTAATATTCTACCAAAAAGAAAAGACGTGAGGGAATTCACTCACGTCAAAGCATATTTCTTGCCACAATCCCGTTAAGCCTTGCAACGTCAGCTTTCCGCACGTTGCAACAGGACTGCGGCTTCCACATGCCTTGAACGGTCAAAAAAGATGCCGCTTGAAGCTGGTACCCCCTTGGAGGAAGGGTATCCTCTTGAAAAAATCGCCTTGGATTCAATTTTTTTCGGACAAAGTGCAGCGCTTTTTCAGATTTCGCATGCCGTAAAAATTCTTTTTGCGCTTGAAGGCTTTATTCGTTACAATTTTATTTAAATACTACAGAATATCAAATTGTTCTGAATATAATTCGTTGTATTGTTTTCTAATCATCAATTGCCCTAACCTTGGGATAATCAATTTTAAGGCTTCTAACTTTTATAATATCTTCATGAGGTACATTATAGTCTGTTTTAAGCATAATGATTGGATTGTAAAAATTCTTATTGCGCTTACCCGCTTTTAAATAGTGCGCCATTCATACTATGTATCCTTTTATAGTTACGATGTATAAGAATTTTATAAGCATTCTATCTTCTTGCTCATACTCAAGTTCAATTCGGGATAAATCCAGCTCGATTAATATCAGGATTTCCTGTGAAATGATGATAAGTAATATTCTCAAGATCATTCGGAGGCAATTCATTATCAAAAATAATAATTTGCCATTCTTCATTAACTTTAGCCAAATTTATAAAGAATGATTCTTTTATTCCTTTGCTTATATCCTCTTTCTTTGCATTAACTTTTTTATCGCGTTCTTTATATGTAGTTAATGGTGAATCTAAAATAACAAAAGAAGGATGCGGAATTCCTCTTTCTAAACAATATTTCATGATAGATAAAATGAATGCCGAATTTATAATTGCACGCGCTCCTTTTCCATATGAAGCTTTTGCTTTGTCGGCAACAATAACATCACTATTCTTTTTATCAAATGAGACATTTCCTTTGGTGATAAAGCCCCAGTCATCGAGAAAAGCTTGAATAATATTACAAAACTCTTGTATTAGCTCATCTGACAATTTTTTAATCTCAACTTTATTATCTTCAGATTTTGCATTGTCAATTTTATCAGACAATTCACTAATACGGCTATTCATATTGATTAGTTTCTTTTTATTATTCTCAATTTCAACTATCTTATCTCTTATTTTCAGATAATCCTCATAATCAGAAAGAGTTTTAGATATTGATATTGATTGTTCTTGCAAAGTTTTTTCGATTGCTTCAATCTCACTTTGCTTTTTCCTTATCAATTCAATGCATTCTAATAAATCACTATTAAAATCAGCTATTGTTCCGTCTAAATCAGATAAAAGAGAATTTAATTTCTGTTTTTCTTTATCAATAGCAAGAAAATAGACCTCTCCGTTCTTGCTATTTTCTTCTTTAGTCATAGGAGCATCACATACCGGGCACCTGACATCTAATAGTTGACCAGTAAAATTATGAGATTGCTCAATAAAGTCGAGTCGCTCAATATCTGACTCATAATTTTTCTTTAATAAACGAAATCTTGAAAGATTTTCTGATAACCTAATTTTCTCACTTTCTGAAACCTTTATTTGTTCTGATAGTGAAACATGTATTTCTTCTTGGTGTTTAATAAACTTTTTATGAGTATCAATTATATTCACTAGCTCTACAATCTTTTCATTAATATCATTAAGCTGGAATACCTGTGTTGATTTTTCTAATTCTACAATTTCCAGCCTTAATTCGTTACATATAATGGACAGTTC
This sequence comes from Bacillota bacterium, assembly GCA_023419605.1. Lineage (GTDB taxonomy): Bacteria > Bacillota > Clostridia > Acetivibrionales > JAEZXR01 > JAEZXR01. The sequence continues at coordinate 28,753 of JAEZXR010000125.1, read as the reverse complement.
TTCCATTCTACCTTTCAATCTTGCTTTAGTAACTTCTACACTTTCTGACTTTATATATTTTTGGTAATCCAACCCAGATAATATTGTAAAAAAAGAACTCATCTCTTTTGTTGTGTCCCGACTACGTTTCGCATCAGTAAGAAATAATGATGAGTTTCTTTGAAAAATTCTAGTCTCATTCAGCATTGTTAAATAAATGAATTTACGAAAGGTAAAAGCTTCTGTTTTTCCTTTTGTTGTCGATGTCAATATATTTTCATAATTACAATTACATAAGCTCAAAAGCTGTTTCGATAGACTATTCTTAGATTTTATTGAAATAGAAAGCATTTCAAAATCTGCATCTTTTATGTTTTCAATATCAGAGTAAATATAGTAAACATCTTTTTTATCTGTTTCACTTAGACATCTTTTTAAGGTAATAGTCTGTCCTGAGTTCCTTGCTATAAACTCCAATAAAACTGTATCATAACCAATTGCTTCATTTGGTATAGATGGAATATCACTAGCACCAAAAGCATAATTAATACATTCATATGCGAATGATTTACCTGTATCCGATGCTCCTGCAATAACGTTTAACCCTTTATCGAAAGTGAGTATAGCATCGATTTTATTATTTCCTCGTAATACTAATTTCTTTATAACGATTCCATATTTATTCATCTATCTCACCTCCTGAAAAATACTCTTTTTCAAATTCACCTGACCATGAACCTATGTTTTTATCAATGTATCGATATATCTGGCCATCAGAATATTTTTCAAACCTTTCACTAACTACGTTAATATTCTGCTTTAATTTATCGACATATCCATTCTTAAACATCTGTAAAAATGCATCTGTAATAGTATTCTTTTGATAATAGATTCCTGTTTTCGTATATTTTATGTCCAGTAATCCTTTTGAGATCATAAGCTGCAGACTTCTGTTTATTATATCCCTCTTAACGGCAATCTCTGAGGAATGATTGGGATTATCAGGATGTAAACTCTCATACATACTATCAATATCATTAAGATGAAGTATAAAGTAATCGTAATACATAATTCTTTGAGAACTCATTCTTTTATTACAAATAGATAGTATAAATAATATTCTTACGCCGACCTCTTCGGGCGAATTGAATATTTTAATTTTATTCGTCATCATTTATCCAATTCATCTCCCCATCATTGACCAATTCATGGCATATTCCGCTTTTCTCTAGTACATTGATATCTCCCAATTCTGAACTGTTAATTGGCAAAAGTTGTGATCTGGCAATAGTCTCGTCAACTCGTTTTAAATCATCATCATAATCCGACTCACAAGTAGATATAACTCCATGATAGACCTGATTTTTTACATTTTCATAAATGTCATCGTTAATTAATTCATCCCTGGCAAATCTTTTTAATGCCTGTGCATTATGAAAACATTCTCTTTGCCGTTTAAAATGACTATGTAATTTTTTTCTAGGTTTAAGATCATCAATATTCTCGATAGATTCATTTTCATGATTTGAGTATACCTGCAACAATTGACCAACATAATTCATTTTAATTTCTTCCTCATCAAGAACTTCCGCAGGTTTATCAACTTTTGGACGCTGTTTTAGTCCTCCTCCAAAGTGGTACTTATACCATCCTGTTTTGGAAAATTGTTCTATTAACGTTGCAGGTGCAATTTCAGCTACAATAGAAAAGTCGAATTGTCGAATATACTCCTCAAGCTCTGTCGATAATACTAATCCTTCAGCTAAGATTTTCTTCTTGCCGGCACAGTATTTATTCCAAGTATCAATTAATTCTTTGTTTATTTTTGCTGGATGTTCAACTAAATCCCTTAAATCTTGTCCTATTCCATTACTCGCAACTATAAAATATTTTCTTGGTTTGTTGTATTTACTAATCTTGGTATAATAACAAAGTTTACCAAACTCTGACATATATTCTGATGGAGTAAGGGGATCTTTATATCTTTTGCACTGAAAAATATCAAAGTTTTGCATGGAATCATCAAGATAGGCAACAATATCCCGACCAGAGTCTTTTGAACCTCCTATTTGAGCTACACTCTTATATTTCTCAAATTGTGTAAGATATCCTGATGCCCATTCACATGCTATATCTTCAAATTCACCAGATTCAATAGTTCTCAAACGTACTAACGGGTCTATTGTAGTATCAAAGATTCGGCTTGTATCTTTAGGCACATCAGGAGTTTGTATCGGATTTATTTCCATAATCGAAACACCCCCTTACTAACTTTCAAGTGTTACAGAGGATTTTATATACTTCTGCTGACCAGATGAAGTCTTTTCTATAGGGGTTACCTCATTATTTGCTGTATTGATGTAATTAAGGAATAATGTACCTAGCAATAGGCGATCACTTCTTGATATCCTATTCCACTCATAACCCTTAAATAGATCTCTTAGCAAAAAGGGTTCGCCGAGATTTAAATTAGATATTTCGCTCATTGCAATTTCTAATAGTACATTAACATTTGGCATTTTTTACCCCACAAAAGACAATAACAATATGAACAACCTTGTTATCGTAATTGTATATCTTTAGGAGATTTTTTTCAACAAAAAATGCACAATTTTACCAAGTTTTTGTACTAACTGCCAACACTAAAACCCTCAGTTCACTGAGGATTTTGTCTTAACAGTTTATTTTCGACAGGAACAGCAAAGATATAACTGTTCCTGCCTTATCGCTTACTCATAATATGAAACTCGTTGCTTCATAACAATGCCGGATTTAAACTGTATTTCAAGCGTATCCTTGTTGATATTCTTTTTCCATTTTTATCTCCATTAGGGATAGCTGCGCAGCTTGCACCTGCACCCAAGATAACAACATGAGGTCTGCGTTTCATTAAATATTCGAATTCATAATAATCTTCTTTCATAAGCTCACCACTTTCCTTTGTTTGCTTACATCTACAATACTAACTCCCTTATATAACTTCCATCAGCTTGCGGTTTAGCCTAAGCCAATCCTGCGTTTCCCTGTAGCTCGGTATTACGGTTGCGACCCGAGTCCAGAACTTTGAGCTGTGATCCTTGTAAGTAATATGGGAAAGCTCGTGAACTACTACATAGTCGATGACCGACTGCGGACACATCACGAGCCGCCAAGAAAAGTTTAAAGTATCCCCCGCACCACAAGAACCCCACCGACGCTTTGCCTCCGACATCTTGACGGAGGCATATTTCACGCCCATCAGGTTGGCATAGTAGTCCACCCGTTCACGGACAATAGCGTCACCTTGCGCTTTCATCCAAGCAGCAAAACCGCCGAGGGTCATAGTTATGGGAACAATGAGAAAGTTGCCTTCTATAGCAATCTCAGCGGTGTCCCTGCGTAGAACAGCATAGGACTTGCCAAAATACAAGACGTTTTCTCCGTCCTCCAATATGAACGAACTTTGTTTCGTGGCGTAGTCCATAACCTGCTTTTGTTTGTCGGCTATCCACTTCGCTTTTTTTCGAATAAATTCTTCAATTGCATCCGCGCTCAGCTTCATCGGAGCGCGGACGACAAGCTGCGCCTCGCTGTCAATGGTCAGGGCGAGTGTTTTGCGTTTTGAGCGTACTAATTTGTACGGGATTTCGCTCACTTGAAATGCTCCTTCCCAAGTTCAATAATCTTCTGGACAATGTCGTTCAGCTTGTCGGAAATACTCGGGGCAACCCGTTCAATCTCCCACAGTTTGGAACGAATGTCAGCCCTCATTTGGCGTATTTGATTATCGTGCTGCCAAAAGTCTACTTTTGAGGTTTCTGTCCTTAGCCGAGACAGGCAATCGTCTGTCAGGGTTTTCAGTGCTTCGAACTCATCGGCTGTTAGTTGGTCAAACTTCTTATCACCGAAGATCTCTTTCCTAAACAACGAGAAAAAGGGCATCTCGTGCTCGGGATCATAGCCGTATGTCTGCTCGTTCTTTCTGGCATTGAACAGATCATTTCGGATAAAGCTCGCAAGAGCAGCCCGAAGCTCGCGCCAATTACCCCTAAACGTCTCCAATATCTCATTCAAACGCTCGCTGAACCTCTCGAACAATTCAGGGTCGCGTGGCGTATTCTCAACGATGTATTCACGGACGGCATATTCCAACTCATCCGCAGCGGCACGATCGCTTTTACCGGGCTTCTCCACACCTTCAATGAAATCGGGCGATAGAATATCAACGGGAGGCACTTCCACACCAACACCGTTAACGGTGAGGTATTCCTCGATAATCGCCCTGACTTTGGCACTCGCATCCTTCATCGAATAGCGCGGGTCACGAGTACGGTTTGCTACTGACTCTCGAATGAAAGCCAGAGCCTTATAGCCTTCCCGGTACTCGAGGACTTTCGGGTTCGGCAACACGCGGTCGTAATATTTAGACAGATTTTTAAACAACTCGTTATACTCGTCACGCAACTCAACATTGGCGACAAGTTCCTCTATGACTGATTCCGTTTGCGTGAAAGCATCAAAACCAACCCGCTGTCGGATAAATGTCAGTATCTCGTTGTATGCGGTATTTAGACGGTCAATGTCTTCGGAAACATCACGCATTTGCTCCTCGGGTGTTTCCTCCGCATCAGCGTATTCGGCAAGGGCTTCCTTCAGGTGATTCGTGATACCGACATAGTCTACTACATAGCCGCACTTCTTGTCTGTGCCACATACACGGTTAACGCGGGCAATTGCCTGTAAAAGGTTATGGTTTGTAAGTTTCTTGTCGAGGTACAGCACCTGTTCGACGGGTGCATCGAAGCCTGTCAGGAGCATATCTGACACAATGACAATCCCCGTGTTTCCGCCCTTGTCGAACGACGTTTTGAAACTGCCGTTTTCGTCTACAATCAGGTCTTTATTGGTGCTATCTACCAGTTGCTTTAGATGTGGGTAGCGGTTAGCGTCGTCCGTGCCGGAGGAGATTATACACTCGACTTTCAGCTTCTCCAGTAGGGCAATGTCAATACCCAGAGGATTATTCGTTTTCAGGGCGGCTATCTTCTGTGGCAACAGTTCCTCGAACGCTTTTTTATATCGGTATGCCGCCTCACGATCGAATGCCGCAACCTGTGCCTTGAAACCGTTAGAGAACACTGTACCTATGTAATGCTCCAGCATATCGGCGGCTTTGGCGTGTATGACAGCATCGGCTTCCATATATCCCTTAAGGGTATACCGCCGCATGATATCCTGTTTTTCTTCGTCATCCACATACCCAAAGATATCCACGAACCTGCCGTTCATGGCTTCCTCGTCAATGACAGTACTATCTGTGGCTCTGCCCTCGTAGCGGATTTCCACGACCACGCCATCCTCCACGGCTTGGTACATGTTGTACTTGTCGATAACACCACCGAAGGTATCGGTTGTACTCGTTATTGGCGTTCCGGTAAACGCAACCCGCACAGAGTTAGGCATAGCTCTCAGCATTCCGGCGGCAAGTTCGCCGTACTCGCTTCGGTGTGCCTCGTCAATCATCACGAGGATTTTGTCGGACGGATTGAGTTCAGGAAAGACGGTTACTTTCTTCTTTCCCTTTTTCCCTGACTCGTCCTCTTTTTCGGCAGTTTCGCCAAACTTATGAATCATCGCGATTATAATATCGCTTGCATCGTTGGCAATCAACTTTTTCACGCCCTCAATACTCTGTGCCACGTTTATGTGGTACCCGGTAACGCCAGCCGTCTTTGTAAGCTGCTTCTCCAAATCGTCGCGATCAACAATGAGAACTATTTTCCAATCTTTCAGGTCGTCAGAGTGATACATCTGGCGAATGACATACATCATCGTCAGGCTCTTACCCGAACCCTGTGTATGCCAGATTGTGCCGCCTTTTTTCTCTTCGCGCACTTTCTGCACGAGTTTCCTTGCGCAGCGATACTGCATATAGCGCGGTACTTTCTTAATTTCATCGTCCCAAACAGTGTAATTGCGAACGATGTCGAGAAAATTGAATTTTGAGAGCATACCCCAGACAAGTTTCTCTTGACTGGTAATAATACCGCCATCCGGGTCAATGTCCGAGAGCGGGAATGGATACGGCTCTTTCCATTCGAGGTAATTATCCGCTGCACCCGTAATGGTCATGTACTTGGCAAGGTTGCGACAGGTGGAAACAACGAACTGGTTGTAATTAAACAGGTCGGGAAAGTCCCGTTTATAACGGTCAATCTGTGCTACGCCGTCAAAAAACGGCTCACGGAGCGTCGGAGACTTGCACTCGATAACCACAAGGGGAATACCGTTTACAAAAAGCACGATGTCGGGGATGATTTCCTTTTCAAGTCGCTGAATGCGGAACTGCGACACAGCAATGTAGCTGTTGTTTGCCGGTTCCGTATAATCAATCAGCCGAACGGGTTTGTTGTCCTCGCCGGACTCCTCATCATAAGCCGAAAGACAGCCTGCGAGGCGTTCGTCACCCTCTCGGTTGCGGTCGTGCAGGGAAATCCCGTCGAAGCGGGAGAGTTCCGTGTAAAGGTCATCCGTCTGGCTCTCGGTAAGCCAAGGGTTTAGGACGGCAAGTGCAGCTTTGACTTCGCCCTCAAGCAGCACGTCGCCGAAGTCAGCGCGGCTGCCCTTTGCGCCATTCCAACGGGCAACCGTCCAACCGAGCCGATCAAGGTGAGCAAGTAGCGGTTCCTCAACGTAAGTTTTCTCATTATTCAGTGTCGTGTTAGGCATATTCCTGCCCCCTTTCGAGTGTATCGGTGCTGACTCTGTTCGTCAGCAGGTCGTCCATCAGTCCACGCTTGATTTTCTCCAGTTTCGCCAGCCGCTTCTTTTCGGCTGTTAGTCGTTCGTCTTGGGCTTCCAATGTAGAAATTATCTTTTTTAGTTCATTTTTATTATGAATTAACGGTAATTTTATTGCTTTTACTTGACTAAAATTCAAGCCTTCTCGGTTGCTCCCTACAATTAAAGAGTTAATTTGCCGTTGGCCAAACGAGGACAACCAATAGCATAAAAATCTTGCAAAGTCGGAACCCATATTTGTTCGAATTATGCATACGTGTTGATTAACATTTGCAGGGACTGTTAAATCATAGATACAGCAACGCCCAAGTGATGCTCCAGTAATATTTAGAAGCACATCACTCGTCTCTATTTGACTCCTATTCATTACGAAGTTAGTTTGCTCGTCAATATATGCAACATCGTCGAGAAATAATCCGTCAAAAGTAACATTTTGGCTTCGTATGAAGAGAACCCCTTCTCTTGTATACACGTCTTGCCCCCCACGTGGAGTTGCTCCGCTACCTACCTTAATTGCTATATCTCCAATACTTACACAGTCCCATTCATTAGGAATCGATCCTAAATCAGAGCTCTTGTATTCATGAATTTTCTGGCTGCGAATTCTTCCATCGTCGCTTATCCCGTTCATTAACAAATCCTGCATAAGCCCCTGTTTAATAGCGGTGTATTTCTCCACCAGAGCGCGGCTCTTAGTGATGGCTTTGTCGGCGGCATTCAATACAGCAGCAATTTTACGTTGGCTTTCTGTATCAGGAGCCTCGAAAGAGAATTTGTAGAAATGTTCCTGATTCAAGTGTTTGATTGTCGACCCCGTCAGCATGTTTCTCATAAACCAGTAAAACTGATGAGAATTCAAAATATAATAGAGGAATTGTGGAACAACATTACCATTGATAGCTCGCACAACAAATATCCCGCTATTGAGGGTGACTTTTTCAGGACAGTTTTGCACTATCGCCGTTTTACCGATAGTTCCATCCTTTGTTATCAGGAGGTCGTGTTCACGAAGTTGAATGCCCGTATCCTGTCGATAGCGTCGTTCCGTCACATGGTAACAAGTGTCCCAGTCTACTTCGCCGTTAACAAAATCCGTTCCTGTTACCAGATAGGGACCTTTATCCGTGAACTCATCGAAACGTAGCCCTTGCCAACCAATGCGTGCCCGCAGATAGAAGCAATCTTCAATTTTGTATCTTATCGTATTACTCATAGATATATCCCAACCCCCTTAAAAAGCCGTTCAGCTTATCCTCGGCGGCGTTACGTTCCTCCGTCAGTTTTTGAGCTGAGATGGCGTATTTATCCCAGAGATGCACGAGGGCTTTCACAGTTTTCTCAACCTCGGCGGTCAGATACTTTTCAAGTTCAGCGGCGAAGCCCTCACTCAGGAGTTCCATTACCAGGGCTTCACATTGCTCCGTTGTAAGCTCCTCGCGGATGGCATCAATTTTCTCCTGCAATTCCGTCTGCGCCTTTTTCAGGGCTTTGGTGGTATCGCTCTTATCCTTTTTCAGTTTTTTAATCATTTCAAGCGACTTCTTCGCTTCGGGAGACCCAAGTGATTTCAGGTATCTTTCTACGTCGGAAACCTTGACTTCCTTAGTTTCTTCGGCTTCTTCGTTCTCCTCGCCCTCGTTGTCACTATCGCCGAAGTCAATGCTCTCGGCGTAAGATTGCAGTTCAGCGGCGGCATTTTCCGCTTCACACTTCAAGACCTCAAGTGCCTCCAGTTCGGCGGCAAAATGCTCCTTCGCAATCTTCTCATCGGAAACAAGAGCAGCAACAAATCCTTCCGCACTAATGGTCTTGAACACATTCTTTATCGAGATAACCTCTTTGACAGTGACCTTCGTACTGCTGTCGCCATCCGTCTCTACCTCGGTGGATTCGCGCACGGTATAGCTGTGTTCCCACCAGTTGGCGAACACGCCGATGCACTGGAATCTGTCGAGTACACCGAGCGGCTCTAACTTCTCACGCAAGAGTTCTGTGTATTTTCGCTTGAACTCATATACCTGCATTTGCTTGCCGATTTGAGCAATCTCTGCTGCAGCAGCAGTCCACCACTCATTTGCGGAATTGCGTGCTTTATCATTTGCCTCCATTACGCCGCCATGTGATAAGATTTCAGGTTTAATTGCTGCTTTTTCGGTAGGAACGAAGTCTGCATATCCGTCGCCACGGCTTTTAAATAAGTCTATTTCGGTTATACCATATTTCGTTAGCAGGCCGTTCAACGCATCGATTTCCGATTGCGGCACGCCGCCAAACAAGTGAGCCTTCACGTCGTGCGGCTCAGCGGGTGGTGTATTGTCCACATAGCGGCGAATATTCAGGTTGCAGTCGTTGCCTTTTTCGTCCGTTATTTCAGATATTGGAACAATTTCGGAATATCCTGGCACTACAAGATTGTTGTCAAAGACATATACTATTTTCTCAATGTCCTCTGGACGCAGGAAGTTTTGGTTGCGCCCCTCTCCATACTCCGCATCAGCATTGATTATCAGGATTTTTCCCGCTAACTTAGCGGGCTTTTTTTTGTTTATTACAAGCAAACAAGCAGGAATGCTTGTGCCGTAAAAAAGGTTCGGTGGTAAACCGATAACAGCTTGCACGATGTCCTGTTTGTCGGTTAAAATTCCTTTCCTAATGTACCGCTCCGAACCACCCCTGAATAATACGCCGTGTGGCATAACAGTTATCATCATTCCGTTGCTGGCCGTTGAAGCTATCATATGCTCAACGAACATCAAATCGGCTTTTTTTCCCGTTTCAGGAGCGAAGCCATACTGGAAGCGGTTCTCAAACTTCATCCCCGTCTTGGAGTAGTTCTGCGAAAACGGCGGGTTGGCGATTACGCGGTCGAACTGTCTTACACGAGTCGGGTCTTTCTCGTCGGCCCAGTGTGGCTCACCGATGGTATCACCATGCTGAATGTCCGCATCCTTGATGTCATGCATTATCATATTCATTTTGCAGATTGACCACACCGAAGCCGCGTCGTCCTGCCCGAACAAAGAAAGATCGTCGGCTTTCCCTCCGTTTTCTTCGACATACTGTTTGCTGTGAATCAACATACCGCCGCTTCCGACCGTTGGATCGTATACGCGCATACCCGCCCTCGGCTTTATCAGGCACACCATCAGCTGCACCACCGGGGATGGGGTATAGAATTCGCCGCCTTTTTTACCAGCACTATCGGCGAAGTTTTTTATCATATATTCGTACGCCGCCCCGAGCAGATCAGGGAAGACGAAATCGTCATTGGTCAATCTGTATTTATTAAAATGAGTAATCAACTTAATCAGCTTTGCATCGTTGATTATCTGTTTTGACTTCACTTTTTTGCCGAAGTCGATGTTGGAAAGTACACCCTCAAGCGTCGGGTTGCTCTTTTCAATCTTTGTCAGTGCGCGTTTCAACTTTGATGCGACTTCGGTTTTCAAGTGCAGTAACCCCGTCCATTTTTCTGGCTTCGCGGGTGTACCGAGGTCATGTTCTTCGCACGTCCAACGAGCCTCCCAAGGTACAAAGAACACATTGCCGTAGTTGACCGGTTCTTCGAGTTCCTTTGCGATACGCTCTTCCGACCATCCCCGTTGCTGGAAATTCTTCAAGAGTTCAGCCCGCTTGACAGCAAAGTTGTCGGAAAGGCGCTTCAGAAAGAGCATACCGAATATGTACTCTTTAAATTCGGATGCATCCATCTTGCCGCGCAGGATGTCAGCCGCCTTAAGCAGGTGGTTTTCAAGTTGAGAAATAGTCAGTTTTGCCATAGTAATTGTTCTCCCTCTAACACAACATATTGAGAACTTCCATACTCAGTGAAGAAAAGCTCTCATGTGTGCTATTTCATATTTTTCGGTGTAGTGGTGTATTGTTGCAGTGTTTCTATCCACGTTCTCCTTATTATTTTTTGATGTCAATGATTATTGGCATATCGCTGCTGACATACAGTGCAATACTATTCATCTGATCGGAACTGAACTTGTTGCTCTTCTCACTCTCGCTAATAGAAGCGTATTATTTTTCAAGTTACTGTTCGCTAATATGCGGCACACCTAATAAGAGCGCTTTGCAGCATAGCAAAACGCAGCTTAATCGGTATTGTTCTTTTTTTTTACATAATCAATAAACATCTCCACTTGGTCAACGAGTCGGTCGTAATCGTCGTCGTCCAAATCACCGCTGCACGCCAATACATCCATTATCTTTTGTGCGGTTTTCTGTTTCTTCTCCGTCTTAAGGTCAGGAAACACGCGCTCTATCATGGGGATGTCACCCTCATCGCTTTTGTATCCAGCAAGGCGCAGCAAATCATCCTTCGGCACGCCGAGAACTTCTGCAAGAGCATTAAGAACAGGCACAGAAGGATTTACTCGCTCGCCGCTTTCAATGCGGTGAACTTCGGAGTGGCTTATGCCCGCTTTTTCAGCCAGAGCACGCTTAGACCATCCCTTACTAAGCCGTCTATCTTTTATCAAATCACCGATATCGTTCATAATAGCACCTCGACTAATACTATATCACATTTGTAACCAAAAGGAAACAATATTCTTATTAACGTTTTTCTTCAGATACACCTGTATTGCGAATGTAAGTTTCTTATCGGTTACATTTTTAATGCAATGTTGACAATTAGATTATATTTTCCTACTTCTCCTGATTTGTGCTTTTCCGGCAGAGGCCGATATCCGAAGCCGCTTTAATTCTTACTTGATTGCCAGATCATACTATTCGCTTACCGGTTTGAAACTTAGTTCTTTTGCTTCCTCATTCAGTGCTGATATTTTATCAATTCTGTTATACTTTTTCTGGGACCTGCCAAGATGAAAACTCTCAAGTACTGAGAGTTTTCATCTTACCGGGTTTCATATCATACGGCAGGCAACAATGCATATATGGCGGCTAACGCCTGTTTTCAGTCATAGCAGGAAACCCTCTGTTTCATGACAATCCCTGATTTGAACTGTATCTCGAGCGTATCTTCGTTTATAACTTTAACTCCTTGCAGAAGTCTGCGCACCAGATCGTCATCAAAGTCCCGAACCTCGCAGGATACCTTTTTCAGGCAGGTGTCCATATCGCTGACCCTCTGCTGAAAATCTGCAGCCCGTTTTTGATCTCGGATGCTGTCCAGTTTCTTTTGCTTGAGCTCCTTGATCTGCTCCGCAATCTTATGATATTGTTCGTCAAAATCCTCGGTGATCGAACCCATCTTTGCATTTTCCTCAATCAGAGTCAGCATCTCACCTTGCAACTTCGTGATCTGTTCATCATATTCTGTGGGGACATTTTTGGTTGAATAACTCCCGATTACCTGAATGACGTTTTCGCGGAAAGCGCCCACAAACTCACCCCGGTTTTCGACGACGCTGTTAATGGCTGTCATGACCGCTTCATTCAGAACATCCTCTTTTAGTGTGGGAGAGTGCCTGCAGTACTTGGTTCCGTTTTTTAGACGATTTTCGCAACGCCATACGGCACTCTTCTGACCATTCTTGGACCAGACCTGTCTGCGGTATGGCTTCCCGCATTCTTTGCAGATCATGATGTCAGAAAGAGCGTACTTGGAGCTATACTTACTTTTCTCTTTTTTTGCTCTCCTGGTAGCAGCGGATTTGTTCAAGCTTGCCCTCCTGGCCTTTTCCTCCTGTACCCGGTAGAAAAGCTCTTTCGGGATAATGGCTTCATGGTTGTCCTGTATGTAATACTGTGGAACAATTCCTTGATTTTTCACTTTCTTTTTTGTGAGGAAATCCACTGTATAAGTCTTTTGCAGAAGGGCATCGCCCATGTATTTTTCGTTACTGAGCATTTGGTCGATCACACTGGGGCACCAGCTCGTCTTTCCTGTTACAGTGAGTATACCGTCATCCTCTAAAATCTTAGCGATCTGGACGTAGCTGCTTCCTTCAAGGTAGAGGCGAAAAATCCGTCTGACGATCTCGGCTTCCTCCGGTACGATGACCAGTTCTCCATTCTCATCCTTTGTATATCCCATGAATTTATTGTGGTTTACAGAGATGATTCCGTTTTCAAAGCGTCTGACCAATCCCCACCGGGTATTTTCACTCAGGTTCCGGCTTTCCTCCTGGGCCTGACTGCTTAAGATGGTGATCAGCAGCTCACCGGAGCTCTCCAGAGTGTTTACCCCTTCTTTTTCGAAGAAAATGGCGATATTCTTTTCCTTGAGCTTCCGGATATTCTGGAGGCAATCTACCGTATTTCTGGCGAAGCGGCTGACGGATTTGGTGATAACCATATCAACCTTTCCCGCCATGCAGTCCTCGATCATGGCATTGAAATCGTCACGTTTTTTGGTGTTGGTTGCGGACTTTCCATCGTCGGCATAGATGCCGGCCAGCTTCCAGTTTGGATTACTCTTTATTTTCTCAGTGTAGTAGGATATCTGCGCTTCATAGCTGCCTTCCTGTTGTTCCAGCGTGGTGCTGACGCGGCAGTAAGCGGCAACCCGCAGGGCCTTAAATTGGACCTTGATGCTCCGGTCATATTCCGGCTGAGAGGGGATAAACGAGATGTTTTTCTTTTTTGCTGTTGCAGTCTGCATCTTAGTTATCTCCTTTCCTGAGTTCTTCTTTCTCCATTTCCTCTGTTTTTTTACTTAAATATTCTTTCTGCACTTCGGGGCTTAATTGTTCTACACTCCCCACCCGCATATAAATAGCGACTTTTAAAGGTTTTTCATCTTTTTGCGTATTCTTTGATTCATTCATTTTCCATTCCATCCTTTCTTCAGTGGTTAATCAGTATTTGGCCTCCAGAGTCAGCCCATTGATAAACTCGAAGGTCAATCTTTCATCCTTGTGTACTGTGACCTGTCGGATGACTGTCTGAAACAGTTTCTCATCGAACCCGCGGAGAGGTGCCCTGCCGGCAAATGTCTGCTTCATCTTTTCGGTATTGTAGGCAGCATCATCGACGCGAGATGTCCTGTAAAATGCTTTTGCCCGTTCAAAAATAAGAGCCGGAAGTTCTTTGGACGAATACTGTCCTTCTGCTTCCAGCTCCTTTATTTTTTTATCCAGTTTGATATATTCAAAGCTATTTACGGCGGATTCCTTTTTGGGAATACTATCCAGGCATTTCTGGTTTGTTATAATTCGATTGGCTATGGAAAGGAAGGCCAGCCTGATCTGTTCATCTGTGAGAAAACTGTTGCGGCAGCAAACCCTGTTTCTGTTGATATACCTCTTGCATTTCCAGAAAGTCCGTTTTGTTGGCTTTCCGCAATGCTCTACATATTTTCGGTAAACGTCACCGCATTCCCCGCAGCGTAGGATACCGGAAAAGACGGATTGGCGGCTTGCACTGTTAAGCTGCAGATTTCGTCCGAGCTTTTCGCATCGTTCATCACGGCGGCGCTGTACCTTTTCGAATAATTCTTTGTCGATCAGCGGGGGATAGAAATCGTCACCCTGATATTTTACGTTGTCCAGTATGTTGCTGACTGTTCCATGGTACCATTTGGGCTGATTGTTGGCGTTTGGTAATCCGGCCGCCGTCATCGCCTTGGCTATGTCAAGTAGGGAAGCCCCGCATGCATACTCCTGAAAAATATGCTTTACGATATTTGCCTTGGAATCGTCCAGATGAATTTTTCCTTCCACCAGCTTATAGCCGATGGGCATGTGCCGTTGTGCCATTCTGATCTTCCTCCTTTCCGATGGACTCTGTCAGCTCCAGCTTGTTAATCAGCCGGAAAGTTATCTGGTCTTTTCGTATGACGACATTCTCAACCGCTTGGGAGAATAGGTCCTCGCTGTATACTTCAAGGATGCCGGGGTTGTTTTTGATGAGCTCCAGCAGAAGCTCAGTCCCTGCGATCTCCTGCTCAAATCCATTGCTGCCTAAAAGCTGGTTTCTTTTTTTCTTTGCCGCGGTGAGCTCCACAGTAAGGGCATTCTGTCGCTCTATAAAAACAGCAGGGTCCATATACCCTTTTGAAATCAATCGACTCAGGATATGTCCCTGCTCTGTGAGTTCCATAATTTTATTATTGCAGTCCTCGATTTCCTGTTCCTGCTGCTCGTCCATCCGAAGCTTTTTCAGCACTTCCAGCAGGGGGAGCAGGATGTCGGCATAATTGCTAGTCAGCTTGTTCCACATGAGGATAAAGGCGCATTGGAGGATATCTTCGCGGACAGCCTTCTGCCCGCACTTGGTTTTATCTTCAATATGCTGGTGGCAGCACCATTGGATTTTTTCATAGGGCTTGCCGATGTATATCTTCTGCCTGCGGAAGGTGCCTCCGCATTCACCGCAGAGGATTTTACTGCTGAAACCATAGCGGTTCTGACATTTTTCAGAATCCACGCCATGCTGTTTGCTCCGGTATTCCATGATTTCCCTGACTGCCTCCGCCTGTTCGGGTGTAATAAGTGGTTCGTGGTTGTCCTCAATAAAATACTGAGGTACTTGACCTCTGTTATGCTTTCGCTTAAAGGGAAGCACCTCAGTCGTGTAGGTTTTTTGTAACAGCAGATTGCCGGAATAAACGGGATTCAGAAGTATTTCCCTGATCACTCCGTCGCTCCATTTTTCGCCGGAGCGAATTGTAGGATAGCTTTCATCGGTCAGTTCCTTGGCGATCAGGTAAGTTCCTTTCCCATGCAGGTAGTCTCTGAAAATCCGGCGTACAACCATAGCTTCTTCTTCCTGTATGATCAGTTCGCCATCGTTATCTCTGGTATAGCCGTAGGCAGGGCAGCTTATGGTGAACGTGCCATCCTGAAAGCGTTTCAGAACCGCCCATTTGTTGTTGGTGGAGATGCTTTCGGCTTCTCCCTGTGCCAGTGAGCTTAAAATGGTCAGCATCTGTTCGCTTTTTTCCGACAGGCTGTTGATGTGTTCCTTTTCAAAGTAGACGGTAATTCCAAGCTCTTTCAGCCTGCGAATTGCCCGGATGCTGTCTACTGTGTTTCTTGCAAAACGGGTTACGGATTTGGTAATAACCATATCGTTCTTCCCGTCCTCGCAGTCTTTCATCATCCGCAAAAAGTCATCTCTCTTTTGCAGTTTTGTGCCGCTTCGTGCTTCGTCAGCGTAAATCCCGGCGAACTCCCAATTTTCCTGGCTCTCGATGAAGTTCTTATAATACTCCGTCTGTACCGAGAAGGAATTGTGTTGTTCGCGGGAATCGGTACTGACTCTGCAGTAGGCGCAGACCCGCTTTTTAGGCTGGAGCTGCTGGATAACCTGCTGCTTAACAGGACGAATAATTTGTACATTTTTTGCCATACGATCTTCTCCTTTCTTATTTGTGTCCTCCTGTTAGCAACACACACTACCACACAATTTCCCGGAAAGCTAGTGTTATTGCGCATATACTTGAGATAGTTCTGGTGTGAAGGTTTGCCTGTTCAAATCGTCGATTTTTTTGTATTCATCAGAAGTTATAATGCCGTTGCGAAGCAAGATGTTAAGGAATTTTATGAAGATTTTATACTGCACCTCATTGGATGCCTGAGTTCTTGACATGACAGCCCCTCCTTCCTAACGCAGAAAGAAGTCCAGTTCCTGCTGTTCCAGACGGATTTCGCCCTCCAGCGGGGAATAAATCGCAATGCCCAACTGGTCCAGTCCCCGGAGAAGTTCCAGTACTTGAGCTTGTGGTATCCCACTTCCTTGTTGGGCAGTCCATAAACTCATATGCAATCCCTGAACTGTCAACAAATTGGGTAAACCGTTCATCAAGCCAGGGTGGTGTCCATGCACCCGACCTGCATATGTGAACTGCCGACACTTCAATTCCTTTATCAAGGCTATCAAAACCTGGGTAACGAACATTGAAAACATTGTTTATCGACTTGAAATATTCTGGCTTTTCGGCTGAATGCGGACTATAAATAATATTTGCTTCTCCAATCCATTTATCCTTTAAGAGCTTACCGAGCCAGTTTGCACAATTAACCTCAAAATCAAGTGAAGATAGCCCTCCATAACCGAGGTCAGCATGGGCATCAAAAAGATATACTGCATTACACCCTTGCTCCCTTGCTATATCATAGGATAAAGCGTGGGAGTCGTAAACGTAGGCTTTAATTCCCTTTGCAAATATGAAGTGTCCCTTGATCTTCTCCCAAAATTCATCTATCCCCGAAGAAAGCTGAAACGACTTGTGAATATCCCTTCCTCGTGCCTTTGCCTGGATATACCGTTTATACCACAAATTAATAATGTTTTTAGTATTTTCTATATATGAACCCCAATTTTCTTTCTGTGTATGGATAAAATAGTCCCAATCTATTGATAATAAGCACTTCCCCATTACATCACCCCCAAAAACGGAATTGGATTATGATATAAATGCATTTTTTATAATAAAGGCTGCGGAATTTCAACTCCACAGCCCATATGCAAATCATTTGAGGAAAGGGAGTCTTTGGGGGACTTTGCTGGACAAAGCTGACTCCCTTTTCCATATATATGGCCAAAGGCTATGTAAGCCATAAGCCTTATTTTAGTAATCCATGTCTCCTGCTGGCATTGGCGGAGTCTTCTTTTTTTCTGGCTTTTCAGCCACTGCACTTTCGGTGGTCAGGATCATCGCTGCCACCGATGCTGCGTTCTGGATGGCAGATCTGGTCACTTTCACAGGGTCGATAATTCCCGCCTCAAACATATCCACATATTCATCCTTTGCAGCATCGTAGCCCTTTCCTTTTTCACTGCTCTTCACTTTTTCTACGATTACCGAGCCATCAACGCCTGCGTTGACAGCAATCTGACGGAGTGGTTCCTCCAAAGCCCTTAATATAATCGCAGCCCCTGTCTTTTCATCGCCATGAAGGGTATCCACTAATTTTCCCACTTCTGGTATTGCATTGAGATAAGCTGTACCGCCGCCAGGGACAATTCCTTCCTCTACAGCTGCCCTGGTTGCATTAAGAGCGTCTTCCACCCTGTATTTCTTTTCCTTCATTTCGGTTTCTGTTGCAGCCCCGACACGGATTACCGCTACACCGCCAGCCAGCTTCGCCAGCCTTTCATTGAGCTTTTCCTTATCATAGCTTGAGGTAGTAAGCTCTATTTGCTTTTTGATGGATTCAACCCTGTCCTTTATTTCTTTCTGACTTCCTGCACCGCTTACGATAATGGTATTTTCCTTCTGCACTTTTACCGATTTGGCTTTTCCAAACCATTCGAGCTTAATATCCTTAATGTCCATGCCCACTTCTTCGGACACAACCTGTCCGCCAGTCAGGATTGCAATGTCACGCAGCATCTCTTTGCGTCTGTCGCCAAAACCTGGAGCTTTTACGGCTACACAGGTGAAAGTGCCTCTTAATTTGTTTACTACCAGGGTTGCCAAAGCATCACCTTCAACATCCTCTGCAATTAAAAGCATCTTCCCGCCGTTCTTTACCACCAGCTCAAGGGCAGGCAGCAAATCCTGTACATTGTTGATCTTCTTGTCGGTTATAAGGATATACGGGTCTTCCAGTACGGCTTCCATCTTTTCATTGTCTGTAACCATGTAGGGGGAGATATAGCCTCTGTCAAACTGCATACCTTCAACAATCTCTATGACGGTATCCGAGGCTTTGTTTTCTTCAACGGTGATGACACCATCCGCTGTAACCTTCTCCATTGCATCGGCAATAAGGCTGCCTATTTTTTCGTCTCCAGAAGAGATAGTCGCTACAAAGGCCATGTCATGCTTGCCTTTGATTTTTTGGCTGTTTCCCTTTATAATCTCAACTACCTTATCAGTGGCTTTTTCTATTCCTCTTTTAAGTATTATTGGGTTCGCACCTGCTGCTATGTTCTTCATGCCTTCCCTGACAATTGCCTGTGCGAGCAATGTTGCTGTAGTAGTTCCATCACCAGCAACATCGTTGGTCTTGCTGGCTACTTCCTTTACAAGTTGGGCACCCATGTTCTCATATGGGTCTTCCAGTTCAATTTCCTTTGCTATGGTTACACCGTCATTTGTGATAGTAGGAGAACCGAATTTTTTCTCCAATACTACGTTTCTGCCTTTAGGTCCAAGTGTGACCTTTACGGCATCTGCCAATTTATTTACACCAGACTCGATTGATTTCCTGGCCATACTGTCAAATGAAATTATTTTTGCAGCCATATTTTCCACCTTCCTTTACTCTACGATTGCTAAAATATCATCCTGTCTTACTATCAGATATTTCTGACTGTCCAGTTTGATTTCGGTCCCTGCAAACTTGCTATAGAGCACCTTATCTCCCTTTTTTACCTGCATTTTAATCTCCTTACCGTCCTTGATTTCGCCAGGCCCCACTTCAACCACTTCTGCCACAAACGGCTTTTCTTTTGCATTTGAGGGCAGAACAATGCCACTCTTTGTGGTTTCCTGCGTTTCTACCTCTTTTAGTAGAACTCTTGCTCCCAATGGTTTAACTTGCATAATTGTTCAGCTCCTTTACTCTTGTATTTTTTATAGTAAAGCTGCCTGATTAAGCAGCTTATAAGCAAATCACGCCTTGAAGATATGAACAGGCAGGCTCACACGTACACGGGATTTTAACTGCTTCATAGAAGCAAGTCTTGGAAGAATAGCCTTTATCATGTCCATCAAAACAAACCCAAAAAGCATGAAAGCGACAATTATTTTCATATCTTCGTTTACTTCATTCATATACTGTGCTGCTATCGGGTGTAAGCCGTAAATCAAAAAGCACCCAAGCAGTCCCAGAATATCGAAAACTTCAGGCAAATCCGCCCTCTTATATTGCAAAATTCATCGCTGTAATCCCAGGCTTTCACCTTAAGGAACGTCTCCAGTATATATCCCGTCAGATACTCCAAAACAGTTGTAAGCAGAATTATGAATATGATATTGCTTAACAGGCCTGGATGCTGGAGTTTCAGGATGGAACCAATATTTAGAATCAGAAGTGTTCCAAAGCCATAGACAGGGCAGATAGGTCCTGCCAAAATTCCTCGGTTTACAAACCTTCTTTCCTCATAGAAAGCATACGCAACCTCAAGAAGCCATCCGATAAAGGAGTACAGCATAAAATAAATTACTACCTCATAAAAGCTGCCACACATTTTGATGTCCCCTTTAAAATTAATCTATAAAGTTTATTTGAAAATCAATTCCAGGCTTTGTAAGAATTGGGGTGTTGCAGTGTTCTATGTGAAATGCCATAATGAATTTTTATTCAACACTCTGTTAAGGTACAACATAAAATCAAAGCCTCCTCTCACCAATCGCTAATGTTAGCCATTAAAAATCAGAAAAAGTTACCCGATAATTAGCACTCGCCACTTATGAGTGCTAACAATTCTAATTTTAATCATATTATTTTCAAAGTCAATATGTAAAATTCCAATTTGGGCAGGATTATTTTTAATCAGCTTAAGATATTCCCAAAAGAGATTTATTTTTTTGAAAAATCTCCCGATTTCTCTATCAGATTTAAAGCGAATACGTTGATAATGAACATGCATAAGTTTGAATTGAAAAGGCAGCCTGTTAAGATCACCAGACTGCCTGCCATTCAGCTATACTGAATATCAATCTTTCTACTCTTTATTTTTGAAGGCTCAACCTTCGGTACTGTAATTGAAAGGATACCATCCTTATACTCTGCTTTCGCCTGTTCTGATTTTACCTCGACAGGCAGCAGGATTGTCCTTGAAAAGCTGCCGTAATACCGTTCTGTCCTGTAAGCATTTTCATCCTTCAGTTCGTTTTCCCTCTTTGTCTGACCTGTAAGTCTTACAGTATTCTCATCGATATATAAGTTCAGATCGTCCTTTGAAACACCAGGTATTTCGGCTTTTACAACTACATCGTCTTCCGTCTGGTACACATCCACACGGGGAGAAGAGAAGCCTCCAAATATTTTTGATGGAAAGTCAAAGAAGCTGCTCATTTCCTTGCCGATATTGTCCATATCCCTAAAAGGATTCCATGGTACAAGAGCCATATTAAATTCCTCCTTCATATTTTTTATCAATAATAGTTTTTCCTCTCAAATGATTTTTTATAAAAGTTTATGAAGAAGGTATAATAATTCACCTATTTGATATTGATTACGGATTACTTTAAGCATTCTGTCTTTCCATGATTTATGTTTGGTTTATGTTGCATTTGTTCCTACGAAATAGTAGTCCCTACCTTGTGGATAAATTATTTGTTTGTTATGTGGATATTTCTTTAAACATTTTAAAATGGCATATTCCCAAAATTCTTATATTGTGCATAACCTGTTGATAACTACCTCAAAAATCCCCAACGCTTCCGACAGAAACAATAACGCCTTCTGCTTCCTTACCGTTTCAACTTTCAATCGTTGTATTTGAAGGCTCATTCCTTTTCCTTAAGGATAGAACAAGCAGCAGCAGGGGAAAAACTAACTGAAAAGGGATAGAATAGTAAGGCCAGACCTTTTCAGCCCAACTGAACATTTCAAGCACATTTCCGTATACCCATATGGAAAGTACGACACAAAAGGTAGTGATTGCCGTGGTCAGCTTCCTGTAGTCACCGATTCCTACCACCTGGCTTAAAGCCCTTGCAGCCGCATAGATGCAAACCGAAATCTTTACCCCTCCGCCGATCAGCAGGTTGATGTCTACCAGCGGCTCCACATTCAGGCCTGGAATAAGCAGTGCTGTTAAATGGGGCACAAAGGTTGCCTGCTGCATTAATTCACTTCCCAGGACAGTGATATCCCTGAAAAAAAGCAAAAGGCTCAACGCAACCATAAAAAGCACCGATAAAGCTGCGAGCTTTTTCAAGTTTCCTTTCCTGTTCAAATGTGGAAACAGCATAAGGAATACGACACTTTCTCCAAAGGGGAAGGTAACAAAACCAAAGGTTGCCTTTAGGACAGGTGTCATGCCATTTTCCAGGATAGGGAAGAAGGCTGTGAAATCATGGGTGGTGATTATTGCCATGCAGATAATGAGAACTACAACAGGCAGCACAGGTACAAGCAACTCACTTAATCTCCCTATCACCTCCACACCGCTGTTGATCGCATAAACCAATATGACCGCAAAAATCCCGATAACTACAATCATAGGTGTTTCTGGAAAGGTCACCACAGCTATAAACTCTCCGAAATTTCTGAACACCAATGCAGCCAAGTGGATGAAGTACCATACATACAGGAGGGCAATTACATTGCCGATCACTTTGCCCAATCGATCCCTTAAAATTTCAACCAGTGTTTTTGTAGGATTTAATAATGCTATGGCTACGTAACCCCCTATTATCAAAGCGCCACCTGCTCCTCCAAGAAGGATAGCCAGCCAAGCGTCATTTTTTGCACCCAGTGCGGAGTTTATGATCACCGTGCTTCCGTAAAGGAAGCCAGTTAAAAGCAGGAATAACTGAATACTGGATATTCGGGCTTTTTCCACTACTTTATCACTCCCATCGTTTTTAGTATTCCTTCAATCCATTGTGCAGGGCTGGAAGGTCTTTTTCCTTCTGCCAGAAGCAGACTGACAGTGAGGCTTGCCGCCATCAGGAAAACATATATGATAAATACTCTTGCCTGTTCGTTTTTCCGTATAAACCTTTGAAGGTCATATAAAACCAAAATTAAAAACACAGCCAGTATGATTGCCATAACTTTATCCGCCCTTCTTTATCGGGCCTTTGATAACTCCAGTCCGTCTTATTTTTGCATCCACTTTTATGTCTGCTGGAAGTTTGCTGAAAGTGTCATTCCATTGGCCCTTTGCTTCCTTCCAATACTGCGGGTGATATTTGTGTACCTGGGTGCCAAAGCCAAATATGTCGCTCGAATAGTCCTTTTGTGTCCTGTCCAATGCCACCCTGATTTCTTTCTTTACTTCCTCACCTAAAAGCTCCTCCAGCTTGTGCAAGCTGGACGGCGAGTCCAGCTTTCCGTTTGCTTCATATTCCCCCACATTGGCCTCAAGCCCCACCTTGATAGTCAGACGATCTGGTTCGCCATTTTTAAATTCTACATTGACTTTTCCTTTTGACCGTATGATTTCCATAGCTACTTTGCCGTTATCCGCAGGGATATTGACAATGGCACTTTCCACTTTGCCTGTGGCAAACAGGTATCCCCGTGTTTCCGCTGGGTCCAGCCAGCCAGCAAGTTTTCCATCCCTGAAAACCGCAGTACCTTCCGTCCCGACCTCCTTTTCCCCAGCTTTTGTTATCTGCCCAATGGCAAGCTGCCTTCCGCTGCTGCTCATGTCTTTGATCAGGTCAATCAGCATGGTCCTCTTTACCGTTCCCCGTGAAACGGTATTTTTTATCGTACCTTTTACATACACGGCTGGTATAGAATCCATATCGGTTTCCATTTCAAGGATTTCTTTTGGGGTAACGCCTTTTGCCACAAGGACATCCATTTTGTACTCCACTTCATGGTCCCTCTGGAAAAAATCCAATGCTTCGTTAATACCATCTTCGGAGAGAGTTTCTCCGAGGATTAATACCTGGGCCGTGCTTGCAAATAATTTATTATCAACTTTAGTCAGCAAACCTCTTAAGGCTTCAAAAACGGTATCCCCTTCATATGACTCGACAAACACAGGCTTTGGTTGTGTCCCTCCGCCTTTCCCCTTTCCTGAAGATGTGGATTGAATAGCAGCAGGTTCCACCACCTGAACAGTCAAGAGTATTTTTCCCTCTTCCGTCCTATCCAACCCAAGGCCTGCTACAATGTTTGTTTCCGTCAGGTCTCTATTGTTCCAGCATCCAGTCAGAAGTAAAGGCAGCATGAATAGAAAGACAAGTATGGTGATTTTCACAATTTTTTTTGGTTTTCCGTATCTCACCGTTTTAACCGCACCTCCTGGCGTTTTGTGCCTGCGGCACCTTTACTATTCTCCTGCCGAAGTATCTTTGGCCTTGTCACCATTGCCCAAATGGGGACGACAACAAAGGAATCCTTGAGATCAGAAGCCGTAAGCGGAGAAAAAGGTGCCATATAAGGAACCCCGAAGGAACGTAGCCTACAAAGGTGTATGAAAACAGCCACAGACACAAAGGCTATTCCAAGAAAGCCCAGAAAATTTGCCGCAGCCAGGAACACAAAACGCAGCAGCATAGTTGCCCTGATCAAGGGAGGGACAACAAAGCTGCATATGGCTGTAATGGCTACTATAATCACCATCAGGTTGCTGGCGATACCTGCCGCAACCGACGCTTCTCCCAGCACAATAGCTCCTACAATGCTCAAGGATTGGCCGATGGGCCTTGGCATACGGACACCCGCCTCACGGAGGAGTTCAAAGGCTATGATCATCAATACTGCCTCGGTAAAAGGCGAAAAAGGGATTCCCTGCCTGGAGGCTGCCAGCGTGATCATCAGCTTGAACGGGATGACCGTGTGATGGAAGCCTACCAACGCTACATACATCCCTGGCATAAAGTTTGATACCAGCAGCGCCAGCAAACGCAGAAGACGCATAAAGGTCGCAAAGAAGGCATGATCATAGTAATCATCCGACGCTTGAAGAGACTCTATAAAAAGATAAGGAGCCGTAAGGACGTAGGGCGTACCGTCACAGAATATGGCTACTCGCCCCTCCAGCAGCTTCGCCGCCAGCTTGTCACATTTTTCGCTGTTCCCCACCGTAGGGAAAAGGGACAGGCGGCTGTCGGAAATATACTGCTCAATAATGCCAGTGTCCAGGATGGCATCGGTTTTAATTTTCTTGAGCCTTTCTCTTACTTCTTCAATAATCGCTTCATTGGCAATCCCTTTGATATAGCAGATGCAAATATCGGTTCTTGTCTGTTCTCCCAGCTGCAGCATTTCCAGCTTCAGATTCGGATTCTTGATCCTTTTACGGAGGAGGGTGGTATTTGTAAGCAGGTTTTCGACAAAACCCTCCCTTGCTCCTCTGATGGAAACCTCGGTGTCAGGTTCTGCTACCTGCCTGCCCTGTGGGGCTTTAACCCCTATAACCAATGCTTTTTCTTCTCCGTCAATAAAAAGCAGGGCTTCTCCCGACACAATACTATTTACTGCCTGCTGTATATTTCCCGCTTCTTTCAGGTCGTTGCTGCTGATAACACACTCCTTGAGCAGCTCGTACATGTGGCTTCCTTTATCCTGTGTTTTTAACTTTGATAAATATTCAAGGATCGGGCGAATCACATCCTGGTTTAACACCCTTTTGTCAACAAAGCCGTTGATATATGCCACCAGCATCCTGACGGAACCGTCTTCCCCGCATATAATTTCCCGAAGTAAAAAATCGCTGCATTGGGAAAAAGCTTCATCGAGCCTTGCTTTTACTTCTTCAATTGATCGTGGTATTGGTTCGTTTTTATCATTACGGCTGTTATCAGGGTCAGCCTTTTGATCCTTATTCCTGTTATGTTTCTTTGTTTTACCAAACATATCCTTATCACCCATTTTACATTATAGCCAATATCCTGCTATTACATACACAAGGGATGTTATCATACGGATTCTTATGTACACTGCCATTTGGATGCAAAAAAAATAAAGCCCTGTGATCAGAGCTTTCTTCTTTCTACATCCTTTATATGGCTATTTCATCGATAGTCCCGCTATACCCCAGCACCAGGTTGCCCTTCTCTTTTTTTGCCTTTGTAGAAGCCAGGCTTGCAAGGTTTATCAGGCTGATAATGGTATTGTACATATTTCCTTTCCTCGGATTGCGTCTTTTTCCACCTGCAATCCCTGCTGAAACACTAATGCTGATATCACCATAAAATTCGTGCTGCTTTACCTTGTCCAATATGTCTTGTGCCAGTGCCTCACTGTTTTCTGCACATTGATCCGTCAATAAGGCAAATTCATCACCGCCGTACCTGCAAAGGAAAGTGCCTGCGGGTGCATTGTCGTTGAGAATTTCAGCAATTTCCTTTAAAATATTATCTCCTACCGTATGCCCATATTCTTTATCGATGTGCCCGAAATTATTGACATCAAAGAATATGATGGATATTTCCTTGCCCTGTTCCAGATGCTTATATGCTTTATACATAATGTAGTCGCTTTTGTACAAACCCGTCAAAATATCCATATGCTTGCCGATTTCAACATCAACAGCACTTTTTGTCACAACCCCAGTGACTTTATTCCCTTGAGTAACAAGGAGCATGTCGGTATCTTCTGCTTCAAACAGCTCCTTTGCCTTCCAAACAGGTTCATCCGCCTCAATGTATTTGCAGTTTCCTGACATAGCATCCAGTACAATTCTGTTGGGGTGCGATTTTATCAAATCATTCCTCGTCAGGACACCTATAATTTCTCCATTATCGGTTACAGGGAAGCAGTCTATCTCTGCTTTTTCTGCAATGTCCTGAACACGTCTTATTCCCCAAAGAGCATCAACGGTAGTATAGTCTTTCATCATAACTTCAGAAACTTTTCTCATCATAAATCTATTGCTTTGCTAACCTGGAGCACAATATTCACCTGTGCCTTCACGATGGTTGATTCGTTAGCAACCCTCTCTCCCTCCTCCATCAAAAGTGCAACCAGCTTCTCCTTTGGTAGCATACTGAACAATGCCTTTCTCACCACCATAGCCTCAATGGCAGGGTGGTCTACCTTTACGATTTCATACTGGTCTGGAGACAATATATCTACCATGCGTCTTGCCGCCTCTGGCCCTATGGGTGCTCTCCTGCCGACAATAAGGACATCCTGCATCGGGGGCATTTCAAATTCCGACATACGCATAGTGATTTCAGCTTTTTTAGTACTGTCAACGCTTTTCGACATTTCCTTCCCTTCTTCCATTTGCTTTAATACGTATTTTATCACATTTTAAATTATTATTTTATATTTATTCAATAATTTACCTGTATGTAATTTACTTTTTTATAAAAATTTTATTTCCTATTTTTTTGCCGTCTTTATTTTTCAGATATTCCACAATATATCTATCTAATTCCTGGCTTAATCGCAGAATCGATTGCTTATGTATATCACTGCTTATTACCTGTTTATTCAATTCTTCTCTCAATTCGTTGATTTTATCCGTCAGCATTTGTTCCATCTCCCTGTTATGATTAACAAAATTTATTTTTGCTTTCTCTTCTCAATAACCTTATGGATAATAAAGAGAACGATAGTCAACACAATTAATGCTGCATAAAGAATTTTTCCTTCTTTTGTCTGGAAAAGCTCATAATACATCATTTTGCAGTTCCTTTGCCAAAAAAGTCAATATTGTTAACCTATTCCCTCAAGTTTTGCATTAACCAACTGAACTCATCCTCCATAAACACATTACATTAGATTTCCGACAAAATACTAACGCATTTCTATTGAATATTAAAGTCCGAAAGACCGTATAAAATCAGTTATTTGCTCTGGAGACATCGGTTTACCGATGTAATAGCCCTGGATTTTATCACAGCCCATGCCTCTTAATTTTTCAAATTGTGTTTGTGTTTCAACCCCCTCCGCCGTTACTTTGTATCCAGATTTTTTTGCAGCATAAATGATTGATTCTATAATTGCTTCGGTTTTTTCATCATACAAAAGCTTGTCTGAAAAACTTTTATCAATTTTTATTTCCGAAATTGGAAACAGGATCATATTTTTAATCGATGAAAAGCCTGTCCCAAAATCGTCAAGAGAAATGTCCAGACCTGACTTCAGCATTCTGTACAGAAATTTAACAATCTCTCCTTTATCCGTCAATATCTGCGTTTCAGTTATTTCAAACTTGATTTTCTTGTAATCAATGTTGAATTTCCGCACTAATTCCTTGAATTTTGATATAAAAGCCTTATTTAACAGTTGAACGGGTGATATATTGATGGCAACCTTTATTTCCATACCTTCTTTTTCCCAGAGCTTCAGCTGTCTGAAAACACTTTCCATTACAAAATCGCCAATTGCTTTGATCAGGCCGCTGCCTTCGGCTACAGGAATAAATTCAGCAGGGAAAATACTGCCGATAGTTCTGCTTTCCCATCTTAAAAGCGCTTCTACCTCCGTTGCTCTCCCTTTACTTATGTCAAAAATAGGCTGGTAATGTACATAAAACTCCTTCTCGTTTATACTCTTCCTCATTTCAGAATTTAAAAGAATTTTTCTCTTTATTTCATCATCCATAAGCTCATCGTAAAAAGCCAATTGGCTTTTCCCATTACTTTTTGCCTTGAACAAAGCAATATCTGCCTTCCTTATCAGGTCCTCCGTTAATTCATCCAGCTTTTTGGGAATATATACACCCATACTTATCGTTATCGACACTTCCTGCCCTCCGACAGAAAATGACGCTGTTTCAAATTTCTTTACAACCTGCCTGGATTTATATATAATTTCGTTCCCTTTACAGCGGTCTATTACTGCAACAAACTCATCCCCACCAAACATAAATACCTTCCCGCAATTTCCAACCTCATCCTCCAGCCTGGTGCTTATTTGCTGTAGAAGGCAATCTCCAAGTCTATACCCATAACAGTCATTGATGTACTTAAAATTATCTACATCGATAAATAAAACAGCTGAAACATTATTTTCAGCCATATATTTATATAAATGAGTCCTGCCAGATGTTTCTGTTTGAGAATCAATACAAACTTGATTTTTTTCGGCATCTGTTTTCATAATTTCCATAGTGTTTACCTTCCTTTCCTGCCGATTAAGTCCCATTTGAAAGTCTAAATTGATAGCGTAAAGTTTACGCTGTTGATGCCATATCCTGCGAGGAAGCTGAAAACTTCTTGCACAAAGCAGCTACTTGCTGAATTTTCCTGTGCATCCGCAGTTTAGAATCCAGTATAGAAATGCTATATCATCTGCTTTTTACTTATATTTACCCACTTTCAACTAATAGAACCTTTTTGCAATGAAGGCATCCCAATCTTAATCCAAATGTAGGCAGGTACAAGTTTTCTGATTTCGGTGTAATTACTTCCATTTGACATTGGTTAAGGTCTTAGCCTGATCGTATGGAAGTGCAAACTTCTCAGCCAGCTGTTCCGCAATGTCCTCGGTTTGGATTGCTGTTTCATAAGGCACATTTCTGACAGTGTAGGCAATGTGTT
>JAEZXR010000087.1 GCA_023419605.1 Bacillota bacterium | reverse complement strand
TGCTATATCTGGTGGCCCCTGCTGGACTTGAACCAGCGACCAAGCGATTATGAGTTCCTACAGGGACAACCGAAAATCAATAGTTTGCGTTATTTATCATTGACATAGATTGCCAATATTTGCCAATATTTACTCGTTATCCGCCATTTCTATCGCCACTTTATCGCCATCAATTGGAGTAGTATCTAAAACTGAATGTGGTCCTTTGTGGACTTTTTCAACAAATACTTTTAAGTCATTGAACTCCTTTTCATCAAGTGAATGTTCTGAAAGAACTTTTGACACAAATTTTGGACCATGCCCCCCAATTTTTTTATTAAAACGCTCAATTTCACCAACAGGAACAATATAGATACCTATTTCTTCTAGCATGCAAATTAGATTTTCATATGCAATAGTAGCATCACCGCTAGGTAATATCGCCGCACCTGCTTGTTTTAGAATGCTCCATGCTTGTCCTTGTTTCATGGCATCCTGAATATCACTTTTCTTTAATTCATTAGGTTTTGATTTGCTAATAATTTCAACGATTTCTTTTTTGATTTCTTCAATGGTTTTGGGCTTAATTCCATTTCGAACAAATGAATCTACTTTCCCCCACTCTTTTAGAATGTTGGTAGGATCAGAACCAAAAGCTTTTACTGTATCCTCTATCAATTTTTTATCAGAAAGGAAATCAATATCAAAAATAGCTTTTGTAGGAACGCCAACTTTTCTTAAAACAGATGCAATTCCATGTATTGCTGCTTTACCACCGGCAGGGACGTATGATGTATCCAGTAGTTGATGGTTATTATTGTTTTTCAACCACTCTGCGGTGTAATTATAAAGCCTACAATCACTATCATCTTCACAAATAATAATTTGCTCATGGAAAATACCATCAAGAGCATTCGAAAAACGAAGGTTAGGTTTACTCCATAATTCCTTTATAGCCTCGGAGTTTGCTTCGTGAATAAAATTTCCGTTATCATTTTTTTGAATTCTGATAATTCTGACATTTCCTTTTGTACCTTCTAAGAACCCACGCATAATATCGCTGCTATGAGTGGCAACAATCATTTGCCCCTTAACTTCTGAAGCTAATGTTTCACCAAGTTTTCTCATCTGTGGTGGGTGCAAGAAAGCCTCTGGTTCATCCAGTAGAATCATATCGTGCTTACTTGTTAGCGTTTCAAAAAGAATGCCTGCATAGCTTTTAACACCATCCCCCTGCATATCAAGTAGTGGGTTCTTTCTGACTGCATCTCTATAACGATTTGTTTGCCTATCAATAAATTCCTCGCCTTTAGGTATTTCTCCAATATGAATAGGGAGTTTGCTGCCACCTTTAAAATCAAACATAAGCTCTTGATTGAATGCTTTATAAAATAGCTTGCTTATTTTTTGCATCAACTGGTCGTCATCATATAAGATGTGCTGAGGTTTGGTTTTCGGTTCATTTGGGGATACGCTTTTTTGTTGCTCACAAATTTCAAGTCTTTCTTTTGCACTAATGTTCTTTATAAAGCCATCAGCAAGGTGACCGTTTAAATATTTTCCATCCCATTGGTTGATATATCCTTCATATAATCGCCATGCCCCATAGTGATAATTCGGGTGGATGTATTCTGCGTGTTCTTTTAAAAACTTTTCAAGTTCAAATCGGGAAAGATTTTTACTAATTAAAACATCCTCGACAACTATTTTTTCAAATCCGCTTGTTTGTGCAGCAATTGCAAATATATCGCGGAGTGTCTGTGATTTCCCACTGTTATTAGGTCCGACAATGATTATTTTATCATTCTCACCAAGATGTATGGTTTTACCACATTTAAATATTATTTTCTTGAAATTAATTGTTGGTAGAGGGAGGGTGTTCGTATAATTCATATTATATCTCCTTTACATATAATGGATTCAAAGTTACAGCATCTTCCAAATGGTTAGGTGCAAAGTGTGAGTAACGCATTGTCATTTTTATATCGGTATGACCGAGTATGCGTTGAAGAACCAGAATATTACCACCATTCATCATAAAGTGACTGGCGAAGGTATGACGCAAAACGTGGGTAAGTTGCCCTGCCGGTAGTTCGATACCTGTTCTTTCCAAAGCAGACCGGAATGCGCCATAGCAATCACTAAACAAACGACCTTTTTTATCATCAGGCAGAGACTCGTAGATCTCTTTGCTGATTGGAACAGTGCGGTTTTTTCTACCTTTCGTGTTGGTGTATGTGATTTTGTATTTTGCGAGCTGGTTTTTTTTCAGACTCTCGGCCTCAGACCCCCGTGCGCCAGTGGCGAGACAGATTCTTACCACAGCTTCTAAATCAGGGTTGCCATGTCGTTTACACTCTCCGAGCAGTTGCGAAATTTGGTCGTGAGTTAGCCAGGCCATTTCCAATTCTTCTGTGCGGAATGGGCGCATATTTTTCAGTGGGTTTTCACCCTTCCATTCTCCGAGACGGTTTAGTTCATTGAACACAGCCCGGAAGTAGGCCAGCTCAAGGTTAAGAGTGCGAGGCGACACCTCTTTCACTCTGTTTGAACGGGCATACTCACCTTTTAACCGTTTTTCTCGGTAGCGGGAAAACATCTGCGCATCGAAATCGCGTGCGAGTGGTTCTCCCATACACTCAAAAGCATGGTGTATGGCTAACTGGCGTTTCAAGCCGTCTTTCAGCGTAATACCATGAGCGCTATACCATGAATCAACCAGCTCTTTTAACGTGCGCCTGTCTTCCCTTTCTTCCTGCCATGGGTTTTGAACGGTGTACTGTTCAAACGCCAGAGCCTCGCCTTTAGTTGCGAATTTCTTTCTGATACGTTTGCCTTTTGCACCATTTGGGTAGATCTCACAAATCCAGCCGCCAGCCGGATTTTTACGGACAGTCATCAATTAACCTCGCTGTATACACCCACTACACGGCCAATCGTTTTTATCTCATCTATCCCGCACTCAAACGGTACTTTGCCGCCCGCAACGTGTAACTTTTTGCCGGGTAGGAGCGTCAATTCTCTGATGCTGGTAGCCCCCTCAATATCAACCAACCAAAGGCCATCAGAAAGTGAGGCATCTTGTTCTATGAAGTGCAGCTTTCCATCAGCGCGAACAGCAATACCTTTTGACATTTGCTTGCTAAAAAAACTGGCATCAATACTCAATGGTGAATTTTCTTCGAGTTTTCCATCACTCAGAGTGAATGAGTCTATCGTTTTCGGAGCCGTTGGAGACGGTTTGCCATCATATTGAGAGCCTTGCCCCGTAAGAAGCCATAGCAGGCTTGCTCCGGTTTCTAGTGCGCACTGTACGGCGAAATCATAAGAAACAGT
This sequence comes from Bacillota bacterium, assembly GCA_023419605.1. GTDB lineage: Bacteria > Bacillota > Clostridia > Acetivibrionales > JAEZXR01 > JAEZXR01. Next base: position 1,104 of record JAEZXR010000087.1, on the reverse strand, counting down.
GCCTCGCGTGTAGCGGTTTTGTAGGGAACTGGCGGCAATATTGAAGTGCCGGGCTAGCTGGATTTTTTGAGTAAAACCATATACTTGACAAATTCTATCCAGTAACTCGTCGTTATTCACCTGAGCATCAAGTATCAAAATATATTCCTTTGGGTATTTACTAATACTCGATTGGGTATTAGTATCATTGCTAATTCGGGCAATCAGTGGCATAAGTTGGCAAACAGAGACCATTGATTGCAAACATTGTCAAAATGGGAATCATGCAACATGGCTTCTGAAATCGCAATCATCAAAGTGCCTGCACCTATCGTTACTCTGCAGCAATTCGCAGAGCTTGAGGGTGTTTCTGAACGTACCGCTTACCGTTGGACGACCGGCGACAATCCTTGCGTACCAATCGAACCTCGCACTATCCGTAAAGGCTGCAAGAAAGCCGGTGGCCCGATTCGTATTTATTACGCACGCTGGAAAGAAGAGCAGTTGCGTAAGGCGTTGGGGCATTCCCGTTTTCAACTCGTCATCGGCGCTTAATTCACTTTATGTGAATTGTAAGGATGCAGCATGTTTGATTTTCAGATTTCCAAACATCCCCACTATGACGAAGCGTGCCGGGCTTTTGCGCAGCGTCACAACATGGCGAAGCTGGCCGAGCGCGCGAGTATGAATGTTCAGACGTTACGCAACAAACTCAATCCGGAACAGCCTCACCAGTTTACGCCGCCTGAATTGTGGCTGTTGACTGACCTGACCGAAGACTCGACCCTCGTTGATGGTTTTCTGGCGCAGATTCATTGCCTACCATGCGTGCCGGTTAATGAGCTGGCTAAAGAAAAATTGCAGTCTTACGTTATGCGCGCAATGCGTGAACTCGGCGACCCGGCGAGCCTCGGCACTGAATACCTCGAATTCTGCCGCAACGCGAAACACAACCCTCTGCAGCGCTTTAAGGCCAACCCTGAAAACGTCTTTTCCGCTGCCACGCTGGCCGAGCTGGAATTTGAAGACGTTCCTGACACGGTACTCAACAGTCTGGCGGATAAGGTGAAAGCCATTTTCAGCCGTAAGCAGGTCAGCGACGATGCGCGCCTGAATGATGTGCAT
>JAEZXR010000056.1 GCA_023419605.1 Bacillota bacterium | reverse complement strand
TTTATATTCTTTTCTGAATATTATCGACAAGTCACAGCGTAAACTATGGAACCGCCGTATACCGAACGGTACGTACGGTGGTGTGAGAGGTCGGTAGGTGAAATAATCACCTACCTCCTACTCGATTTAAAATTTTTGGTAAACTTTCAAAAAGGTATTGCCATTTCGGGAAGGCTGCTATATAATTTAAAATGTAATCCATTACATATGGTTTGCATATTATACTATAGAACAATACCAGGGAATTAATAACTTTAGGAGGGTTAAATGGCAACCATTCAAGATGTGGCAAAAGCGGCAGGCGTATCAGTGGCTACCGTTTCCAGGGTTTTAAACAATAGCAGTTCCGTTATACCGGAAACCAGGGAAACCGTATTGGAGGCCATACGGAAACTGAATTACCAACCGAATCTTCTCGGAAGAAACCTCCGGCGAATGGAGACGCGGATGGTTTTAGTTCTGCTGCCCAATGTTTCAAACCCTTTTTATTCCCGTATTGTCAAAGGAATCGAAGATGTAGCGCACAAAAACGGATATACAGTAATGTTATGCAACACGGACTCCGATAAACACAGGGAGGATATGTACCTGGAGCTTCTCAGGAACCGGCTTTCCGATGGAGTTATTTTCATGGAATCGGAACAGGGAAGAGAGGAACTCATCGAACTGAGCAAGGCATTTCCAGTGGTCCAGTGCAGCGAGTATAAGGAAAATACGGATGTGGACCACATATCCATCGACAACTTTGCGGCCGCCTACAAGGCTGTGACCCATCTCATCAGCCTGGGACACAAGCGTGTAGCCATGATTAGCTGTCGGAACCAATTGATTTCCACAAAGAAAAGGGAAGAGGGATATAAAAAGGCCCTCCAGGATGCTGGGATCGAGTTTGACCCTTCCCTGCTGTTTTATGGAGATTATGGTTTTAAAAGCGGGCTGCGGGCTGGAAAGAGAATCGTTGACCTTGAGCAAAGGCCCACAGGTGTTTTTGCCATCTCGGATGTCATGGCCATCGGAGCCATAAGAGCCTTTAAGGAGGCCGGATACAGGGTACCGGAGGATATGGGGGTTATCGGCTTCGACGATATAAGCTTTGCTTCCATGTATGACCCCATGCTGACCACTGTGGCACAGCCGAAATATGATATGGGCTGCGAGGCCATGAACCTGCTCCTTCGGAAAATGAAGGGGGAGTCGAAGCTGCCTGTAAAGCTCACACTGGAACACAGCCTGAAAATAAGGGAGTCTACTGTAAAATAAGCGGCACCCCAGCTTCACCACAAAATGAACATGTTTATAGCGGATTTTTGTAATCCGTTACATATAAATTAAATTGCAGATAAATAAGGGGGATGTAATCATGTCGGAAGTTAAAAAACTCAAAGTAGGTATCATTGGCTGCGGAGGTATAGCAAACGGTAAGCATATGCCGGCTCTCTCAAAACTTGACACCGTCGAAATGGTTGCTTTTTGTGATATCGTAAGGGAAAGAGCGGAAGAAGCGGCCAAAAAGTACGGTACTGAGGATGCAAAGGTTTATTCCGATTACAAGGAACTTCTCAGCGACAAATCCATTGATGTTGTACACGTCTGTACACCCAACAAATCCCATGCGGATATAAGCGTAGATGCCATGGAAGCCGGCAAGCATGTTATGTGTGAAAAGCCGATGGCGAAAACCTCGGAAGGTGCCAGAAGGATGGTAGAGGCAGCGAAGCGGACCGGAAAGAAATTGACCATCGGTTACCAGAACCGTTTCAGACCCGATTCTCTTTATTTAAAGAAGGCTTGCGAAGCTGGCGATCTGGGAGAAATCTACTTTGCAAAAGCTCATGCCATTCGTCGCCGTGCTGTTCCTACCTGGGGCGTATTCCTCAATGAAGAGGAACAGGGAGGCGGGCCATTGATCGATATCGGAACCCATGCCCTTGACCTGACCCTGTGGATGATGAACAATTACAAGGTAAAATATGTTGTAGGAAATGCCTACTATAAGCTGGGTAAAAAGGAATCACCTGCCAACGCCTGGGGCGCATGGGATACTGAAAATTATACCGTAGAAGACTCTGCTTTCGGATTTGTCACCATGGAAGACGGATCTACCGTTGTATTGGAATCCAGCTGGGCACTGAATACCCTCCAGGTAGGAGAAGCAAGAACGACGCTTTGCGGTACCGAAGGTGGCGCTGACATGCTGGAAGGTCTCCGTCTCAATGGTGAAAAGTACGGAAAGTTCTTCACAACCGTACCGGGGCTGGATGCAAAGGGTGTTGACTTCTATGACGGCAAGACGGAAAACGCACAGGAGCTGGAAGCAAGGCTGTGGATTGAAAGCATTATAAATGATACGGAGCCTCTGGTAAAACCTGAGCAGGCTCTCGTTGTAACAGAAATACTGGAAGCCATCTATGAGTCATCAAAAACAGGTAAGCCGGTGTTTTTTGAGAAATAATCGATGAACTGCGTTGTTGGTTCCTGGTTTCCAGTTATTAGTAGAGGAGCAAAAAAGCTTTGTTTTTAACTATACAAATTCGGATGGAACTTAGCTGATTCGTGCATCGTACAGCCCCAGAACCGTTGGCTGTACGATGCCCAAATCAACAGTTGCCAATCCGATTGTATATAGGAACTGACAACCAGGAACCAGAAACGCTTTTTAAAAAAGGGGAGATCACTATGAGACTGGGGATTATTGCACCTCCTATAGAGGAGAGCTTTAAAATGGCGGCAGCCAAGGGACTGGATTTTTTGGAGTTTTGCATTAACGGCAACAAGGACCCGAAGAAGACAACTACGCAGAATGTAGAAGAGCTATATAATAATGTAGAAAACCTGAAAAGCTGGAGCAAGGAATATAACGTGAAAATTGCTTCCATCGGCCGATGGGGTTCGGACCGGATTGACGGCGAAGGAAAGATTGTTCAAAGCGAACTGGATGCAGCGAAGAAACTCATTGACATCGCCAGCCTCACAGGCTGTGAGAATTTTATATGCGGATGCAATTATATAGAAGAATTGTCTTTCTATCAGAACTGCACTTCTGCCATCAACTTCTTTTCTGAAGTAACCGAATATGGAAAGGCAAAGGGCGTCAAGATCTCGGTATATAATTGCCGGTGGAACAACTTTGTCGTAGATCCTCAGACGTGGGAAATCATTCTTGGACATGTAAAGGACCTGGGCATCAAATTCGACCCATCCCATTCCATCTACGCCGGAGGAGATTATCTGAAGGAAATGAGAGATTGGGGACACCGGTTCAACCATGTTCACATTAAAGGCTCTCTCCGAATTGACGGTGAAAGGTTTGATGATCCGCCGGCAGGTCTGGATGAGACCAATTGGGGAATCTTTATGGCCGTCCTTTATGCAGTAAAATATGACGGAGGTCTCAGCATCGAGCCGCATTCCGCCAACTGGAAAGGCGAGCTGGGTGAATGGGGTGTAAATTATACCATTGATTATATGAAGAAACTGATATTTCGTGGCTAAAAGCCGGGGTTGATAAAAAATACATCGATTGCGCTTTTGCCGCACCTTAGATTAGGGAGGCGTCCATTGTGTCGGGAAAACTCAGATACGGCTGTGTAGGAGCCGGTGGAATCGCGAATAAGAAACATCTTAATGAATATTCAAAGCTTCAAAACGTAGAAATGGTCGCAATCTGCGATACCAACCGAAGCGCTGCGGAGAAAATGGCGGAAAAGTTTAACATACCCCAGGTATACACGGATTACCGCGAGATGTTTGGAAAAGCATCCTTGGACCTGGTCAGTGTGTGTACCCCCAACTATCTGCATATGCCGGTTTCTGTAGATGCATTAAAAGCAGGAATCCATGTCCATTGTGAAAAACCTGTGGCCATGAATCATGAAGAAGCACAGCTCCTTGCCGAAGCAAAGAATAAATACGGCAGGAAGGTGATGGTTGCACTTAATAACCGCTTTACCAGTGAAGCTGCCTTTGTTAAAAAATATGTGGAAGCCGGGATGTTAGGTGAGATTTACCATGCAAAATGCGGATGGCGGCGTAGAAACGGCATACCGGGGAAAGGGGCCTGGTTTACCAATAAACAGCTGTCGGGCGGCGGCCCCTTGATTGATCTGGGTGTACATTTCCTCGATCTGACTCTGTTTTTCATGGGATATCCGGCGGCTGCTTCCGTAGTGGGCACTACCTATTCAAAATTTCCGGATAGCAGTACCAGAATCCGGCCGGGATATAAGATCGTAGGAGACGGAATCTTTGATGTCGAAGATATGGCGGTTGGCTTTGTAAGGCTGGAGAATGATGCTACCATCGATTTTGAATTCAGCTGGGCTTCCAATATTGAAAAAGAGTGCAAGTACTATGAAATTTTAGGGACAAAGGGTGGAGTTTCCTATGCCAATGGGGAACTGAAGATCTTTTCAGAGGCTATGGGCACCAGTGTGAATATCGTGCCTGAGCTGAACGGGACGATACAGACCGTAAACGAATTTCAACATTTTACAGATTGCATTATGAATGGAAGAGAACCCATAGCTCCTGTAGAAGAAGCTGTCTGCCTGATGAAGATCATCGATGCCATTTACAAGTCTTCGGAAACTCGAAGGGAAGTTCTATTGTAAAGGTGTTGTAAGCTGACCCTCATCCTTCTGTCTTTCTTTTATTCCATAAGAGGAGAAGGAAGCCAGAAGGATGAGGGTTGAAAAGTGGAGGATATAGAACCGGTAAAACGGGCAGTGGAGAGGCCGGAGGGCTCTCCCAATTTGAAGCCGTTGGAAATAGTAAACCCAAAAGGGTAAAAATATAGGAGGTCGGTTGAATGAGTATTCCAATAGCGGTACAAATGTATACCTTACGGGATGAAATGGCAAAGGATTTTAAGGGAACGCTCGAGAAAGTAGCGGAGATCGGCTACAAAGGAGTTGAATTTGCAGGGTATGGCAACCTTTCCGCCGCACAAATGAAGGCGGAGCTGGACCGGTTAGGCCTGGCTGCTGCCGGAAGTCACGTAGGCCTGGACCTTTTAAAGGAAAAGCTGGAAGAAACGCTTGAATACGATCTGGAGATCGGAAATAAATATATCATATGCCCCTGGGCAAAAGGTGAGTCCAAACAGGATTACCTGGACCTGGCCCTGTTTTTGAACAGGACGGGGGAGAAATGCAAGGCAAAGGGACTGGAGCTGGGATACCATAACCATGCCCATGAATTTCAGATGTTTGACGGAGAATATGCACTGGATATGATATTCAAAAACACAGACCCCGAATTCGTAAAAATGGAATTGGATACATACTGGGTGCAATATGCAGGCATCGAGCCGGTAGGATACCTGAAAAAGTATGCCGGGAGGTGCCCTCTGGTACACCAGAAGGATATGGAATCAGGAGAAGGCAGGGGCTTCACGGAAGTCGGCAACGGCATCATGGATATAAAAGCGCTTCATAAGGCAGCTGTTGAAATCGGTGCCCAATGGTTTATCGTAGAGCAGGATAAATGTAACCGGCCGCAGCTGGAAAGTGTAACCATAAGCTTTAACAATTTAAAACAAATGGGTTTAGTATAATATATTAGGAGGCGATGAACATGAAACTAGGCGTATTTACAGTATTACTGGGAGCAAAGCCCCTGGATGAAGCACTGAAATACCTGGCCGAATCCGGCGTGCAGGCTGTTGAATTAGGCTGCGGAGGATATCCGGGAACCGCGCACGTGGATGCGGGAGAGTTTTTAAAGGACGAGTCCAAGATTGAAAATCTCAAAAATCTGGTAGCGAAATACAACATGGAAATCAGTGCATTAAGTGTTCACGGGAATCCCGTACACCCGCAAAAAGAAATCGCAGACAAATTCCACGGGGATTTTGAGAATGCCGTACTGTTGGCTGAAAAGCTGGGAATCAAGATGGTCATTACCTTCTCCGGATGCCCTGGAGACTCTGAAGGGTCCAAATATCCGAACTGGGTAACCTGTCCATGGCCGGAGGATTTTTTGAAGGTATTGGAATACCAGTGGAATGACGTGCTGATTCCGTACTGGAAAAAAGCTGCAAAATTTGCACAGGACCATGGCGTAGAAAAAATCGCGCTGGAAATGCATCCAGGCTTCTGTGTATACAACCCTGAGACCCTCTTGAAGCTGAGAGCCGCTGTCGGAGATATCATCGGTGCCAATTTTGACCCCAGCCATCTCTTCTGGCAGGGAATTGATCCTATTGCTGCCATCCGCAACCTGGGTCCGGCGATTTACCATTTCCATGCGAAGGATACAAAGATTGATGAGATCAATACAGCGGTCAATGGCGTACTGGATACGAAGCATTACGGGGATGAAATCAAGCGTTCCTGGATATTCCGCTCTGTAGGCTACGGTCACGATTATCAGCTCTGGAAGGACATCGTCAGCAATCTCAGAATGGTTGGCTACGATTCCGTACTCAGCATTGAACATGAAGACAGCCTCATGTCTGTAAATGAAGGTTTACAGAAGGCCATCAGGTTCCTGAAGGACGTTATGGTATTTGAGAACGTTGGCGGAATGTGGTGGGCGTAATTTAAATAAGAAAGAGTTCCCCTTACAACTGCAAAGGGAACTCTTTCTATTTACAATCGAATCAGCGAAGTTCCATCCGAATTGTATATTTGAAGCTTATTATAGGCGATGCCGCGAGGGCGGACACCCGAAGTATTTCTTATACAGCTTGCTGAAATAGTAGGCATCATTGTAGCCTACACTCTCAGCGACCGACTTGATGGAGAGCCGTCCTTCCTCCAGCAAGTCCCTTGCCTTATTCAAACGTGTCTTTATCAGGTAGTTGATGGGGGATTCCCCGGTTTCCTCCTTGAAAATCCTGGAGATGTACACCGGACTCAGATACATGTTTTTCGATATCTTATCCAGGGAGATATTCTTCATATAGTTTTCATTAATAAAGGAAATGATGGTATTGACCAGGTCGTTCCTTTCATAGTACTCCAGGCTGTACAGCCCGATGCTGCCTGCCTTTTCGATGTAATAGGTTTCCCGGAGGAAAATGACAATCAGCTTCATAACCAGCGTTTTTATGACCAGGTCGCCGCCGGGTTCGTTTTTCTCCTGCTCGGACATAATGTCATTGTAGCACTTGGAGAAATCCTGCTCGTGCTTTACCATGCTGACGACGGGGCAGGCGCCCTGCGGGATGAGCCCATCCCTGGGCATGTTTTTTATACAGAGGTTGCCGACACCTACATGAAACTCCGTGATTTCTTCCTCTTCAGCCAGTATCCTGCCATGATAGATACCGGGATTGCAGAGGATAATATCCCCTTTTTTGACGGGATACAGCACATTATCAATATTATAGGTACAGGAGCCGGAAATGATATAAATCAGCGAAGAAAAATCATGACAATGATAGGTTACAACACTTTGACTGTTGAACCTCTTTTTCAATACGTATAATACTCTAGGATTAAAATTATCCGGTGTGATCCCCAGATCGCACACTCAAAACCACCTCAAAACGGAGCCGCAGGTTAAATATTACAGCCTAAAATGCTCATTCTTAAAATATATTTATTTGCATCTGCTATAGAATATACTTCTTCATTTCAATATCTATATACAACGCACCAAAGTTTTTACATTTCTTCTTTTGTGCGCTTGTATTTCCTTGCTTGCCCATCGCGAAAATTAAATTCATTCCATGTAAAATCATTCTCGCGATTTATATAGGTAAATATTTTATTCTAGGTAAATGGGAAAAATCCTGCTAAAATCAAAAGGAATTTTATTGGAATATATTTCATGAAGGTTCATAATTTATCCGAAATTATAGATGGGACATAGGTTTAATATTTTCGCTGCACCATAGTATAAGATATTCCATCATGAGTTTAAGATAGTACATTTTCCAATACAGGATACGGGTGCATAATGTTTGTAAAGTATGAGTAAATCGACACCCATCCCCTGACCCCTTCTCTCGAAGGGAAGGGGAGCACTATTTCGCGGCTGCAGCCGCGAGTAGAAGGGCGCTGCCCCCTACACCCCCCGAGCAATGCATCTGGCTTGATTTAGGGGGTACAGGGGGACGGAGTCCTCCCTGCTGGCCGTTTCAACGGCCAAATAATATCACCCCTCCAGGGAGGGGTCAGGGGTGGGAATACTATTGACTTGTACTACATCAAATTTGCGCTATGCGCAAAGGAGGTTTATTTTATGGAAGCGTTTCAGTGGATATGGGGGTATCTTAAAAAGCACAAATGGCGGCTGATGTTAGCGATGGTACTGGTGCTGGGAGCCTCTGCCCTCAGCATGGTGACTCCGTATTATTCCGGAATCATTGTAGATGAGGTCATAAGAGGCGGAAAAAGAGAGATCCTGATGGGGATACTCGGAACCATACTGGCAGTGACACTTTTGCGGTCTGTTTTGCGATACACCTTCATCCTTACTTTCGAGGATGTATCCCAGCGTGTTATTTTCAAAATAAGGGAGACAGCCTATTCCAGGCTCCAGGCCCTGGATGTCGCCTTCTTCGACCGGACCCGGACGGGAGATATCATGGCCCGGATGACCGGCGATACCGACGCGGTACGGCACTTTATGTCCTGGGTCATCTATATGAGCTTCGAAAACAGCATCATTTTCCTATTTGCATTGGTAATGCTATTTACCATTAATGCAAAGCTGGCCTTCACACTTTTGTGTATAACGCCTTTTGTAGCGTACTTTGCCTGGAAGCTGACAAACACTGTACGCCCTACTTTCGTAGCCATACGGGAGCAGTTTTCAAAACTGAACTCGGTGGTGCAGGAAAACATTAGCGGAAACAGGGTAGTAAAGGCATTTGCCAAGGAAGGATATGAAATAGAAAAATTCAACCGCCAAAATGACGGCTTTATGGAGAAGAACCTGGAGTCCTCCAGGGTTTGGAACAAATACCTTCCGGTGCTTGATTCTCTGGCCGGGGTGCTTTACGTCATTATGATCCTGATGGGAGGCGTCATGGTAATACGGAAAGAGATGAGCCTCGGGCAGCTGGTAACCTTTAACAGCTTCATATGGGCTTTAAACAATCCTTTACGGATGTCCGGGTGGATTATCAACGATATACAGAGATTCTGCGCTTCTGCAGAGAAGATTATTGCTTTCCTGGAGAATGAGCCTGCCATAAAGAGCGAGGAAAGCGCGGTGGAAAAAGAGCGGATCAGCGGGCATGTAGAGTTTAGAAATGTCAGCTTCAGCTACGGGGATGAAAAGGTTCTGGAGAACATCAGCTTCAAGACAAGGCCCGGTCAGACCATTGCCATTATAGGCCCTACCGGCTCTGGAAAATCTACGTTGGTTAATTTGATTTGCAGATTTTATGACTGTACCTCCGGGGAAGTATTGATCGATGATATAGATATAAGGAAAATGAATGTCAGGAAGCTGAGGGAGAATGTGGCCGTGGCGATGCAGGACATCTTCCTTTTCTCGGATACCATAGAAGGAAATATCGCTTACGGAGTGCCCAGGGCTTCCATAAAGCAGGTTCAGTGGGCTGCCGAGCTGGCGGGTGCACAGGACTTTATCCAGAATTTCTCCGAAGGGTACGACACGATTATCGGAGAACGGGGAGTGGGACTGTCGGGCGGCCAGCGGCAGAGAATTGCTCTTGCCAGGGCACTGTTAAAGGACCCTTCTATTCTTATACTGGATGATACCACTTCCAGTGTGGATATGGAAACGGAGCACCGGATACAGAAGAGTCTGAACTCCGTATATAAGGACCGGACCACCTTCATTATAGCCCATAGGATCTCCTCTGTGAAGGATGCGGACCTCATCCTCGTTCTGGATGATGGAAAAATACTGGAACAGGGACGCCATGAGGAACTTCTTGGGAAGAAGGGATACTACTACAGCGTATTTGTAAATCAGTTTGGAGACTTTGACAATGCCAATGTCAAGGAGGTGGGATAAGATGGCCAGAAATAAATTTGACGTGGATGAGGAGCTGGAGGCCCAGTTTAACGCAAGCCACTTGAAGAGAATACTAAAATATGTAACTCCTCATAAAAAAACCATTGGAATAACCGTTTTTTTGATGCTGGTTTCCAGTATTGCCAGCCTCATAGGTCCCTATCTGATTAAGGTAGCAATTGACACTACCATTCCCAATGGAGATGTAAAAGGAATGGTGATGCTGTCGGGACTCTTCCTGTTGACGCTGGTGATCACGGGTGTGTGCCTCAAATTAAGGATTCAGTCCATGTCCTTTGTAGGACAGAGCATCATACACAGCATACGGACGGATTTGTTCAAGCACTTGCAGAAGCTGCCCTTTACCTTTTATGACAGCAGACCCCACGGCAAAATCCTGGTACGGGTTGTGAATTATGTAAACTCTCTCAGTGATCTTCTGTCCAACGGGATTATCAACCTGATTACAGATTTGTTCAGCTTGATCTTTATTATCGGTTTTATGCTGTTCATCGACGTAAGACTGACATTGATCTGCCTGGCAGGGCTGCCCTTGCTCATTACCGGCATCTTCCTTATAAAGAATGCGCAAAGAAAGGCATTCCAGGCCTTAAGCAGAAAACAGTCCAATATGAATGCCTACATCCATGAAAGCATCTGCGGGATGAAGGTAACCCAATCCTTTGCCAGGGAAGAGGAGAATCTGCGTATTTTCCGCGAACTGAATTTCAGCTACAGGGATGCATGGATGAGAGCCATGAAAATTCAGTTTTTGTTATCCCCTATTGTGGATAATGTATCCTCCCTCACAACGGCTGCGGTCTACGTCTTCGGTATTGCGTGGATTGACCAGGGCGTAACCATCGGTGTACTCATCGCCTTTATCAGCTACATCTCAAGGTTCTGGGCACCCATCAATAACCTGGCAAACTTCTATAATTCCATCATCAATGCCATGGCATACCTGGAAAGAATCTTTGAAACCATGGATGAGAAGCTGATTGTGGAGAATCTGCCGGGAGCGGCTGAAATGCCTGACATCCACGGGGAAGTGGAATTTAAAGGTGTTCACTTTAGTTACGACGAAGGGCATACGATCCTGGAGGACGTGAACTTTACCATCCGCCAGGGCCAGACGGTAGCCCTGGTAGGGCCGACGGGTGCAGGTAAAACTACCGTCATTAATCTGATCAGCCGGTTCTACGATGTTAACGAAGGGCAGGTACTGGTGGATGGAATGGAGGTAAGGAGCGTGACGCTGGAATCCCTGCGCAGACAAATGGGTGTAATGCTGCAGGACTCCTTCATCTTTTCGGGAACCATTATGGACAATATACGGTACAGCAAGCTGGATGCTACGGATGAAGAGGTCATTGAGGCGGCCAAGGCGGTGAAGGCCCATGATTTCATCATGTCCTTGAAGGACGGTTACTATACGCAGGTAAATGAAAGAGGTACCCGGCTGTCAACAGGGCAGCGGCAGCTCATATCCTTTGCCCGGGCGCTGCTGGCATCTCCCAGGATATTGATTCTGGATGAGGCCACCTCCAGCATTGATACGAAGACCGAAATGGCACTGCAGGAAGGGCTTGAGAGGCTTTTGGAGGGCCGGACCTCCTTCATTATCGCCCACAGGCTTTCCACCATAAAGAATGCCGATCTGATCATGTATGTGGATAACAAAAATATTATTGAGAAAGGTACCCATGATGAGCTCATGCAGAAAAAGGGTGCCTACTGGAAGCTCTATACAGCGCAATATACCTTTTTAGAAGCAATATAGAAAAGAAAGCCCTCCCTGGCAATTTCCGGGGAGGGCTTTTTATGAACACCACAGAGAGTGAATTGTGGATTATTTTATCAAATCGACGGCTTCCTGTGGAACAAAACACTTTTCGCCGTTAAACACTACGATTCCCTTCATTTCAATGGTTTTACCGTTCAGCTCCGCAATGTTTTTATAGACTGGAAGCTTGAGAACATCAGTACCTTTGGTGATTATGATGAGGGGATTTTCCATATCGGTTTCATCCCATGCCACGGTGGCTCCCTTTGCTTCAAAGGCTCCTCGAACAGGGACGAAAAGTTTCCGGGTGGCTTCCTCCAAATTCACGTTCATGGCTGTTGCTGCATATTTTGCAATATCGGTATTGTCGATGACTCCGGTTAATCTTTGGTTTCCCGGGAGATAGGAGTAGAGGGTTACTTCCTCGCCGGTATGCCCTGTGGTCGTCCAGCCGATGTTCGCCCGTTTGCTGATCATGGGACCCACAACACTGTTTAATGAGCCGGGTTTTGCGGCGGCGATGGCTTTTGTTTCATCTTCCGTGAGATTTGATATGCCGTAATATTCTGCCATTACTTCCTTAATGTTTGACTTATCGGGAAGGATCTTTTTTTCCAGCCCTTCACCTGTCAGCTTTGCTTTTGTCAACTGCTCCATGAATTTTGCGAGAGGAGCGGAATCATATCCACTGTTTGTGCCTGCGCTTCCCATGGAGATACCACCGTTGCCATGGTCCGTACACGCTAAAACAACGGTATTTCCATCTTTTTTCGCAAAATCAAGAGCTACCTTTACCGCTTTATCAAAGGCGAGAACGTCACTGATTACACCGATGGGATCGTTGGCATGAGCGGCCCAGTCTACTTTACTGCCTTCCACCATGAGGAAGAAGCCGTCAGAGTCCCTGGAAAGTATGTCGAGGGCTTTTCCCGTCATTTCTGCCAGGCTGGGTTCTTTGGCGGGGTCTCTGTCCATTTCATAGGCCATGGCATCAGGGGCAAACAGTCCCCAGAGCTTTGCCGAAGTGGATTTCTTCATTTGTTCCGGAGTGGTAATATAGTCGTAGCCTTTTGCCTTCAGAACACCGAGCAGGTCCTCCTTGTCTTTCCGGTTTTGGGACATGAGGTATTGGTAGCCGGAGCCCAGGACCACATCGACATTGTTATATACCTGTTGTTCGCCCAGGATATCATATCTGCTCCGGTCGGGATAGTGGCTGGAAAATGCGGCTGGAGTTGCATGCTGTATATTTGAAGTTGCGATGATGCCTGTAGCCTTGCCTGCCAGCTTGGCAGCCTCCAAAAGGGTAGCTACCGGTTTTTTTGCATCTTCAGGCTTTACCGCCGGAACACCCGGCATGTCGACCTTGTCCGGCAGCACGCTGATGAACTTATTATAGGACTTGTTTCCCGTTGCCAATGCTGTACCTGCCGGAGCAGAGTCGGTGATAGCACCGGCAGCCCAATATGTTCTCACAAGACCGCTGGCCATTTCGTCCATGGCCAAAGGGGCTCCCCCCTGGTACCATCTTGCCAGCGTTGTACCTGTGGTACTCATTCCGTCGGGAATCAGGATAATAACGTTCTTGGAATTCTTTTGAGCGGGCTGCTCAGCGGCTATACTTGCAAAAGGCATGGAAAAGGCTATCGTGAGGCCTAGAAGCCATGCAGCTGATTTTCTGGCAAATTTGTTCATCGGTTAAAACCTCCTCTGTTAATCTACATGTGTATTATAGGTTGTATATATTAAAAGTGCATTGAATCCGTGTTAAATTCTGTAAAATATCAGTTAATTATTAGCAGTGACCCAGGGATATTTTTCTGTTTTTTATAAGAGGAACCCAGGTACAAAAAAGTGCATACTTATTTTTAGCACAAAACTCAAATATATGACAATATAGCAGTCGGATCACCGTATAGAAATCCCCTAAAAGGGGTAAAACGGAAAAATATGGCGGGTTTTAACGGAATTTTATATGTTTCATCTGACAGCGTATTACATGGTGCTGTATGGGAAATATTTACAATATACTTTAGTATAGTAAATAGGGCACTAAGGAGTAAGTACGGAAGACTATGAAAGATACCCTGTGAGTGGGCGCCTGGGGTATAGCGAGTTAGTGGTGCAACCGGCCGTGTGTTTATACAGGGCTTTTTTATTGTATAGGAAAGTGTACTTTCCTATACAATAAAAAAGCATTGAATTTATGCGTGTGCCAGCTTTTCCTCCTGCTTCGGAAAGGCACATGCGCAAACAAAAGTGGCAAAGCCACCTTTGTTCTATTTTAATAAAAAAGATTTACTTAATTTATAGAGGGGGCTAATGCCATGAGAGTTGTGATTGTGGATGGGTATACTCTGACAAGAAAGGGTACGGCAGCATTGCTGGATCAGGAGCCGGATCTGGAGATATCGGGGGAAGCAGCCAGTACGGATGAGGCGGCAGAGCTGATCAACAGGGTAAGGCCGGAGGTGGTGGTACTGGATACTCGGTTGCGGGAGGAAAATGGACTGGATGTTATAAAAAAATGCCGTAACAATGAAATCCAATGCAAGTTTGTTGCGCTGACTTCATCTACAAATGAGATTGAATTCAGACAGGCCTGCCAGATGGGAGTCAATGGGTATGTATTGAAGTCTGCCTTGCCGGAAGAACTTATGTATGCCATACGGCTGGTATACCAGGGCAGAAAGTATTATGATCCTGCGGTCATGGACCAGGTGATGGGGGGAGACACAAATCCCCTTGAGGACCTGACGCCCAGGGAAATGGATGTCTTGCTGGCATTGGGGAAGGGGATGAACAACTGTCTTATTGCAAAACAGCTTTATATAACTGAATTTACAGTTAAAAAGCATATCAGCCAGATATTATCCAAATTAAACCTCAGAGACCGGACGGAGGCTGCCCTTTTTGCCAATTCCAAGGGGCTGGTTGCATACCGGTAGCAGGCGGCAGCTGCAAAGGAGCAATAAATACGGTCATCCTTGTAAATCCACCGGGCATTTGATAAAATGAGTATGAAATAAGTACAGAAAAGGGAGTGGAATAACTTGAAAGTACGTAAAGCGATTATACCCGCGGCAGGACTCGGCACGAGATTTCTTCCTGCAACCAAGGCACAGCCGAAAGAAATGCTTCCTATTGTGGACAAGCCAACCATCCAGTACATTGTTGAAGAAGCCATCGATTCAGGGATCGAAGATATATTAATTGTAACCGGACGTAATAAAAGGGCCATAGAAGACCATTTTGACAAATCCTATGAACTGGAGGATGAACTGAAGCGGAAAGGCAATCAGGATATGCTGAACCTGGTGCAGGATATATCCAACATGGTCAACATTCATTACATACGGCAAAAAGAGCCAAGAGGGCTGGGACATGCCATCTACTGTGCAAAGTCCTTTATCGGCAATGAACCTTTTGCCGTTTTGCTGGGGGATGATATTGTAGACTCCGAGGTGCCCTGTCTCAAGCAGTTGATCGATGTGTATAATGAATATAAAACCACGGTAGTAGGAGTACAGAAGGTGTCCGATGAGGACGTTTCAAAATACGGGATTGTAAGCTGCAAATCCGTGGATGAAAGGGTATACAAGGTCAAGGATATGGTAGAAAAACCGGAGAAGGAGAAGGCTCCTTCCAATATCGCCATACTGGGGCGGTACATCATCACCCCGCACATTTTCAAGTTTCTCGAAAATGCCGAGCCGGGCAAAGGCGGAGAAATCCAACTGACAGATGCCCTCAAACAACTGATGGGCTGTGAAGCCATGTATGCCTATGATTTCATAGGAAAGCGGTATGATGTAGGAAGTAAGATGGGATTCCTGCAGGCGACCCTGGAATTTGCCCTGAAGAGGGAAGATTTAAAGGATGAAGTAGTGCAGTACTTAAAGGAAGTCGTGCACACACTATAAGTTACACAAAAAAGTTTGCTGTCGTCCTTTGACAGCAAACTTTTTTGTGTGTAAGCAAAATGTCCGGCATTAATCGATTTTGATAAAATTATAGAGGCATTGCCAGCTTCAGCAACGCCTCCAGAGTTAGTTATACCAATTCCTTTAGTGTCTGTTTCAATTGTTCCCGTATCTGAATCTTCTGTGGACATTTGGTTTCACAAACTCCGCAGTCTACACAGGCGTCCGGGGATGATCCGCTATTGGAACCTTCTCCAAGGTTGCGGAACTCCTTCTTTGCATATTCCGTGAGGCCATAAACCTTGTGGTAATTCATCAGCTTGAACACATGAGGAATCTTGATTCCCTTGGGACATGGCAAACAGTAGTCGCAGCCCGTACAGTACAGGTCGGCCAGACGTTTGGTTTCTTCCAGCATTTTATCGATCTTTCCCCATTCCTCCTGGCTCAGCGGCTCTCCATTGGAGGCAACCTTGGTGTTTTCCTCCACCATTTCCATGGAGCTCATGCCGGAAAGGGAGCAGGATACATTGGGATTTCCAAGAACAAAACGCATGGCAACTTCCGGCGTACTGTTGCTCTTTCCACCCAGGGCGCTGGTGAAAAATTCCGAAGGCGCTGCAAGGCGTCCTCCACCTACAGGTCCCATGATGACGGTACCAAGCCCCTTTTGGTGTGCATAGGCGATGGCTTCCTCATTGGATCTGTCCAATAGGTTGTATTGGCACAGAAGGGTCTCGAAAATGCCGACATCAATCAATTCCTTTAAAAACTGCGGCTCATCGTGGAAGGAGAAGGAAATATGCTTGATTAAGCCTTCCTGTTTCGCCTTTACCGCCTCGTCCAGCAGGTTGTACTTCAACACGGTATTTTCCCAGCGGTCCCTGCTAAGGGCATGGAAATGATAGAAGTCAATGAAGTCGGTATCAAGCTTTCGCAGCTGTTCTTCCAGCAAGCGTCTGTAGTCGGCCGTTTCACTTACTTTCCACACAGGGAGTTTGGTTGAAAGATAGACCTTGTCCCGGTAGCCCTTTAAGGCTTTTCCTACAACAACCTCGCTTTTTTCATGGCAATAGCCATAGGCGGTGTCGATATAATTCACACCCAGGTCAAATGCCCGGTGAACCATTTGGATAGCTTCCTCTTCTTTTATGTACCATTCTCCGTCCTTTTCATATTCAGGGAAACGCATGGCTCCGAATCCCAAGGCTGAAATCATTGCTCCGGTGTTGCCAAACTTTCTATATTGCATGATATACCTCCTGTCTAGTTTTTACATATAATTACATAATTTCCGGTTGTCTGTGAAAATATGAATAGCTGTAGAAAAATATGCAATCAAAGTGGTATAATACAGATAGTGAATTCCTGCTGCGATAACGCAGGAAATTCCTTTTAAATTATATCAATATGGGTACATTTTGTGTAGTAGTTACATTTAGATCACATAGTTACACATAAGAAACTAATGGGTGTTCAAGAGGCAGCGAAAATATTACTTACGCTTTTTTGCAGGCCTTTCATGGCATCCATGCGGGGCGCAGCAAAATCGTAGCGGAAGTTATATTTTCGCCGATTCTAAGGAGTGGGGTGATAGGAAATGGAAGGAAATACAGCAGAAAGCGGTTGTCTGCATATCGAGTGCTCCATTGAGAAGGCACTGGATATTTTAGGCGGAAAGTGGACGTTTTTGATTATTCGAGACCTTTTCTCAGGAACCAAAAGATTTGGAGAGCTGCGAAGGTCCCTTTCGGGTGTCAGCCCGAAGACTCTTTCGGAGCGGCTGAAGGAACTGGAAGAAAAGGGCGTTATTATACGAACCGCATATCCGACAGTACCTCCTACCGTGGAGTACAGCCTCACGGAGAAGGGCTGGAGTCTGAAGCCCATGATAAAGGAAATGAAGCTCTGGGGAGCAAAGTGGGGCTAAGGAAGTCAAAATAAAAAGCAGCCAATGGCTGCTTTTTTACATTTTCTACACGATGGGTTTAAACTCATAAGTGATGTTCTTTCCTTTAACGGTAAATACCAGCATTCTGGCTGCTTCCAGGTTATCCGGAGTCAAATCCCCGCCATCCAGGCCGGAGGTGTTTATATATTTGACACCCTGCTCCATCTGTGTAGTATTCCAGCCCCATTTGCTGATGACCCATACATTTCTGCCCGTCTTTTTTTTGTAATCCGAGAGAACCTTCCGGAACAGATCCGCTTCCATATTGTCACTAAAGCTGTCGGACACGGCAGGCAGGAGGATAAACACATTATCCCCTGTGAAGGTATTTAACTGCTGGAGGAACCACTGCCACTGGCCGCTGCTGCTCCGCAGGCCTCCATTGCCGGTATCCAGCTGGATCAGCCGGCTGCTCTTCATATCAAGGGCTTTATAGCTTCTGTTTGCATTCAGAAAAGGAACTTTCAATTTATTTGCATACTCATGCTCTCCCGGGCCGATAAAGGCGGCTGCATCCAAGGTAGCATTGACTGTACGGGTAAAATTCGACAGCAGCACTTTTTGCAGCAGGTTTTTCGCAGGCTTGGACTGGCCCAGAACAGCGAACTGGAAGGAGGTATCGTCCTTTATGTACTCCGTGCCCACTAAAGTTTCGTCGACATACAGCGAATCCCCTGGAATGCTTCCCGTATCAATCGTTGGAAAGCCTGTAGTGGAAAGGGTCGTAAGATGATCCAGATAAATAGCTCCTGACTCGGATACAGGAGAGACTTGAGCCAGATAAATGCGGTTTAAAACAGCAGGAAGTGCAATACCCTCCAGCGATGCCTGCACATTCTTCCAGCCTATCCAATCCAGTGTCCTTGAAAATTCCACCACCTGTTTTTTTCCGTTGGCATCGGTAACTTCCGCCCGCAGCCAGTTGGAATTCTGGTGGTCATTATAGACCTGAAGCCCCAGGGCGGAAGTGCCCTTTTCAATCGTCAGGCCCCCGTTGGAAAAGGAAAGATAAGCAGCCCTTGTTCCTTCGGTATGGGTAAAGTCATATTTGAGCTTACCTGAAAAGCTGCCGGAATATTTTTGCTCTCCTGAAATTCCATAGCTTCCCGTCACAAAGGAAGGATAGGAGGTAAAGCTTCCGTTAACGGCTTCAAAGCCATCCTTAAGAGTCTCTGTTGCGTAGCCTACAGAGACTCCGCAATATGCATATGCATTTCCTACGGCAGCGCCAATATAGCCGGAGCCTCCTTTACTGGCTTTAAATACGCCTTTTTCAAAATTCCCGACGGCATTGCTGACAGACCAGTTCACATCCTCCGGATTGATTAAAGCGCTGTAGCCGTCCTGGCTCTTCCCCTTCAGGGTGAAGGTTTTCGACTGCCCCGGTGAGAGTTTTACGGCTTTATCACTTAGTTTTAACTCCACAGGGCTGCTGAGAACATTGATATCCGTTTCCGAGGATACATTGCCAAGGGTTGCCACGATTTTTCCCTGTCCTGCGGAGGTAGGATAAAACCGGTTGCCTTTAAAATGACCTTCGATTCCTTTAATGCTCCATTGGATCTTGCTTGCGTCCACAGTGATAGGGTTGAAGTACCGGTCATAGGCTTTGACGGTAAAATCTCTTGAGGTATTCACGAATACGTTGGTATCTGCGGCTTCAATAATAAAGCCGTCCAGTTCGGAAGGAGGAGCGATGGAAAGTACGCCTACGGCTGTGGACACCGGACGGGCAAGGCCATCCGAGGGGCTGTTGACAACGTTTAGCTTTTCGGTTCCAGGTTCTCTGGATACCATTGTGGTGGAACCGCCTCCATCCAGATTGAGTGCATTATAGGCACCCAGCTCAAGCATAAGCTGTGCTGCTTCGGTCTGTGTCATGCCGATACTGCCCTTTTGCCTGCCGTCAACAGTCACCAGCAGAAGCTGTTTTCCATCCCGGCTGCTTCCGATAACGGTTCTTGGCTGACGACCGGCAATATCCATCGAAAACTTACTTGGAATCTGCCCGTCTTTCACAAGAATGGCACTTCCCGTAACGGCCATTTTTGCATTTTTCCAGTCAGGGTTGGTAACGATGCTGTATTTTACCGCATCTCCCACCTTAAAGTTGTTGTTTATAAAGGCGGCCCCTTGCTGTCGGGTTACGACGATATAGCCATTCTGGGGAATCTGTATAGCCGGCTGTCCTGTGCGGATCTCCCGCACCTTTCCATCTTCTACGACCATTTCCACGAGGTCGCTGTAGATATTACCTACAGAAGTTTCACTCCAGCGCCGGTCCAGGATGGTAAAATCCGTATATTGAAGCTTGCTGGGCTTATTGTACTGCATAACGGTAGTAGAGGCTCCGTTGGGGGCTGTTAAAGTAATATCGGTTTTCCAATAGTTATACAATACTTCATTTAACTGGCTGATAGCTATGGTTCCCATGGAGTCATTGTACCGGTTGTATTCGTTGTCTGCGGAGATGATCTTGCCGGATTCAACCACGGGGCCGTCGGCATAGCCGCCGCCCGAAATCCAGTTAAAGAAGCCGCCGTTAACGGCAGCTACTGCGTCCCAGGCCTCTGCCAATACCTTTGTATTGTTCAGATATTTGATAGGGCCCGGATCGGAAAGAGTATCCACTTTTATGTACGGGTTTGACAGATCCACTCGCACTACGTTGATATTGAGCCAGCCGTCGTTGGTGAACCGGGTAATTTTCTCCAGGGTGGCTCCGGAAGTTACCGTTTCCTTTGTTGAGGATTGGTAAATCACTCCGGCATCTGCCCGTGTAACATTCTGCGGGATTGCTGAAACCAATATGGCTGTTATGAGCAGAATAAAAAAGCTTCTTTTAAGTAACCTCATTTCGACCTCCATTTATCATTTGTTTTTTATTAGAACCTACCATTCGTCGATATGCGCCCTCTGGATGGCCCCAAAGATATTTTGCTTTACGTGCCGATTGTCTTTGTTTAGGTCCCGGATCAGCTCCTTTATGTATTGGCGTTTGGTTTTGCCGTTGGCGGTACAGGGATTCGCAACGGTTACCAGCCCGTAAGAGTTGACAAAGCCTTTGACCTCCTTTTCCTGTGTGTAGATCAGAGGGCGTATCAGGTGAAGGTCCTTTTTCTTGAGATACGTCACCGGGGAGAAGGTATGGAGCCGGCCTTCGTAGAAGGTACTGAGCAGCAGCGTCTCCACCACATCATCATAATGGTGGGCCAGGGCTACCTTGTTGCACCCCAGGTCTTTTGCCGCATTGTGCAGTGCCCCGCGCCGCAGGTTGGCGCACAGGGAGCAGGGGTTCTTCTCCTGCCGCTCTTCAAATACGATTCTTCCGATGAGTGTCTCTTCGATGGTATAATTCACGCCGATCCTGGCACACAGCTCCTTAACGGGAGTCAGGTCGAATTCTCCGATTCCCAGGGTCAGGGTGATGGCCTCCAGTTCAAACTTTACAGGCAGAAATTTCTGAAGCTGCCGCAGAGCCACCAGCAGGGTCAGACTGTCTTTGCCCCCGGATACACCCACGGCTACCTTATCACCGTCCTGTATCATATCATAATCTTCTATGGCACGCCGAATTTGTCCAAGTAATTTTTGGATAGCAAACACCTCACTAAATGCAAAGATTAGAGAACAGGAGCCGGGATGGTTAACATAAGAAAGACCTGCCCTCTATAGATAATTATAGAATATATAGGGGGGGAGGGGCAAGTTACCGAAATGTTACAAATTTCCTTTAGGAGGATTTCAGGAGGAAAAGATGCAGGTTTACATAAATGCATGAAATGGTGTGTGGGTATGTAATGTGGAATGTAATGAAGTATTCGTGCGATATATGCATATAAACCGGTTTGACGGCTTTATAGGCTGATTGAATTCTATCCAGGGATGTAGTAAAATACTTTTTGTCGTCGCGAATGGCATGATAGATCGGGGTGTAGCGCAGCTGGTAGCGCGCTTGGTTTGGGACCAAGATGCCGGGGGTTCAAGTCCTCTCACCCCGACCAATGGTATTCACAATTGAGTGAATTTGAACGGAATCAAGCAATACAATTACTTTCTCAGCGAAAGTTTGTATTGCTTTTTTCTTTTCCTCAAACGTAAATTTACTTAAATCTGCATACTGAAGCAAATATTTCTTTATCATTTTTTTATCTGCGCCTCTGGCATCCAGGTGCAGTTTAAACTTTGAAAGTTTTACAGCTAAATTCGCCTTTTGTTCCTCTAAATCGGATAAGGCTTCCTTCATGGAAGGATTAAATAGACCTTCTGCTATGGCATTAACAATATTTTTAATTTTCCGCTCTACACCGGAAAGTTGAGCTTCAATTAGAGGACTATTTCTCTTTTATTTTCATCATGGCCTGCTATAAAAAATTCGTGAATTTTCTCTACCATGTCGTCTATTCTTTCGTAGGAAAAAATATTGTCCTGAAGTTGTTTTATAACTTCGTTCTCTATAAAATCACGGTTCACACCCTTCATGGTGCAGGTTCTTTTTTGTCTTTTAGCAATACACTGATAGTCGCTGTACACGGATTTGCCCTTTCCTGCAATCCTATATAACTTAGGTTTTAAAATATCTGTTAATCAGTCAAATAACCGGCGCGATTACCACCACGGGTATCTTTCAATCCGTTGAGACCCTGCGTATTATACTTATGGATCCACCTACGGACATAGAAATCCGATTTATGAAGGTTCTTTGCTACATCGGTGCTGGTAAGTCCATCCCAGGTTTGAAGGATTGCCAATAATTTAGTTTTCATTGCTGGGTCCTGGCACTTATCGTATACTTTTTCCAGTTCAGCATATTTGCAATGTTTTTTATTTATTTGGAGTTTCTGTCTACTCATAATATCGGAACCTTTCCAGGTTTCTTATATTATTTAGAAGAATTACTTTTTAATATGTTTTTGTTTTATAGCTTTGTTTTGTAAATATTTAGATGACTTATAAGCAATTATACCAAGCAATAAAAAAGTAAGCACCTTGTAAAAGTCGATTTCCTTATACACAATTACATGTACAATTGAAAATGCACCAACAAATAGCAGTACTAATAGGATATGTGCGAATTTACTATTTAGTTTGTATAAGTAACCTGTAACGAGTATCATAATTCCTATTATTACTCCACAGATAAGTGCTAAAACAAAATTAACTTTAGTTATATATATTAGTGTAACAATAACTATGCCTAGCAATGTTGATAACAATTGTGTAAAAATTCTCTTTTTCATTTATCTTGTACCAACATCAAAATAATACTTTATAGGCATTAAAAAAACAGCGGTTGGGTTTGTGTAGGTTGAATCATTACCATAATATGTTGTTGCTTGATATAGTACATAGCACCGCCAGTAAGTGGAATATGCTTTATATTGATATACTGTGAAATAAGTAGGTTTAACTTGTGCAAAAGATAATGCATCAGCTAATGCAGTTCCGGCAGTTGAGCTTAGAATTTGTCCTCTCCAAGCACTCTCGGATATAATCGTACTATAACCAAGATCAAGCAAGAGTCCCCCCAACTTTGTCCAAGCCATACCAAAAATTGCTCCTATTGCTGTATTTATCACAAAATTAACATCATTATTTGAAAAACTTCCTTTATAAACATCTGTTACTCTTATTGCAGTGTCCTCACCAGGATCCGGAATTTTATAAGGTGTAGCACCGCCTTCATTAGTGTTGTTAGCTGATAATATGGCAGTTCCATTAGCGGATAAATCTACAAAAGCTTCGATAGGTATATTCTCGGCTACTCTTTTACCATCCTTATCAAGAGAATAAACTTTCGGGATTGAATTGATTTCATCCTTTTTTGCTTCCTGATCTGCATATACAGCATACCTATTGTCAACATAGTACATGTTAAAACGAGAGATACAATTCTTTTTACTTTCATTTCTTAATACTCACACTCATTATTTTTTCGTTTAATTTAATTATAGTTGCCATGTAAGTCTACAAGTTCATTATAATCATGGGTTATGGGAATGTAAACCATTTGTTCCCAAAAGGCACAGATATATTTTTGAAATAGTATGCTAATTTAAAAAATTTTCTATGATTTTCGGAATGAGTCTCTTTTATGAATTTGTTACAAATTTCAGTTCTACTGCTTAATTATCTATACAGTAAAGAAAAAATATATGTGGGAAAAATCTTTTTTGATGATATAGACGAGTGACGATATGAAGCGGGCAATAGATAAAATTAAAAATATTTGAATGTTCATTCTTATTGTTTCTTCTTTATTTCTGAACGGCATTTACACTGCAACTACATACCATTGCTCTAATTGAACATTTCCCGTCCCTTGGTTGCGGCTAGGGCCTTAAATTTTGCCTGGATATGGACAACTAGGGGGCAGAATGATATTATCTTCCTGTAGCGTATTTCGTAAGTGTAGGATATTGTGGACTAGGAGGGGTAGAAATGAGCCGTGTTCCCACTATGGAAAGTGAAAGAGTTTTACTAAGAGAAATTATACCTAATAAAGATGCTGAAGAATGGTATGAGGTAATGAAAGACCCAGATATGCATTTATGGACCGGGAATACTGTGCCGGCAAATAAGGAAGACATAAGGGAATTATTACAAAATTACAAAGACAATGAGAATATTATAGCTTGGTCAGTTGTAGATAAGAAAAGCAATCGAATTATAGGCACTTATTGGATTTGGAACCCTTTTCTGGAATGTAATAAAAGAATTATTCAAGCTGAGGGACAAAGGATTTCAAAGAAGTATTGGAGAACTGGTTATACAACAGAAGCAAGAAAGTTGGTTTATAAATATGCATTTGAGGAACTACAGGTTGACGAAATACATGCTGGAGCCTGGGCAGATAACATTAACTCATGTAGATCTATGGAGAGAATCGGATTTATATTGTTAGAAAAAGTAAAAAAACTTTTTAATAAATATGATAAAATGTTTGATGAAAATCATTATGTTTTATACAGGACAGTGTGGGAGAAGCATAAATTATGATTAGATTTATTTTTGGTTTTTAAGCAAATATGTCGTATTCTTTATACATACGTATTGTAGATAATTACTGCCTTGGCTCTGGCCGGGACCTTAATTTTTTATCCGGATATAGACAACAATAACCCAAAATGGTACTATTTGCCTATAAGATATTTCGATAAGGATGATATTTTATGAGTAGCTTCTACTATTTTATTTCTAAAAAGAAATTGCCATCTCACGTTATTGAACGAGCCCATTCCATATATCATAGCTTGGATGATGTGACTAGATATGTCAAAGACGCTAAAAAAGGATACTGGTATTATAATTGTGATCCAGTCAGTGTTTATATTACTGATTGGAATGTAAATCTTGAAGAGGCCCTTGCGTTCAGGCAATCACAGGAAAACAATTACTTGATAAAGTATACATAAAAACACATTCTTCTACATAAAAAACGCCCCTACATAGGGGCTATTTATTTAATTGCTAATTGCATTTCTAGGTAATCTGTGATAGGTAAAATATGGATTTTGAACAATTCACTTTTTCTTTGTTAGCGAAGTAATTCAACTTTTCATTATGCTTTATCTTGTACGAAAACTAGCTAATAACCAACCTTGGATGTGGTTACCTTTATATTCCACATTCTTTGCTTAAAATTTTCTCAATTTGATCTACTGCTTCTATATCTTCATACATTGCCTTTCGGCCTTCATCAGCAAGTATTTTCCTCATTGCAGCATCTTGAAATTTTTTATAACCGCTTTCGTCAAATGAAAAACCCTGGCTCCATAAAAATCCGCCATATTTAGCACATTTCTCCCATGCGCTAATCGCTGCATTAATCTCGTTCGCCCATTTAGGATATGCTTCAGCTATTCGTTTATAATATGGCAATATGGAACTGCGTTGACTTATTTGTGTTAATGCGTCGCAATAGATAATAAACCTGTGTGCAACATTGTCCGCATCGTGGTCAGGAGGTGTGTCACCCGAGGCAAGTAACGAACACTTTGAAAAATCGTCTGTCTCAAGCTGATGTAAAAATGACTGCCATGCTGCTATACCGATTTTTTTCCCGCGTATTTCTTCTATTCTCGCAAGCTTAACGACTTGCTTAAACATTGATATTATACATTCTTCTTCCGTCTTCGCTGTCACTCTATCAGTAAGTAAAATATAGCTTTTTATCTCTTTTTCCCAGTTTTCCCTTGAAAGCGGGTTATTGTCGTTTTGATAATAATCCCACCCAATTAGGATACGCCCATCTTCTTCAAAACCAAAAAAGATACTATAATCATGCTTACACCCGTCATTGGTAATCCCCTGTGCTAAAACCGGAATACCTTTGTTAATCGAATCGACAAAATCTCGTCTCATTTGCTTTTCATCAATATTTACAAGTTCACCGTCAGGATTTCGTTCAATAGAAACAACATGTGTCCTCCAACCAATATAGTTCAGTAGACGACTTTGCGATTCAAACGGATATAAATTGCAGTTTTCGATTATTTCATTGCCGAACACCCATTTACCATCAGACCAGCATAAACGGTTTCCGAAGCCACTGTAGGCCAATATTTGTGCATAGTCGTAGTCATCACAAAGGCTTTTCAACGCACCATATAGCGCGCCTGTAAATGATGTTAAATATGCGAATCCATCCGCAGACATAGTGATTAATGGAACATTTGGGATTAATTTTCTAGTCATGTTAAATCCTCCTTCAATATTGATTTGTATAGAAAGAGGGGCAAAATATTTAAGGCAATGAGAGGAATTTTTCACACTGGAAGGGTTTACACCATGAAAGCGGTAAAAAGCTTTTGTAAAGCTTTCTGCAGTTTCATAGCCATATTTGTAAGCAATCTCAATTACCTTTTCGCATGTGGCTGACAATTCTCTGCCGGCAAGAGACAGACGCCTATTGCGAATATAGTCGCCAATTGTAATTCCTGTGACGATACCAAAAATCCTTTGAAAATTAGCATTAGAGGAAAAAACATGAGTTGCAATTTTATCTGGATTAAGGTCATCAAAAAGATTATCCTCAATATAGTTGATTGCTTTCTGCACGTTAAATATCCAATCCATAACCATCCTCCTTTCCTATTAAAATTGTATCAGATGGATTTAAACTTATCTTGTCATATAATGCTTACATTTGTCTTGCCTTAAAAATACCTGTATGTATTTGAAAATATAAATAATCTAAAGTAAACACATCCAAACGGCTATGCAAAAACAATATCATAAGCTATCCAGGTTGTAAAATAAATCCGCTGATGTTAAATCGCCATTTTATGTAGATTTAGACATTATGATATTGCGTAAAGTGGCGAAGGCGCAAGTATTATGGGTGGTACTGTTTGTAGTCCTTGTTTTGGGTCTTGAAAGAAAATTCGAAAGGTGGAGGAAGTGATGGACATTAAAAAGCCAAGTTTGCCGTGGAGATATGCTTTAACACCGTTGGACCTTAAAAAAGTAAAATATATCGTGCTGCACCATATTAAGGCTTCCAGGGCTACCATCCAGGACGTTGATACCTGGCACAAGCAGAACGGTTGGAACGGGGTAGGGTATAACTACTATGTCCGGAAGGATGGAACCGTTTATGAGGGACGGGGCCTAAACAAAGGGGCTCATTGGTCCGGGTACAATGATGTGTCAATCGGTATTGCCTGTGAAGGAAACTATGAAACAGAGTACGGCATGCCGCAGGTGCAGTTTGAAAGCCTGTTAGGGGTAATAAAGCATGTAAAGTCACTTTTGCCCAACCCTGTAAAGGTTGTAGGGCATAAAGATCTAAATCAAACGGAATGCCCGGGTAAAAACTTCTCGATGGAAAATACGCTCAAATATTCAGCGGACCCTGTACCGGCAGAGTCGATTGATTGGAAAAAGAAATATGAGGACCTGCTAAACCAGTATTACGGTATGCGGAAGGCTATTTTAGGTATTACAAACAAATATATATAGGAAAGGATAAGGTGTGGATATGAAAGAATTTATTACTACAAACTGGATGAGTATTATTATAGTAGCGGTAACTGCCGGTTATGCGCTGTATTTGGCTGTGACAAAACAGTGGGCGAAGCTTCGGGCGGTGGGGTATAAACTGATGCTCCAGGCGGAAAAGGTTATTACAGGAACCAAGGTTGGGCAGCAGCGCTTTGAGGCTGTATTTATGCAGGTGTATTGTCTGGTCCCGGCATGACTGCGTCTGTTTGTACCGGAGTATACGCTTCGGGAAAGCTCCAGGGTGGTATGTCGAGATAAAAGATTACATGGAAGACGGTAAACTGGATGGAAGTAAGCTTTCGGATGCTCCTACTGTGTAATGATGTGCCCCCGGTTTCGGCCGGGGGCTTATAACTTGCAATTTTAAATATAAAAATATAAGGAGCAAAGACGATGAATAGTTTTTTGAAATGGATTGACGGAAAGAAAAGTTAAAGCGGTTTTAAATAGTACAACCATGAAATTGATGTTATCCTAAAAACACTTTATAAATCATGAATGAAACATAGAGTGCAAGAAGTATAATTCCTCCAAGCCTAGATATCGTCTTGCAACGTAACGGGATGAAAAAAGCAAGAAGAGTCGCAAAAAGCATTATCGAAATATCTATAGTTATTCCTGGAGTCTTCGGGATGGGGTGAATCAAGGAGGAAACACCCAGCACAAATAGTATGTTGAAAATATTGCTTCCGATGATGTTGCCAATGGCGATATCAGATTGCCTTTTTAAAGCTGCTACGATTGAAGTAACAAGCTCGGGTAGCGATGTCCCTAATGCTACAATGGTGGAACCAATTAAAACGTCACTTAGCCCAAACCTGTGTGCAATCGCCGTGCTGCTGTTTACGACAAGGTTTCCACCGATAATGACACCTGTAATGCTTATTATGAGTAGTCCCGCCAGCTTTATTTTTGGATTCTTAGTAGTAGTTTCAGTTGAGCTTTCGTTTTCTTCATTGGCAATTCCTAAGTTTTTAGATCGACTAAAGATATAGAACAGAAACACCGCAAATAATATCAGCAAAATCACGGCGTCGATCTTTGAAAGTACACCTCCGATAATAATCATGCAAAATAGAAGCAACTGGATGCCAAAAGACAGCGGAATTTCTTTGTATAAAACAGAGCTATCAATCGCTAATGGACGTATGATCGCTGTAACTCCTATGATTAAAGCAATATTAGCAATACAACTGCCTATAACATCGCCTAAAGTGATAAGGTTACTTTGACTAAGGCCTGAAAAAATACCGATTACTAATTCTGGGGCGCTTGTACCAAAAGCAACTACCGAAAAACCTATGATAAAGGAAGGTATGGCAAACATTCTTGCAAGCTTTGAAGCTGAGTCTATTAATATATCTGCACTTTTAATAAGCACGGCAAATCCTAAAATAAGCAAGAAGAAACTCATATAGACCTCCTAAAAATAATATTGCGTTAATTGCGATTACGAGAGTATTATTTCACAAGACAAGCAATGATAATCACTTCAATACGAAATAGCTTTAAATAAACATATGATACTTTTTATACTATACCATATTATCTACCTCCTATATATCCACTTTTTCAAGGCAAGCAAAAAAGGTGGAAAACCCATAAATAATGAGCTTCCCACCCCAGAAGTTTAATGTCTTGAAAGCGAATATTGAATTCACCCAACCGTTAATCAATTTTTGTTCAATTGACGTTATTATAACATGAAAATTGAACTGTTGGCAAGAAAAATAGATTTGGAACGGCCAAGTATACACACTTCATAAAAGCCATATAAGAATATTTTGCATATTTTTTTGTTTGAATGTGCGGTAAAGTAATCCCGCCATATAAATACCCCAGACCACTGGAGAAAGGCGGCAGAGGTCGTAACGTACCTTGATCAGCTTCTCATAAATGTAGCTAAAAGATTGACTCAAAATTAATTATGATACGCTCCCGGCTTCGGCTGGGAGCGTTATTTTTTTGCCTAGATATGGACAACTGCGAGCCAGAATGGTATTATCTTCCTAATGATATGCCGTAAATGTTATAAAAAAAGCAACTGCACCAAATCTATATTACCTTCGTCTCAATGTCTATTTGGTTAAATATCATTTATCAAGATTCCGAGAAGTTATAATTGTTTAATTCTACTTTTTTTACAAAACCAGTTAAGTATCCATTTTGTCTTTGAAAAAATTAAAAGCACTACTATTTCTACCAGATAACACATTATGAACGTCTTAGGAGCAATGGCGTTAGGAAAAATTTCCGAAAATAAAAATGCAAGAACAGTCACAATAACCAAAGACAGAACATATAAAATTTGTGACATTTTAACTTTTCTAATATCATAAAGTTCCTTTTCTTCATCTGTCAATTTTCCATATTTTCTCATAATGCTATTTCCCGTTCCTGTCACAATAGCTCTGGCATTAAATAAACAGACCAGTAATATAGCTAAATATGGCAAACTGTCATATAATATTTTTTTCATAACTTTCACCTCAAAAATAATTTTGACAATCAATTTACCATTTATATAATGAATTTACTCTTATCTTAACTCATTATATGAAGTAATGATATCAATAATTTACCATATAGTCAAATAGTTGGTGAAATCAGTTTATGTAGACCTACAGACTATGGAGTTGCGTAAAATAGATGCACGCTGCCCTGGCTCCGGTCAGGGCTTTATTTTTTACTGAATGTAGACAGCTATGGATGCAAATGGTATTATGTTCCTATGGATGGATTGTAAATGTTTAAAAAGTGACATAAGACTATTTATATTTTAGGGAGGAACCTTATGAAATGTCCCTACTGTGATAAAGAAATGAGATATGGGGTTATTCAAAGTCCGCATGAAATAAACTGGAAACCTAAAAAGGCGAAGTTATTCGGATCCGCTAAATTTCACGAAGGAGCAATTGTTTTATCTGAATTATCTTTTCTAAAAGGCTCATGTGTTGATGCGTATTGCTGTGATAACTGTAAAAAAATCATTATAGATTACGGTGACAACAATTTAACATAATGAGTATAATATTTAGTTCACATTTTCCTAATATTGCGTAGTTTATAGATAAAATGCGGTGTAAAGATAAAAAAAGATCCCTGTAAGGTTATTTTATCTTACAGAGACAATAAAAGACTTTGCGATAACTGATTATTCTGTAAAATATTCTACTTTTCCATCAAGTCTGACATTGGAGTCGCTTGTAAATTTGATACGGCAGGTTCTGGTGCAAGTAAAAGAATCAGTAAAAGCAGTATACCCATTTACAAATAAGCCCTTAGAATATGATTTTGCTGTTTGCCAAGTTCCAGAAGTTGTTAATCTTTGCACTTCAAGAGTACCAGTGTTTGATGAGAAAGTTGAATATGCGCGAATATCTAAAATCAGATTTCCATCGCTTTCAAATGTACTTGATGTGTATGAACTTGTGGTTATGTACGCGGGATATTTGGCAATATAAAGTGTCTTCCATGTACCTGCGTAACACAATGAAGGCAGAAGAAAAGTTACGAGTAAAACTAAAATAACTGATAGCTTTATTTTTCTCAAAGCCTTATTCCTTATTTTAGTAAAAATTAAAATAATTTACATTATTATAATAAGTCGCTATCATGATGTCAATATAATTTGGAAAATGTAAATCTAATGCCTGGCTCCGGCCGGGGTGTTATTTTTCTCAGGATATAGACAGCGATAAGCATAAGTGGTACTATTTACCCATAAGATCTTCCGTTAGAGTTCGAAAATACGAGGAGTGAATCATATGAAACCAATACTTGCACAAACACAGTTATACAGGTTTTTAAAGTATTGTAATGAGAGTCATTTAGAAAAAAGCGTATTAGACTGCGGGGCAGGAGGGAATTGCCCACCACTTGCTCTTTTTTCGGAGTATGGGTATAAAACACATGGGATTGAAATAAACGATACGCAAATAGAAAAAGCGAATACCTTTTCAAAAGAATACGGACTTGAGTTAAATATCATCAAAGGCGATATGAGAAAATTACCTTTTGATAATGAATCAATAAGCCATATTTATTCCTATAATTCTATCTTTCATATGAAAAAAGTGGATATAGAAAAAGCAGTGGATGAAATAATAAGAGTGTTGAAGCCGGGTGGAATGTGTTGTATTAACTTTCTTTCAATACATGATAGCTGGTATGGTGAAGGTGAAAAAATAGGGGAAAATGAGTTTTTGCAGGTAGAAAGAGACGAGAAAGTTATTCATACCTATTATGATATTGATGAAGCTGAATCGCACTTCAAAGATATGGGAATTTTGTTTAAAGAAAATAGAATTTTAGAGAGAATGCATGATGGCGAGAAAATAAAACAAGGTTATATTGATTACATAGTTCAAAAGAAAAAAATTGATTAATACAGAAAATTCGCAGTTTGTTTGATAACTGCCCCTGGATTTCGGTCCAGGGTTTTGTTTTGTCCGGATATGGACATCCGTGAACAGGAATGGTACTATTTACCTGTAAGGCGTTAAGTTAATGTGTTTTCTTTCGTAGTAATACATGAAAGGTGAATAAAATGGGAGTACCTTTTGAGCTTGATGGAGCAAGAGTTATATTATATACCAACAATAATGAAAATAATAATTTTGGCTATATTCATTGTGGGGAACAGAAGGAAGTAGTTACAGGTTTAGCAATCACTAAATATGATAACGATGAAAGTTACTATCTATTTTCCTGTGATTTAGAATGGAGCGTTATTGGGGATACACTGCATTCAACATTAGAGGAAGCCAAAGAGTGTGCTAAAATTTCACATAATGCAAATGATGGAATTTGGCATGTCGCAAACTAGATATACTTGCAAAACGGTTTTTAAAATACATAACAAAAGACAGGAGGTTGGCTATGGATTTCACTTTTGGGATAATTGGGCTTATGGGAGGTGTTTTATGCGCTATTGCCGATATATTGCTCGATTTAAAAGGCCGCAATAATAAAAAAATAGGAAAACACAAAATCATGGATAGCAATTGGGTAGAAATGGCCGGGTGGCGATTTCCGATGTCTATTACAATTGCAGCAATTGCAGTTCCAATGTATTATATGGGAATAATCGCAATGAAAAATCAACTTCAAGCAACAAGCAGTTTCTTAGCTAATATTTTTTGGATTTCTGGAACAATTGGAGCTATTGGCGGATTATTTATCCATGCCACATTATGTTATTTCCCGATGATATACAAAAGGCTTTACAAGGAAAATAGTATTAAACTGGCCGAAGATATGATTGACGAGATATTTCGTTCGATTAAAATCCCTTTCATTGTTTTATTTATTCTTTTAACAGTTGTGACTTCGGTAATCATAATCATTGCCATTTTTAAAAATTATCTAATGGTTCCTATATACTTTATTATACTTAATCCGCTTGGGTTAACAATAATCGGTATTTTATTGAGAAAAATTGAACCTCGCGTATTTTCTGACTTGCCGGGAATTTGTATGCCCAGTTTAGGTTTGGGGATGATTGGTTTAGCGGCTTTATTAAATACAATGGTATGAGCATAATGCCAGGTAAAGTATTGTATCTATATTTATTAGTGTTGTGCATTGAAAAGTAAATAATTGTATTACCAATAAGATGGTAAAACAAAGGCATAAGTAGACCAAATGTGGTAGTTTTGAATTGTCAAGAAACAAAACCATATCCACGGGGGGTCAA
>JAEZXR010000038.1 GCA_023419605.1 Bacillota bacterium | reverse complement strand
TTATTAACGAGTTATTTCTTAACTTTTACACTGTTTACTTTTCAAAGTCCATTCAAAATCGATATAAGCTTCGCATTGCTGCGTTGCAAGATTCACTGCGGTGCTCATTTATATCATATAAACTCCGCTCCTCGTTCCTCTTGCGCCTTGCACTACTCGCTTCTATCGCTTTTGGCAGCCACTCTCTCGAGCGCTTGACTGTCTTACCACGCTGTCGAAGCTTTGTCAACACTTTTTGTTAACTTTTTTTGCTCCCCGCAAAACCTTATTTACCAGCCTTTGCGGCTCATCGCCGACAGCTTTGTTAGTATAGCACCTGCACATAATATCTTCAACTTTAATGATTGGGCATTTAAAGCAGCAAAAGCAAATTATTTATGTTAATCTTCCTTATCCTTTGTTATACTATCCAAATCAGCCGTTTCTCTTGTATTTGATGTTTAAAAAACTCCGGATAACCAGGTATCCGGAGTTTCATATTTCTATCGTTCAACACGAATCACATTTTCTACACGTATAACATCCACATCATTCATAATGTCCTGCATTGCCTGACTCATAGAAAGTTCCTTGGCATGATGGGTTACAAATATAAGCGGAATTTCCTCTCTATTATGGTCTTTTTGAATTACGGAGGCAATGCTTACTTCGTATTTTCCAAAGATGCCTGCAATCTTCGCCAGTACACCTGGCTTGTCTTTTACAGTCAGACGTACAAAGAACTCCGTCTCCCAGTCCGTAACCAGTTCTACTTCTTCCGCAATCTTCTCTTCATTATAAAAAGTGGTATACCTATGGCGATGCTCCTGGTTGCAGGCACTTACAATATCTGAAACAATAGCACTTCCGGTCGGCAGGTCACCTGCACCTCGGCCATATAACATAAGACTGCCCACGGCATCTCCTTTTACAAAGATTGCATTAAAGGAATCACGAACTGCTGCCAATGGATGATTGAGCGGAATAAATGTCGGGTGTACTCTTACCTCAACCTTGAGGCCCTGTTTCTTACCGATGGCAAGCAAGCGGATGGCAAATCCCAATTCCTTTCCATAGGCGATATCTTCTGCAGTAATTTTGGTGATTCCTTCACGGTATATATTTTCTATGTGCAACCGTGTATGAAATGAGATGGAGGATAATATAGAAAGCTTGTATACAGCATCAAAGCCCTCAACATCCGCTGTAGGGTCCGGTTCTGCATAGCCGAGTCTTTGCGCTTCTGACAGTACGTCTTCGAAGGACCTTCCCTCTTCAGACATCTTCGTTAAAATATAATTTGTAGTTCCATTAATAATGCCCATGAGTTCATATACTCTGTTTGCCTGAAGAGACTCGCTCATAACCTTTATTATGGGGATTCCTCCAGCTACACTGGCTTCATAGTATAATCCTACGTTGTTTTTCTGCGCAGCCTTTTCTATCTCCGGCCAATGCCTGGCCACCACCTCTTTATTGGCAGTTACCACCGTTTTTTTGCTTTCCAGGGCTGCAAGTATGTATTCCCTGGCAGGTTTAACTCCTCCCATAAATTCAGCAACGATTGAAATTTCCGGATCATTAACAATATCTTCTATGTCTGCTGTAAATATATCGGGGTCTATATCGAGGTTTCTAACTTTATTTCTATCCCGTATTAAGATTTTCTTTACTTCAATATTCAATCCCTCTCGATGTAATATTTCCTCCCCATTCTGTCTTATGATCTGATAGGCTCCGGTTCCCACATTTCCAAAGCCCAGAAATGCTACTTTTACGTTTCTCATATTCAATACCTCCAGCCTTGCTCTCTCTATCTTGCAAAACATTCTTAAAATATTTCTATCATTATACAGCAAAACTTTTATCGAGGCAAAAGATATTTTAAACGTAAATTTTCCATGTCCCCAATGCAAATTGCTTATCCATCCTATTATTTCTGATAAACACGTATATAATCAATCATATATGTCTGTGGAAATTCTGTAGTATCATCAGGGTTTTGAGGCCATTGCCCCCCAACTGCCAAATTTACCAGTATGAAAAATTTTTTATCAAAGGGCCAACGCCAATTGCCTGGCAGCTTGTCTTTGACAATTTTATGATATTCCTGTCCGTCAAAATGCCATATTATAGAGGACTCATCCCATTCCACAGTATAGGTATGGAACTGGCTGTACAGATCACCCTTATAGGCTGCTGACCCTTGAAGTCCCCCTGATCCGCTATACTGAGGTCCGTGCAACGTTCCGAATATCCGGTCCGGCTGCCTTCCGATATGTTCCATAATATCAATTTCTCCGCAGTCAGGCCATCTCACACTTCCGATATCATTGCCCAGCATCCAGAAAGCAGGCCAGATTCCTTGTCCTTTGGGCAGCTTAGCTCTCATTTCAACCTTTCCGTATTGAAACTCAAATTTCCCCTGTGTTTTTATACGGGCTGATGTATAATCAAAATTATCTTTTCTCTCCTTTAGGGCTTTGATAACAAGATTTCCATCCTGTTGAACGCAATTTGCCGTACTGTCTGTATAATATTGCAGTTCCGAATTTCCCCATCCGGAGTTATTTCCTATTTCAGCCGTCCATTTTCCCGTATCAACAGGGGATCCGTTTTTACCATCAAACTCCTCATTCCAAACAAGCTTCCAGTTTTTCATCGGAGAACTTCCTCCCTCGACAGGGCCTGCAGTCGTATCGGCCTTGCTTGCATTTTGTTTCACATTGTCCGCATTACATGCAGCAAGACAACCTGCTAAAATTGTAATAGTTGTCACTAAAAAAGATTTTTCTAAATTTTAACATGATATACTCCCCCTTATCCTGCTCGTAAAGTGCCGGATAAGGAACCTTCGTTAACAAATATAAATATATTTAATTTTTATTCGCCGCAGTCTCATTCAATTTTTGCATTTGTGCAGCGAACTCCTCCGGTGTGCATCTGCCCGCAAAAATGTCGGCTACCAGATTGATATGGGTTTGAGCTTCAGAGCCGGACAACAATGTATCCCACGCTAGTACAAATCCCGTGCTGCTTTTTAAAAGCCTTGAAATGTCCGCTGTTAAAGGACTGATATTGGTCTCGTCCACTTCTACTTTCCAAACAGGTATGCCTGCTCCGGAAAGGTAGCTTTCCTTACAAAAACTCTCACTGATTGTTTTTACCGCCCGTATGGCTTCTTCCTTATACTTCGTATTGGCGCTTACCATAAATGTATCAATGGCTCCGCCAACAAATCCATTTGGGTCCCCCTTTGAGTTTTCCAGAACAGGAAAGTTTTTAACGATTATTTTCCCTTTTACGGGACAATCGTTTCGATCCATAGAACCGGCAACCCAACTTCCGTTATAATACATTGCAACCTTTCCGTTTTTAAAATCCGACTCAGCCTCGTCCCTTGTAAGGTTCATACACCGGCTGTCAAAAGCTCCCGCTTCGATCAGTTCTCTTAATCGGGAAGCGGATTCAACAAAAACCGGCAGTTGGAAGGATGCCTGCTTGTTTAGCGCTTCGTTGGTTAATTTTGTCCCCGCCGTCCTTATGGCAAGTATGTTCTGATAGAACATTCCCGGCCATCCATCCTTCTCTCCGACGGTCATAGGAGTAATATTCCTGGCTTTGAAGG
This sequence comes from Bacillota bacterium, assembly GCA_023419605.1. Classification (GTDB taxonomy): domain Bacteria; phylum Bacillota; class Clostridia; order Acetivibrionales; family JAEZXR01; genus JAEZXR01. Next base: position 9,918 of record JAEZXR010000038.1, on the reverse strand, counting down.
CCTTTATGGCAGAAATCAACTCACTGTACGTATCCGGTATTTTTATGCCATTCTTTTCAAACAATTCCTGATTGCAGTATAATACTCCTGCTATCATATAAATGGGAAGGCCGTACACTTTCCCGTCATAGGTGAAGTAATCCAGACTTCCATAAATAAGTTTTCCTTTGGTTCCGTCATTCAAATATTCATCTAAAGGAAGCACTTTCTTCGCATCAACAAAAGGTTTGGCAAAACCCGCACCCCAGCAATAGAATATATCCGGTGCTTCATTTACAGCCACTGCAGTCCGGAGCTTAATCTTATAAGTCTCATTTTCCGTTGCTTCCGCTTCTATTTTTACGTTTGGGTTCGAAGAATTCCAGTCCTTCAACCCCTTTTCAAAAGGCTTTTTGCTTGCCTCCGAATCCGTTGCCCAGATATGCCACAGTTTTAAGGTAATTTGCTTTTGTTCTCCGTTCACGGTATTCATACCTGGTGCCACTGCCGGCTCTTTTTTTTGGGAAGGCTCAGGCGTTATAGAGCTGCATGCAGAAAAAATCAATATCGTCACTATAAAGAATAGCAAAATTGAGTTACACGTCATTCTTTTCATCCTGATACCTCTTTTATCAAAAATTGCCCTTCTACTTATAATAATACATCGTGATATCATTTTCATAGAAGAGCAATTCCAGTATACCATATTTTCCTTTTAAATAAAATTATTGGATGATAATGCATTCCCGTTGCTATTATGCTTTTATAGCACCTGTAACAGCCCCATCGATGATATACCGCTGGAGAAAAATGTATAAAATGATAAGTGGAGCAGCAACCATAATCAGAGCCGCCATTTGCTGCGTCATATCAACCTGGTATTGCCCCTGGAATACGTACAGGCCTCTCGTAATGGGATATAATGACTTACTGGACAAGTAAATCAGCGAGCGTATAATATCGTTCCATACGCCGATAGCCGTTATGATGGACATGGAAGCAATGGCTGGCTTCATCAAAGGCATCATAATACGGAACATGTATTTGAAATACCCACAGCCATCAATGGATGCTGCTTCGTCAAACTCCTTCGGTATACCCTTGATATAAGTGACAAAAAAGATCAGAGGCATTCCGCCGCCTCCCATCAAGCCCAGCATATACCCCAGACGCGTATTATACAGGTGAAGGAAGTTAATCAGCTGGAACTGGGGAATCGTGCCATCCGGCAGGAACATTCCCATTAAAAACAGTGTAAATAGGAAACCGCTCAATTTCAGATATCTCCGTGATATCGGAAAGGCAAGAAAAACTGCCATGAGTATGGACGCACCCGTACAAACAATCATGTAGAATAAGCTGTTTCCGACATATGCAGCAAAGTTGGCTTTCTTAAAAGCTTCAACATAGTTCTGAAAATGAGGTGTTTTCACGATGGATACCGTATCAGACATATACTCCAATTTGGTCTTCAGGGAGGTATTCAATGCATAAAATAATGGAAACAGATATACAATCATTAAAACAGCAATAAACAGATAAACAATCACCCTAAGTGCTGGATTTCTTTTCATGCTTCATCCCCCTTCCTGTTTACCACACGTTGATAGATTACTGTAGCGATCAGTACAAACACAAATAAAACCATGGACCAGGTTGCACCATACCCTTGTCGCATTGACATGGTACTATCCGTACTTCCGATGTTGAAGGCAAAATACATAGCCCTTGCAGCCAAGGTCTGTGTAGGAATATTGTTGCCTCCCGTTGTGATCAATATGATCTGGAAGGATTGCAGGGAACCGATAACAGCCAGGAGAAGGTTTGCATTAATGGTTGGCCACAGCATGGGAAATGTGATATATCGGAAAGCTTGCCATGGACCGGTACCATCCATCTCGCCCGCTTCGTACAGCTCTGTGGGTATCTCCTGGAGTCCTGCGAGGTTGATCACCATGGAGTATCCCATGGCCATCCATATTTGTGTAAATATTACCAGCCATAATGCTACATTCATGTCTTTATAGAAACCGCTGGTCAAGCCAAAAAGGCCGATCAGTTTTGATATAGGCCCATCCAAAGGACTTAGTACACACATCCATACAAGTGAAGTAACCAATACCCCTAAAACTACGGGCAAAAATATCACGGCTCTGTAAAAACTCCTACCCTTTACAAACTTGCTGTTCAAAGATAAAGCAATAGGAAGAGCAATGGCATTTTGTACTACGGTTACAAACAAACAAAATTTGATTGTATTGCCGATAACCTGTACCAGGTCCCGGTGGCTCTGTCTAAAAAAGAATTCCTTGTAATTATCTATCCCTATGAAATGCCAAGGAACATTCTTAACACCGCTGATGTCAGTGAAAGAAAGTATAAATGTAGCCACTGAGGGACCGATCCCCATGAACAAATAAAATATAACAGCAGGAGCTATACCAAGCACTAGCGCCCATTTGGCAAAAGAGGTTTTTGTAGACTGCATTTATCATCATCCTTTATTTTTAATCAAATTCCTGTACCGGTTATAATCAACCGGTACAGGAATTTGCAGCAATTTTGATAACAACTTCTATAAAAGATATATTTCTTACGGATTACTTAGCATTTTTCACAGCCGTCTCAAAGTCATTTTGTGCAAGGTCTGCCAGTGCTTTTACACCATCAACCTGACCGCCGATTGACTTGAGTGAACTTAGTACGAAGCCCTGACCTGCCGCATATTGACCAACGCCTTTAGGAGCAACAAAAACCTTTTCCCAGGAAGGTGAAAAACTCTTGTTTTTGTCTGCCAGTGAAGCAACGAATTTGCTGGAGGATTCTACACCCGGCATTGTCGGGAAGAATCCGAGTGCACTTACGAAAGGACCGTAGTTTTCCTTCTGTGAAAGGAAGTCCATCCATTTGAGGCACAAATCCTTATTAGCAGTCTTTGCATAGATGTTAAACTGCATGTCATATTTACCCTGAAGTTGGTTTGGTTTGCCGTCAACATCTCCCGGTACAGGGAAATACCCGAATTCAAAGTTAGGATCCAATGCTGTCAGTGCTCCTGCATTCCAAGTACCGTCATACATCATGGCAACTTTACCGGCTACCAATCTACCCGGTGCATCACCATAGGCTACAGCCTGAACGTTCTTCTCGCAGAAGGAAAGAAATTCGTCCATTCTGTTCCATATCTTCATTGATTCTGCATCATTAAATTTTCTGGTGCCCGTCCAGAGCCCTTTTGCATACTCTGTCATATTAGGAACATTGGCTCCTACGATACCGCTTACTGCTATCGCATTCAACGGCCATGCATCTTTTCCGCCCAAAGTAATCGGCGCTATGCCTTTGCCCTGGAATGTCTTGCATACGCTTACAAATTCTGCCCAGGTTCCGGGTTCCTGCAAGCCGTTGTCTTTAAACAGCTTTTTATTGTAAAATAATCCATTATATCCAACAGCCCCCATATCAAGTCCATAGACCTTGCCCTGAAAGGAAACAGCATTCTTGATCATGTTGGCATCCCAATTTTTCACAAAGGGTTGATCTGTAATATCCAGGTAATTGCCCCCTTCAACAAAGGTTTGCCATGCCGGCTTATCACAGCCCTTTGTAAAATCCTGCGGAAGTGAATCAAATGCCGACAAGTTAGAGATGATATCTACGTCTCCCGCTGCAATTCTTGTGTTAAGCAGTGTAGGATAATCATTTGCAGCAGCAGTATCAACAACAAATGTTACATTGGGATTTGCTTTTGTAAAGGAAGCATTCAAAGCATCAATAGCCTTTTGATTGGTTTCCTGCACCCAAGTGATCATTTTTAATTTTACAGGTTTTTCTGATGATGCAGAAGTATTGCCTGTTGCTTTGGGACCGGCGGTACCTGAATCTGTGTTCGAACCACCACATCCAGTTGCAGCTACAAGCATCGCCATAACTGTTAGAGTAGAAACTAACTTTGCTGTTCCTTTAACCCATTTTCTCATAATGAACCTCCTCAAAATTTTGTTTTTAGATCTTCCATAGCTTCGATTTTCTATATGGACACCTTCTCTACAGCTTCATAATAAATCATTATGGTAAATAATTAAATTCAATGGTTTTTCTAAAAGAGTCACTTTTTTTACTTTTTAAAAGAAAAATAGAAGCTGAATTCAACTTCCATTTCAGCTTCTATTTTTTCCTTTATGTTTTATTTGATTTTGATTCTACAAAACCTCTATAGGGAGTCAACTCTTTTAAAATCATTGACCGACATGCCGGTATATTTTTTAAAGCAAATTCCAAAGTAGTGCGGATCAAGAATACCTACATTTTCTGCTACCTGATAGGCTTTAAGATCCGTCTCTTTAAAAAGTTTTATGGCTTTCTCCATTCTTGCTTTTGTAAGATATTCTACGAAAGTTTGCCCCGTCTCTTTCTTGAAAATTCTGCTCAAATAGCTCAGATTCATATAGAACGCCTTCGCGGTACTGGATAGCGTCAGCTCACTGTCGGACAGGTTTTCCATAATATAATCCTTCACTTGCTTTACAGCCTGATTCACCTTCTTATTTTGCATACTCTCAATGATGTTTGATACTAAAATGATTAAATTTCTAAGGTATTCTTTTGTTTCGGGAAACGTATCCAATTTGAATACCGCATCAAAAGGCTGCGAACTATGCTCAAAAATATCCGATATATTTATTCCTACTTCAGTTATTACATTTAAAACTGCTGATACAATGTTTGATGCAATTACCCTTATGGAATCGAGGCTGGCCTTCTTTCCCATACTGTTTTCATTGAAAAGCGTTTCCAGGAGTTCCACAGCCTTCCCTTTCATTCCTGCCTTCAGAAAGAAAGCAAGAGCCTCCACCTGATCATTTTGTATTTGGAATTGCTCCGTTGTAGAGAAATTAATATCACAATAGCTAATTACCTGGTTTTTACCGGTAATCACTTTATATTCCAAAGCATTACACGCTTCCTTATACGACAGCTTTATTTTTGTTTCTCGATCGTACGAGCTGCCTACACCAATGCAAACGAAGCATTTAAACTTGTTTATAAGCATTGTTTTCACAGCCTCCAAGCATTCCGTAAGATCCATGCTTTTCTCACTATTCAGTATTACGATCCTCTGACTGTTGTCAAAAAATATATTGATCAATTCATCATCTCTAAAGTACTGTACCACCTTTTCCATACACTGGAGTTTTAAAAGGAGCTTTTCTTCCTCGCCGGTATCGCTGCCGGTATCCGCATGGGTAATCTCAATGACTGCCGTCTGGAAGTAATCAGGATTCAGCTTTATATGGAAATAGTCCAAGCGCTGCTTTATGTCATCTGTATCCATTTTACTGTTTAGCAGCTCATTCAGCAGTTTCTCCCTTAGATAGGGAAGGTTTTCTTCCAACTGCTTTTTCAGCCTGTTGTATTCAGCCCTATGGGTTCTTTCCGATTCGATTTTTTCCTTTATACTGATGGCCACTTTTTTTATTTCATCATCATTGATAGGCTTCAACAAGAAATCCGCAATTCCGATTTTAATACTTCGTTTCGCATATTCAAACTCTTCATAACCGGTTAAAATGATGATCTTAATCAAAGGATATTTCTCAAATACAATTTTACCGAATTCAATCCCATCCATATACGGCATGCATATATCCGTGAAAATAACATCCGGGTGAACCCTGTCTACAAGCTCTAAAGCTTCCTGGGCGCAGGACGCCTCTCCTACCACTTCGTAACCGATCTCTGACCAATTTATGCAGTTTTTCAGCAGACTTCGTACAAGATGCTCATCATCAACGATTATTAACTTAAGCAGATCAGCAAACATTTTCATTCTCCCCTCTAACCGGAATGTTTATAATTACCTTTGTACCAAGATCTTTTGTACTTTCTACCATAAACAAATCCTTTTCCGAGTAAAAAATCCTTAACCTCTCTATAGTTCCTTTCAATCCAAAACTGGTTTTTTTATCACTATGGCTTCCTTCAATAATTCTGTGGATATCCGCTTCCTCCATACCCACACCGTCATCTTCAATAGTAATAACAACAACCTCTTCAAAATACCGGACAGAAATAGTAATGGTTCCTTTTTCACCTTTAGGTTTTATGCCGTGATAAAGCGCATTTTCAACCAGCGGCTGTAATACCAGTTTTAATATCTTAAACTTCTTTGCCCGTTCATCAATATTATATTTAACATCAAATATTTCTCCATATCGTATCTGCTGGATTGTCAAATAGTTTTTGACGACTTCAACCTCTTCGCCGATGGTTATAACCTCACTTCCCTTGCTCAAGCTGATCCTGTAATAACTCCCAAGAGCTTTCATTACCTTATACACTTCATCATTCCTGCCGGAAAGAGCAAGGGAACTTATGGCATCAAAGGTATTATACAGGAAATGGGGCTTGATCTGTGCTTGCAGAACATCCAGTTCGGCCTTGCGCTTCATCTTCTGGTCTTCAACCACTCTGTCAATCAGGTTTTGTATCTCGGAGATCATAATATTATAGCCGTCTCTCAGCTTACCGATCTCATTGTTCCCTGTGACGATATCAACCTTTTTGAATTCCCCTTTTTCAACCCCTTTCATCGATCGTAATAACTTCTTTATGGGTGTGGTAATCATACGCGATACTACCAGGGATCCCAAAAATAAAAGAAGGCTATTGATCGCTATAACAAAAAACGCGATGGCGCTAAATATACTGGATTCTTTTGAGAGCTCATCAAAGGGCATCATACTAATAATGTTCCAGTCATATTTTTGTATGTTCAAGTGGGAAATCAGATAATCCTTGGTTCCAAGCTTTTCAACAATGGAATTTTTTCCGCTGGAGGACTGCAAAATTTTGTTGATATCCAGTTTAACCGGATTTCTAAAATTAACGAGGCCTTGTCCCTTCCCGTCGATGATCATAATATCGGTATCATACTTATTTATAATATCCTTATAAGAATCAACAAAAGAGTTCTCCGAAATATTTAAGATTAAAACGCCAATGGGCTTTTGTGAATAAACATCATTGATAATCCTGATCAGTGATATATATTTGTCACCGGTTTTATTTTCGAATACATCGCCTGCATTTAATCTTAATATGTAGCCTCCTTGCGCATTTACAGCATCATTGTACCATTCAGCTTCCTTTATACCGCCGTGCCTTAAGCTTTTAAGCGGCAGCTTATCAATACCATACCTCTCGCTATTATTATCAAAGATGTAGATGGAAGATATGAAGGGAAACGCTTCAATAAATTTTGAAATATGGGCATTTATTGTTCTCTGCGCATCGAGGTCCACTGACATGATTGATTTTATTCCCGTATCCTGACCGGAGCCTAAAGTAAGCTCTTCTTTATAAAGATTTTTCCTGCTTTTTAAAGGCTGCTGGATTTCATCACTGGTTATGATAACTTTTGATAGATTCTTCGAGTTTTCTATCATGGAATCGATATTGGAATTAATGGAATACAGAGTCTGCATGGAAACATCACTGACCTTGTCGGACATGATATTTGAGTAAATGTTTTGGTAAAGCACGCTGCTCAATACGACTGAGAATATCAAGACAACAAAATAAAATAACATGATTTTTGTGCTGATTTTAAAGTCCATAAATCTTTTTCTGGTTCTCACAAATATACTACCTGACTCTGTTATCATCCCTAGCTCCTCTGCAATATATTTTATAATCGTTATATAAACTATCCCAGATGTTATTTACAAGAGTAAATGTACAAGACGTGCTTTTTATTTACGATTTCATTATATACAAATTATGGGTTTATTGCAAAAGAATATTTTACTACTTAGTATGCAATATTCGAGTATTAAGTAAAAATAATCACCAATTCAGTAAAAAATTTGAATTTATTTCATAGTAATTTTTCATTAGAATAAAATACGAAAGTTTGCATTATTAAATAACTATCTCGAGTATTAAAGTCAAAAGTCTAATCGGACATCGGTTTGTTTCACAAAATCGCGTACATAGAACTCCCCTGAAAACTGGATAAGGAAAGGGTACTTCATTTTTAGCTATATAGCCCGTAAGTGAGCTCTCTGGATTCTCTTAGCGACAGCGAAAGTATAGCTTTCACTATAATTTTGCTACACCCTGCATGGGTGCCATGAAGGTGGGATTTTACGTAATTTACTCTGCATTCTAACAATTCAACTGTCAGGGCTTTGAATGCTAAGGTAATTTGGAAAGCCCGCGCATTCCGGGAAGAACCTGCAAAAGGTGAAAGTAATTTCTTTACTCCCCTTAACGGAAGATTTTTTCTGTAAAATTGGAGGTGGTGTTATTTGAGTGTATATACCTGAAATCGGCAGAGTTAACCAACGGCTGCATTACGTATTTTCCATTCCGGTTGTTATTCCCTCTAAAATATAAACTTCCGGTGTATTACAGAAACAGTAACCGCAGTAAACAAAGTATGTTTACTATAAATGATATTGTGATGTAACAGTATGTTAGAAAGGATGAATGCACACATGAAAATTAATAAAAGTTTTAATTCCTTATTCGCACTACTTTTATGCGTTTCCCTCACACTCACCTCATTCACTGGTACTTCTCAGAAAGCTGCCGCTGCTGTCGATTATTCCGGAGCCTCTGACGCAGCCTATAATTGGTTGAAAGCCATGCAGGTACCTGCCGGCAATGCATTTGCCGGTTTGGTTGACAGTTTTGAGGATACTTGGGCAGATGGCACCAAAGTAACAAAGGAGTATACCTATGATCAGGCTGTGGCAGCAATTGCATTTTTGCTAAAAGGAGACACTCCCAGAGCAAAGCAGGTTCTGGATACATTGAAGGCCTCACAGGATCCTGCCGGCTTCTGGATTAATTCCTACTGGTGGAATAACGGCTATGGTGAGGAATTAAGAAGACATGTGGGTCCCGTCCTGTGGGTATGCCTCGCCGTAATGAACTATGAAAAAATCACAGGCGATACTGCAACCTATCATGCTATGGCTACTAAAGCCATCGACTGGTGCCTGACATTCCAAAAGGCAAATGGAGGTATTTCCGGTGGAGAGACCACCTGGGATGTACCCGGTGTCTGGACCCAGGAGGTATGGAGCTCAACCGAGCATAACGAAGATGCCTATGCGGTCCTTACGTACTTTGCAAGCACAACACCCGCGAAAGCTGCAACCTATAACGCTGCTTTAACGAAAGTAAAGAGCTTTTTGGACAACGTAGTATGGGACTCTTCCAAAAACAGATTCTACGGTGGGTTTAAAAATAATACAGGTTCAATCGACCCGTGGGTTCCTATGGATGTAAACCCTTGGGGTGTTCTCTCTCTCGGCCTGAATGGGACACGCAACTATCAAGCTTCCATAAGTTACGTGGAAAACGCAAATGGAAATCCTGGTACATTGGCAAATCCAAGATATGTTCAAAGTCTTCCCTATGGGGCAACTACAATTACAGCCTATGACTTTGACTGGCAAAGCGATAATGCAGCAGCAGCCGGCGGTGGTTTGTTAGGTCCCGATATTTGGTTTGAAGGCTCGGCATTCATGTCGTGTGCATACCGTATGATGGGCAATGAGACAAAAGCGGACTCCATTATTGGAGAGATTATCAAAAAGCAGGGAAAAGACGGCTCTATGGCAGGAGGCGTACCTTACTCTCTGAGAGGCACAAATAACAACTACTGGGTTATGGCCCAGCAAAACTGTGTTTCAAGCACGGGCTGGCTTATTATTGCCATTGCCAAATGGAATCCCTTTACCGGGGCACCACTCTCCGGTGGAACTTCAACAGTAGAAACACCGACATTCAGTCCTGCCGGCGGAACTTATACGACTGCACAGACCGTATCTATATCCTGTGCTACCAGTGGAGCAACCATCCGGTACACCACGGACGGTTCTACTCCCACAGCCTCCTCCCCCGTATACACTGGACCCATCACAG
>JAEZXR010000034.1 GCA_023419605.1 Bacillota bacterium | reverse complement strand
AGTAGTTTTTATTGTTCAGCTTTGCCGATTGATCAAGATACATGACTCAATATACAAAGTTATTTACTTGAAAAATATCTAATATTACCCTAACTAGTTGTTAAGTTGACAGCATTGGTCTGCCGTCTGCCATGATATGAACATAATCGACAGGCAGGCTTTGCAGGATCCTGGTGATATGGGTAATGATAAGGACTGCATTGGTTTCATTCTTATATCGGTGCACACTTTCAGAGATCGTTTTTACAGCATCCACATCCAATCCGGAATCCGTTTCGTCCAATATGGCAAGCTTGGGATTCAGTACAGACAGCTGCAAAATTTCATTTTTCTTTTTTTCACCGCCGGAAAATCCAACATTGAGATATCGTGTAGAATAAGAGTGGTCCATACCCAGTTCCTGCATTTTAGCCTGAAGCTCTTTACGGAAGGGAAATAGGTTCACATCTTCTCCGGTATAGGCTGCTTTTGCAGCACGTAAAAAGTTCTCAACCGTGATCCCGGGAATCTCCTCGGGAGCCTGGAACGACAGAAACATGCCCTTCCTGGCCCTTACATCCGGCTTTTCACCGGTGATATCTTCATCCTCGAACAGGATCCTTCCGTCATCCACACAATAGCGCGGGTCGCCCATTACGACATTGGCCAGGGTGGATTTTCCTGCTCCGTTAGGGCCCATGAGCACATGCACTTCACCCGGTTTTATCCCAAGATCGACTCCTTTCAGTATGCTTTTCCCATCCACGGATGCATAAAGGTTTTTGATACTTAATAAATTCTTTTGCATTTTTCGCACCTCCTAATGGCTGATTCCTGGGCTGTGCCGGTCTCGCATGCAGCGAGCTTTATAGAGCAATGCTGGTCCACGGTGGTATTGTCGGTGACCGCATCAAACAGTCCTATGATTTTTTCAATGGTTTCGCTGTCCAAGGCGTCGATATAAGACTCTATATTGTTTTTCGTCCTGCCGTAATATTGGTCATAGCCCTGGCAGGCCGCTTCACCACTGGCTGTCAGCTTGTAATATACTTCTTTTTTATTGCCGGTTATGCGGTAGGGCTCCAAATATCCTTTTCCCTCCAGCTTTTTTGCCAGCTGAGTAACCGCGCCGTTTGTTATACCCATAGATTGCGATAGATCGCCTGCTTTGGAGTTTTCATCGTACTGAACACACTTTAGAAGGCAGATGTCCGAGTAGGTCAGCTTATGACCTGTTCCGTAGCTTCTGGCGGTTTTTGATTCGCAAATCATGAGATTAATGGCCTGATACAGCTTTTTTATCAGGTCTTCCTTTTGGTTCATGCATATCACCTCATCCATATTTTATAGTATCTAAACAAAAAAATCAATATTCTTTAGTATCTAAAAAATATTGATTCAAACCAGCGGGAAAATTCCACGCCTCTGCTTATTCATTATTCATCGACCGGGAATTCCCTCTGGCAGTATTGGCTTTATTATATATGGGTAAATGGATGACTCCAAGACAGGCACTTTTGTCCGCGTATAACGGGTGCCTTATCAATAACGGTCAGGAGCCTATAAAAAAAACGTGAATGGGTGGTTGTGATTTACACTATTTACCACTCAAGCATTGTTTGCAAACAATATCCGAAATGCAGCACGATGCCGGTGGGATTACACATCCCACAACAACTTTTATATTTGTGGAATTTTAAACTATTTTCAAAGTTTATACACTATTTTCTATAAAATGGCTGTGATATGATGAAAGCACCATGAGTGGATATAAAGTGCTTTATACATCAATTAATAGACGAAAAGGAGAAGTAATATGAAAGGGAAAATGGTTCAAAAGTTATTGTGTGGTGTAATTTTAGTAGCAATGGTGAGCGGTTTGGCTGGCTGCGGCGGTGGAAAATCATCGGCAGATCCCAAACCAACCGCTTCAAGCGCGGGAGCGGAAAGCACCCAAAAGCCGAAAGAGCAGGTTTCACTTAAGTTTTTCTCAAACTCCCCGGATAGAAATAATGGGGTGGGTAAGCTGGAAGACGAAATTGCGGCTCAGTACATGAAGGAAAACACAAATGTGAAGATTGAGTTCGAAGCGCTGCAGGATGAGCCGTACAAGCAGAAATTCAAGGCTTATACGGCTTCCAATGAACTGCCGGATATTTTTATGGTCTGGGGACAATCCGCATTTTTTGGGCCGGTTATGAAAGGCGGTTATGCTGCCGAACTGAATCCCAAAGACTATGAAAGCTATAACTTTGTAAAAGGAACGCTGGATGGCTACAGCCAGGGCGGCAAACTCTACGGTTTGCCAAGAAACCTGGACTGTATGGCTCTTTTCTATAATAAGGCCTTGTTTGAAAAGAACGGTGTCAAAGTCCCTACCACTTACAATGAGCTGCTGGATGCTGCAAAAGCTTTCAGGGCGAAAGGAATTGCACCGCTGGCTATCAATGGCAAGGACAAATGGATACTGGGAATTCTGTATCAGGACCTCGTAGTAAAGTACGGTGGGGATCAGAGGTTGATCTATAATGCAATAGAAGGTAAAACAAAGTTTGCTACGGATCCGGTGCTGTTAAAAGGTGCACAGATGATGAAGGAAATGGTGGACGCGAAGCTCTTCCAGGATTCCTTTACATCCGCGGATTATGGTGCGGCAAACAATCTTTTTGCACAGGAAAAGGCAGCAATGTATTATATGGGTTCATGGACCATGAGTATGGCTACCGATGTGAATTTTTCCGACAGCTTCAAGAACAATGTAGGGGTTATAAAGTTCCCGAAGATTGCCGACGGGAAGGGCAATGATACGGATATTCTGGCATGGTGCGGCGCCGGCTATGCAGTATCTGCAAAGTCAAAACAAAAAGCGGAAGCTACCAAATTCCTGAACTACATGTTCAAGCCTGAAAACAGTGCAAAGCTGTCCTGGCAGTCGGGAGCACAGGTGCCGGCACAGGATTACAGCAAGTTCATGACCGGGAAGGAAAGCGGACTGCAGAAGGAAATCACAAAGATTATTGGCGAAGCCACTTCCACCAGTGGTGTTGTCTGGTATGATAGCGCAACTCCGGCCTTTAAGACGGATGGAGAGAATCTGTCACAGGAGATTGCCGCCGGTATCAAGACTCCGGAGGAATTCCTCAAAGAGTGTGATAAAGCCGTTGCCAACATTAAAAACTAATTCTAAGAAACTTTAGCACATATCCGGTAAGGGAGAGTGAAAATATTACTTCATCTTTTTTGCGGGTTCACCATTGTCCTAAGGAAGGGTGCAGTAAAAGGATCGATGAGGTTATATTTTCACAGACCCCTTATCATTATCAAAATATAGGTGGTACTAAGTTATGCATAAAATTTTAAGTAACAAACTCTCAATCTTTCTACTTGTCTTTCCTGGAGTCCTTCTTTTCCTCTTTGCAGTTTTTGCTCCTATATTCCTTAGCGTGTATTACGGGATGACGGATTATTCGGGAATGGGAGAATTTAATTATGTCGGACTGAAGAACTTCAAGGATATCCTTACCAATGACCCTGCCTTTTGGAAATCGGTATGGAATGCAGTTCTGCTGGGGCTTGGATTTATATTCATCCAGCATCCCTTTTGCATAACCTTCGCCATCCTCCTGGACAGGATGGGAAACCGCTTTGAGAAGGTGCTGAGAACACTTTTTTTTGTACCCTGCATCATTTCCACTGTCATAACAACAAAAATGTGGGTGAATATTCTTGACCCGAATGTAGGGCTTCTCAACAAATTATTGGAAGCAGTAGGACTGGGCTTTCTGAAGCAGGAGTGGCTGGGGAATACGAAAACAGCTCTTTTGTCGCTGCTGTTCATATTGATCTGGCAAGGATTCGGCTGGGGGATGCTCATATACTATTCCGGGTTAAAGGGAATATCGGAAGAGCTGTATGAAGCTGCAAGGATTGATGGAGCCCAGGGACTCAAGGTGTATACCTCCATTACCCTGCCCTTGCTTAAGCCTGTGATCCGGGTGAATGTTACACTGGCTATGATTGCAGCCTTAAAACAAATGGAAACGGTGTATATCGCCACCAACGGCGGACCGGGCAATTCGACGCAGTTCCTGGCAAACTACCTGTATATCCGGGCTTTTTCCAGATTTGAATACGGGTATGCCAATGCAATCTCCGTGATCTTTGTGGCGATATGCCTGCTGTCCACGTATTTGAGCAATAAGATGCTTAAAACCGAAGAGGGAAGCTATTAGGAGGCGATGGAAATTGAAAGCGGGAGTAGAGAATAAAAAAACCGGGAATATAATTATAACGGTACTGATGGCAGTATTTGCTTTCGGCCAGCTTTTCCCGATCATTTGGCTGTTTGATTTTTCATTGTGCAAAAGCGGCGATTTGTTTGCCTCGGGAATCCTGAAATGGCCGGACCCTCCGCAGTGGGGAAATTATAAAACTGCCTGGATCGACGGAAAGATTCCCCAGTTTTTATCGAATAGTATACTGGTAACTGTCATAACGATTGTGGCCACTGTTTTTTTATCCTTGACCTTAGGATATGCATTCACAAGAATGCGATGGAAAATGCGAGGTTTTTTTCTTACGATTATTTTGCTGGGGATGATGATTCCCATCCATGCCACGCTGCTGCCGAATTTTATCACCTTTAACAAGCTGGGGCTTATTAATACCTACCTGGGCCTGATTATTCCCTATATCGCATTCTCGGTGCCCTTAGGGACGTATATCATGACCGGGTTTTTGGAATCCATTCCGTCTGCATTGGAAGAATCGGCGGTAATGGATGGCTGCGGAATCTACCGGATCATTTTCAGTATTGTATTGCCATTGTGCAAGCCGGCTGTGGTTACGATTGCCGTAATGACATTCTTATCGAGCTGGAATGAGTTTATCATGGCTGTTACCTACCTGACCAGCGATCGGATGCGAACCTTGCCTTTTGCCGTTATGAATTTTGCCGGGCAGTATTCATCAAATTACTCCGTGCAATTCGCCGTAATGGGTCTTACGGCCATTCCGTCCTTATTGGTGTATATCTTTTTGAACGAACATATTACCAAAGGTGTGGCTATGGGGGCTGTAAAAGGATGAGAAAGGGATTATTGATTTCCGGCAATCGAAGGGGATTCCACTTTTTACATAATTTTGGTATAATGGTAGACAGGATCTGCCTGGAACAGGAATGAATACACATACGAAGCTTATTTAGAGGATGGATATGAATATAAAACGAATGTATCTGGATCTTAGCATAAAGTATAAAATTCTATTATTTGCCTATACATTAATCGTGCTGGTATCACTCATACTGGGGTTCTATTCCTACCTTGCTTCGGAGAAATACATTGTCAGTAAAGTAAGCAGTTCCAATATGGAAGTGCTGAAACAGCTAAACAGCAGTATCTCCTTTCTGTCAAAGGATGTGAATGATATATCGCTGTATCTATGTCTGGACCCGGGGGTTCAGACCTTTTTGACGCAAAAATCGGGAGAAAAGGGCTCTGCCTCCATGAAGGACATCACGGAAAATGATATCTATCCCATCAATAACTCTCTGAAGTTCATCATGAATATTATTGCATCCAAAGGGTATATCAGCTCCATCATGATCTATAATGAAAATGGCTTTCCCCCCTATACGGCAAGTACGGACCGCGGAGGAATTCTCAGCGATTTTTCAAAAGTTAGGGAAAGTCCCATGTACAAGGAAGCAAAGGCGCTGGAAGGAAGCCCCATATGGGGGTACTTGCCCGTAGGAGACAATTCCATCATACAGAACAATGTTTCTCCAAAAATCGTTATGTACCGGATTGTTAAAAACTTTGACTATGATCTGGGGGAAATCGGATTCATGGCCATGGCAATCAACGAATCCAGTATTCAAAGCCTCTACCCCAGTACCTTGAAAGCAAACAAGGAAGGGATTGTGATTATTGATTCAAAGGGAAAAGTGATTTCACAAGGGGGACAGAATTTTTACACTCCCGGTGCAGCAGATCAAAAATACATTTCGGAAGTGTTTGCCAATCGGCAGGGATATCTTATTGACCGTGTTTCGGGTGTGGATATGCTGATCAATTACGACAGCATCGACCGGACCGACTGGAAAATCATCTATATGGTGCCCATGGTGAATATGGTGAAGGAAATCAACTCCATAAAAGTTATGACGGTGGTCATTATTCTGGCCTGCCTGCTATTTTCCTTCCCGCTGACCTTAGTGATATCCGGTTATTTGACAGCGCCCATAAAACTATTGCTTGCCTCCATGAAAAGATTTCAGGAGGGTAATTTTAATGAGCGGGTAAACTTCAAATATGGGGATGAGATCGGGATGTTGGGGGCGGGCTATGACAGCATGGTAGCAAATATCAAGGATCTCATCGATAAAGCCTATATTTTGCAAATCAAGGAACGGGAAGCAGAATTAAATGCCTTACAGGCGCAGATTAATCCGCATTTCCTGTATAACACACTGGATACAATCTTCTGGAAGGCGCAAAGGCATGGAGACAAGGAAATCAGCGAGATGGTTTTTTCCCTCTCCAAATTGTTCCGGCTGAGCTTGAACAGGGGAAAAGGCCTTACTCTTGTATCCAGGGAAAAGGAACTGATCGAGCACTACCTCCTGTTACAAAAAATCCGGTATAAAGATCACCTGAATTATGATATCTCCATCGCAGACAACATTTTGAACCTGGTCATACCCAAGCTCATTCTCCAACCTTTTATAGAAAATTCCCTGCGCCATGGAATTGAAAGGAAAGAAGACGGCGGCACCATAAAGGTTAGGGGAAGTCTGGAGGGGGAGTGGATTCATTTTACGGTTGAAGATGACGGAGTAGGGATGAGCCAGGAAACCCTTCGATGCCTCATGGAAAAGCGTGAGGATAAAATCATGAATGAATCCTATGTTTCAGGGGGATATGCCATTAAAAATGTGGATGAAAGGTTAAAGCTGAACTATGGAAAGGACTATACTTTAAAATTTATCAGCGAAGTAGGGAAAGGGACCACTGTTGAATTGGTCCTTCCAGTATTGAAGGGTGAAACCTTTAAGGAGGAAACGCGATGATAAAGCTTGTGCTGGTGGATGACGAGATAGAAATCCGGCAGGGGATCAGGGATATGATCGATTGGGAGACCAACGGAATCCAGGTTTGTGGAGAGGCGGCCAACGGAAGGGATGGCATATCGCTGGTAGAGAAGCTGGAGCCGGAGATCGTGCTGGTGGATATCAGCATGCCCATCATGAACGGGCTTGAATTTGTTGAATACCTGTCCCGGAACAAACCTGCGGTAAAATCCGTGATTATTAGTGGATATGATGATTTTTTATATGCACAGCGGGCACTGAAGCTGGGAGCCTCCGACTATCTTCTGAAGCCCTGTAAGCCGGAGGAGATTTTACAGACGGTTTTGAAACTGATTGCCAATATTAAAAATGAGAGCAGCAAGCGGGAGAATTTTAACCGGTTGAAAACCCAACTCAGGGAAAGCCTGCCGCTTTTAAAGGAGAAGTTCCTCCTGCGCCTGGTAAAGGAGCAGTATAAATATTTGGGGAATATCCAGGAAAAGGCGGAGTTTTTCAAACTCAACATTGAGTTGGCCCAGGTTCAAATGGTACTGGTCCGGATCGATAACTTTTCTTCGCTCCAGGAAGAACTGGGAAATGAAGATATGGAATTGTATAAGTTTGCTGTGAAAAACATCGCAGAGGAAATTGTCAGTGCTCATTTCAAATGTGAAATTTTTGATGTGGATGATGACATAGCAATCCTTATCAATTATTTGGAAAATCATGATGATTTTTATTTGATGGAGCTGCTCAAAACAATTAAAAATAATGTGAGCAGTTTTTTTGATTTTACTGTATCCATGGGAATCGGGAACCGGTACATAAGCGTTACAGGCATGCACGGTTCTTATAATGAAGCACTTCAGTGCCTCGAGGCCCGTTTTTTTATTGGAGAAGACTCCATCATCTCCTACGGAGATATCAGTATTTCGGAAGCGGAGCAGCCGGGTTTCCCGCTGGAGGAGGAGAAGGCGATCGTCAATGCGCTTAAAACCGGCGAAACGGATGCTTTGCACACTGCCTATGATGTGTTCTTTAGTACCATAAGCCAGCATAATAATCCCAAATATGTTTTGAACTCCTGCATGGCTTTATTGTTTTCCCTCTATCATCTGTGCATTGAAAGAAATATCAACATTAATGAGATTATGAAGCAGAATACACTGTTTGAAGAATTACTCCGGCTGGATACGGTATACCAGCTAAAGAGCAGGCTTTTTGAAACAATAAAAATGGTTTCCGGCAAATTGGATAAAGGGAGAAATTTTAATAAGATCGTCGCGATGGCGGTAGATTTTATCAATGAAAATTATTCCAGGGATTTAAGTCTTGAAGTCATTGCGCGGGAGCTTCATTTTTCTGCAGGGTATATAGGGCTCTTATTTAAACAATCCATGGGAATCAGCTTTGTTGATTATTTGCATAAAGTAAGAATCGAGAAAGCCTGTGAGATATTAAAGGATTACAGGCTGAAAACATATGAGGTAGCCAACCGGGTTGGATATATTGACGAGAAGTATTTTTGTCAGATATTTAAGAAAATTACGGGTATGACATTTACGCAGTACAGAGACAGCCTGTGACAGACAGGAAATATAAGCCCCTTCAGTTGTGGAAAATGGAACTGGAGGGGCTTTGTTTTATTCTATAAGGCAAAAGAAACAGCTGCTTCACACAGCTGTTTCTTTATACGCCTTTAAGGGGCAGGTTATTGCTTTATCTGTATACCTCAAACTCCCAGAGGGAATACCCCCATCCGGTGCCTCTTTGTATGCCGTTCAGCTTTACATACCTTGCATTGACTGCATCGAAGCTGATCTCATCCGTATTCCCATCTCCGGTAGCGGTTGAAAATACTTCCGTCCACTTCTGGGCATCCTCGGATACCTGTATTTGGTATGCCTTGCCGTAAGCGCTCTCCCATTTGAGAATCACTTTACTGATAGATTGGGAAGAACCCAGGTCTACATAGATCCATTGAGAGTCTGACCAGTTGGAGCCCCACCGGGTATTAAGGCTGCCGTCTATCGCATTGGAAGCAGGCAGTCCATCCTGGAAGGAGAAGGAAACCACAGCTTTGTTCAAGGCCAGATTGGTTTGCGGCTGGGTTCCGCCTGTAGTGAAGTCGATCCAATTCAGATTGAAACCGCCGGCACTGAAAAGTACGGTGAGCCTTTGAGCGCCTGCTTTTAAGTGGACAGGAGAGGAAACCGTGGACCAGGCTCCGTTTACCGGTACATCCGTAGAAGCCAGAACGGTGCTGCCGCTGAGGCTTGATTTTAATTGAATCTGTCCGCGGGAAGAACCGCCGTTGACAACTCTGTATTGAACCGTATAGTCACCCTCAGCAGCGACATTGACTTCATAAACCAATGAATCTCCCTTATCGATGTAGCCGACGCATAAACCGCCTTCAGAGGCTGCAACCGTAGAACAGCCAAAGTTCGTGTAATAATTCTCTGCTTCCATCCTTCCTGGAACTGCTAATGGTGCAGGGTCAGGCTTTGGAGCCGGAGGGGGTGTCTGAGTCGGTATGGGATTGTTTTTAAAGGGATCAACGGTTAGTGTGGTCTTGGGTAAAACATAGGCCGAACCTACAACTCCGGATGCATTACGGAATTGAACAAACTGCGTGGTGTTTGTAGGGTTCCAGATGACAGCGCTGTATTGAGTACCTTTCTTAAACACCTGATAGCTGGTCCAATTGCCGGACCATACATCGGTAGCGCGGAAGCCTTTAGCACTCATGTTCTGAACAAACCAATAGGAGTTGAATACTTCATCATTGGGCAGTTTGGAGCTGTCCCATTTTGCTATAACCGCCTGTGGATCACTTAAGGATTGATAGGGCCAGAGAATATGGAACCAGCCTTCAGGATCGACGGCAGGCGGATTCTGGCTTGCCAGTTTGGCCTGGTAGGCAGCCTGGTCCGCCACGTAGGAATCATAGATTCGATCAGCCACTGCCGGCCGATAGCCCAGATAAGTCAAAACCGGCGTGACGGGCAGCATATGGATGCCGTAGATACAGCTGGGATTACCGGAGAAATAGGTTCCGTTGGTATAGGCAGATCCCCATACCATTCCGACGCAGCCGGAGGTATAGTCGGAAGCCCAATTATCCTGGTCGTAGTTAAACCAGTACTGCTCGATGGCATTGACTTCGGAGGTGAAACCCCAGATTCCTGCATCCCGGTAGGTATTGTTGCCGGTAACCAGGCCCCAGAGATATAAGCCGGCCCAGGCAAAGGTGGCTTCCGAGGAAGATTCCTGATTGTTTCCGCTCTGGTTGTCACCGTATCCGCCGGCCCAGGAATGGCCCTCATAAGGATCAAAATTCCGCATGAAAGGGTACAGGGCATCTGTTTTTGACGGATTTACACTATCTCTGATGAGATGTTCCACCATGGCGCCATAGTCATTTACGAAGCCGGAGTCATAGGAGGCCAGCACTGCGGCCGGGAAGGTGAAGTAGCTCCAGAGGAAGTGGTGGTCCGAAAGGTTTATACCCATTCCATGGTCTCCGCCTTGTCCGTTCATGGTTCCCCAATCCGGTGAGTAGTACATGTAATAAGGATAGTCGTCGGAACCTCCGTAAGTAAGCCAATTCTGAAGTATCTTCCGCAAGATGCTGATAAACTGGTCTCTCGTATCATATTCACCCAATTGCTCTGCTATAAGGATACCCATGGCTAAGGGATGTGTCTTTTTCCCCTGCCAGTACGGGTCCGCTACCCAATAATCGTTCGTAACACTGGCCTTAAAGGTGTTCAGGTAGGCCAGCATTTGTGCACGGTTGTAGGAGCCCGACTCTGTAGGTTCCCCAAAGGAGGGGGTTATTCCATAAAACTTGGTGGTGGTGGTAAAGGAATTTCCGTCGAGGATTTTCATTGTACCCCGCGCCGACCGGTAGCTCATGGAAGTCAAAGGGACAGCGGTGTATTTCCATTGATGGGGGAAAAGAGCCATTAATGTATTGGACGAAAAACCCGTACGCTTCAGACTGACGGTGTCTGTAAAGGTGGTGGAGATATTGGCGGAGGCGGCATCATAAGTGTAGGCAACGGTAGTATTGGTAACAAAGGCGTAGGCGTGTTGGTACATATAGTTTAAATCCGACCGTTTGGTTAATGAACCCACGGAGAGGTAATTCTGCCCGCTTCCCAATTTCATTTTTATTTTGTTGCCTACGCGTGTAAATACAGTACCCGGAGGAGCAAAAATTCCATAGGAGCGGATCTGGGTCTGGCTCACAGGTGCCGTATTCGTATTGGAGGTTTCGATACCAATATGATCGGTAGTAAGGGAATCTCCATCGTTTTTGAGGATGGCATTGTTATTATCATCGAAAAACCCGGTGATGGATTGGGAGAATATTTCGGCTGAATTGGGATCACTGAAGGTGTTATAAACATAGGGAGACCCTTTTACCAGTGTGGATTTTAGCTTGGGTGTACTGTCATCGCTGAAAACCACATCGACGGACCAGTCTCCATAGCCATCCAATCTTGCTTCCGGTGTCTTGGTAATACTGCTTGTAGTGATAAAAAGATCCATATTGTTGCTTTTCGTATCCATACCTCCATTATTGGGAGCGGTGAAGAGATCACTGGCGTAATAAAGCCCGAGACCGGTATCCTTGTATTGGAACATAAAGGGTAAGGCCGGCATGCCGTCGCTTAAACGCGTATAGAGGATGGATGTCCACCAGTCATTGGAAGGCAGCGGCGTATGGACATTGGCGGTTACATACTTTGGATATCTGGGATGTGCCATGGCCATGTCATTAATGGAATAACTTCCTTTTTGTACGTTAACGGTTTGGGGCACAGGCAGGGGAGGAATGGTATAGGTTGTCTGAGGATCTCCCACAATATATTGAAGCACTGCAAGCTCTTTGATGGAATAGCCGGAGCCTCTGCCCATGGCAATTCCCTGCATCCTTATATAACGTCCGGTCGCATACAGCGGTATTTTTTCAGGCTCTCCGGTGCCATGAAGCTGCCTGTATACCGTGGTCCAGTTCTGTGCATCATTGGAGAGTTGAATGTCGTAAACTCTGCCGAATTCAGCATCCCAGCTGATATCGACTTCTCCGACGGTATATACCTGGCCCAGGTCCACCTGGAACCATTGATTGTTCCCCGTATCGGACAGCCAGTAGGTTGACTGTTTGCCATCCACTGCCTTTATGGGATCCAGATCTCCCGGCTTTGCCCACCAGGGGGTGACGGTGGAAGAGGCGGTTGCCTGTTTGTTTAACGCCAGATTCACGGTTTGCTTCGGCGGAGGATTAGCACCGCCGCTGCCATAAACTTCAAACTCGTAAAGGGCAACGCCAAAGCCGGAAACGCATTTGGGAGCATACATGCGTACATAGCGGCCACTTCCGCTTACAGTAATGTCCTCAACGCAATAAGGGTTTCCGTTGACATCGGGAATTCGAACTCCACCGGTGCCGTTATTCTGGGTATATAGAGTCGACCAGTTTAATTCGTCGTTGGATACCTGGATATTGTATTGGGTTGCGTAGGTTAACGGATTTTGCCATTTAAGCACTACACGGTTTATTATCGCCACTGCTCCCAAGTCTATATCGATCCATTGATTGTCTACATTCCATGCAGCTCCCCATTGGGTAGCGATATCTCCATCTGTTGCCCGGGTCGGTACATCGCCGCCGTTGACGGTAGAAGCATAGGCCGGCCTGTTGAGAGACAGCAAATACGATGCAGCGGCGGCATGGACCGGCCGGATGTTACTGCAAACCGTCATGCCTGCCAGCATAAAAAATACCAGCATGAAACACAGTGTACACTTGAACTTTGTAAACCTTCTTGAATTCATACTCTTTTCCTCACTTTCCAAATTTTCTCCTACCTTTTTCCGAATCCGGTAGAAAAGAGACCGGATTCACTTTGAAGAAATTCCGGTTTCCTTCTACCGATTGGGAAAAAGTGGGTAGTGGTTCGCGTACTGATTTTCAAAGATAGGATTATACCCTTACCTATACACCTCGAACTCCCAGAGGGAATAGCCCCATTCAGTGGCTCTTTGTATTCCGTTCAGCTTTACGTACCTTGCATTGGCTGCAGTAAAACTGATTTCATCCGTATTACCGTCTCCGGTAGCTGTCGAAGCCACTTCCGTCCACTTTTGAGCATCGTCGGATACCTGGATCTGGTAGGCCTTTCCATAAGCGCCTTCCCATTTGAGAATTATTTTGCTGACAGGCTGGGAGGAACCCAGATCCACATAGATCCACTCCGCATCCGACCAGTTGGAGCCCCACCGGGTATCTGCATTGCCGTCTACTGCGTTGGAAGCAGGCAGCCCGTCCTGGAAGGAGGAGGCAACCACAGCCTTATTCAAGGCTAGATTTCCGCTGGGGGCAGTGATGGTAAGGGTTGCACCGGTTATATCGGAGTCCGTCATGCCCGGCTTGAAAGCCATAGCTTTTACCGTAGTTGTAGTGGATACCGTAAAAGCCCCATTGTAGACGGTTCCATTGGTTTGAGAAGGCTGAGAACCGTCGGTGGTGTATTTTACCGTCGCACCCGAAGTGGCACTGGTGATACTCACCGACTGGGCTCCGCTGTAAGTGCCTGTTCCCGGCGTGATGACCGGTGCTGCGGCCTGGCTTGGAACACCCTGGGAGGGTTTAAATTCCATCCAGTTGAAGTTGAAGCCGCCGCCGCTGGCATAGACCTGCAGGGTGGTGGTGCCGGCCGGAAGGGTGAAGGGAGCGGAGGTGACGGTTGACCAGATATCTCCCGTGGACGCGCTGATGGTAGCAAGGAGGGTACTGCCTTGTTTTAATTGAATCTGGGCAGCGCTGCTCCAGCCTTTTACCCGGAAGTCAACAGTATAGGTGCCTGCTGCGGCGGTATTGACCGTATAGTCCATCCAGTCTCCTGTATCGATCCAGCCCACGTTCTGTCCGCCGCCCGTATCCCCGCAGGCTTCCGTTGCTACACCGCTCATGGCGATATAATTCTCTGCTTCGATCTTGCTGCTTACCGGCGCTGTACCGATTGTTATTACCGAGGTAGAAACATCGGAATCCGTCAGACCTGACTTATAGGCTACAGCCTTGATGGTGGTAGTAGCTAACACGCTAAAGGGGCCTGTGTAGACAGTACCGTTGGTCTGCGTAGGGGTTGATCCGTCCGTGGTGTACCGTATGGCTGCCCCGGAAGTAGAGCTGCTGATGGTTACAGACTGGGATCCGCTGTAGGTGCCCGTTGCCGGTGTGATTACCGGGGCTGCCGTTTTACCTGCAGCAGCCAGCACATAGGCGGCACTTACGGTATTGGACGGATTCATCAGTTCCTTGAAGGCCTTAGCTTTTATGGTGGTGTTTTTATCTACATAAATGGGGGATGTATAAATGGCGGAAGCTGCACTGGGCTCGGTGCCGTCCAAGGTATATCTGATTGTGGCACCGGCGGTACTGTTGGCGATTTCTACCCACTGTGCCGAGGTGTAGGTCCCGCCTGGGGTTAGAAATGTGGGACTTCCCGTATTACCGCTGGGGGCGGGAGGCTGTACGCCATTTACAGGGTTTGCATTGATGGTTTTCATGGGCGGTACGGTCACCGTTCCTACAATAGCACCCGAGGCATTGCGGAATACCACGTATTGATTGACATTGGTAGGGTTCCAGATACATGCGGTGTAAGTATTGCCTTTTTTAAATACCTGATAGGAGGTCCAATTGGAGGAACGGATGTCGGGAGTACGGGTCCCCAGGGCATTCAGGGTATTCATAAACCAGTAGGTATTGGACACTTCCTTATACCCGTTGCCATCATCCATTCTTATTTTTTCCGGGTCCCATTTTGCCAGGGCTGCCGATGGATTACTCAATGCCTGGAAGGGCCAGATGATATGGTACCACCCGTTTTCCGCACTGCCTTTATCCTGAAGGAAGCTGTTATATACCCTGGCGGCCTTATCGGGCTGTAATCCGAAATAGGTCATATAAGGTGCTACCGGGAGCCAGTGGATACCGTAGATGCAGTTGGGGTCTGTTGAAAAATAAGTTCCGTACCGGTTTTCACTTCCCCAAACCTGTCCTACCACTCCGTGGGGATAGCCGGAAATCCAATTGTCCTGATCATAATTAAACCAGTACTGCAATACGGCATTTGACTCTACGGTGTACATCCACATCCCCGTATCGCGGTAGGCGGCATTGCCGGTTAAAAGCCCCCACAGATATTGGCCGGCATAGGCATATAAGTTTTCCGAAGCGGCTTCTTCATTGTTGCCGTCATAATTATCGGCATAACCGCCGGCCCAGGAATGCCCTTCATAAGGGTCAAACTCTCTGACAAAAGGATACATGGAATCTGTCCGTGACGGGTTTCCGATATCTTTGATCAAATGTTCCACGATGCCTCCGTAATTGTTCATAAAATCCTTGTCATAGGTGGCAAGGACGGCGGAAGCATAGATAAAGT
Source organism: Bacillota bacterium (assembly GCA_023419605.1). GTDB lineage: Bacteria > Bacillota > Clostridia > Acetivibrionales > JAEZXR01 > JAEZXR01. The sequence continues at coordinate 8,505 of JAEZXR010000034.1, read as the reverse complement.
ACCCCCAGACATAATGATGGTCCGACAGCCATTTTGCCATACCGTTATTGCCGCCGTCCGCCATCATGGTTCCCCATTCGGGCGTATAATATAGATAGTAAGGGTAGTCATTGGGCCATCCTCCGCTGTAGGTGTACCAATCGGTTAAAATGCTCCGCAGCATGGTAAGACACCGGTCCCGTAGAGCCGTTTCTCCCAGCTGATCCGCGATTTGTGCTGCCTGGGCAAGGGGATGCAGGTTTTTTCCCTCCCAGTAAGGGTCATTCCACATATAATTGTTGTCCAGTGTAGTGAGCAGCGTGTTTATGTAAGAGATGACATTGGCCCGGTTATAGGAACCGGAGCCTGTGGGTTCTGCAAACTGAGGTACGATCCCTGTAAATTTGTTTTGCGTTGAAAAGGAATTTCCCTCAAAAACCTTCAGGGTTCCTCGCACCGATGGATAAGTCAGGTTGGTTAAGGATGCGCCGGAAGCCTTCCACTGATGGGGGAAGAGGCACATGAGGGTAGAGGCGGAAAACCCGCTGCGTTTTAGTTCCGTTGTAACATTGAAGGTAGTGGTTACGGTTGACGAAGCATCATCACAGTGATAGCTTACCTTTGTACCCGTAACAAAAGCATAGGCATGCTGGTAATAATAGTTCAAACTGTTTTTCGAGGGAAGGGTGGCAATGGACAAATAGTTTTGTCCGCTTCCCAACTGCAAGGTAATCTTTTTCCCTGTCCTGGTGAAGACGGTGCCGGGAGGGGCAAAAATTCCATAGGACCTGACCCGGGTATTTCCCCCTGCATCCGTATTGGCTACCTCCAGGCCGATGTAATCCGTGATGACGGAAGCACCTTCGGTTGCTAAAATCGTAGTGTTGGTACCATTAAAGATGCTGGTGGCTGCATTCAGTTTTATATAGGCAGAGGAGGGATCGGAAAATTCATTGAAGATATAAGGGGAGCCCTTTACAAAGGTGGTCTTCAGTTTATATACGCTGTTATCGGTTAAAATGGAGCTTACGGACCAATCGCTGTAATCGCACACTTCTGCAGACATGGTGTCCGGATTGATATTGCCTGCCATTACATAGAAATCCGTTTCTCCAGCGGTCCCCACACCCGGGGTAAGGGTGGGGATATTGTCACCCTTCACATATCCCTCTCCGGGATTCATGACACTAAGGCCCTGATCGGTGTACTGAGACCGTAGGGGTAAAGGGATAATGGAATCACTCAAACGCTTGAATAGTATGGACTGCCACCAGCCGCTGGAAGGAATGGGGGACTGGAGGTTTTCAGTTTTATAGAGGGGGTAGGTGGGAGTGACACAGGTCAAATCCCCTGTTTTATAGCTCCCGGACCCCACATTTACAATCTGGGTTGTAGGCATGGCAGGAATATGAGCCGGAGGTATGGGCTCACCCTGGACATAATCGTAGACTTCGAATTCATATAAGGAATATCCGTAGCCGATCCCTCTTGCCGCACCCAGCATCCTTACATATCGGCCGGTGCCGTAGAGCTTGATATCATTGATGCCTCCGTTTCCGTACAGTTCTCTGTATATAGTGGTCCAGTTCTGGGCATCGTTGGATACCTGGATATCGTAGGTCTTTCCATAAGCATTTTCCCAACTGAGGACTACACGTCCGACAGTATGGACGCTTCCCAGATCCACATAAATCCATTGAGGGTCCCAGGCTTCCGACGACCAGCGGGTGGTTTTGTCGCCGTCTACTGCTTTGGAGGCGCTAAGCTGCCCGGGTTGAGCCCAGGAAGGCTGCTCCATGGTGGAAGCCACTGCAGTTTTATTGAGGGCAATGTTTGCAGGGGCTGCCGGCAAGGGGCTGTCAGGGATGCCATAAACGGAGAAATCGATTAAGGCATACCCTCTGTCTTTTCCGCGTTCAGTACAGTATACTCTTACATAGCGTCCTTTGCCGGAAACCGTCAGAGAGCTGGTACCACCGATGCCATTGGTGGTTGAATAAATGGACGTCCAGTTTTCCGCATCGTTGGAGAACTGGAGCTGATAGGCTTTTGCATAGGGATCAGCCTCCCAGGTCAGATCTACACGGCTTATGGTGGATGTTACTCCCAAATCCACATAGATCCATTGAGGGTCCATCTGGGGATAGCTGGCCCAGGCGGTGTTGATATTGCCGTCAACGGCTCTTTCCGCATAATTGAGCCCCAGCTCCGAGGAAGCATGAACGGTCTTCCGATAAGACAGCAATTCCGGAGCGGCGGCTTTCACATTCTGAGCAGTAACGCTCAGCAGGGTACCGGTAATGAATATACATGCGACCACTATAGCCAGTATACGGTTGAGTTTCTTTGAAATGGGAAAAAAGGTTGGATTCATAATGCTTGTCCTCCTGTAAATCAATTTTATGTTGCTGTGGGTCACTCTTTTTTTAAATTTGCTGCGTGAATAATACACTGTTGATACCTCCAATCCATATTGTTTTTAGAACGCGATTGATTTTAACTATACTACAAGCATAGAATCCCCCCTTTAAAAACATGAAGGCAGCAGGAAAAGACCGATATATTTGATAAATGTATGTGAATTATTTGTTTTAGCAAGAAATAAGCGTTGGATTATATAGAGGATTATATAGCGAAAATACAATGATAAATAGTATATAAATTGATAAAATGGTTTAAAATTCCGTTATATTTTTATTCCCTCAGGCTTTTTTGCATATTGTTTTATCCATGAAAGATAGGATAAAATATACACTAATAAAGGACATAAGGGAGGAATATACGGGATGCAAGTAACTATTTTAGGCAATAACGGACCTTTCCCTGCCGCAGGCGGAGCCTGCTCCGGCTATCTCATCACCGAAGGCGAGGAAAGGATACTGATCGATTGTGGGAATGGGGTGGTTGCAAATCTGCAAAAGTTTGTAAAGCTGGAGGAAGTAGACGCCATTCTGTTAACACATTTGCACAGTGATCATATGTCTGATATGCTGGTGCTCCGCTATGCAGTACAAATCCGAATGAAGAGAGGACAATTCCCCAGACCCATTGCTGTATACGCTCCGGAAGATCCCATCGAGGAGTACGAGAGGCTTCATCTCAATAATATTTTTAATTTGAAACCCATAACGGAGGATTTGGAACTGACCTTTGGAAGTCTGAAAATAACCTTCAGGGAAATGGTTCATCCGGTGAGGTGTTTTGCCATTTCCATCGATAATGGCAGCAAAAAGTTTGTTTTTTCCGGCGACACGGCATGGAATACGGACATTATCGAATTTTCCAGGGGAGCAGATGTCGTCATGCTGGATGCCGGACTGCTGAACAAAGACAAAACCGACGAGGATGTTCCCCATATGACGGCAGGAGAATGCGGAAGAGTTGCCAGGGAGGCAGGGGCGAAAAAGTTGCTGCTGACGCACTTCTGGCCGGAATACGGTCATGAGGAGCTGCTAAATGAAGCAAAGGCTGAGTTCCAGCCTACAGAGATTGCCGAGCTGCTTTCGACTTACGAGATATAAAGGCAGGCTGTGGTTCGATATAGGGATGGGTAAGTAAATGTTATGTCTATATAAATCGCGAAAATGATTTTACAAGGAATGAATTTGATTTTTGCAATGGGCAAGCAAGGAAATACAAGCGCACAAAAGAAGAAATGTAAAAACTTTTGTGCGTTGTATATAAAAGGAGAATTTTTAAATTCTCCTTTTATTCTTGAAAAAAGATATCCTTTGAATTATAATAAAATTGAAACGATTCAAAAAGGCGGTGATGGTGTGGCAACGGTAAAGGATGTAGCAAAAGAAGCGGGAGTATCCGTAGGTACCGTATCCAGGTATTTGAACGGAGCGGAGATCAAGGAGCAAAACCGGATAAAAATCGAAGAAGCTATAGTAAAACTTGATTTCAAACTGAATCCTATTGCCCGGTATTTGAAAACAAACCGGACACACACCATTGGTGTCATTATTCCCACCCTTGCGGATATCTACGCTACTACCATAGTAAGAAATCTGGAAAAGACGCTGTATGACTATGGATACAATATTATTGCCTGTGATTCCTGGGGCAGCAGGGAACTGGAAATGGAAAAGGTGCAGCTGCTGGCAGACCGGATGGTGGACGGACTGATATTATATCCCTGCAATGAGGATATTTCCTATCTGGAAGCTATAAATTCCAGAAATATACCTGTTGTCATCGTGGATTCGGCAGTCAACAACTACCGGTGTGACCAGGTACTTACGGATAATAGCAATGCTATCTACGAGGCAGTACGGTGGCTGGTCGGCAGCAATCATAAACGCATCGGCATTATAAGCGCCAGCGAGGAATTGTTTACGTCCAGAGAGAGGGTCAAAGGTTATTACAGAGCACTGGAGGATTACAGAATCGAGGTGGACCGGGAACTGGTAAAGACCCTGGGATATAATGTGGAATCCGGGTACCAGTCAATGATTCAGTTTTTACAGATGGAAAACCCTCCAACGGCAGTTATTGCGTCCAATTATTATACAACTATCGGTACCATGAAGGCCATATACGATTTGAATATTGCCGTGCCTGAGCAAGTATCTATTATTGGGTTTGATAACCTCGGGCTTACGGGAATTATCCGTCCTGCGCTCACTATCATTGTACAGCCCATGGAGGAAATCGGAAAAGAAGCTGCAGAGCTGTTGGTACGAAGGATACGGGGAGACTATGACGGATTTCCGGCTGTTTTGCGGTTAAAAACAGAGCTGATTTTGCGGAACTCTACCGCACAGATATAGAGAACTAATAAGGGTTATATTTTTGAATCAAATTGAAACGATTCAATTATTATAAAAGGGGGTAAATTTATGGATAGTTTAGCATTTAGACAGGTACATCTTGATTTTCACACTTCGGAGGCGATACCGGGGATTGGTACGAAATTTTCAAAGGAAAAGTTCCAGAAAGCTTTAAAAGCAGGTCATGTAAACTCTATTACCGTATTTTCAAAATGCCATCATGGATGGGCCTACCATCCCAGTGAAGCGAATGAAATACATCCCGGGCTGGATTTCGACCTGTTGGGGGCTATGGTCGAAGCGGCTCACGAAATTGGAATAAAGACTCCTGTCTACCTTTCTGCCGGTTTGGACGAAAAAATGGCTCGCAGACATCCGGAATGGCTTATACGGGGCGAGAATGAGAAAACAAGTTGGGCACCGGACTTTATGCAGCCCGGATATCATCAGTTTTGCATGAACACACCCTACCTGGATTACCTCGTAAAACAGGTTGAAGAAGTAGTCCAGCGATATGATGCAGATGGAATCTTTCTCGATATTGTAGGCGTGAGAAGCTGCTACTGCCAGCACTGTATCGAATCGCTCCGGAAGGAAGGAAAGGACCCCAGGGATGCTCAGGCGGTACGCGATCTGGGAGAAAGGGTTTATGCCAATTACACCAGAAGGATCAATGAAGCCGTACACAAAAATAAGCCGGGATTAAGGGTCTTCCATAATGGAGGGCATATTCGCCGTGGGCGCAGGGATCTGGCAGCGAGAAACACGCATCTGGAAATAGAATCCCTGCCCACCGGTGGCTGGGGATACGACCATTTTCCCTTGTCGGTCCGCTATGTACAAAATCTGGGGATGGAGTATCTGGGCATGACCGGAAAATTCCACACCACCTGGGGCGAATTCGGCGGGTATAAGCACCCCAATGCCCTGCGGTATGAAGCGGCATTGAGCATCGCCAACGGCGCACGCTGCTCCATCGGCGACCAGCTCCATCCGCTGGGAGAAATGGATGAGGCAACCTATGCACTTATTGGTACTGCTTATAAGGAAGTGGAGGAAAAGGAGCCTTGGTGCGTAAGCACGGAGAATATTGCTGACGTCGCTTTGCTGTCCTTGCAGGCCGCAGGAGCTTCCAAACCGGCGGGAGGGGCTGAAGCCAGAACAGGAGAGTCGGACACAGGTGCAGCCAGGATGCTGCTGGAGGGTAAAATTCTGTTTGATGTCATTGACATGGAAGAGGATTTCAGCAAATATAAGGTCATCATACTTCCCGATCAGGTAAGGATAACACCTTTGCTTCAGTCGAAGCTCCAGGAATATTTTGCAAAGGGTGGAAAGGTTTTTGCAACAGGAGAATCCGGACTCAGTGTGGACGACGATTCCTTTGCCCTGCATTTAGGTGTAAAATGGGTCGGAGAAAATCCTTTCAGGCCGGACTATTTCAGGCCGGAATTTGAAATCGCAAGCCTTGGAAATGCGGCCTTTATCTTCTACTCCAAAGGGCAAAAGATTGAATTGGATGGGGGGAACGAACTGGGACGGAGGGAAGACCCTTACTTTAACCGGGACCTCTTTACCTTCTGCTCGCATCAGCATACTCCCAACAGCTTGCGCTATGGGGGACCCGGTATGGTAGAAAGTAAAAACGGCATCTATTTTGCATGGGGGGTTTTTGAGGATTATGCCACAAAAGGCAGCCTGCCTCTGAAAGAAACCGTACTGTACGCACTAAACCGATTGCTGAAGGAGAAGAGGACGTTAACTACAAATCTTCCTGCACAGGGAGTTGTAACCCTTACAGAGCAGAAAAAGGAAAGCCGCTATGTGAATCATTTGCTGTATGCTTCTCCTGTTAAGCGCGGGAACGGAATTGAAGTCATCGAAGATATACTGCCGGTATACGAGGTAAAGGTATCCGTCAAAGTACCGCACACAGTCAGGAAGGTTTACCTGGCACCGCAAATGGAGGAGATCACCTTCAAACAGGAAGGCGATACGGTGAGTTATATGGTTCCAAAGATGGAGTGCCATCAGATGGTAGTGCTGCAATATTAAAATAAAGGCTGCATGCAGGTTTTTTTGGCCTGTACGCAGCCTTTATTTCAATCGATCGCCGAATAAAGTATTCAAACTGCGTCGGAAGGGAAGAAAGATCCCTTCCGACTTGCAGTTTTGGTCCTCTACCGTATTTTATACCTCTTCAGTTTCTTATCCAGTTCGTGCACCAGATCATCCAGTCCATGGGCCGCCAGTTTCATTTCCTCAATTGCCTGCAGCTGGTTTTCCGTAGTGGCAGCCACTTCTTCACTGGATGCTGCAGTCTCTTCAGAGACTGCGGATATATTTTCAATGGACACCATAACTTCATTTTTATCCTGCTGCATTTCTACGATGGCATCGTTTACTTCATTAATTTTGTGAACAATGGTGTTGATCCCCTGGGCGATATCGGAGAAAGCCATATCCGTCCGGTTAACCGCCTGGTTTTGCTCTTGTGAAACCTTTTTCATGGTTGCCATGGAGGTAATGGCTAAAAGAGATTCCTGCTGAATGCTTTCCACCAGGTTATTGATTTCATCCGTCGACTTTCTGCTCTGGTCTGCCAATTTTCTTACTTCCTCGGCAACCACGGCGAAGCCCTTACCTGCTTCTCCGGCTCTCGCAGCCTCAATGGCAGCATTTAACGCCAACAGGTTGGTTTGCTCGGCAATGTTTTCAATGGATTCCACAAAAAGTGCGATGTCCTTTGTCGTATTCGTAAGCTTTTCAATTACGGAGAATATCTTCTCTGAAGTTTCAGAGGTTTCTATGGATTTCTGCCGTAATACACTGACGGAATCAAGTCCTGCATTGTTCAGCTCGATAATTTTGCTGGTTTCGTTGGTAACTCCTGTGTACGCTTCATAAACCACATTAATGCGGTCAGACAGCTTTTCCACCAACTGAACTCCCTGCTGTGCTTCGCTGGCCTGGTCGGATGCGCCCTTGGCGATTTCATCCACCGTTTTGGATATTTCCTGTATCGTTCTGGACGCTTCGTTGGCAGTGGAGGTAACCTGCCTGGAGGCCTGTATGATGGAAATCGATAGGGTAAAGAAGCTATCGATTAATGTTCTGATTTCACTTAATACTCCGTTTACGGCGGAGGAAAGTCCGCCCAGGGCCTGATAATTTCTTGACTCTACCAGATGGGAGAAATCCCCGCTTTTGATTAATTCCATTTCACTTGAAAATTTTCCGACCATTTTCTTGGTGGAAACCTGCACGGAGAACCGGATTATAAAGGCTGAAATTACTGCGGAAGCTAGAAAAAACACTATACGGACAAATTCGTTTTTAATCAGTATGGTGATGATTAATAATGCCAAGCAAACGAAACCGGAAATGGAAAGTCCGATTTTAAATGCATTTGTTTCTTTTTGGACGTTGTTGGTAGATTTCGTCGAAGACCCTTTTGCCATTTGTTTTCCTCCTTTATCGATCAAAAAATTATAGCAAATTTAAATACAATTTGTATAATTCGCTAAAAAAATGCAGAATCCTCCTTTTTTACGGCCTCAAAATACAAAATTAGGATACCTACAGCATCAGGGTAAACGCATGAAATTTTTTGCGGGGTTTAAGGGGGGGGCAAGCCCCTTTTAAATTTGAACTTTGGGGACAAAAGGATTACCCGTAATTCAGAAAGGTGTGTCCCCATACCTTAAGAAAAAAAGTAACTGGAATATCCTAAAACAAAGAGTTTATTCCA
>JAEZXR010000020.1 GCA_023419605.1 Bacillota bacterium | reverse complement strand
ATATACTTATTTTATATATATTTACACAACAATACAAAACAAAAACTGGAATAAACTCTTTGTTTTAGGATATTCCAGTTACTTTTTTTCTTAAGGTATGGGGACACACCTTTCTGAATTACGGGTAGTCCTTTTGTCCCCAAAGTTCAAATTTAAAAGGGGCTTGCCCCCCCCTTAAACCCCGCAAAAAATTTCATGCGTTTACCCTGACATTGTTTGCCCTACTTTCATATATATTCGGGCCCACGCCAGTCCCAAGCCCTTCCGTGGCTGCAAAGAAGAATTAACCGTAGAAGCAAAGGCTAATTTTTCTTCGCTTTATCATGCTTTGTCATATAGCGTTCCCTTAAGGTTAGCCAATTCTACTTTCAGATGTTTATTTTCCCTCTTCCAACGCCTTAATACGATTATTCTGGCTGCAATCAATACATATTTACTAGCTTACATTCTTCACTTGCCAAGGATAAATTTTCCTAAAGGTTCGAAAAACTTTATAACAAGTACGTTGTGACTGGGAATTTTTACACCCGCAATGAGTAACGCTCCCATGAGAGCCGCCAGGCTCATGAAGAGGCCATATACGATGGCTTCTTTTTTTCCTTCTTTCTCTACGAACTGTCTTATTTGAAAATACGCTAAGAGCGTTATAAAAATGAAGAAACCGATCATTGATAGCATCATTTCCCATCTCCCTCGCTTTCATCCAGATATAAAGGAAGACCTGACATGCCGGACGTCCTTATTTTAAAATCAATTGATACGAACACCTTTACGTCGGAAAAAGCGTCATCCCAGCTTTCTCTTAAAAGCTTCCACTCTTTTGCGTTATGTTGGCTAATGATACTCCCAAACCCAAATATATCGGATTTATATTCCTTCTGAGCCAACTGAACCGTATTTTGAACGATATTTTTTATTTTATCCTTTACAGCTTCCTGTGTAAGTACAATATTTTTAGGTATGCTAAGATCTAATTGGGTACTGTTTCCGTAAACAGATCCTTCCCCTTTCAGATCGATGTAGATATTGACTTTATTGCCTTCTATTTCCGGTGTTATTTTCGCATTGGTGTTTTTAACATTAATACGAATCATACCTTCTTTACCCGGGACTGGTGTTGTAATGGTGCTGTTTTTAAACTTTCCGGTTACCCAAAGATACCCTTCGATTTCTTCCCCCTTCAGGTAACCTGCCAATTGCATATCTTTAAAAACCGCAATTCCTGTCTCATCAAAACCTTCCTTGTTATTCCTTGGCGATATGGATACTCCGATGGGCTGGATACCTTGGCTGGATTTCGCGATTAAAAAGTCGCGGATATTGGCCTCAATACCGATTCCGATCTGGGTCATTTCCCGCATGGCTTCTGCCGGAACACGTTCCAAAGGATAATCGATCTTCAGCAAATCGCAACCACTGATACCTTCTGCAACAAGAACATTGGTGCGGAGCCTGTTTTGAGGATCCCGGCTTACAGAATCCAGAATCTCTCCCATACCGTTTTTCGCTAAATCTTCTCCGATAACGATGACCCGCCTGTGACCGCGGAAGAGCTTTCTGGGAAATCTTTTTTGGATATTTTTTTCCGCTTCTCCTACATCGGCTCCAACAGCAGTTTCAACGATAAAGTCTGTCTTCTTCGAACCGCCGGAGCCTCCTTGTCCTGATTTAGCCCCTCCGGCGGAAGGCAGCATCAGTTGTATCGTATACCGAATCCCTCCTTCCGGAACCAAATCATAAGCACTTGCGGTGATTAATGCAATGTCGTTGATTTCAGTGCGGTCCCAGCAGCCTGTAGCAAACAGCATAAAAATAATAAAGATTTTACATACAGACTTGATTGTTTTTGTATTCATCCTTTATTTCACCTGCCTATTTTTTACCCCCTGCTTTTGGCCGGGGTTTCTGACCGGTTGGAATCCGAAGATTATTATCGGTAGTAAGACCCGGTCTTATATGCATACTCCAGATGGGAGCGCGAACAAATACATCTTTTAATCTTTTTATATTCAATGGAGCAATGGGGGAAAAATATGGAACACCAAAGGAGCGGAGGTTCACCAGATGGATAAAGATTCCCAATACCCCAAGGGTAACGCCATATAGCCCGAGAGAGCCTGCCAGAAAAATCATGGGGAATCTCAAAACTCGTATAGCAAAAGAAAAACCGTAATGGGGGATGGTAAAGGACGCAATACCGGTGATGGAAACCACGATGACCATGGGCGCCGATATAAGTCCTGCCTCTACAGCGGCCTGGCCGATGACCAGAGCACCTACAATGCTGACTGCCTGTCCAATAGGTTTCGGGAGTCGGATACCGGCTTCCCGCAATGCCTCAAAGGTAATCTCCATCAAAAGTGCTTCTACAACAGCAGGAAATGGGGTAGGCTCACGGTTGTCAATAATACTCATGAGAAGTTTGGGAGGGATCATCTGCTGATGGAAGGTGGTAACCGCCACATAAAGGGAGGGACCTAATAGTGCAATAAACATGTAGATCATTCGTATCCAGCGAAGAAAGGTTCCCATAGTAAAACGGTCGTAATAATCTTCATTGGAATGAACCTGCCCCCAGAATATCAGCGGTACGATCAATACAAAAGGAGTGTTATCGGTAAAAATAGCGATTTTTCCCTCCAGAAGGTTTGCGGCTACGACGTCAGGACGCTCTGTATTCTGTATCAGGGGAAAAAGTGTATACGGTTCATCTTCTATAAACTCTTCGATATACCCGGATTCGAAAATACCATCAATCTTTATCTTTTCCAGACGAGTTCGGACTTCCTTAACAACTTCGTCCCTGGCGATTCCTTTCATATATGCGATCTTTACATTGGTTTGACTGACCTCTCCGAGGGTAAAGGATTCGGTTTTTAACTTAGGGGATCGAAGTCTCCTGCGGACCATGCTAATATTAGTAAAGATATCTTCTGTAAAGCCATCCCTTGGACCTCTAACGACTACTTCGGTGTTGGGTTCGCTTATACTGCGTTTTTCAAACCCTTTGATATCAACTGTTAATACTTTTGCATCACCATCGGTCAAAATGGCAGTATTTCCACTAAGTATGCCCTTTACAACTTCATTGATGGACGTAATAATATTAACTTGTCCGACAGCAACGATTTCATCTTTTATAACCTGGCTTATGTCGTTCAGCAGTTCAGATTCAGGCAGCTTTTCCCGCATCAGGAGCTTCAGTATTACATTGTCGAGAAGTTTTATATCCGTTAGACCATCCGCATAGATGACAACACCTTTCAGTTCACCGAAAATTTTAATGGACCGAAACATGATATCGGAGCAGCCTTCAAAAATATTCCTTAGTACAGCTTCATTTTTTTCTATATCTGCAGTCCATTCGTACTGCTTTAGTATGGACTCATCCTTTTGAAGAACTTTTTTATATACGGTGTTTTGTTGTTTTATTTTTGGAAGCTCAATCTTAAACGGCTTTTTCATTACATCACCTGCTTATCTCTTCAATCACTATGGGTATTGAACGCGATAAAGGTTTTACGTGACGCACAATTACCTTGGCGCAATATCGCGATTTATATAGTATCTTCTTACTGGAGATTCTTATTCGGTAGTAAAATATGAATGATGCCTGAATAGATGTACTTTTTATGGGAAAACTTCTGTTTGGGGGAGGAAGATAAATGCTTGGTAAACGTAAGGAAATCATATCGAGTATGGAATTGTGGGCTTGCATGTTTCTTTATCTAACGGCAGATGCTATGACTGCACCCATTGGAGCTCCTGCGGGAAATCAATCCTGGATTTCCATCTTGTTTGCGATATTCATAGGCCTTGGCTTTGCATGGATTTATACACATTTATCTGACTCTCACTCCGGTAAGTCGATGATCGAAATCAGTGAGTTGCTGCTGGGAAAATGGGGTGGTAAAATTATCGGACTCCTGTATGGATGGTTTAGTTTTGAAATTTGCGCCTATAATCTGAAGAACAGCTGGCAAATGACTTCAACCGTTGCCCTTCCCAATACCCCAACCCTTGTAATTGCCATAGCCGCCATGGCTTTTGTGGTATGGATCGTCTATGGAGGGATAGAGACCATAAGTCGGCTTTCAACAATTCTCATTCCGGTTTTGGTATTTTTCCTGTTTCTTGCTTTTATATTGCTCAGCAAGGACTTTGAATTCAAAAATTTCCTTCCCTTAACGGATATCAAGTGGAGAAAAGTTCTTTATTCCTCGCTGCAGGTAAGTACACTGCCATTGGGCTTATCGGTATTATTTGCCATGGTCTTTCCCAGTCTGAATAAAAAAGGGAAGGCGAAAGCGCCTTCCTTGTATGCTATTGCTACAGCAGGGGTATTAATATTGTTCTCCGATATTATGTACCTGCTTATATTGGGCCCATTGGCTCCTAAGCTCACTTACCCCGGATACACCACATTCTCCTATATACAGGTAGCTGACTTTTTAGACCGTGCGGAGATTCTGTTTTACACAATATTTATTGCAATCAATATCGTAGAAATAAGTATTTCGCTCTACGTTTCAGCTCTTTGCATGGCAAAGGTTTTTGGCATTAACAACTTCCGGATCTTGATCATTCCTCTGGGAATTTTGGTAGTTGAACAGTCTACTTTCATCGTACAAAGTCATGCAGAGCATATCAGTATCGCAATGTATGCATGGCCTTGGTATGCCCTGATATATCAGCTCCTCATTCCGCTATTGCTATTACTTTTTTCAACTGTTCGGAAAAAAAGTAAGCAGAGCAAATAGGTTTGAATATATGTATAGTAGTAAAATTTTCCTTATAAGAGGCATTATTGGGCTTTCTGACATATAATTTCTTTTAGTTTATACTTATAAAGCTCCATTGTTTCATGATAATCCATAAGAATACCTTCTTCTCTGACAAAATTTCTAAAGCCTATCGTCTCTCCTTTTAATCACAGTCCTATTTTTATTACAGGTTTCTTTTTGTTATACTTCCCAAAGTGGCATTATCTGGTATATTGCTAAAAGAATGCTTTTTTCTCCCGATCTTTTGGGAGGTATAGATTCCCGTGTGCCCTGAAAAGAAATAACTCACAACACAAGTTAAAAAAAGAAATTCCATGCCTGTACTGCCAAACAATTCGATCCCTAATATGAAAGACGCAACAGGAGTGTTTGTAGCTCCTGCAAATACTCCTATCAGCCCCAGTGCGGCAAGATGAGATGGAGAAACCTTTAACAAATCTCCCAGGAAGTTTCCAAGAGTAGACCCGATTACGAACAATGGAGTTACTTCCCCGCCTTGAAAGCCCGTTCCCAATGTTAAAGAAGTAAAAACTAACTTCCAGATGAACGCCAAGGGAGAAACGTGACCATTCATTGCTTCCTTAATCAGAGGCAAACTTAATCCCATATAAGCACGGGTACCTACAGCATAGACCAGAATAATTATAAGAATACCGCCGACAAAGCTTTTTATCATCGCATTTTTAAAACTTGATGCAAAGAGTTCCTTGAGCTTATGCGTCAATTTGCTAAAAATTCTACTGACCAGTCCAAAAGCCATAGCTGCCAGTATTATTTTCAGAAGATTTATGAGTGAGGTATTATTAATATAATTCTGAATAGCATAATGACTGTGGCTTACACCTAAAAATCCGGTTACCGAATTACCGATATAAGCTGCAGTAAAACAAGGGATAATTGCTTCATAACTCATAACTCCCAAAGCTGCAACCTCAAGTCCAAAAACCGTACCTGCCAAAGGAGTACCAAAAACAGCCGCAAAACCGCTACTGACACCACTCATTAAAATAATTCGACTATCCTGCTTATTTAGCTTACAAACTCGGCTAACCCAATCAGCGATACTCCCTCCCATTTGAACCCCAGTACCTTCACGTCCTGCAGAACCTCCAAATAAATGAGTCAATACTGTCCCTATAAAAACCAAGGGTGCCATTCGCAGTGGAACACTGACTTCTTCGTGGTTAATCTTCTCAAGAATTAGGTTATTTCCCCCCGAGGAGTTTTTACCAAATTTTACATAAAGGAAACTAACCAAAGCACCCGCAAAAGGGAGGAAAAAGATACTCCAGGGATGCTGTACCCTATTTTCCGTGGCAAGTTCGAGACTTTTCAGGAATAGCGCATTCGCACCTCCTACTAAAACTCCCACAATGCCTCCGGTAAGTATATATTTTGATATTGCTTTGAAGAACTGCATCATTCTATTGCCAAATATTTGATCCTCCATTATCGTATCCCTTTCCTTAACCATTTTGAACTTCTTCCTAATTGGGATATATTAAATACAGAAATTTTAACCAAAATACAATACCCCTAAAATATAAAAACTCCCACATAAAATACAAAGGTCGTAAATTATGTAGGAGTCATTAGCATAATAGCAGTTAATGGCGAACTCCATCACCGATTTAATTTGTTACAATTATAGCATATTTCTCAATAAATATCTATAGAATAAATTGCTCATTTCTATCCCTCTACTATCTTTTTCAATGGGTTTTACTCAATACAATATAATACTACGCCAATGTTCATCTTAAGTATTTATAATTATTCCAACTGTTTGCAAAGTGGCCGATTGCAAGCAAAATTGCTGAAACTCCTATCCAAACTGATTTCCCCCATATTGCTGCAAAGCTAAATGCTAACACAGGGAATACCGCCATTGGTATCGGGATAAACCCAAGGGGCTTAAATAACAAAGAAAAATCCCTACCCCGAACAAAATATCGTATCCATAAACAATAGTATGCTGCTACGCAAATCATCATCAGGAAGAACCACACATCAAGAGAGGCAGCTTCAAAATTATCTTTTGAAATAACCAGCAGTACCATACAGCCTGCTTGTCCGATTCTTTCTATTATTGTAAACAAAAGACCCGCATCCTTTATCCCTGGCGGAATATTTTTAGGTGAAAAAGCAATGAAAAGCAAATTTGGGGCAAAAATCATTGCTGCTATCAACAACCCTATAGTTGAAAATCCCATTTTTTCTCCTCCGCATAATACGAATAACGCGTCCTATGTAAAACTAAAGATTGTACTCATTTATCGGAATCGTTACCGCTATTTTTCTTTGATTTATAGTTTGCAATATTTGCACAAAAAAGAGCATTCATAGCACAAAATATTGCAATGGCACTCTATATTGATATTCTGTTTACACTTGATACTATAAGGTTAATTGAAGAAATAACAAGCGCAAATACAGAGATAACTAGTGCTATCTTTGCACTTTTGATATTATTTTTCATTTTGAAATGCTCTATCGAGTATCAATTATAGCTTATTTTACCACAACAGGAAAATCGATGCTACTTCTTTTTAGCTTTCGCTGTACTTTTCTTCCCTACTTCGATGCGGGTGTTACTTATAACAATAAATGTCTTAAATACTTATCCTTTTTACCATTGAAATACTAATAAAAACTGTACCGAGGTATTCCTACCGTCTTGATGGTCTGGTTAATGGATGCTTCACTGAAACGCCGGGTTGAAAACTCCTGAACAGCAGCATTAAAACATTTCTATTTTTTATCTTTACTCAGATTATTAAAAGTGTCTTTTGGTACCTTGGCATCTTCTTTTAATAAGACAATAGCATAGATTTTCTAAAGTGACAATCATGACGCAGAATAATTCAACTTAGCCTACTTATAGTACAAAAGCTGTAGCAAATTTTTGATTTTGCTACAGCTTTTACGCTTATTAAAGTCCTAACAGCCTGTAAATTATTGCAGCTGCTTGCGCCCGTGTTAAATTTGCTTTAGGATCGAATCTATTCTCTTCCAATCCGTTTATTATTCCTGCTTTTTGCATGTTGGAAATTGCATTTGCCGCCCATGCTGCAATTTCATTCGAATCAGCAAATTTTTGTTCCACCGAGCTTGTTTGGTTTAATTCAACTTTATATTTTGTTACAAAGTTATTAACCAGAACTGTCATTTCTTCTCTTGTAATTTCACTGCCAGGCTCAAACAAACCTTCTCCTTTGCCGGAGACAAGACCCAATTTTTCGGCCGTAGCAACAGAGCTGTAATACCACGAATCTTTGTCAACATCCTTATAAGAGCTAGCCGCTTCATTGTCCATTAATCCGAAAGTTCTTACAAGTATTGCAACAAATTCCGCTCTGGAGACATCATTGTTTGGCTTAAATAAATTGTTTCCTGTTCCAAGTATAACTTCCCTTGCCGTCAAAGCTTCGATGTTCGTTTTTGCCCAGTTTGCTTCTTGAATATCGCTAAATGCCACATCGTTATAGCCTAATGAGTATTTGCCCAAATGATTTGACTTAAACTTAATACTTTCTGCATTTTCGTTGTATACTCCACTCGGAACAATTTCAACCTTTCCGTTATCGTTCAGATAATACACAATAATTTTATGTGATTCTTGTTTTTGTCCCTTTTTAAATGGAATTACAACTTCTATTGCTTTTTGATTATTAAAGTTAGTAATCTTAGTGTCACCGATATACATACTTATATCGCAAACAGCATTATCCCCTATTTTTTTCAATGCTTCTTCGGAAATGCTATTTTTATTTTGCTGTGAAGAGTCCACAACTACCTTTAAATCTGCTTCCTTTTTCTCCGTTAACTCCACTACTGCCGAGAAAGGCAACTTAATACTGCAAATATCCGAATTTATTTTTATTTCATTAATCGCCGAAGCAATAGCTTTTGCTGGAATCGTTACTGCTATTTTTGTTGTATTTGCAGGAACATCAATATTTATACTAACAGTATCGCTGTTCTGGTTAATAACACCCTCCGGAATTATGGCAGCTGCCGTCCCTCTCTCGCTGGTATTCACTTTAACATCAATGGTTGCACGGCCATCTTTGGACTGTATGATCACATCAGGGTTTTCTACAACTATTCCTGAGTCTCCACCGCCGCTCGGGTGGTTTATTGTATAATTAAATACTGCAACCTCGCTATCAACCATGCCAGCGAGAACTGCAACTGCCTTAAGGGTCATACTGCTTGCTACCTGGATTGGTGCTGTGTATTTTGTACTGGCTGTTGTAGGCATGGTACCATCTGTTGTATAGTAAATTTCAGCACCGGTTGTTGCTGTAGTAAGCGTTACATTCTGCACAGTTGTGTAGGTTCCGGGGGCAGGGCTCGCAACAGGTGCATTCGCCTGAGACGCTTGTGTAACCGTTACATCATATGTGCAGGTGGCTTGTTGAAGCACACCGGTAGAGGTGCCCTCCTTCTTTACAAATACACCGTCAGCAGTCGTTGCAGTAATTGTAACATTTCCCGGTGCAACAGCAGTTACTTTGCCGGTTGAGTCCACAGTGGCGATGGACGGATCGCTTGAAGTCCATAGAGCATCCGTTACTGTCGTTGCAGCCGGCGCAATCTCTGCGGTAAGCCGGATGGGCGCAAGAGCATCCAGCGTCGTCGGGCCTGTAATTGTAAGTCCAGTCGGCGGCGTGTATACAGAGCCGTCGTTGAACAATGAACGCAAACGCCAGTAATTATTCCATGCATTTGCCGAAGACCCCGTCGTGTTCCCATTTCCACAAACTCGAATAAACCTTGCAGTAACTGGAGTATCAAATGTGAAATTCTGTAGAGTGTTTTCAGGCGTTGCCGCACTTCCGGCATTTAACATCAATCCGTTGAAATACCCATCGTTGGCACAACCCCATGCCGTTTGTCCCGGCGTCGTATCGCTGCTCATTGTACCGCTCGGTATTGAAGTCCATGTCCTGCCATCTGTTGAATATTCAAATCTCAATTTATATGTACGCGGATTCGATGCTTGTTGTACAAAGCCGATTTGCACGCCGGATACCGTCTTAGCAGTTTCACCCAGGTACATTCTTATCCACGGAGTGCCTTCTCCAGCCCAGCGTACTGAGGTCGCCCCTTTATAATCCTCGGTATTTAATACGTTTATTGCAAAGTTCCCAGTTTGTTCAGCACTTGCTGTTATTATAGGCGACTTGGAAACAACATCAAACTTCACATTGTAAGTTGATGTCAGACCATTTGCATCGGTTAGTGTAACTGTCGCCGGATTTTCCCTGACGTCCGTTGGGTATACAATGCTGACTGTAACCCCTGCAGCAGCTGTAGCTGTTATTTTAGGAAGCGTCGTATAGTCCAGCGGCAAATTATATGTATAGTTATATACGCCCGGTTTAAAATCGGCAATCGACTCGTTATCTATACTTAAACTAACAAGTTTAGGCCTTTCGATGGATGCCCCGCCCGATAGATCAATCATCGGAGGAACTATGTCAACTGCGATATTTGTCGCCGCTTCAGCACCGTGGCTGTTTATAAGCTGTTGTAGATATATGCTGTCCGGCATATTATTTGCCGCCGGTGTTACTTTAGCTGCTATGCTGTATTCATACGCCGGAAAATTAGGTACTTTTCCGCCATTTAAACCGGCTTTACTCATATTTGCCGAATCTGATTTATCAAACTTTTGCCGCCCAATGGTTGGATCAGTGGCGGTACCCAGCTTATTTGCGGCATTATCAAAAGAGTGTCCGATCAAATAAACTGGCGTGAGCTGCGGTTGTGATACCATAAATGGGCCAGTACAGTTGTACAGAAGATAGTTTACACCTGACCAACCGTGGGATGTACCCATATCCCAACGATTCTGAATGTAAATACGTGCAAGTACGTTGTCGTACAAACCGCCGGAGGACCAACGGAAATGCGGTTCAGACGCATTCGACACATATTCGCTCCAGCAATTGTAGAATACATTCGGGCCAGAGGTTAATGAGTCAACAATGAAGGCATGTCGCATGTATCTCGAATATACGCGCTGTGTAAACATAAATTGAGAATTCTTATAATAAATTGAATAGCGGCGTTCCCCTGCGTTCATAAGACTTACAGGGTCTAAAACCTTACCGTCCTGCACGGTTATATTGCGCGAGCTGCCGTCCGTTACAAATGCCGTGTCGATATGGTACGTGAGGAAATTGCGCATAAAGCCGTCCCGCACATTTACCATGGAAACAAATACTTCAGGGTGGTTTTCATCGTTATAACTATTGAAATTTACGCCATACCTGTTTAAAGCGGGCTTGGTTTTATCATAGAAATGCGATATGCCCTGAATATTTTCAACGCCCACATTTTTCATGCGCCCGCCCTCTGTTACTTTTACAACTTTGGAAACGCCCCAACGCAGATCAAGGTTATCGGATAGAGGTTCTACTAATGTTATGGTGTTTGTTGCCGCATCAATGGCCTTAATGGTACGTTCCGCATCAAACGGCGTACCGGTGAAGCCGCCTTCCAATGAGCCGCCCGGAACCCAGTTGCTTTTACCGTCAACATAATCCATATACATTGCCTTGGCCCAGTTGACATTCACTGCTTTTTGCACTGATACCGTATCGCCAACCGCGAGACCTGTTACACTCGCTACATGCAGGGTATATTGTCCGGCGCCCACATACTGGTCCGTTACTGTTGTAGCAATTGATGAAGCTGTTGGACCACCGATAAAATTAATTAACGTACTGTTGGCAGCTTTTGTATAAGGTGAACCTGCTGTTGTCGCATGATCGGGCAAAGGATTATAGGACTCCGTAATCTTCCA
This sequence comes from Bacillota bacterium, assembly GCA_023419605.1. Lineage (GTDB taxonomy): Bacteria > Bacillota > Clostridia > Acetivibrionales > JAEZXR01 > JAEZXR01. Next base: position 121,963 of record JAEZXR010000020.1, on the reverse strand, counting down.
GGTTGAGATTAATTTTGTCACTCCGGCTTCAAGATCTTCATTTGCAATTTGCTCGTCAAAGGGCGCTCCGGAAGAGCCGTCTCCGACAACAGGTGTTGCAGTGCCCGGACCGGCTCCGCGTATTACAACACCGGATGCTGTTACAGTAAGCGGTTTACTTATGCGGAATATACCTTCCTCTAAATATACTGTGCCGCGATAACCGTCCGATTGAACAGGCAAAGCAGACACATAATCGATAGCATCCTGTATAGTCTGCCATGCATCCATCGAAGGGTCAGCAAGAGGTGATACCCTGATGCGTACAGGCACATTCGGAAGCTCTGCTCCGCCACCTTTATAGCCAACGGCGGAATAGTCCATAACCTGGTTGCCCTTATAGTCCGGGATATACATAATCTTGCCGGAAGCGTCCATCTGTATCGCCGGATATGGGCCTGTACTTGGTGGGGAATCCGGGTTTGTGTTCGCAATATTAGCATTATTTGAATTTAGCGTATTTGCTATAGAGCTATAAGTACTGAAATTGCTGACTGCTGTAAAATAATAAGTATCATAAAGTGCATTCCCGCCATTTGTAAGCACAAAGGATGCTTTATATGTCCCATTAGTTAGTGCAACAGTGTCTGGGATGTTTATTGTAGCATTACCACTACCGTCTACTGGTATCCACGGGATCGTGTAAGCAACACCACCACCCGGCGCATATACTGTACCGGAAACGGAAGTACCTGCCTTTCCGTTTGTTACGTTAAACACAGGGAACTTATTTGTTCCAGCAGTTCCATCTATAACTGCAGGTTGGCCTATCGTCAGACTCATACCCGGGTAGTTGGGCTTGATTATCGCAAATCCGCTGCCAGGGTCGTTTAGGTATAAGTCTGACGTTTGGGAAGGGGAGGGGGTGGTTTGTACACCGCCTGTACTGTCATAAATCTCAAAGGAGTATATGTATGGTTGACCAGTTTTTTGATTACCCATATTTTCAACAAGCCGCACATACTGAGCTGTAACCTTAGTTGACTCCGTAAATGTAGTAGTAAATGTTGTATTTGAAGAGCTAAAACCACTGGTTTTAGGCGTCCCAAAAGTAGTCCAGCTACCTGCCGGAAGATTTTGCCATGATTCTGCTGCTTTATTTGGAAGATTCGTCCAATCTGAAGCAGTATTTGAGTATTGTATTGTAATTGAGTTCATCCTTGCGTCATTTTTACCATATATTACAATGGTATCAAAACTTTTAGGAGAGCCCAAATTAATCGCGACTCCTATGTTTAAAGGATAACTGGAAGCAGTATTATGTTCCGCGCCAAGTGTTGTCCAGCCAGCTGTTCTGTCACCATTAAAGGCATACGCGGACCCCCCAGAAGCAGTGCAAGTACTAGATTTTGAAAATTCCAGAGCTGCGCCACCATCCGTTAATAAGTTTGGATTTGCCTGTACAGCCGCCAAATAAGCCGCGTAGGCAAAATTCTTATCTTTATCCATAGCATCCGCTGCAGTAGGGGAAAATACAGCCTTTCCAACCTTCGTCGGCATTAACCCCGTTACTAAACAACCAACCATTAAAAGTGACAATCCTTTACGTAGAAAATTCCTCATTGTTTTCAATCAATTTCCTCCTTTGATCATATTTACACAAATTTGTAAAACATCAAATTTCCGGATATCATATAATTATAAGCAAACTCCCCCTTACTCATTTTAAATTCGGCAAGTGTTTTACAAAACATAGGTAGTTAACAGTAAAATGATTTTTTCAGTTAGGCAAACCGTTCTATTACACTTCGCTAACTGGCTGAAAACATTATGCTTACCGTAAACTACCTATAAATACAATTTGGCACGATTTTTATTTGTGTAAAAGTTATTATGCCTGTCATGTTTTATGTTAATTGCCTAATCTATATTTAACATTTTTCAGGTATTTTTTCAATCTCCTTAAGATCCATCTTTTCGATAAAAGGATAAATTTATCTTTTTGCACTTGACAAAATGAATGTATATATGAAGGGTATCTGATTAGCATATAGCCGTAGACTGATGCATTATTCTACTTACCGCAACATCCCATCGGTAAATAGTAACATCTTTACTTTATGTTGTCTGTATGTGGACAAAAATAAAGCCCCTGGTTTCCCAAAGGGCATCTTATATCTATCAATCAATTTATAAGCTATAATTCGAGGTTTCTCTTACCGAAAAGCAGCTGCCAGATACCGTGCATAGTGGGCGAAACCCACAAGTCTATGCAGGTCCAATTTTAATGTCATGAATATGCTACCCTAAAAGGCAAAGTTTCCATCTCGGAAAACAGGAATTTCTACTCCCTCTGCGGTAATTCCCGTGATCTGGAGATCCGGTGTTCCGATCATGAAGTCTTCATGGATCAGCGAATCATTGACTCCCGCAGCTTTCAGTTCTTCCTTGCTCATATTTTCAGCTCCCTGGATGCATGGATAAGCCTTCCCCAGAGCCAGGTGGCAGGAAGCGTTTTCGTCAAAGAGAGTATTGTAGAACAGGATCTGTGACTGGGAAATAGGGGAATTAACAGGCACCAGCGCCACTTCTCCCAGGTAGCAGGCACCCTCATCGGTTTCCAGCAGTCCTTTCAGAGACTCATATCCCTGCTCTGCATGGAAGTCCACCACTTTCCCCTCCCGGAAGGTAAGAGAAAACTTATCAATGAGATTCCCGTTGTAATTCAAAGGTCTGGAACTGACTACTTTCCCGTTTACACCCGTCTTTTCCGGCAAGGTGAATACTTCCTCCGTGGGCATATTGGCGATAAACTCTACTCCCTCCGGCGTACATTCTGAGCCTCCCAGCCACAAATGCTTTTCAGGCAGCCGGATGGTCAGATCAGTACCCAGGGAATTATGATACCGCAGCTCCTTGAAGGCGTGGCGGTTGAGAAAATCCGTACTCCGCTTCAAATTATCTTTATGCGTCTGCCAGCCTGCCACCGGATCTTCCTCCTCCAGTCGAACCGCCTTAAAGATGGCTTCCCACAGCTTTGCCACTGCTTCCTCCTCCGGCACCCCGGGAAATACCTTCATGGCCCAGGAACTGGTAGGCATAGATACCACACACCAGGTATTCTGATTGCTCATCAGCCGTTCCCGGTATTCCTGCAGTGAAGTGTTGCTGGCCCGCTGGGCTCTGGTCATGCGGTTGGGATCCACCTCTTTCATCAGTTCCGGATCCGATGCCGAAATGCTAATGAAAGCCGCTCCTTTCCGGGCCAAAGACACATACATCTCTTGCTGCCAGTGTGGAAATTCGTCAAAAATTTCTTCCGGTGCCTCCATAAACCGGATTTTTGAAAACTTCTCATCTCTCCAGGAGAGAACTACATCCCGGGCTCCTTCCCGGTAGGCAACAGCAGCTATGATTCTGGCAAAGGATGCGCATTCGATGGGCGTATTCACCACCAGGGTCTGTCCCTTTTGCAGATTAATCCCGGTTTTCACCACCAACCGAGCATATTTTTCCAACTTAACATCTTCCATAACAAATCTCCTTCCTGTAATTGACTTCTTATGCCCTTCTTGCTTCATATATCAGGCCATACATTGTAGCTTTCCCTACTTTATTCCACAGACAAATATTAATTTTTTTAATCCTTTAAATTCTTCACCCTGCAGGCCATAGGAAAATAGTACCATCTAAATTTTGGACTGTCTATACCTGAACAAAAAATAATGCCTCGAACCGAAGCCCAAGGCGTTAAATATTTATTAAAGACTATATTTCCTTTCTTAAAATCTCATAAAAGCTGGCTTTTACATATAGCATAAAAGATATCATGCCATCGCTTCACACCTTTTTAAAAATCATTCTAATGCTGAAATACATCAGCAAAAATCCAACCATCAAATTTAAAATTTGTATTATATAATTCGGGAAAAATGGTTTGGTAAAGCTCCCTATTAAAGCAATCAGTGTTAAAAAGAGCACAGTAGACAATAAAGCTCCAAAACCAAAAGCATATATGTCCTTTCGTTCCATGTTTTCTTCATCGATTTTTGTAGAAAATACACCTGCCCAAAATACTATCGTAAGCGGATTTGAGACAGTAAGAAGAATTGCACGAAAAAGCACGCTATTTGAATTGGAAATACTCTGTGGGCTTAAACTCGGCAAAAAAACAATATTAAATACGCTTAAAACAGTACTAACTCCAAAAATAAATAATACAACGGTACCGAATATCTTTAAAACAATTTTAGTATTTTTCCTTTCAATTATCGAGGCAATACCAAGAATGGCGGCCAGAATGTAAAGTCCATCAATGATTGAAACACCCACTACTCCTTCCGCCGCTGCACGAAACCCTCTTAATGACGCCATCTGAAATATAAAAACACAAACAGGACCTACTGCCAACTGCAATAGCATACCAAACCTGAAACCTTTAAAAATCATATTGCACACTACCTTAAATATTGATTTCTTCTTTTAAAGAGGAAAGAGAAATGATCGTATTGGATTTAAGTACACCTTTTATTTTCTTTAAAGCGTTTGATAAAAAATCTTCCAGGGATTTTGTGTCTTCTACAAGTACTTTTAATAAATAGTCATATTCCCCAGCAACATGATGGCATTCTAATACATTATTGTATTGCACAATAGCTTCTCTGAAATTTTCAACATTTTCAGTTCTATCAATCGTAATAAAAATGAACGCTAAAATCTTGTGGTTCATTTTTTCTCGATTAACTTTTATAGTGTATTTTTCAATTATTGCTGCTTCTTCCATTTTCCTTATTCTTTCGGATACTGCAGGAATAGAAAGATTTACCCTTTTACTTATTTCTGAAGTAGAAAATCTGCTATTTTCTTTTAAGGCAGCAATAATTTTTAAATCAATTGCATCTATAATAGTCACCTTCTCTCTACGTTTTATATATTAACGTAATTTTACTATCCAGTTGCATAAATGTAAATATTTTTTCAAAATACGTTAATATATAAAGAATCGAGCAGATTAACTTGTATTATTTTAATTTTATAGAATTCAAAATTCCATTAGCTTTAAAATCAGAAAGTGATCAGAGAATTTTAAATCCGTAGGATCGAATACTCGCTCATTTCGTACTCAAATACCGGATTTTTTATATAACATATCTATATGCGGAATGTTATCTTCTAAATACTCCTCTGAAGTTTCTTTAAAGCCAAGACTTCTATAGAAATTAACCAAATACGATTGTGCTTGAATCCTAATCTCTGTTTCATTTAAATTTTCTTCTATAAAACAGATCGCTTTTAACATCATTTCTCTTGAAATACCCTTTCCACGATGCTTTTTGTTAACTAATACCCTCCCAATTGATACTTCATCATAGGAAATGCCTTTTCTTAAAACTCTCAGGTATGCAATAATCTCTTTGCCCTCCTCCAGGAATAAATGAAATGCTTCCTTATCCTTATTATCACAATCCTCATAAGGACACTGCTGTTCTACAATAAACACTTCATTCCTTGCTTTTAGAATATTATATAGCTCCTCAACTTTTAAATTTTCAAATCTTTTAATTTTCCAATTCAAATCTTCTAGCTCCCTTTACATTACATTTATTATTCTAAGGTATCCCACTTTACTACAGCACTTATTAAGAAAATAATACTATTTCTACTTCATACTGTCTCTATTTTTTCCACAAAAAATTTTACTCTAAACAGAAATAGAATTCCGGCCGGAACCGTGATAGAAATGTTCAGTTATGTTCCTCTAAAATTTTTATGGGAATACACTTATGATTAATCCTAAAGTTGCTATTGAAAAAGTATTTGAAACGACATATTTATCCTCCCTGTCCCGACAAAGAATCCTCAATTTAATGACCTTTTTAAGGCCAATATAATACTTTCTTCATTATTCTCGCATTCAGAGCAACCTATGGATATGCTCGGTTTTGTTTTACCATGAAAATCACTGCCGCAGGTTAAGAGTAATTTATGCTTTAACGCAAATTCTTTATAAAATACCACTTGTTCCTCACTATGGTAGCTGCTATAAACTTCCATCCCTCTAACACCACATGCAGTGATATTTTCCAGCAAGGTACAATCTTCCTTAACGTTATTGCCAGGATGCGCTAAAACGGGTACTGCATCATTTTCTTCAATGACTTTAACAGCCTCTCGTAAACTTATATACTTCACCTCGACATAAGCTGGCTTGCCTTGTGCACAGTAATCCCAGTAAAAATTAACATAAGGATTATCACTTCTAGAGCCATTTTCAAAATAAGGTTTAAGTAATGGGTTTAGATGAGCTTTATCAAATTGCATAGCAGCTTCGGCAATCATTTCACCAGTAACTATATCATTTTTGGACAAAGTAGCAATAAATTCATCCGAAAAATCTATTCCTAATTCACGAATCAATTTCATACGTTTTCGGGAAGCCGCTTGTTCCTGCACTATAATATTGCTTTCAATTTCACCAAATATTGGGCTATGATAATCTATCCCATATCCTAATACATGCAGATTAACCCCCTCAAAAGTACAGTCTAATTCTATTGCCGGGATTATTTCAATATCTTTATGCCTACAATACTCCTTTGCTTCATCTATTGCTTTTACACAATTATGATCTGTAATAGAAAAATATTTTATTTTCCGATCTAAACATCGATCGACTAATACTTTGGGTTCAAATTCTCCATCATCGCTGAAAAAAGAATGCATATGCAAATCAATATAACTCATCTCGAATCTCCCCCTCATTATTTCCCTTTAGCAAACCCATTACATCTAATCTTGCATATCAACCAGCTGCATTCCTTACTTTCATTAAAATATTTATTTTTTCTGAGCCCAAAAGCATAGCAGCTATATAGGCCAAAACAAAGAACGGTAATAGGGTCATCGCCGAATGCGACACAATCAATCCGAGAAAAGGCGGTAACAGGGTGCTACCGGTGTAAGCAGCTGCCATCTGATAGCCCATAATCTTCTGCGAATTCTCTTTTCCAAAACGTGCAGGCGTTTCATGCAGCATACAGGGAAAAATAGGTGCGCAGCCTAATCCAATCAGGATGAAACCCATAAGCGAAAAAATGGTGGGCAGCGGCAGCAAGAGGATTGCAGCACCCGCCAGTGCTATAATTTGTCCCATACGAATTAGCATGGTATTGCTGATTTTCATGGTAACAAATCCGCTAATCAGTCGGCCTATGGTAATTCCTGCGTAATACAGGGAAACCCATTGAGCTGCCACAGCTGCCGGCAGTTCCTTTACATTTACAAGGAAACTGCTTCCCCATAAACCCATGGTTGCTTCAGTACCACAATAAAATAAAAACGAAGCCAGCGCCAGTTTAACTCCTTTGATTTGTAAAATTTTTAATTTTCCATTTGTAGCTATGGGGGAAACAACCTTTACATCTTTATCCTCATTATCTTCATTTAAATCCGTAGGACGGTTGTTTGCATCTCTTGCGGATCGATTCCATAAAGGTAGAGTGAAAAAAAGCAGTGCAGCCACCGTAAACTGAAGCACAGAAACAGTAATATATCCACTTCTCCATGAATTTTGCTTTGCAATGAACTGAGACATAATGATAGGTCCAACGGTGGCACCTACTCCCCAGAAACAATGTAGCCAGCTCATATGATGTGCTTTGTAATGTGTAGCAACATAGTTGTTCAGTGCTGAATCCACGGAACCCGCTCCCAAACCAAGTGGAATTGCCAAAAGTATCAGCCAGAACAGGGAGGGTACAAATGAAAAACCAAACAATGAAGCCGCTGTCATTAAACAACTGATAAATGTGACTTTCCCTGTACCTAATCGTCTAATTACGGTCCCGCTTGCTAAACTTGAGATGATAGTCCCGGCTGTTACAGTCATGGATACAAAACCCGCAGCCTCAAAGGGGGCTTTAATATCTAACTGCATCACTGGCCATGCCACTCCCAGTAATGAATCCGGTAATCCTAAGCTAATAAATGATAAATATATAATTATCAAAAAAAATGTTGCCACAAAAGTCTACCTCCTCTTTAGTCTAATCTCTTGACAATACTATACTAGGCTCTAATGTTTCCAATGTTTGTACAATCATACCGCTCAGATAATCCTCTTCAAAATCCTCTGAAAGCAGAATTTCCGGAACTGCGCTTTGCGGCAGTTCTGAACCGCACTTTTGGGTAATCTTATCTATGTGGAGTTTACTTAGAAAATCCCCACATAAAACAAGCTTATCTGGATTAAGAACGCTGCTAACAGCTACACTGAGTTTTGTAATAGCTTCACATACCAGATCAAAGGATGTATAAAGGTGAGCGTCCACCCAAGATATACCTAGCGGTATGTTTGCTATTTCCCCAGCAAAATTTCTTTTCCCCTTATAGAGCTTTCCATTGATGAAAATACCTGCACCAGGGGGATATTTCTCCGGGAAATACAAGTAAACAATTGTGCATTCATCTTCGATTCGGTTTCTTTTGGAAAAGCCTATAACTGCGGCATTCACATCATTCTCCATAGTAACAGGCTTTTGATACCGTGTGCTGAAATGCTCAACGATGGAAACACCCAGCAATTCTTTATAGTCTGATACAATCATTTTTCCAGCATACTCTGCCCCTGGTAATCCAAAGCCTATGGCCTCAATAGCAGGATAAGAAACAAGCAATTCATCAACAATCTGCTTAAGGCTCTTCAAATCAACATCTTCAACTTTTACATCCATTTCATAAATATGTGCACCTAGGAGATTGACAATCGTGCTGCGGATCATGATGCCTCCCTCTGTTTCATGAGGGTATAAAATAAGTACAAAAGCATAATCCGCATTATATTTAAACTGCTGTGCAGGTCTGCCCCCTTTAGATAAAGATAGCTCAACCTCAAAGGCCTCGTTTTGTTTTAATAAGAGTTGTAATATCGTACCAACCGTAACGGTACTCAAGCCTGTTGCATCAGCAATCTGCTGTTTTGTCGCTTGTTCCTTTTTCTTCAAAACTTTTCGCACAAGGTTTATATTTACCTCTTTAATAACAATGGAATTTCCACTAATATTTTTCATAAAAACGCCTACTTTCTAAACGACTTTATAAAAGTGTTTTAATAACTCCAACATTAAAGTACCATATTCCTTATGCTTAGTCAAGATAATTAAGAAGGCCGGTATAAAACCGGCCTTCTCCTGAAAGTACGGAAAACTAAACCCGAAAACAACTCCGGCTTTAGTTTTTCATGAATTTTTATTGGTTGAGTTCTAGTTCTGATGCATCCAAATGAGTTTTACAAGATAAGAAGCTTACCTGCTGCCCAGATAACTAAATGTATCAACTGTATAACCGATCCATTGAACAGCCGGGTCAAAAGCATCACTTCCGTTAGCATCACCGGAGGTTACGCTACTTTTCCTGACAAGGGTATTATCTGCCGTAGAAGTATCTCCTGTTCCCCATTCGGTCCCCGGGTCAATGCCTATTGTGCCTATAACATCGATCAGAGAAGTACCCTTCCGCAGTGCTACAACATCATCCCCATTGAAAGTCAATACGGAATTTGACGTTGAAAGATTTGCTTTGGCAAGCAATGTACTTGAAGCAGAGGAGTTCGCTATTACATAGGTGGAGCCTGCTGCAATAGTGCCCGACAACGGGAGGGTATATGTAACGGAAGAAGAACCATTATTGTACTGCACAAGCGAGTACTGTGATAAGTCTATACTGCTCCCTGTTCCATTATAGATCTCTATAGCTTTATTATTGCTGCTGCCTTCGACATATTCCGATATGATTAGGTCCGTATCTGCTGATGGAGGAGTTGGCGTAGGCGTTGGTGAAGGGATTGGAGTTGGTGTAGGCGTGGCAGAAAGGCTATGGCTTCCAACATAGCTGAATGTATCCATTGGATAACCGATCCATTCAGTGGAGGGATCAAAACCATCGCTGCCGTTTCCATCTCCAACAGTTATAGTGCTTTTTCTAACAAGGGTATTATCCGCGGTTGAAGTGTTCCCTGTACCCCATTCAGTTCCCGGGTTTTGCCCTATCGTTCCGATTATATCCATGAGGGTTCCACCCTTCCGCAGTGCTACAGCATCATTCCCATTGAAAGTTAATACGGAACTCGACGTTGAGAGGTTTGCCTTTGCAAGTAAAGTGCTTGAAGCAGAAGAATTCACTATTACATAGGTTGCACCAGGCGCAAGAGTTCCTGAGAGGGAAAGTGTATAGGTTATGGCCGTAGAACCGTTGTTATACTGTACTAATGAGTACTGTGACAAATCCTTGCTGCTTGATGTTGGGTTGTAAATCTCCAGTGCTTTATTATTACTGCTGCCTTCAACGTACTCGGATATTATGAGGTCCGGCATAGCGGTTGAAGGTGTAGTAGTGGGTGTAGGTGTTGCTGTGCTTGAAGAACCGTTTGCAGCTCCGTAAGAGCCGTATGCAAAAGTATCAGTGTTCCAGGGGTCATAACTGGGAGTTGCCCATGGTTCTGCCTGCGTTATATTTTTTTCAACATCCGCCATCGGTGTAGGAGTAAGAACTCCTTTTGCATGGTTTATTCCGTCAAAGCCTGCATAGCTTTCCTGGGTTGCAAGCCAGTTGACGATATTAAGGCTTAGCTTTGCCGCATTACCTGCATTTTTCCAACCATCATGTGCAGACTTGCTTTGACCGTTATCTTCCCTTTTATATTTAGGTGTAATATCTTCAATGGGTGATGAATCACCGATAAATGCAGCCTTTCCGGCACTGGGCTTGGAAATAGCTACATAGGGTCCTTCTGCCTCCCCACCGAAGTATAAGCCCTGGTCTACGGCACTACCCCATTTTGTTGGCGTATCATTCGTCCCAAAGTAAATCAGCCCCTTTGCTATATTTGCATCTGTGATCGCAAGAGTAGAGCCTGCTGCCATAAGCACAGGGGAAACACCATTTGTAATGCCTTCCGTTTCAGAAGGCGTCTTAATACCGGATACACCCGTTGTGTAGTTTATAGCATTAAATCTAAACCTTACGCCAAAGCTCTGGGAGAGCCAACCTGCTGATGCAATGCCGGGATTTCTCATATCGCCGTACTCTCCGCCCATGTTATAAGTGGAAGAAGTAGAGCGGTTATAACCGTTGAAAACCTCTGTAGAATCCCATGTATTCATATTTCTATCTGCATTATAGTGGTCTGCGATAAAGTATATACCTTTACCCGAGTCCACAAATTGCTTTAAGGCAGCGTATTCTGTCTGACGAAGAGGCCTGTTTGCTTCAGCAATAACGAAAACATCCGCATCTTTTATTGCATCATATGTGATGATGGATTCATTCAGTGCTACATTTTCAGGAAATCTGTCATCATAAAAGCGTATAGCGCCATCACCATTTTTATCGATACCCCTATATTCCTTAACAGTATATCCAGCTTGAACCAAGGCATCGGCAAAATCCGAAAAACCTCCGTCCAGTACCCAGTCCGCGGCACCCGCTGTTGCCGCGTGGGAGTTGTCGAACAATACCAATTTACCGTTACTTGTACCGGGAGCAGGGGTTTTCACCGGGATTACGTTATTCCAGGTGTAGTTTGCAGCTGCCGCCGCTGGGTGAATACCGGGGAAAGATATACCGGTCAACATTGAAAGGAACATTGCTGCTATAAGCAACATGCTTATACAGCTTTTTGAAAGAAATGCCTTCATCTTCATCAACCTCCATAAAAAATTTATAACACATTATAAATATATCATGGAAATTATTTTAAAATAATCAAAATTATGTAAAATTCGTAATAAATTTTATGGTTAATCTTATTTTTATGTTTTAACAATTTTCCGATTTTGAATCTTAACAACACCTTTATCATTTATAAAGCAGCGAGAATTGGTTTTCTGTTTTAGAAACCGGGCAATTTTCCCGCATCGCGCAATGCACAGATATATACAATAAATCGTGGACTGCGTTTTTCAATGTCCTCCTGGGTTACACCTCTGAAAATTATCAACTGCTGCATGAGGTTCTCTCCACCTCCTGTGGATTGGCAATGTTCCGTAGTTTCCTCAAAAAAGAAGCAAATATCCTGTTGTACAATTCGTGCAGCTTGTGTAAGGTTATGCTCAATGCGCTTTGACCGCTTTTGTATTGCCGGGCGAGCCCATTCCTCCTGTTTCTCCCGAGCTTGCTCATAAAAAATTGCATTGCATTCAGTATGGGGTAAATAGTATCCACGTGTTACAAGCCCGAAACGTTCAGCAGGAGAATCCAGTACTGCCTGGCGCATGGCGTTTTGTTCTTTCTGCCATTTTTCTATTTCTTCGTCCGTCATATCAAATGAAAATTTTGATGGCTGATACCCCAGTTTATCTTCAAAGTGATTTGCAATCACACTGTACTGAAAATTTTTCATACGCTTGTCATCTAGTGCAAGAGGCAGAGCATCGCAATGTTCTAAGAAATACTGCTCTGTTTCTTTAAGTGTACAGGCACAAGCAGTTACCATTTTAGCACAGTCCTCTACCCAGCGTTTAAATTTTTCTTCTTGTTTATCATCCGAAGCCCTTCTGATTCCAGCAACAACAGTTACACTATTATCGTCTCGGATAGTAATACTTCCATCTTTGTTTCGCTCCACCGGCATTATAATACCTCCAATTATGTAAGAAAGTTATTTCTAAGTTCATAGTACGAAGTTCCTTTATGGCAGTTATTAAGCTTTACTTCGACACCCCCAGGTAAATAGTACCATTTCTTCTTTAAAGTTGTCTATACATGCGCAGAAAATAAAGTCCTGAGCTGAAGTTCAGGACAGTATAGGTTCAGTTTTCAAAGCTTCTTATTCTCGAATGCTTTGCTCCTTTCGAAGTTCCTTTAATCTTTTCCGTATGGGACGAGCTATCAGAAAAATCACTGTTGCAATCAGGATATTAATAATACAAATTGAAAGGTTCGAGTACGTGACTGTATTATTAATGCCCATTTTGAAATATTTAAGACTAGCGGTAAAATAAAACAGGTTGATAATCCCTGTTGCAAGGTTGATTCCACTGAGCCAGTTGCATAGCACATTAATTCGTTTAAAATGCTTTACCTTTGAGTTAACATCTGAGTATAAATCAAAGGGTGCATCCATTGCCTTCTTTCTAAAATATACCCATCGAAGAAATGAACCGACTTGTTCTACGCCGACCTCATTCATAAACCGGATATATGCTACGCTTTGGGGACTCGAAGGAAGGTTTTCAAGAAGCTCCAAGCGATAAACATATTCACCGGGAGTACCTTCCTTAAATACATACCTGCAAAATCCAACATCAATGAGTTGCAGGCCTTTTGCCGACATTTCATTGAGCCACTTTTCTTCCTTTTCAAAAGCGCCCACAGTAAACGCTTTATATACAGTATGTGCCATAATTAAACCCTCCTTACAATCTTTTGACCGTTATTAAGCAGTTCTTCCAGTCTATTTATCTCTGCTTCAACAATGGTTTGCCCTGTGCTTGTGATTTCATATTCCTTTTTTCTTGAGTTTTCTTCAGACGGCAATGATTGTATCCATCCCTTTTCAAGCATAGTACTGATAGCTCCATAAAGAGTTCCTGGGGCTAAATTAACTCTCCCACCACTCAATTCGGCCACATTCTGCATAATTCCGTACCCGTGCATGGGTTGATAAAGCGAAAGAAGAATGTAGTAAACAGCTTCGGTTAAAGCAATATTTTCTGACATTTTGCCACCTCCATATAATCGTCAACCGTTATAACGATTCACGATATAACGTCTTACGATATAAATTATAACGGCTACCGATATAGTTGTCAATGGGTTTAGAAAAAAAGTGCCAGCACTTCTGCTGACACCTGCACTACATCTATTCTGCTTTATTATTTATAATGCATAAATAACGTCATCCGGGATAGGTCTTTATGCAGATAGTATAAAATCTTTAAAAGCATTAACCGTCGAAAAATAATAATCCGAGTTGGTCTTCATATAATCTCTGATCTCTTGAATTACATGGGACCACCCTGCTCCAGCAAATGGAACATTACAACTTCTCGCCATATCCAATCCAGGCTTTAGGTCATCTACTACCAGTATCTCATGACTGTCTAAATCAAACCTTTTCATAATTTCTATGATTGGATAAGGATGTGGCTTCCTCTGGTGTTCTTCCAATTCCCAACCAAATATTAAATCCGGATTGAATTTGCATTTTAGCATGTAGTCTCTGGCAATCTGTTCACTCTCTGAATGAGATACCACACATATTATACCGCCTAAGTTCCTGTATTCCGTTAGCAGTTCAGAAAAACCGGGATAAAAGTCAGGTACCTTTCTCTTTGTATAGCTTTTCCATATCTTATATTGGTGCTCTTGCTCCTCTTTATTAAACTTCAGAACATCCTTACATAACTCTGAAAACCCCGGGCTGAAACAATACGTAACAAACTCTTCAAGACTTAACGCTTCCCTATCAGGCCTTAGTATTTTTAGGGCTTCTATAAATGAAGGATAATGGATGTCCGGCGTACTTTTAACCACTGTATCATCGTGGTCTAAAATTAAACAGCGATATTTCACTATAACTTCCCCCATCATTTGTGATTACTTGATGCATCTTCAATAGCTAAATAGTACCACTTTTATTTTAAGCCGTCTATATTTGGATAAAAACCCCGTCTGCGTATGAAATTAAGCTCAACTACTATGGAATTTCTATAATATACTTTATGAGAAAACTACAACTTTAGCCGTTGTACACTTTATTTCAAAGCCATCCTATTTTATCACACACTTTATACTCTTTTGTCTTAAGAACTGGCTTGGTTTATCTGAGCTCCAATCGCAAAATGTGTCTTTGCTTATTTTGTAACATTTATTTTTCCCATGCATATAATGCATTATGTCAACTTTATAGTTGTCATTTCTCCCAATGGACAGTTATTGACTCAGCCTCCGATAACTGTCCTTTTTTCTGCTTATCGATAAGCTGGCTTACATACACTTAGGTTTTGAATACAGCCCATTCCGACTATGCCAGGCTATACATTTCCGCATGGCACCCAACCAACACTTATTGTTAACATAAATTATTCAATTTGTAACCCTTTTATTGTACTTAACATAATATAAAATATAATCAATTAGCAAGGAGGGTTTAATATGCCGGAATACTATGTTCCCACTTACTCCTATCCGCAATGGGAAGAAGATGATCTGAGGCAAATGCATTTTGGTGGATTTCATCCTGGGTTTCGTCCGGGGTTCCGTCCTGGATTTCGTCCCGGGTTCGGATTTTTTTCGCCATTTTTCTTTCCATTCTTCCCCCCCTTTGGATTCCACCATGGTTTCCATCATTGGGGGCCGTATTGGTATTGATATTAGCCGCTTTGGCACATTTTCAATACTTAAACAAATTTTTTTATACTTATGGCTTTGTTCTAACAAAGCCATTTTTTACTTCAATATGTAACATTTAGCTGTTGCAACCTGCATGTAACTTAGAGAAATATTTTTAGCACAAAAAGTTCACGAAAGTAAAATATTAATGCATTATATTTTTACAACTGTTTTCATTAGCCTACACATCAATACCATTCATAATAAAATATCTATTCCACATTTACATAATCACATACTAAATGAGTTTTACATATTATATTGTATAACCTTAAGGTTCATACCTTAGGTATAAGAAAAATAACATATAGAAAGGTTGATCATTTATGGCAGACGGAAGAGGCTATGGTTGCGGCGGATACGACGATTTTGGGTTCGAATGGATATGGATTATTATAATCATAATAATCATACTCTGCTGTTGTGGTGGTTTCGGAGGAGGCTTTGGTTGGAAAAACTAAACTCCAACCGCTACCCAAATGAATAATCATAATAAAATCATCCTATAATACCTTGGTAGGTTCAGACCTATCAAGGTATTTTTTTAGGCAGAGTCAGTACTCCTTTCAGCAATAACACGAATCAGAATGGAAATCCGTCACATCTTTTTTACATAATTGAGCTGAAATTTTAAAAGCGTGTCCGCAATGGTAACCCAGACACGCTTTTACTATAAATTTGTTTCACACTTTAAGAGAAATGGGAACTATCGGTAGTACCATTCCCAAACCAGGCTCACCCCCTGACTCGGATATATCTGTGATTTGCTATAAAAATAAGAAATCGGGCGGCCCCGATGGTGAGCTTGCTGCATCTTTACGATATCTGAGCCAGAGGTTCAGCATGCCTACAGAGGAGGCAAAATCAATTCTGAATGACGTAGGAACGGAGGAGCTTGCCCACCTTGAAATGGTTGGTACCATGGTACACCAATTAACCAAGGGCGTTCCCGCCGACGTTCTGGAAAAAGAGGGCCTGGGCGCCTATTATACTGATCATGATCATGCTGTGTATCCTGCCAGTGCATCCGGTGTCCCCTTCACTGCCGCTTATATACAGTCAAAGGGAGACCCTATTGCAGACCTGATAGAAGACTTGGCAGCGGAGCAAAAAGCCCGAGCTACCTATGAGAATTTAATCAATCTTGCAGATGACCCGGATGTTATCGAGCCCCTGAAGTTCCTGCGCCAACGAGAGGTTGTTCACTTCCAGCGTTTCGGCGAAGCACTCCGAATCGTGCAGGACAAACTGGGCGAAAAGAAGTTTTATATTGCAAAGCCCAATCTGATGAAGTAATGAACTTGCCAGCCGAACCCCAAAGAGCAACTCTGTAGGAATATACAAGGGTTGCTCTCTATTATTTATAGCAGTTGTAAAAATAAAAGGGCATAATTCCTTAAAAATTTCTTTTGAAGATATTATATCACACCCTGATATATTACCAAATACGGAACTGGCATTCCATCCTCTTGGGCTAATGAAAAAACTTTTATAGAGGCAACCACTTCAGGGTGCTTCGTATTAAAATATTTTTCCGCTCGCTGCAGTTAACATGACGACTACAATGTGCATATAATAAACATTATATCCCTTTTACATAAAGTATCGCTTGGAGCTTCGCAGTAGTACATAGATCATTGATGTGAGGTGAGAATCATGGTTAAAAATAATCCCGAGCCTATTGAAAAGCCTTTATCTGCTTCCCGTCCGTCCAAAGACTCCGGAAAAAAAACTCCGGGGCAGCGAGTACAATGTTGTTTTGTTTGTCCTGTCTGCGATTATAACTGTACACAGGATTCAGGTCATGAATCGGATCATATGTGTACAAATGGTCACCAGTGGAATTAGCATGCAGCAAAAAGAACAATCGGGTATGGCCTGATTCATACATCTATAATTTTAAACTTTCAACCAGTACTTCGTCTACCTGCTCATTCATCATGTTTATTTTTGGCAGCCTTCACAAAAATATATGCTACCGCCCATATAGGCTTGTTTCATTATGATTGAACCGCAAACAGAACATGGCTTGTCTACCGTATTTTTGCTGAGTATTGTTTTATAGCCACCCAAACATCCGTACAGATCCCGTTCAGTATCTCGTCCACCATCGAAGATCATTTTCGCAAGAGTTGTTTTTATAGAATTATAAAGTGAGTTTTTATCGGTATCCGTAAGTGTCTTCATCTTTCTCTTCGGATGAAGGCCTGCATTATACAATATGTCCTGCAAAACACCGTTACCCAATCCCGGGATGCGCTGCTCGGTGGCAAGAAAAGCTTTTAATGACAGGGTATCTGAACTTTCGGAAATCATTTTAGCAAAATACTCTTCTGAGAAATCCTCTGACAATGGATGAGGCTTTTCTTTTGCTATAAGGTAATATTTATTTTGATTCTGACCCTCATGGAACACCCATAGCCCTCCGTACATCTGCACCGAGCCAATAAGGTGGGAACAATCCTCAAATTCAATATGTAATTGGTGTTTAGCGGGAAGTATCTCACTCTCCGTATAATAGCGAAGATTTACTCCATCTCCCAAAAGTATACAGGCGTCCTCTGCCTTTATTTCCAGTAAGCCACCATAACTTCTCGCTTTCCCTATAACCTTGCCGGATAGGATTTCATGATATTTTTGTGGGTCCCCCTGATACCAGGCAAATTTATGGGGGCTTTGCGCAGCAGTAACGTTCACAATTCTTTTCCCGCTGATAACTTCATTAACCTGCTGGGCTATAACAGCAGCCTCCGATAATTCCAGCATAATTTTACCTCCTATTCACAAGTTCTAATGTAAAACCGTGGTAAATGATTGATATGTTCATCCTAGTTTCTTTATATTGTTCAGGCTCTCTTATCATTATACTATCACGAGAAGTTGACAACAGTCTGTCATATTCAAATTTAGTTCTCATAAAATTCCAATGACTTTCTCATCCGACCTGCTACAATCCGCCGTATGTGCTCCGGCTCCATCACCTCAGCAAAACACCCAAAGGACAGGATATATCCATATACCCACTCATCCTCAGGAAAAGTGACGGTTACATCACAACTACCATCCGCATTTTTTATAATGAACTCATCGTCAAAATCATCATATAGTCTATGCAATACCTCCGGATAAAATCTAAGTCTGAGAGTTACCAATCCTTTAGTATTCTCGGAAGATTCCTGTTTTTCCGTACTTTCAGGTGCCCTTCGTTTAAAAACTTCATTGGTCAAGGACAAATTTTTAACCCTGGAAATGCGAAAAGTACGAAAATCCCGCCTGCTTCTGCAATACCCCCACAAATACCATGCCTGCCCTTTGAATATGAGCCGCATAGGTTCTATGCTACGACGATTTCTTCCTCCTTCACTATTTACATAATCAAAGGTAATGACTCTGCGTTCAATAATTGACTTTTTTATGTCAATAAACTTGTTATATTCATTAGGATTGCTGCTCCAGGGAGAGAAGTCAATGTATACCCAATCATTTGAAGCTGCAGTTTTAAACACCGCGCCAATTTTATTAAGCACAGCATCGATTTCGGGATATTTCGTTGCCTGCAAGGTCTTAAGAGCGAGAAACAGGCTTTCGCTTTCCTGTTCTGACATAAGAGCTTTATTAAGGGAGTAGTTTTCCAAAAGAGATATCCCGCCGCCGTTGCCTTTATTCGTAAAAACCGGGACTCCAGCAGCAGAAAGCACGTCAATGTCCCTGTATATTGTTCTTGTTGATACCTCAAATCTGTCGGCTAATTCCTTTGCCGTCACCATGCCTTTGTTCATCAAAAGAATGGTTATTTCCAACAATCGATTTATTTTCATTTATATCACCAAGAACATTATACAGGATTTATATGACAACAGAAAGTCATATTTGATAGAAGTATAATAAAGTTGTTTGCGCTCCATTTAGGCCACGGAAACCTTAAAAAGAATTTGATAGCTGTTCATCCTTAGCCCATGGCTATATGATTCACGATAAAACTTGGCTGATTGAGAAATGATGCAGTTCCAAAATCGTTGGCTGCATGATTTCTCAATCAGCAGTTACCAGTTGTATTATATATAGAATAGCTTCTCATCAAACTATCTTGTCACATATTTACTTATAAATTCAGTTACCCTTTTTTCATACCCTGCTTTGTCGTCCCTGTATGCAGTACCGTGTTGAGCATCGTGAACAATAAATATCTCCTTTTCACTGCGGCATTCCTCATATAATCTGTTCACCATTTCATAAGGAACAAAAGCATCTGCGTCCCCATGGATAAGTAAAATCGGTGTCTTTGATTTAGCCACTTGTTCCAATGCTGAAGCCTCTTCAAAGGAATACCCTGCTCTTATTTTAGTTAAGAGGCTTGTACTTTGTATCATCGGGAAAGATGTCAAATGGTACATTTCTTTTAATTGATACTCCAACTGATCCTTTACTGAAGTATATGCACAGTCCGAAACAATAGCCTTTACATTATCCGGCAGATTCTCTCCACTGGTCATCAGGACCGTAGCACCTCCCATGGACACACCGTGAAGTACATTTTCAGAATTGAATTTTCATCCATCGGTGAGCTAAATAGAAATAAAAAGGCAACCCGCGCAAATCATACGTAGGGTTGCTCATTTCACTCATTCAAAATCAACGAATCAGCCAAAGCTTAATCCTTTTGTTTCTTATAAAATATCTCCACTGCCTGGTAATGTAGGGAATCAGGTAATGATCCACGCCAAAGGCTCTTCCAGCTCCACCCAGCATACAAATTGCCGCCGGGATATACCACCAGGTTGTTTCAAGCAAGCCTGTGGAAAGGAGGAAGTTCACATTCAATCCCAGAGCCACCAGACCTGCCAGGAAAGTAAAGGTTCCGGAGATAAAAGCCAGTCCCAGTCCAATTTCCGTAATGACAATCAAGGTCTGGAATAAAAGCCCGTGAGGAACAATGAGTGTCTCTGCAATCCAGGCATACCAGCCTGGCGTGTGGTCTGCTACGATACGGAACACCTTTTCACCCGTCTCGGTCACCGAGGCACTGGTACCGGCATCCGCTGCACGTCCAGCCAGCATGGCACTTTCCAGCCAGCCTTCCTTTACCTTTGCGATCCCTTCCATCAACCAGGCATAACCCAGAAATAACCGGATGGGTACTAGCCAGTAGGCCAGGGTCGGCTTCGAATAGTGCTCCTCCAAAAGGAATTTTTTCTGCTTTTTATAAAATATCTCTGCTTTTAAATACCGGCTTGCCAGTTCAAATCCACCGATTCCGAACAGGTACTTCACATTCATCAAATACTTTATGAGGATGGAAAGAAACCGTGGGAACCGGATCCCGATAAAATTGCTTACAGCAAAAAAGCTTCCGATAGATACAGCAATGCCGAAAAGCTGTGGGCGCAAAATATCCTTTTCCTTGCCCCGGATATCAGCAAGGATGTTCTTTGCCGCTCTTCTTCCCGTCTGCCTTGCATATTCAACCTTTTTCGGCAGGTAATAGTCGCCAGCATTGAGCAGGGCCACATTCCCGGCTACAAATACGTTCTCGTACTGCGTATTGGTGAACTCATCCACTTTAATCCGCTGGTCTTCTCCAACTTCAATATCAATTTTTTCCGCCAGGTCTGACCCTTTTATTCCGGCAGTCCATACCAGCGTTTTCGTTGGAATTCTTGTGCCGGAGGCCAGCTTGACTGCTCCGGGAGCAGCTTCTACGACCGCAGAGCCTTCCAGTACCTGAACCCCTAATTTTTTCACCAGATAATCCCGGGACTTTTTCAGGTTGGGCGCACTCAAATTGGACAAAATGCTCTGCTGCGCTTCTACAACCACGACCTTTGCTTCCTCCCTGGAAATACTGTATTCCTTACAAAGCTGCCGGGTCCAAAGGGACAGTTCCCCCGCTGTTTCGACACCGGTAAAGCCTCCCCCCCCGATCACAAAGGTCAGCAGCGCTTTGCGCTTTTCCTTATTTTTCTCCGTTAATGCCCGGTTAAAGCAATCCTGTACATGATTCTTTAACTTCTTGGCATCTTCCACAGACCACAGGGTGAAACTGTTTTCTTTCACACCCTTTACACCCCGGTCATCCGGGCCGCTTCCTGAAGAAATTACCAAATAGTCATAGATGTATTCCGCAGAACCGGAAACCAGTTTATTATTCGTGAAATCAATGGTTTCGATTTCGTCTTTTATAATCTTGATATCCGTGTACTGGAAAATATTTTGCAATGGCACCTGGGCAATTTCATCCCCCACCCTGTTGCCTGCAACCTCATGCAGCAGTGTAAAGAGAGTATGATGAGAGTTCCTGTCAATCACATAGATTTCAGTGTCATCTTTCTTTTTTTTCTTTTTATAA
The DNA here is from genome assembly GCA_023419605.1 of Bacillota bacterium. GTDB lineage: Bacteria > Bacillota > Clostridia > Acetivibrionales > JAEZXR01 > JAEZXR01. Next base: position 100,248 of record JAEZXR010000020.1, on the reverse strand, counting down.
AGGGTTAATGCAGCTTCAATCCCTGCATACCCGGCACCTAAAATATAAACCTTCTTTGCCAACGGTACAGACCCCCAATACTTATTAGATTTAGGACTTGTAAAATAATAACCCGGTCTATAATTTTGCTACACCCTTCATGGATGCTAGGATGCATAGGCGAGCAGCAAGCAGTGCTTGCGACCAGCCCATGGCGGGCCCGCAAAAAAGACCAGCTAATTATTTTACGGCGCCTTACTTGATAAATTGTGAAGCCACATTATTTGCCCACTCAAGCATAGGACCCGGATATATACCCATAAACAAGGTCATGGCCGCCGACAAAATCATTACCAGTTTAAGGTGTACAGGTACACGAACCGCAGTATCACTAGCAGCTTCTCCAATCAGCATGACCCTTATGACATTGATGTAGTAATAGATGGAAACCACACTCATAGCAATCGCCAGAAATGCCAGCCAGATATACCCTTCCTGTATGATGGAGCGAAACAGGAAGAACTTACCGATAAATCCGGCTGCCGGTGGAATTCCCGCCAGAGAAAGTAGGCTAAGCAGCAGAACCCCTGTGATGAAAGGAGACCGCTTCCACATGCCCGCAAAATCTGAGATATCGTTACTATCCGATTGACCCGAAACAGCCATGACGGCAGCAAAAGCACCAATGTTAGCAAATATATACAGGAGCAGATAAAACAGGATGGAGCCCACTCCCATCTTTGTGAAAGCCACCAAACCTAAAAGAATATATCCTGCATGGGATATGCTGGAATATGCCAGCATCCTTTTGATGTTTTTCTGTGGAATAGCCACCAGGTTTCCCAGGATCATCGTCATACACGCTAATACCACTACCAGTATAATAAATGGCTGGAATGCGGTAGGCAGCGCCTGGAAAAATACCCGCAGGATCATGGCAAAGCCTGCGGCTTTTGAACCAACGGCAAGGAATGCCGTTACAGCAGTTGGAGCTCCTTCATATACATCCGGAGACCACATATGGAAAGGTACCGCAGAAATCTTAAAGCCAAAACCGGCCAAAATCATGATCACTGCTACCACCAAGCCCAGATTGATTTCAGAAGTTTCGAAGTGTTTTACGATCTCCGCAAAATTCAGCGAACCGCTGAGTCCGTACAGCAAGCTTATTCCATATAAAAGCACACCGGAAGAGATCGCACTCAACAGAAGGTATTTGATTCCTGCTTCCGAAGACTTTATATTCTGCTTCTGGTAGGAAGTCATGATGATCATGGCGATAGTCATCAGTTCAAGCCCGATATAGAGCGTAATAAAATCGTTGGAGGAAGCCAGTATCATCATGCCGGAAAGAGCAAAAACGATCAGTGCAAAAAATTCCCCCTTGTTATCCTTGAACCGCTCTACCTCCGTCAAGGATAGAATCGACACCAGAATCGCACCTACCAGGAATATCTGTTTCAAATATGTCGATAACGCATCCGAAACATATAGGCCATTGAAAAATGTAATTCCTTCATTCCCCTGGAGGAAAAAGCTGATGATCAGAATCACCACTAACGAAGGAATTGCGATAAATCCAGTCGCTTTTCTTCGCTCTTGGGGCAAAACCAATCCGATGATAACCAGGGCCACCGCCAGGCAAACTGTCAACAAGTCGATAAAAACCGCATTGTAATTCATATTAGAAAATCCCTCCTACCGCTATGTTTACTAACTTTTGCGTAATAGGTACGATCCCACTGTTTATCATATCCATGATAAAACCAGGCAAGAAGCCCAATACCAAAAGAATGCCTGCCAGGAGAACGATAGGGATCATCTCGATGCCTTTGGCATCTTGAATGTGGTCCCACTTTGGGTTTCTAGGCCCAAAAAATACTTTCTGTACAACCCTCAAAACATAAATCGCCGTGATAACTACTGCAAAGATCGAGATTACCGCCAGTACAGGGTATACCTGTATCGACCCCGTAAAAATCGAAAACTCCGCCACAAAATTGAAGGTTCCCGGAAGTCCGAGGGATGCCATACCTGCAATGATAAACGCCACAGCAACCCTGGGCATTTGATGCGCCAGTCCTCCAAAATCCGAAATCGTCCGGGTATGGGTTTTGGTATACATATTCCCCACCAGAGCAAAGAACAATGCTGCCATAATACCATGGGCAAACATCTGTCCTGCCGCCCCGTCCATGGATACCGCATTCAGTGATGCCACACCCATAAGGACATAACCCATATGGCTTACGGAAGAGTTTGCTACCACATATTTGAGATCCTTTTGCACCAGAGCCACCAAAGCGATGTAGACAGCGCTCACCGTCGCCAGGACTGCGATCAGGGGCGCCCAATACGCTGCCCCTTCCGGGAACAGGTTAACCCCTACACGAATAAGGGTATAACCACCCAGCTTCATGATAACACCGGCCAGAAGCATACTGATGGCCGTAGGAGCTGCCGAGTGTCCATCCGGTGTCCACCGGTGAAGGGGCCATATGGGAACCAGGATACCAAAACCAAGCAGCAGAACGAAGAAGGCAAATTTCTGGAAACCCGCATCAAATTGAACGGTCGCCAGCTGCATAATATCAAAAGTGCTTACACCGATTCCTTTGGCTGGGTCCGCAGCATACAAGTGAATGGCGATAATACCGATTAATGCCACGGCACTGCCCGACAGCAGGTACAAAGTGTACTTCATGGCAGCATATTCCTTGTTTTTACTTCCCCAGACAGTGATCAAAATAAACTTGGGAATCAAAGCGACTTCCAGGAAGAGGTATAGGAAGAATAGATCCCTGGACATGAATACGCCCAGTACGCCGCCTACCAGCACCAGCATGTAAAAGAAGAACTCCTTTACCCTGTGTTCAAGGCCCCAGGAAACAAAAACACCGCAAAACAGGATGATTGCAGTCAGCAGGACCATGGACATGCTGAGTCCGTCAACACCCAGACTATAGCTAATTCCGAAATTCTGAACCCAGGTGATGGTCTCATTAAACTGCATGCCTCCCAGCGCTTTGTCATAGGAGAAAAAGGCAATTACAGCAAGAAGCAGGGAAACGGATGAAAAAACAGCCGCCAGTATTTTAACCGCTCTGTCATTCCCTTTGGGAGCACAGAGTATCAGTATAGCCCCAATAATAGGTGCCAGAAGTATGATCGAAAGAATTGGAAAGCCCATCATTTTATACCTCCCACCAGTGTTGGCATATACATTACCACGATGATAATCACCACTGCACCAAACACCACAAGTGCATAGCTCTGAAGTACGCCGGTTTGAGTAAGCCGCAGTTTTTTACCCACTGCACGGGTTGACTTTGCCACCCCGTCGAAGAAACCGTCGATTACGGCATGGTCAATAAAGTCAAACAGCCTGCCCGTCAGTATCATGACTTTATCAAAAAGCCAGTTGTATATATTATCAATATAGTACTTATTATAAAGCAGATTGTATAAGCCACTGTACTTTTTGGCTGTCTTTGCAGGATCCAAAAGTTTTTTCCCGTAAATGAGCCATGCAGTGCAAATTCCCCCCAAGGAAATCACTGTAGACAATCCTGCCACCAGTAGATTCAAATGGGGTACTTCTGCCTCTCCATAAAAAATCAGTGTACCGAAGCTTTTGCCGAAAATATCATAAAACAACGGAGAGTTAACAAACCCTGCTGCTACTGCAAAACAGGACAGCAGAATCAGCGGCAGCTTCATGGTCCATGGAGATTCATGAGCATGGTGATCCGATCTTTTTTCACCCAGGAATGCTACGAAGATCAAACGGAACATATAGAAGGAAGTCATAAATGCAACCAGAACTGCCAGAATAAACAACCCGGTAAAATTATGGTGCAAAGTAGCCGTTAAAATCTCATCCTTACTCCAGAAGCCGGCCAGTGGAAATACTCCTGCCAAAGCCAGGGAGCCAATGATAAAGGTCCAGGTGGTAACGGGCATTTTCTTTCTGATTCCACCCATCTTAAAGATATCCTGTTCATTCAATGCATGAATGACACTTCCTGCACCCAGGAAGAGCAGGGCTTTAAAGAAAGCATGAGTCGTCAGATGGAACATTCCGGCCGTCATGCTTCCGACCCCCAGGGCCATCATCATATATCCCAGCTGGCTCAAGGTAGAGAAAGCCAATATCCTCTTGATATCCTTCTGTACAAGGGCGATGGATGCTGCAAACAGCGCTGTAAATCCACCCAAATACGCGATGACATGAAGAACGGTTTCCACACTGGCAAACAGAATATATCCGCGTGCCACCAGGTATACTCCTGCAGCAACCATGGTCGCCGCGTGAATCAGTGCACTCACGGGTGTAGGACCTTCCATGGCATCCGGAAGCCATACGTGCAGCGGAAACTGTGCGGATTTACCCACAGGCCCGATGAAGACCAAAATTCCTGCTAGCGTCAGAAAAGCCACATCAGCAGAGGTTTTGATAGAAGCTTCCAGTTCACCGAAATTAAAGGTGCCGAAGTGTACAAACAGTAAAATAATACCCAGCATGAACCCAAAGTCGGCCCAGCGGTTTGTAATAAAGGCTTTTTTGCTGGCTTCCGCCGCCGAAGGTTTATGAAACCAAAAGCCAATTAAAAGATAGGAACTGAGCCCGACCAACTCCCAGAAAACAAAGATTTGGAAGTAATTATTGGCCACCACCAAACCCAGCATGGAGAAAGTGAAGAGAGAGAGGAAAGCAAAATATCGTGAATAGCCTTCGTCTCCTTTCATATATCCGATGGAGAAAAGAATGACCAGCATCGCTACAAACGTAACAACGAAAAGCATCACTGTCGTCAAGGGGTCAATCAGAAGCCCCATTTGCAGATTCAGCCCTTTCAATGCACCTGTAGGGGATAACTTCAACCAATCTATGGCAATTTCCGTCTTTTCAGGGTTAGCCACTTTTTCCAACAATAAAATCACTGAAATCACAAAGGAAGCAGTTACGGAAACAAGAGCCGTTATAGCACTCAACATTTTTGCCTTTTTAAAAAGAAACACAATACCTAAAAAGGATAAAAAAGGTAATGTAGGAATTATCCAGGCATATTGCGCCATTTATCATCTCACCTGCCTTAACGTAGTTTACCATTTTAATAAGTCTAAATCATCCACGGTCGTTGACTTTCTATTTCTGTATAGCGTAAGTATAATCGCCAGACCTACTGCAACCTCTGCCGCAGCCACAACAATAACGAAGATTGCAAAAACCTGCCCTGAGAGCTTTTCAGGGGAAATAAACCGGTTAAAAGCAATCAGATTAAGGTTTGCTGCATTCAGCATTAATTCTACACCCATTAAAACTGCAAGCGCATTTTTTTTAACCAGAGCGGTATAGAGACCGATACAGAACAATGCTGCTGCCAGAACCAGGTAATGCTGTAATGTGATCATTTTGAGCTTTTCACCCCTTTACCGATTATTATGGACCCGATTAATGCCATTAAAAGCATAACTCCCGCAGCCTCAAAAGGAATCACATAGTCACCCATCAGCAGCGCTGCGATCTGTTCGACCGTAGTCTCGGGTGGAGCTACATCACTCAATTTCCACTGTGTCATTACTGCCGAACCCGCCATTACCACAAATAAGGCACAAGCCACAACCGTAGCCGCAACCCTGTATTTATTAAAGAGATTACTCTCCTTTATATTTCCTCTTCTCGTCAACATGACACCGAATACCATCAATACCGAAATCGCGCCGACATAGATCAGTACTTGTACTACTGCCAGAAAATCAGCGCTCAGTGTAAGGTATATACCGGCAATGCCGAGAAAAGAAAGTATCATAAAAAAGGCACTATGGACCAGGTTGGTTGAACGTGCCGACATGATCGCCGATATCACTATAACAGCCGCCAGAACGTAAAATAAAATTGCCGAAAAAACCAATCGTCACCACTCCTTACATCGATTCCACGATGAAATGTATTTTTACTCTTCCTTACCGCTTTCCGTCTCAACGACTTCTTCCTTTTGCACGCATCCTTTCCAGCAGATATCAAATTCATCCCTGGAAAAGTACGCAAATTCGAAATCCGTCTTGAACTTGATGGCATCGGTAGGGCACGCTTCTACACATAAGCCGCAGAAAAGGCAATATCCCAAACTCATCCTGTAATTATCAAGGACCTTCTTTCCACTCTCTCCCTTATGAGATTCCACCTTAATGACACCATTGGGGCAAGCCATGGCACACAGGTTGCAGGATATGCACTTTTCAGGATAAAAATCGAAGGATCCTCTGGAACGGGCAGGCAAATTCGGCTTGACTTCCGGGTACTGTTCCGTAACCTTTTTTTGGAAGAACTTTTTTAATGTGATGCCTAACCCTGTAATTATACTACTTCCCCGCATGGTAACAACCTCCCTAAGAAACGAAATACTGGTATATTTTAATGCCGATACCGGTTAAAAGTATATTTGCAATGGCGATGGGAATCAGTACTTTCCAATTTAATTTCATCATTCGGTCCATTCTCAACCGAGGCAGCGACCACCGAACCCATAAAAAGAGGAAAACCATCAAATAAACCTTGCCGATAAACCATATCCAAGAAGGTAGAATCGGGCCTTGCCAGCCCCCCAAAAACAAGGTTGCTCCCAGGGCAGACATACTGAACAAATTCGCATATTCAGCCAAATAGAAAAATGCAAACCGTATTCCCGAATATTCCGTATGGAATCCTGCTACGATTTCCTGTTCCGCCTCCGGCATGTCGAAGGGTGCTCGATTGAGTTCTGCTGTTCCTGAAATAAAGAAGAGAATAAACGCCACCGGCTGTAAAAGTATAAACCAAACGCTTTTCTGAGCAACTACGATCTCTGAAAAATTCAGCGTCCCGGTGATCATTATAACGCCTAACATAGAAAATGCCAGGGGAATCTCATAACTGATCATTTGTGCGACAGTTCTCATGCCCCCGAGCAAGGAATATTTATTATTGGAACCCCATCCCGCCATTAACAGGGAAATGGTAGTAGTAGAAGAAACTGAAATAAAGTATAAAAGCCCTACATTGATATTGGCTGCCGCCATCCCTTTTCCAAAAGGCAGCACCGCATACAGCAGCATGGTCGTTGTAAACACGAGGATGGGCGCCAGCTTGTAAAGCGGTTTGTCAACGGCCTTTGGAATGATAGGCTCCTTGGTCGCCAGCTTCACCACGTCATTTAAGCTCTGGAGCAACCCAAAAGGCCCCACCCGGTTGGGTCCGCGGCGTTCCTGCATGAAGGCCGATACCCGGCGTTCCAGCCAGACGATGATCATAACATTCAAAAGAATAAATGCAATGATGGCCACAAAATAAACCACCGCCATCCCCAAATTTGTCAGGATGTCTCCGAGTCCTACCCATTCAAAGATACCTTTAATAAAGCCCGCGATGTTAATAAAAATATCATTAATCATTTTGATCCCCACTTCTCCTTCTCACGTCAGTATACCTCCGTCCTTACCGGTCTACCTCGCCCAGCACAAAATCCAGCGAAGCCAGCAGACAGATAAAGTCCTGCACCGTCAATCCCTTTGCGATTTTGGGCAAGGCGCCGATGTTTACAAAGGATGGACTGTGTATATGAATCCGGTACGGCTTTGTGCTTCCATCACTGACAATATAAAATCCGAGCTGTCCTTTGGAGCTTTCAATCTGGTGGTATACCTCTCCTTTTAGGGGTTTGATCACTTTAGGAACCTTGCCGATAACCGCGCCTTCTGGAAGGGCTTCCATGGCCTGCCGGATGATCCGCAAGCTCTCCTTCATCTCAAGATACCGAAGGTAGAACCGATCATAGGCATCTCCACTTTTTCCCACCGGAACCTCGAAATCAAAACGGTCATATACCCCGTAAGGCGCATCTTTCCGCAGGTCAAACTTGACGCCGGCCGCACGAAGGTTCGGTCCCGTCACCCCATACTCAATGGCAGTCTCTGCATCCAGAATGGCAACGTTCTTGGTTCTTCCGATGAAGATCTCGTTCTGTGCAACAAAACGGTCCAGTTCTTCCAGTCGCATCGAAGCCTCTTTCAAGAATTTCTCCAATGCTGGCAAAAACTCTTCCGGCAGGTCTGCCGAAACGCCGCCGATCCGCATGTAATTGGACAGCATTCTTCCCCCGCAGGTCATTTCAAAAAGGTCTAGAATCATTTCACGAAGCGTAAAGGCATACATCCACCCCGTAACCGCATTCAAGTCGATAGAAAAACTTCCGAAATACACCAGGTGGCTGGCAATCCTCTGGAGCTCCGCCATGATCACCCGAATATATTCGGCACGCTCGGGCACCTCGACCCCCATCAGCTTTTCAACCGTCTGGACATATCCCAGATTATTCAGCATAGAGGAAAGGTAATCCAATCGATCCGTGTAGGGAATAAACTGCGTATAGGTGCGTGATTCCGCAAGCTTTTCCATGCCGCGGTGCAAATAACCGATCCTGTTCTCCGCGCTGGTGATATATTCTCCATCGATGGTCAGAACAGCACGATAAACCCCATGGGTACTGGGATGCTGGGGTCCCATGTTGAGAGAAAATTCTTGGGTTTCCAAGTTTTCAATATAATCGGACATATAATTGCTCCTTACCTAATGATATAATTAAAATCGATCTACGATATCAAGCTTGAAATCTTTTCTCAGAGGATGTCCCACAAAATCATCCTCGCATAGGATCCTTTTCAGGTTTTTATGCCCTTCAAAAACAATGCCCATTAAATCAAACACTTCTCTCTCCATTACATCTGCCGCTTTCCAGATCTCTGTAGCCGTACCGATGCTTGGTTTGTCGGCTGGAAGTGCAACTTTTAACCGCAGTATTTCCGCCTGTTCAAACTTCATCACGTGATAGACCACCTCGTAGCCACCTTGGTAATCAACCGCCGTGATATCAATGAGCATTTTAAAATCCTGCTTCTCCTTTAAAATCTTTAAAGCGCGCAGGATTGTATTTTTTGTGGCCTTTATCCCCTGTCCGTCTTCCGATATGCTCAATTCGCCATTACATTGCCCATTCAATTCTTCAACAAGCGCTGTTACGTTGACCATTTTTCTTCACCTTCGCAATCTTTGGATTTCTCATCTTTTCACGCAGCTGCAGGAAACCGTTAATCAATGCTTCCGGCCTCGGCGGGCACCCTTGCACATATACATCGACGGGCAGGATCTTATCTACACCACGCAGCATGCTGTATGAATCAGCGAAAGGGCCTCCATTGATGGCACAACTACCCATAGCCAATACATATTTGGGCTCCGGCATCTGATCATAAAGAGTCCGAATCAAAGGAGCCATCTTATGGGTAACCGTACCGGCAATAATCATCAAATCAGCTTGCCTCGGAGAAGGACGAAAGGCTTCATAGCCGAAGCGGGCGATATCAAATCTGGCATTTCCCGTTGACATCATTTCGATGGCACAGCATGCCAAACCGAAAGAAACAGGCCAAAGGGAATTTGACCGGCAAAAGTCAAAAACCTTTTCCAAGGAAGTGATGGCAATATTGTTTTTTACCAAATCCTCCAGTTTGTAATTTTCTATTTCCATTCCAAGGCCCCCTCTTTCCATGCATACCATAATCCTACAGCGAGAATTGCAATGAATACGACCATCTCCACAAACGCAAACAAACCCAGGGATTTAAATGCTACAGCCCATGGGTAAAGAAATACGGTTTCGATATCAAAAGCAACAAAGATCAGTGCATAGAGAAAATAGTTGATTTTGAACTGAACCCATGTAGGTCCCTGGGTTTCGGCTCCGCACTCATAGGTGGATTCCTTCACTGGATTGGGCTTTTTCGGACTCAATAGCCAGTTGGTAACGATCCCTATCAGTGCAAATGCGATTCCACCCAGAAGGAATATTCCAATAACGGCAAATTCTTTTGACAAGCTTATCTCCCCCCTAATTTATGAATTGATGTTATTTCTTTAAAAATCAGTTTACTGTAAAGCCGGTAAAAATTGAGTATCTGCAAAAGCTTCAGAGTACAATTTTGGGGACCGACTTTATTGCCATTTCTCAAAACTGAATTTACAAAAACATTATACGCCTAGGATTCTTTTATTGTCAATTAAGTTAAAAAAATGTCAAAGTCGGCTATATCGTCAAAATATTAACAAAGAACGACTTATAGCTTCTTCTTACTCGTGCTTTCAGTATTTTTCAGCTTTTTTACAGAAAAATTTCTCCTATTTACACTGTTTCATGACTACAGGAGAGCTTCTTTACAGCGGCCTCGACTTGAAAAACAGTATAAATTTTTACAATAAAAGAAGTGGTCCTGTTTTAGTTCCACCTCTTGTTATATTCTTACTGAACTTATGCTTTTTAATTTACTATTATGAAGTACAGACTCTCAAAATCTGCTTCTACTAATAACCGTATCTATTCACATAACACAAATAACCTGCTGCTATACAACGAAGAGTTTGCGTTTAATTTCTCATTTTGTTTCCTTTCGCCAAAACCGTCTTCACACTTTCCCCCAAGTCATTCAAACTGACCTCGTTTTCCAATCCCTTTATCATGTCCTTCAGCTTTACCCTCCCAGCCTTCAATTCATTTTCACCCAGTATGATCACATAAGGAATCACTTGTTTGTTGGCAAAGTCCAAAGATTTTTTGAGCTTCCTTCCTGTCATCTCCATATCTACTTTTAATCCCCGATTCCTCAAATCCATTACGATTTTCATACATGCCCTTTCTGTTCCAAGGGGTATAATATATAAATCGACGGGTGGCATTTCTGTAACGGCCTCTTTCAGTAGAAGTGCTTCATTTATTACGTCAAGCCCAAACGTCATTCCCACGGCAGGATAGTCCATACCGTTTCCAAGAAATGCTCCAATGATAGCATCATATCTTCCTCCTGCTCCTATACTGGACATTATACTTCCATCCGTTAAAAACACTTCCCACACCGTACCTGTGTATATTTCAAGGCCTCTGGCAAGGCTGGGAGTAAATCGAAGTTCATTCCTTATATCTAAAACTTCAAAGTATGAGTTGAGTTCATCGAGTTCCTTTATTCCTTGCTTTATTAGCTCGTTTCCCCCTTTTGAACTCAGGGAAAATAGCAATTCACCCGAATTCATTTTTATATATCCAAAAAGTTCTGCAACCTTCGCACTTTCTATCCCAATTTGCAAAAGCTCAGATTTTACCGATTCCTCCCCTACCTTCTCCAGTTTGTCGATACTTAAAATCACATTTTTCGCTAATTCCGACTTGATACCAACGAAATCAATAATACCGGATAGAAGTTTCCTGTTATTATAGGATATATATACGTCCAGTCCTAACATTTTATAGACCTCCACGGCCATAGCTATAAGCTCTGCCTCAGCCATCACCGATTTGACGCCCACCAGGTCAACATCACACTGTATAAACTCACGGCTCCTGCCTGTTTTTACAGGACCGTCCCTATATACCTTCCCGATTTCATACCTTTTGAAAGGCATTTTCATTTCCGGATTCATCCCCACTACCTTTGCGAAGGGTACTGTAAGATCATATCTCAAACCTAATTCACGCCCTCCTTGATCGCTCAGCTTATATACTTCTTTGAGAATTTCCGCACCTCCTGCGTATTTTGAAGCTAATACATCAAAAAAGCAAATCGTTGGTGTCTCCAGTGGCTGATACCCATAGCGCTCAAACACATCCTGAAGCTTTCGTATAATCTCCTGTCTAACTCTTTGCTCCTGCGGCATAAAATCGCCGGTCCCCTTCAAATTCCTAAGCTCAATTGCCATTAAAAATTACCTCCTGTTATTTTATAAAAAAACGCCACCCAGACATTTATAATTCATGCCCGGATGGCGTTTATTGTTTATCTATACACCACCATAGGCACAAACGCTTTTAGCGCTTGCACCTACGGTTGATCCCATAGCTACAAGCGCTGTTTGTGATGATGATGAAGTTGGTTCAGTATTACTTTACTTTTCATTCATAGGCTCCCAAATGATATTTTAGAATATGATACCACTCAATAATCCTCATTTCAATATTTTTGCCAATATACTAAGCAAAAATATTGGAAAACATTTATGCCCTTTTACAATTCTACTGCTTAAATAATTTGCCTTTTACTATGTATTGTTGCAAATCCATCCAGCCATCAGCGTGAAACTCCTCACAATTACCTTCCTATTTTGATACCTCAGCAACAAGGGCAATCCAGTCTCCTCCTTCAACATACCTGTCACCTGCCAAGTCATTCCACACCTGAATGGCATCAAATCCTGCATTTCTTAAAACAGTACCGATGGAGTCCAGTGAATAGTCCCGAAACCAATTTCTGTAGACCTTACATCCCTGTTCATCAATCACGCTGTACTGGTCAAGCCATAGGTTCTCTTGTGGATAGTCAAAACCCTGTTCAAGAACAAGATGACTTCCTTGACGCCAGAAACCGCCCTCGCTCACATACCATGCATTTTTCAGTCCGGCTTTTGTTCTCTGCGCCCTTGTGGAGACATCAAAGATAAATATCCCTTCCTTTTTCAATGCCCTTTTTATCAACTGTAGGAGGGTATCCCTCTTTTCATCTGAAAATGTACACAGTTCTCCATACACTTGAATCACAGCATCAAATTCATTTGTATAATCCATATCAAAAAAGTTCATACAGTGATATTGTGCCTTCAGTCCTTTGTCCAGAGCGACCTTTCCGGCATACTCAATCGAACGCTCTGATATATCCAGCCCTACCACTTCGATTCCGGCCCGGCATAATCTTTCCGCATACAAACCGGGTCCGCAGCCGAGATCAAGCACCCTATACCCTGGCTTTATCACATCACAGGAAAGCCAATGAAGAACGGTTTGATCAATAATCTCCGGCTTGCGACTGGCAGCATCATAGTTGGGATTCAGATGCGCTTCAAGCATGCTTTTCGATATATGGGGATCATTCCAAAACTCCGCCTCTCCTGCTTCAAACAACAAGGGCCTTTTACCCGATTTCATCAATACTTCAAGCAAATTCCTCATGGAATCTCCTCCTCTTAAATCAGGACTCATCCTTAATAATTTTCTTTTCTTCCTGCCTGCGTTTCTTTTTGTTTTTCATCTCATTTTCCTGCACTCTTGTTCTGGGGTTAATTACCCAACTGGTGCGGATTTCTTTTATATAGTCGATCATATCCTTCTTTTTAGCCATAATCATCTCTCCTTCCAAAATACCTTCCTTCGTAGGGTTATCTTCATTAGCATATCCTGAAAAAGCATGTAAAAATCCCGCAGATCACGATCACCTGCGGGATAAAAAGGCAACAAAAAACACGCTGCTTGATGCGTGCCTACGATTTGTTCATTACACGATTCAGGTTGCTCGAAAGAAGTTGCACAGGTACCGCAAACAAAGCCTGAGATTCAGACGTGCAGGCGTACCAATGCCGATATTTAATTAAATTAAAATCACCTCAGCATTTTTTACAAACATTCAAACAACTCCTTTCGTATAAAATGTATTTCCGACTTTAATTATAGGAGGAATTCCAATCATTGTCAATGCAGAACTCCTCTCTTGCATTATCCAACAAAGATATCGAGATATTTAATTTTCTCAGATAGGGGAAGCATACCATGTTCCTCCATAGCATCAAAATAAATGCTATCCCCGGGTTTAAGAATATATTCCACATTCCCTACTTTGAATTTCATTTCTCCTTCCAGCATATAGATAAATTCTTCTCCATCATGAGACAACCTGTGCTCTATCACTTCTCCCTTTCTCGCTGTGAACAGAAAAGGCTGCATCTTTTTATTGGGATATTCGCCAGCAAAGGTAAAGAAGGAGTATCCCTTATCCGTTTTTACCTGATTCATTCTCTCTGTCAGCTCAGATACCGTAAAAAGACTACTTACGTTCCTCTCTTCTTCAATTAATGCCGACATTTTGACACCCAGAGCTTTTGCAATTTTCGAGAGAGTCGCTACCGGAGGTACTACCACTCCATTTTCAATTTTTGATAACAGACTCTTCGTAAAACCACAGACATCTGCAATCTCCTGTAATGTGCGATTCTGTTGAGTTCTCAGCTTTCTTATACGAAGTCCAATCTCCATACTACTCCTCATTCCTATTACTTTTTATAACCGGACATTAGCTTTCCGGCATGGAAAAATTACGTTGCTGCGCCGGTTTACCAGCCAACCTGCCGATAAGTTTTCCTCGGGGAATATTAATGATAATAAGCCCAATTAGCAGTATAACCACTCCCGTAATAACATAAGCATTGATCGTTTCGTGAAAGAACAGCCAGGCCCACAGAATCGTAAATACGATACTTGCGTTGCTGACAACCGTTGCAACAAGGAAAGATACCTTTTTCAGCGCCTCGGCATAGATATAAAAGCTGGCACCTGTCACAATTCCCAGACCGATCAGAGAACCTATGGCTAAAAGGCTTACATTTCCTTTGAATTCAAAAGTAACAGGCACAGGAAAAGCAGTTAGTATTGAACTGAGGAAAAAGACAGAAAAATTCATATTCCCTGAATCCATATAAGTGATAAGCTTTTTTTGGCTTATGGCATGAAACCCTGCACCAATTGCAGATAAAGTGAATAGGACTGTGGGGATCAGACCGCCTCTTAGAAGCTCTTTCAGCGGCATTCCCTTCCAGCTGACAAGCAAAACTCCCGTTATACATAATATAACAGCCGTCAGCTTAGCTGAATTCATTTCTTCCTTGAAAAACAGCACTGCCACAAATGCAAGGAAAATTGCCTGTACGGGTCCCACGATAACATTTCCATAAGCAACTCCCATAGTTATGGCTATATTCTCACAAATATAATTGCTGCTCTTCCCTAGTACCCCCATCCAAATCCATTTATCTCTCCATATAAAATTAATCCTTTTTTCCTTGATTAACAAAAAGATTCCCAGAAAGACAAATCCGAATAAAAATCGGCATAGGGTGATAACACTGCTGCCTACCATACTTGAGGCCGATTTTACCATAACTCCCACAAAACTCCACATCAGTGAAGTAATCAGTAATAAAAGATAACCCATATAATTTCTCCAGTCCGGCTGCAAATATAACTATTGAACATCAATATCATCTCTTAGTCTATGTACAATAGGACAACCATGAAATCGTTTCCATACCGTTTATTATAATTCAACACGGTTGAATGAGCAAGGTTTTCTTATTTTTAAACTATAATTGGCAGTAACTTTACTATATGGTAAAAGGGTGAAAGCGCAATCCGCTCTCACCCTTTTATCATATTTCTACCACTGGTTCTCATAGATGTACCGCTCTGCCATATAGGCTGCTATGGCCCCATCGGACGCTGCTGTGATCACCTGGCGCAGCGGCTTTTCACGTATATCTCCGGCTGCAAATACTCCGAACATGTTCGTTTGCATGCTCTCGTCCGTAACTATGTAACCGGCACCATTCAGTTCCAGTTTGCCTTCAACCAGTTTTGTATTCGGTACATTTCCAATAGCGACAAAAATACCGTCCACGTTGATTTCCTTTATTTCATCCGTTTTAAGGTTTTTAACGTTCAGACCTTTCACTTCAGTATCTCCAATGATTTCTTCAACCGTTGAATTCCATATGAATTCCACTTTCTTGTTGCTGAACAGGGCGTCCTGGATTACTCTGGTAGCCCGCAGAGTGTCTCTACGGTGTATCACATAAATCTTTTCGCAGAAACGGGTAAGAAAAATCGCATCTTCCGCCGCTGTATCCCCACCACCAATGACAGCAACCGTAGCATTTCTGTAGAAAGCACCATCACAGGTGGCACAGTAGGACACTCCCATGCCCCTCAGATTTCTTTCATTTGGCAGGCCCAACTCCCTGGGAGACGCTCCCATACAAAGGATAACTGCTTTACCCTGGTAAATGCCCTTTTCCGTTCTTACTGTTTTTATAACCGTATCCAGCATCAACTCCGTTACTGTGTCATATATAACCTTTGTGCCAAACCTTTTTGCCTGGTTTTCCATCCGCATGGCCAGATCAGTTCCACTGATGGGTTCCTCAAAGCCCGGATAGTTCTCCATTTCAAAAGTTGTAGCCATCTGCCCGCCCGAAAATGCTTTTTCAATAAGCAAAGTCTCAAGCTTTGCCCTGGATGCATAAAGTGCTGCCGTAAAACCAGCCGGCCCTCCGCCGATAATAATTACATCATACATTTAATCCACTCCTCGCCACCGAACTATACAAATTCGGATGGAACTTAGCTGATTCGCACCTTGTAAAACCCTAGAACCATTGGCTTTACGATGCCCAAATCAGCAATTGTCAATCCGATTGTATCTGAGTTGTTCTCTATAATAACTTATTCCATATTATTTATAGTATCCCTGTTCCGTATAAAAATGTGCATAGCTTAGCACCTAAATATATACCCATATAAAAGGAATACTAACAGTATAGTCTGCCCACTTAAAATAAAATATTGTTTCCGATTCCTCTAGCACCTTAAAACTTGCCCCCTAGAGCAAAATGCAAACGCGCCTTGTTCTTGGCCGGGTGGCCTTATGCTTTCCTTCAACGGAGCTACACTTCTGATCACCCTACTTACATCGACAAAGGAGACTTTACAACCCCCATGTAGGGGAGATTCAAAAACTTAATTTCCTACACAGTAAGAAAAGAGGTGCTTTACACCTCTCGTCTCATTTCATCCAATGCATTATATGCCGTTATTTGACGTTCATTCTTTAGTTTGGGCTTTGTAATATTAGGATTATCCAAATGCCCTCCTTCATCCTTTATAATCTGTTCTACCCGTTTTGCCTCCTGGTCGCTAACTTCAACCAGAACCTGGCAGTTAACATCGGCAATTTCCTCGAGGCGGCCCATACCACTGACCATTGGGTCTGCTGCTTTGAGAGGTGCCTTATCCCGTATGATTCCATGAGCATCCGATTCCAGCACCAGTGCTGAAAGACTGATAGAAGTTTCCGTTCCCGGGATATTGGTTTCTGCATTTGCATCATCGATATAATGGTCATTCATATCTACATATGCATTTGAGAGACCTGAATTTTTCAACTTGCTAACCACTTTATTGGCAGATTTGATATCACTAAAAAACGCTTTGATTTGCATAATGCTTCCTCCATACTGCTTCAGCCTCGATTAATCCTGGATAATCTCAATAGCCCCCGATTGTTCCATTACTTCCTGCACTTTGGAGGCTCCATGTTTGGGCACCTTCACAGCTACAAGGATGCCTGTGTCTCCTTTAGGCCCTCTATTCCAGCTGCATAAGGTTCCAAATCCTCCAAACCGTTCCGTTCTGTTTTAATCATTGCAACACCGGCTTCTGTTGCTTCCTGGACACTGTGAAATTCCTGCTCCTTCGCCATGTCGCTTACAATCATATGGTTTCTTGGAAACCCTATATTTTTCAATGAATCCACCAGGGCACTCGCCTGATCTTCATTGGGTAATCTAGCAATTAATCTCATATCAACAACCTCCTGAATAAAAACTTTTTAAAATTTAATATCTATTCTATAGTGTTTCCTCAATTTTTTTAAAATTTCTAGGAATAATTATCCCATTTTTATGGTTAAAATCATTTCTATAAATATTTCGACCCTTACAGGGGTTTATCCCTGTATTTAAAAATTTGTGTTTATTTTCTTACACTGGGAATGATAAATATAGTACCTTTTTGGAGAAACTTATAAAAGTATATAATGAAAAACAAATACTGATATAAAAGTAGTTCATAAACCCATTAATTTATATAAGGAAAGGTGTGTATTCAATGGACGTTAGAGAAAATGTAATGGTGCCCCTTGGTTATGGTAAATTTGTTCGTTCCGATAAGGTGATCAGCCTGGAACCCATAGAGGATGAAAGAGGCCCAGGAAGAAGGACCTTAGTGTACGTGGAGAATGTTAAAAATCCACTGGTAGCATCAAGAACCGAAAATTCAATTATCGCAAATATGGTAGAAGCACCTCAGGAGGAAATGGAAGCGGCGGCAGCATTCGAACTTCTGAAGGATATTCAGGATAGTATCCAGCAAATCGGGCCTATGCTTCGCAAGAGCATCAAAAAGGAAGCTGATTTTGATTTGGATAGGATTGAGAAACGGATTGATGAACTCCTTAAACACGAATTTGACTATGGAGCGCAGCACTAAATAAAAGAAGGGTCTTGTAGGCATGCGCCTACAAGACCCTTCTTTTATTTAGTCCGTCTCTCCTTGAATGATCCCAGAATTTTCATCTATAAAAATCATCAATTCTCCAAAGAATAGAAATAAGTAAATGGAGGATTGATAATTATGGCTAAAAGTAAGGATCAAAGAAATCATATTCCAACGCCCATAGAAAGACATGATACTGCTGCATGGGCCAGTATAGAGAAAACCAAGGATAAGTCCAATGTAACGATTCCGCCCGAATTTCAGGTTGCCAACGCCAAAAAGCATGTAGACGCCAATCAGAAATAATATATGAAAAGCAAGCTTCGTTTCAATCGAGGCTTGCTTTTCGCTTTTTTAGCATCTTACGATCTGTACAAATTACTCTACGCTGTATTCTGTTTAACCGCCAACCTTCACCACATATTTCCCTATGACATGATCTATGGGGACAGGGCCAATGCTTCTGCTGTCCTTGCTGAAATTTCTGTTATCTCCCATTACATATACATGTCCTTCCGGTACAATTATTTTATCCTTGGCTGTATAACGCATTTGCTCCTTGATGTAGGGCTCATCCAGAATCTCACCATTCCTTATGACTTCGCCTGACTTAAATTCCAGGATATCCCCCGGTTTTCCAATCACTCTTTTTACCCAGAATATTTCCTCTTTTTTCGGTTTCTGTGATATAAGTACAACAACAATATTATTTGTAAGAATATCCTGTATATCATCCTTGATGCTTCGCGGCTTCTCAACCCGGCTGTCAATCACAATAACATCCCCATAGTCCGGCTCACTGCGGAAAGTGTGCGGCAGCTTGTTCAATATCACTTTATCTCCGTTGTGTAATGTGGGTTCCATGGACTGCCCCTCAACCCGGGTAGGCTGAAAAATGAAAACATTGATCGCCATTGCCACCACAAATGCGGCAAGTATCTGGCTTCCTAAAATGAGTATTTCCTTAAGCAATTTCATATACCTCTCCCCTTAAAACAACTTATAATACAAGTAATCCAATTCACTTTTATCCTTCATCCTGCAACCGAATTTCCAAATTTACCTTTGGTTCCCTGTATACTCATTTTACCAGATTTTATATGAATTTTCTGTTAACATTTCCACGAAAGCGGTGTTATACCTAAAGAAAACCTCCCGTTTGGGAGGTTCCTGCCTTTAGTACTTCATATCGGCAAAACGTTTATACATCTCATATTTTTCACGAGCATGCTTTTCCGCCGCGTCAAACATCTCATTTGCCTTCTCAGGGAATATATTGGCCAATGAAGAGTATCGTATTTCATTTAAGATAAAGTCTTTGAAAGATTCCGTAGGCTCTTTTGAATCCATCACAAATGGATTCTTTCCCTGCTCCCTCAGCATCGGATTATGCCTGTACAGGTGCCAATAGCCTGCATCAACGGCCCGCTTCTCCTCAAAGATACTCGTTCCCATACCGGACTTGATACCGTGACTGATACAAGGTGCATAGGCGATGATAATAGACGGGCCCTTATAGTTTTCCGCCTCAGTGATGGCTTTAATGGTCTGGTTCATGTTGGCACCCATGGCAATTTGAGCAACATATACATACCCATAGCTCATGGCCATCATGCCCAGGTCCTTCTTCCGAATCTTTTTGCCGGCTGCCGCAAATTTAGCTACTGCAGCTGTCGGTGTTGCTTTCGAGGATTGTCCACCGGTGTTGGAGTAAATTTCCGTATCCATTACAAAGAGGTTTACATCGTCACCCGTTGAAAGAACCTGGTCAACGCCTCCATATCCGATGTCGTATGCCCATCCGTCTCCACCGATAATCCAGAAAGATTTCTTCACCAGGTAATCCTTCTTTTCCATGATTTCTTCCAGGACCTTATTTCCTTCATAGTTATAACCTTTCATCAGCGTCAGAATATTTGAAGAAGCAACCTTTGAGCCTTCTCCATCATCAATGACCTCCAGCCATTTGCTGAAAGCATCCTTTAGCTTATCCTCTATATTGGTATCATTAATAGCTTCTTTCATGAGATCTGCAACACGCTCACGGATCTGTCTGGCTCCCAGGTACATGCCATATCCGAATTCCGCATTGTCTTCAAACAGAGAATTTGCCCATGCAGGTCCCTTACCCTCGGAATTCGTTGTGTAGGACGTGGACGGAGAGCTGGCACTCCAGATGGAGGAACAGCCGGTGGCATTGGCAATCATCATTCTGTCACCGTACAACTGCGTCAGCAAACGAATATAGGGAGTTTCGCCGCAACCCGGACAAGCCCCGTTGAATTCCAGTAAAGGCCGGATTAACTGGCTTCCCTTGAGGGTTTTTTGGTCCATGAGTCCCTCTTTTTCTGAAACTGTCACAGCAAATTCCCAGTTTTCCGCTTCCGCTTCAATCTCCTGCTCTGCCGGCTGCATAACCAGTGCTTTCGGGTTCGTGGGACATACATCTGCACAGTTACCGCACCCGGTACAGTCTAGCGGACTTACCTGGACTTTAAACTGGTAGTTTTCCATTCCTTTTCCGATGGCTTTCTTAGTAACAAAGGCTTCCGGAGCCTTTGCGGCTTCCTGTTCATCCAGAAGGAACAGCCGTACCGTTGCGTGAGGACAAACATAAGAACATCTTCCGCACTGTATACAGTGCTCAGGCTGCCACTGGGGCAACATCACTGCAATACCGCGTTTTTCATAGGACGTAGTTCCCAGAGGATGCGTTCCGTCCTCCATTCCCCGGAATGCACTTACGGGCAATTCGTCGCCCTCCATTCTGGCCATGGGACGTTGAATTCTCTTAATAAAATCCGGAGAATCATCATGAGGCTCAATCGGTTCCTCCACATCTCCCCAGGATGTAGGAACCTCTACTTTCGTCAGCGCTTCAATGGACTTATCTACCGCAGCCTTGTTCATATCCACGATCTTCTGGCCCTTTTTTCCATAAGCCTTTTCGATGGATTTCTTCAAATACTCAATAGCTTGATCTACCGGAATGATATTCGCCAGTTTGAAAAATGCGGTTTGCATGATCATGTTGATTCTTCCGCCCAATCCAACCTGACCTGCTATATCAATAGCGTCTATAACATAGAAATTGATATTGTTTTTCGCTATATACCGCTTTAACTTTGCAGGAAGCTTATCATCCAGTTCTTCCACTTTCCAGGGACAGTTCAGCACAAAAGTTCCGTTCTTTTTCAGTCCTTTCAATATATCATAATGGTATATGAAGGATTTGTTGTGACAGGCTATATAGTCCGCATTATATATTAAATACGGAGACCGAATGGGCTTTTTACCGAAACGCAGGTGTGAAATGGTGCTTCCTCCTGATTTCTTACTATCATAGGAGAAGTAAGCCTGGGCGTACATGTCAGTATTGCCGCCTATGATCTTAACAGCACTTTTGTTCGCGCTTACCGTACCATCTGAGCCCAGACCCCAGAATTTGCAGCTGGTGGTTCCCTCCGGCGTTGTTTCGATAATGTCCCCCTCCGGTAGGGAGGTGTTGGTGACATCGTCCACGATGCCGATAGTAAACCGGTCTTTGGGGTTCTCCTGTTTGAGGTTGTCAAAAACGGAAACAATCTGCGACGGTCTGGTATCCTTCGAGCCGAGCCCGTACCTTCCGCCGACAATTAGAGGTTTGATTTCATTGTTGTAAAACAGTCTGGAAACATCCAGATACAAAGGTTCCGCCAACGCTCCCGGCTCTTTGGTTCTGTCGAGGACTGCAATTTTCTTCACGGTCTTCGGTAGTACATCCATGAAATGTTTTACTGAGAAGGGCCGGTACAAATGAACTTTGATAACGCCAACCTTTTCGCCCTTTGCCATGAGATAGTCAACTGTCTCTTCGATGGTTTCACATACGGAACCCATGGCTACTATGATATTTTCCGCATCGGTTGCTCCATAGTAGTCAAACAGCTTATACTGTCTTCCGGTCACTCGGGCAATTTCATTCATATACTGTTCTACAATCTGTGGGACATTATCATAGAAAGGATTGGATGCCTCCCTGCCCTGGAAATAGATATCGGGGTTTTGAGCCGTACCGCGGATCACAGGATGTTCCGGATTCAACGCTCTGTCCCTGAACTCTTTAATAGCGTTATAATCAACCAGCTTTGCCAGGTCTTCATGCTCGATCAGTTTGATCTTCTGCATTTCATGCGAAGTTCTGAATCCATCAAAGAAATGGATAAAAGGGATTCTGGAGGAAATAGCCGAAAGATGACTTATAGCCGCCAAATCCATTACTTCCTGCACATTATTCGACGCCAGCATGGCAACACCGGTTTGCCTGCATGCCATAACATCCTGATGATCTCCGAAAATGGATAACGCATGGGTTGCGATGGCTCTGGCGGATACATGCAGCACACCCGGAAGAAGCTCTCCTGCCATTTTATAAAGATTCGGTATCATCAGGAGCAAGCCCTGTGAAGCTGTATAGGTTGTAGTTAATGCACCCGCCTGAAGGGAGCCGTGCATAGATCCTGCAGCACCCGCTTCCGATTGCATTTCCACAACCTTAACCGGCTGACCGAATATGTTCTTCAACCCTCGGGATGACCATTCATCTGTATTTTCCGCCATGGGTGATGATGGAGTAATAGGATAGATGGTAGCTACCTCAGTAAATGCATAAGATGCATAAGATGCAGCCTGGTTACCATCCATGGTTTCAAACCTTGCCATAAAACACTCTCCTTTAAATGGAATTATCGATTACCAATATTTGCTTATCAATATTTTCACTTCCATTTGGATAGTATTTTCAATTATGGCCTGGATATACCTATTTTTCATAAACATAGCAAGTAAAACTATAGGAATTCAGTTCATCCTTTTCATGGTTTTCTTCAAAAGCTTTCTTCCAGTTTTTCTCATTCACTTCTGGGAAAATGCGGTCTCCCTCAAACTCGTGGTGAATAACGGTAAGATATAACTTGTCCCAACAATCCACAAATTGCCGGAAAATGTATTCTCCCCCGATGACAAACACTTCCCCTGGATAATCCTTTAGAAGGGCAAATACAGCTTCTGCCGAATGAACCACATCACAATTTTCAGCAGTGTAGCCTTTTTGCCGGGTTAAAATGATATTTCTTCTTCCCGGAAGAGCTTTTCCGATAGCTTCAAAAGTTTTCCTTCCCATAACAATAGGATGCCCTATGGTAATCCTCTTAAAATAGGCCAATTCTGCCGGAAGATGCCATGGCATTCCTCCCTCTTTTCCTATAACCCTGTTCCTGCCCATGGCGACAATCAGCGATATCTTCAATATCTTTCCTCCTTTCCACTGTCCCTATATCACTAAACACACTATTATTATAACTATACTAATGAAAGAAATAACCAGCTCAATAAAACCACCCGTTTCAAAGGTAACCAGAAACCTTATTTTATCGATTTTAAAACTTTCCTTTATCACATGTGAATTGATCTTTCCCTTCTTCACTGCCAGCGCTACCAGTTTTACAGGTACCAACAATGGATAAAGGGGATTTGGAACTCCCCGATTGGTCAGAAAGTCATTAAAATATATATGGGTGAAGGCTCCCAATAAAAAGTAGCCTGCTGTAGTAAACGCAAAGGCATCCTTGCCCCAGTACATCAGGCTGTAATAGATAGTACAGGCGGCAGCCAGGCTTAGTACCACGGTATGGGATAAGCCCCTGTGTTTTGAACTGACATACAGTAGCAGCACGATAGAAAAACAAATGTAGGGAATCTGCCCTGTTCTAAAAAACATATAGGCCAAAACAGCTACAAACCCGTACTGTATCACAGTACGTGCTATTGATAATATCTTGCGGGACAGACTGGAATAAGTTATAAGCGTAAAAAGAATCAAGCCCAATCCGCCGTACAGAACATATTGATTGCGGGCATTAAGCAGGATCAATACGGCTGCCAGAATCAGTGCCAGGTTCATGATAGCTTTTACAATCTTTATATTGATTAACGTCATTTTACTGCTGGCGTAGGAATTCGGTATATCCAGGTCCGGCGCCACTGCTCCGGCTACTACAGCTCCTACTGCTATAAAATTGGTTATTGATGTACCCGCCAGGTTATGTACATCGATAACAGGAGTATTATATATCAAAGTGCTTACGGCACTGTGAACCGCCAATGCTGATAATATATGTGTCTTGCCTTCCATTTTTCAACCTCGCTTAGTGGGTTTTTTATCTATCTCTAAATCATTTATACGTGGCTGCGAAAAAGGTGTTCTATAGATTATCCTGTACCGGGCACAGACCTCTCCACGAGCAGCCCATGAAAATAACCCCTATTTTTTTCACACCCTCCTATATGATACGGCATCGGACAAAATATTACAAATTAATATATGGAAGAACTGTCTGAAACAAGTTGATCTCTCTATTCTTTTAGAAGTACAGATGCTTTTTATTTCCAGTATATTTATTCACAAATATTCCAAAATAAGAGTGTAGTAAAATCCAAACAAAAAGTGTGGTGAAAGACATGGCAAATAGCAGAAGCAAAACCTCATTCGAACAGATGAAGTATGAAGTTGCTAAGGAAGTTGGCGTTAACCTCAAACAGGGTTACAACGGTGACTTAACTTCAAGACAGGCCGGTTCAGTAGGCGGAAGAATCACTCAGAAGGTTTTCGAACAGCATACTGGTAAGCAGTACTTCAATAAGTAAGAAAAAGAGGGTTTCGATTAACAAATCGAAACCCTCTTTTTTACACTGTAAAAGTTTTACTATTGGCGTGTTACTTGTTTCCCGCAATAGTAATCTTGCTGGTCGCTTCGTCCCATTCAATCTTACATCCCAGTTTTTCCGTAATGAAGCGTAAGGGGATCATGGTTCTGTCATTGATCATCTGAGGCTCTGCATCCAGCACAAACTCCCATCCGTTTACAAAAGCAGTTCTTTTACCGATCCAAAGTTCCACAGTTCTTCCCTGAACCTCTATGGTAACCTTCTGGTTCTTATCGTCCCAGGTAAGTTTCCCTCCCATTTCCTCCATTACTGCACGAATGGGAAGCAGTGTCCGATCCTTATACAAAATGGGCTTGGTGCCTCTGCCGGGATCTATTTCCTTTTTCGCTCCATTGACAGTCATATAGGCATTACCGATCTGCAGCAGGATCTCAGGATTTTTCATGGGATGCACCAGGGCATAGGACCCTTCCTTGAAAATAGATTCTACACGGGTTACCGGAACCCGCGGAGGTCTTGGATTATCCGAAGTAAGTAATACAATACCTTTTATGGAGGCTGCGGGGTAATTATAGGGCTCATAGCTTTCGTTAATGGTACGGGCAGGGTTTTCATACCATGGATCATTGATGTAGTATGTAAAATCCGAACGCCCGCTTATAACAACATAGTGATTCGTTCCTTTATAGTCCATTCTGGCTATGACAGGGCACCCACTGTCCAGCATCCAATTGATCTTTTCTATATCCGCAGTTCCCTGGTAGTTTTCCATTCCCAGGTACTTTATATTTCCTCCACTAAGTTCAACTGCTTTGGACCAAATGATGCTGCTGGTTCCCATATATCCGTTGTTTTCCTTCAGCCAGTCATTTAACCGTCCGGGGTCCGTATCCACTCCATAGTATTTAAACACCATAGCCAGCGACGTAAGAGCACACCCGCTGTTTTCTATCACATCATTACTGAACCCCAGATTCTGCTTACCCCAGGGCTCCCAAATCTGGCGGAAGAAAGGAACATCCAACCGCATAGGCCCCTCTGCCCGAACCCTGACTGGGCTCACCGGTACTATCAAGCTTGAAACGATGGCAAAAAACAGGACTAGCGTCCATAGTATCCTGTTTTTATGTATACTTATTCCTCTGTTCATCTTTCCCTTTGCCTCCTTTTGTTGTCAATGAATTTCATTGGTGTAATTTTTACTTGAACCTGCTGCTTTTCCCTTGAAAAGCGCTTCCATCCTCTGGATGATTTTCCAAGCGGTTTTATATATAAGGTTCGAAGTACACCCTATAAAAAAAAGGATAGGTAAGAAATTTTAATTCTCCCCATCCTCTTTATCGGCATGAGACTTTTTAAGGGAAAGTGAAAATAGTATTTCATCTTTTTTGCGGGCCCGCCATTGTTTCAATGAAGGGTATCGCAAAATGATAGATGAAGTTATATTTTCACTGACTCTACATGTTACCCTTTCCTTTTTTACCTGCTCGAATAGAGTCCATGAGCAGCCCGGTTACGACCCCGGCAACAGCACCAGCAAAAAGTAGAATTGCCAGCAGAAAATTTGCCAGGTCTTCAAAGCCGTTCCGTACCGTTTGTGCCTTATAAATAAAATATCCCCCCAAAAGCAGCAGCAATAAAGCCGGAATGTACTTTACAAATGCAGTTTTTCGGAATACTCTGCCCAGAACATAAGTAATGAGCCCTATTCCAAGAAAAATAATTGCTATAGCAATTGCAAATCTGCCCATGGATTATCCTCCTGTCTAAAGAACACTTTGTGTTAAAAGCTTTACGCAGTTCTCCAAATCGCTGAGACTTGCTGACTCGGAAACGCTGTGGATATATCTGCACGGAATGGAGATTGCGCCGCTGGGCACTCCGCCCCCTGTCAAATGGATGGCTCCTGCATCGGTACCGCCGGAAGCAAGGATTTCAAACTGATAAGGGATATTCAGCTTCTTCGCCGAAGATTCCAATAATTTTACGATGTCCCTGTGGCAAATGAGGGAGCTGTCTTTAATCTTGATTGCAGGACCTTTTCCCAGCTTCACCTCCATGGGATGGCATTCGGGAGTATCTCCAATATCCGTAACATCAATGGCTATAGCGAAGTCAGGCATCAGCTGAAAAGCCGCTGTCTTGGCTCCTCTTAACCCCAATTCCTCCTGTACTGTAAATACAAAGTAAATTTCATTATCGGTTTCAGGCATATTCTGGATGGTTTTAATAAGAACAGCACAACCACTCCTGTCATCCAACGCTTTTGAAGTCAGCAGATCGCCCTGAAGTATTGCCTCTCCTATAAAGCAGGCTGTATCTCCGATTCGGATTTTCTTCTCTGCCTCTTCCTTGCTGGTGGCCCCAATATCAATGTACATATTAGCCAGCTTCAGGTTTTTCATATCTTCGATCTTTTCTTCGTAGAACACTACTCCAATGGTCCCATTCTGGAACATTACCCTCTGGGAAAGAGCATAATGAGGAGAAACCCAACCAATTCCTGAGAAACGTATAAAACCCTTGTCATCAATATAGGTAGCCATTATACCGATTTCATCCATATGCGCTGCTACCATGATTTTTTTACCACTGCCCTTTTTTACTGCAATGAGATTTCCCATGGCATCGACCCGGATCTCATCCACTTTTCCCTGAATCTCTTGCTCAATCACATTCCTTATATTCTCTTCGCTTCCGGACACGCCAAAAGTTCCCGTTAACTTCTTTATCAAATTAAACATTTACCTTACCTCCAACCTTAATAGTCTCGATGATTCCCTGATCACGGCTGAATTCTTCCAAAGCCGCCAATGTCAGATCCCTGCAGCACTCAAAATCCTTATGGCTCATAACGGAAACAGGTGAGTGGATGTATCTGCAGGGTACGGAAATGGATGCTACCTTTACACCTGCGCGGGTTCTTTGAATTTTTCCGGCATCGTTTCCGCCTGTTGTCGTCTGCTTGAACTGAACCTTGATATTTCTTTTTTGACCCAGCTCGTATAGGAAAGCAACCAGATTCTTATCCGTATAGCAGGTTCTGTCCATGATGGTAAGTGCAGCACCATCCCCCATAATGGTGGAATAATCATACTTCTCCACGCCTGGAACATCGGAGCACGTGGTTCCTTCAAGGATAAATGCCAGATCGGGGTCTACAATGTAGGCAGCAACTTCCGAACCCCTTAAGCCGATCTCCTCCTGCACCGTAAAGCAACAGTACAGGTCAAAGGAATAGGTTTCCTTCAATGCCTCCAGCATAATACAGCATCCGACCCGGTCATCCAATGCTTTTGCCTTTACACGGTCTTCGCCGAACTCAACATAGTCGCTGTCAAAAGCAATGTATTCTCCTAAGGGAGCAAGTTTTTCAGCTTCATCTTTCTTCTCTGCTCCGATGTCGATGTACATGCTTTTCATTTTAATGTTGCTGGCTCTCTCTTCTCTTTCCTGCATATGTACAGGTTTGCAGCCGATCACGCCCGGAATTTTTTTCCCTCCTACCAGCACCCTTTTTCCTGGAAGAATTCTTTCGTCAATACCTCCTACATTCCGGAATTTTAAAGTTCCACTCTCTCCATACCCGGTAACCATAAATCCTACTTCATCCATGTGGGCTGACAGCATAACTTTAAACCTGGAGTTCGTGCCTTTTTTATAGACAATTACATTACCGATAGAATCCACCTTTATATCATCTGCGTGTTTTGCAGCCTCTGCTTTAATAAATTCTCTGACCGCATCTTCATTTCCTGTAACGCCGTTCAGTTCCGTTAACGTTTTTAACAGCACAGCAATTCCTCCATTTCTCCACCGATTGCGGCGATATACCGGGCCGTCAGTCTGGCAGTGTTTTTAATGTCATTCAAATGCAGGGTTTCAATGGTTGTATGCATGTACCGTAGTGGAATGGAAAGCAGGACTGTAGGTATACCCTCTCTTGATACCTGTGTAGCCCAGGCCTCGGTACCTGTATTGCCCGGTTCTACATCGATCTGGTATGCAATGTTTTCATCCTTTGCTACATCCATGATCTTACGGGTCAGCTTCTTATGGAGGTTTGGACCGATGCCGATGGCAGGTCCCTTACCCAGTGTATATGTATCATCCTTTGATGCATCCGGCATATCACCATGCCCCACATCAATTACAACAGCTGCGTCCGGCCGTATCGTATAAGAGGCAGTCATAGCGCCTACCAGATGCAGTTCCTCCTGTACGGTAGCCACAAAAACCACATCGTGCTCAAAATACACTTTGTCCAGTTCCTTCATAATTTCCAGCAGTGTCAGCACACCGCTTCTGTCGTCCAGAGATTTTGAACTGATTTTATTGCCCTGCATTTCCTTTAGTGAAGGCTTAAAAGTTACTACATCCCCGATGGATACGAACTCCATGGCTTTCTCACGGTTCATGCCTATATCTACAGCCACATCGTCCAGCTTCACAGCTTTTTTCGCATCTTCCGGTTTTAACAAATGAGGAGGCTTTGCCCCGATAATTCCCACCAGTTCCTTTTTGCCATGGACGATGACTTCCTGCGCAAGCAGGATTTTTGCATCGATTCCTCCAACATTGCTTAATTTCAAAAAACCATTTTCATCAATGCTGTTCACAAGGAATCCGATTTCATCCATATGCGCCGTAACCATAATCTTTTTTTTGTTACTGCCCTGTCCCCTCTTGATACCAATAACATTGTAGAATTTATCAACTTCAACGCTATCGCAGTACTCTTCAAACATCCCCTTAAGAGTTTGTGAAAAGTCACTCTCACGTCCGGAAACCGCCGGGGTCGAAGTTAATATTCCAAGTTTCTGCACCAAATCCATATTGTCACCTCTTTGTCCGTCTTTTTTCCTTACATTATTATGCGCTTGGCCGGTTTTCTATCTTAATTTCCCTGTAACCGCAGCACATTTAATATTCCGCTTCCCTGTCTATTTATTCCCTGTGCGGAGTATACATATAGATTATATCAGAAGAAGTAGAATTATTTGCAATAATATATGAAAAATTTCTCAAATTTATAATAATATTCGTTGTTGACTCTTTCAGACTTACAGCATATAATAGAACAAAGTTTATTTAAGCGATAAATGCTATGAAAAGGAAAAGTACGTTATAATTAACTTTCTCAGCGAGCCGGAGGTGGTGAAAGCCCGGTAGAGTGGTATAACGGAAGTTCTCCTTAGAGCTGTTGGCTGAATCCTTGGCTGTTGTACTTTTCCGTACACCGCCTCCAGTAGGCTAAACCGGAACTTTCACCGTTATTGGAAAGAGTGTATCGGATGATTCGTCCCGTACATATGAAGTGGGCTTTTGCCAATTTGGGTGGTACCGCGTGGAATATACTCCTCGTCCCTTGCACAGGGATGAGGAGTTTTTATTTTGCCTATAAAAGGCTGCGATATAGGCCACTAATTATCATCCCAGGGGGCCGGACTTTGAGTAAGAACAAAATTTAAGGAGGTTTTTTATATGATTATTGTAATGAATCAAAATGCAACCAGAGAGGAAATCGACAGTGTTGAAAGCAAGCTTGTTGAGTTAGGCTTTAAAACTCACCCCATTTATGGTGAAATTAAAACCGTCATCGGTGCCATCGGAGACAAAAGACTTTTGAGCAGTCACTCTATTGCCAGTATGCCCGGTGTGGAGAGCCTGGTACCTATTATGCGACCTTATAAGCTGGCTGGCCGTGAGCTAAGAAAAAATCCATCCGTTATCGAGGTAGGAAACGTAAAAATCGGTGGTGATGAACTGGTCGTCATGGCGGGTCCCTGTGCTATAGAAAACGAAGATATTTTTATCGATACCGCTTTCAAAGTAAAGGCAGCCGGTGCGAAAATACTTCGCGGCGGTGCTTTTAAACCGCGTACCTCACCCTATGCTTTCAAGGGACTGGAAGAGGATGGACTAAAAATCATGGTTGCTGCCAGAGAGGCAACAGGACTTCCTATCGTTACCGAAGTGGTGGATACCCGTGATGTAGAGATGGTGGCCTCCTATACGGATATTATCCAGATCGGAGCAAGGAATATGCAGAATTTCAAGCTCTTACAGGAATGCGGCGCTTCTGGCAAAGCGATCCTTTTAAAAAGAGGATTATGCGCTACCATTGAAGAGTGGTTAATGGCAGCAGAGTATATTATGGCAGAGGGAAACGAAAAGATCATCCTTTGTGAAAGAGGAATCCGCACCTATGAAACAGCTACACGGAACACACTTGATATCAGCGCCATTCCCGTGGTCAAGGAGCTTTCTCACCTCCCCATTGTTATCGATCCCAGCCATGCTTCGGGTACGTGGAAATATGTAGCACCGCTCTCCAAAGGTGCTATCGCAACCGGTGCTGACGGACTGATTATAGAAGTTCATTCCGACCCCTGCACTGCCCTTTGTGACGGTCCCCAATCCCTGCGCCCCGATAAATTCCAGGAACTTATGAACGAGCTGTCACGAGTAGCCGAAGCAGTAGGAAGGACCCTCTAAGACGGGATGAGGTAAGTTTACAGTTACAACTTATATCTAACTAAAAACGCAACAATATTTGAGGCTCGAGAAAATTTTCTCGAGCCATCTTTATTTATGGATATCCATTAAAAAAAATAAGTGTAATGCTGTAAAGCATAAAATAGAAATGCCATCCGGTCAATATAAAACCTTCCGACAGTTTTACCAGAAGGCTAAAAATACCGGCAACTTACCAACTGGACTTTCTGATACCGGGAATCTGCCCTTTATACGCCAACTCTCTGAAGCATAAACGGCAGATTCCAAATTTTCGCATGTATGCGTGAGGCCTACCGCAGAGTTTGCACCGGTTGTAGGCCCTGACTTTATATTTAGGACTTCTTCCCTGCTTAATTACCAAAGATTTTTTTGCCATATTCGCCCTCCCTTTTATCGCATAGGAAACGAGCTATACAATAACGCATGGGAAAAAACTGATTTTTGTATAGCCTTTTTACCGTTATACGCATTCAATAAAGTATTGCTTTCAAAATTTCTCATCGTTTATTTTGTGCATTTCATATGAAAATAACCAAAAGAATTTTTGAAAAAGAAAGTATAAGCCTTGACTATTTTTAGACTTGTGCTATATCAATCCATCCAGATGTCCAGTGTCATTCATCCATTAACCATTATAGAAAGTTAATATTCATTTAACTGCTTACTTAATAAAATGAACACACAATATCAATATTTCTTGCGTACAATTGAACATAGAGTGATTCGCTAAAAGGAGACATTGATATGATGGATACACTGCTTATAAATACTAATGCTATGGAGAAAAATTTGTTTTCCTATGATACTGCCTTATTAAGCAACCTCATTTCTACCAATTCGAAAGAATTGGACCGGGACATACAGGAGTTAAGAGAATTTACCAATAAATTATCTAAAGGGAGTTCGCCCAAAGTTATCTAGAGTCCGTTGCTCCAACCCTGTAAGCGTATGGTGCCGAACCAGGACTTGAGCCCTAAGGCAGACTAAAATTCATGTCGGCCACATACATATCCTGCTGCCCTCACAGCGGATGGTTTTGACCGTAAAATAAAAGAGCCTTTCGGCCCATATTTTAATTACTGCCTTTAGTTATTCTCTCTGCCTATGGGGTTTGCTATATACCGCTCTACGTCATGGCTTATAATCTTATACTTCCACCCGCTGTAATACAAATATTCTCCGTCTACAGTCCCAAATTTCTCTGCAATATCTTTAGGAATACTAACCATATCTGCACCCCCTAAAATCGTTTAACCCTATTTACATTATACTATCTCTTTATGTCAATACTGTTTCAATTATGTAAATTAAAAACAAACAATTGTTACGAAACTATAAACAATTGCAGCGAAAGAATACATCATCTGTTGAAACGAATCACATCAGTTGAGAACACAGCCTTTCGAGGACACCATTTTTCTCACATTCGTCGATGAGACTACTCCCTAGAAGCTTTAATTCATGTATGTTTTCATCGCTGGCATCATCCATTTCATCTTTGCCTAATTGCGCGAGGCTGGCCTGCAGCCGAAAATACTTATCTTTTTTTAACAGCTGGCGCAGTTGATAATCCACAGTATCACTCACACCGTCAAATACAGTGCCTAGAATTGACTTCGCCCATTTTACCGCTCCCCAATCCTTTGCATCGTCATAGGGTATACTTCGTGTTAACTCCCCAGTGCCAAGAGACACAAGTACAATGTCCGCTGTTTTTTCAAACATCGTTTTTGCTTCGGCAAAAGCACACATCGCCGGGTTATTCGCATATACTCCCCCGTCTATAAGTGTATAGTAATCCGCTCCATTTTCGTCATTTATCCGGATCTTACACGGTTCAAAATAGGTCGGTGCCGCCGAAGTAGCCCTGGCTACCTGCCAAATGTAGAAATCATAGCCACTTTTAAGCGGGTCTCTTGCATATTCACTTTTAAAAAAGAAAGGTGTTCTAAGCCCAATTTCATAAGATGGGATTAAAACTGGAGTTAAAGCCTCTGACAGCCTTGCCGAACCGAAATATTGCTTCAATAACGCTTCAATGCCTGAGGAAGGGTACTTTTCCTTCGCGATACCATTCATTGAAATAATCTTGTGGAATATGCCACTGGAAAATATCTTTTTGCCATTGTCCGAGTAAAGACTGATAAGATCCCCTGCACCATAGGCCGGCAATCCCTTATCTTTGTTTGCGGGCATTGTTAAGCCGAGGGACAAAATGCCTCCCGTAGAGGTACCCGCAATAAGATCAAACAATCTGCATATGGGTTTTGATGTCATTTTTTCTATTTTGGCCAGTACCATTGCAGGTATTAATCCCCGGATTCCTCCACCGTCAATGGATAGGATTCTCACTGTTTTCATACTGCTTCCCCCTCAAATACTTCTCGGTGGCCCTTATTATTCAGTGGATTTCATATACTACAGAAGGAAAATGTTTTTTGCTTCGTCACCTTTACATTTTATTGCAATCTCTATTGCTATCTTCTTTACGGGGTAACCATCTGTAGTTTTCCATAATTATACACCGACATCCAAATATATACAATAAATATATCTGGGAAATAGTAAATATTCCCTTGTAAAACCACATTGCTTGTTGTTACCCGGGAAATCCGGCTTTTTGAAAGCGGCAAACCCGGAAGGTGGATATGTACGCATGTCAGTAAATCCTAAGCCACAAGGGAGCGTGTGTCTGTTTAATAGGCAACCGGTAAATTGAAGTTCCAGGCGAAAATAACAGGCGGTGGATGAAATGCACTTTGCTAAAAGCGGAGATCACTCATTTCTTCCAATAATGGGGGAAAGATACAGAATCTATTGAGATGTGTTGAAATAAATGGTAAAATTAGTTTGTATATGATTTTGAAAGTTACATACTACCAAATTAAAGTTCCTTAAGGTAATACTGAAAAGTAAGTCTCTCTTGTTATTGATAAGAATATTTATAGCGAAAGGAAGAGATATATAAATGTCTACTCCACAAAAAATTGCATTTATATTTCCCGGACAAGGTTCTCAGTATGTAGGAATGTCAAAGGCTTTTTACGATCAATTTCCTGCAGCACGGCAAACTTTTGAGGAAGCAAATGATGTTTTGGGATTCAATTTGAAAAATCTTTGCTTTGAAGGAAGCCTGGGTGAACTGTCAATGACTCAAAATGCCCTTCCGGCTATTTTCACGTCAAGTGTTGCAGCATTCAGGATATTTATGAATGAATATGGAATACGGCCTCAGGTTTGTGCCGGTCACAGCCTTGGAGAATACTCCGCCCTGGCCTGCAGCGGTGCCTTCAGATTTGCAGATGCTCTCAGGATTGTGCGGTTACGGAGTCTGCTTGCCCATGAAATTGCGGATGCCGGAGACTCCTGTATGACAATCATAGATGGGATTGATGCATCTACAGTGGAGAATACGTGCAAAGAAAGTTCCACCGAGGAAAAAACAGCAACGGTTTCGTGTTATACCTCGTCAAAGCAGGTTGCCGTTTCAGGCCATCTGGATACTGTATTGGCCGTAGAAGACAAGATATTGAAATTAGGAGGGCAGGTCACACCATTAATAGGAAGTGCACCCTTTCATTGCGCTTTAATGAAACCAGCCGCCGATAAGCTGAAAGCCGAATTGGAGAAATGCAATTTTAACAGCTTCAGGTATCCTGTAATATCCAACTTCACAGGAAAACCCTATCCGAGTCATAAGGACATTGGGGATTTACTTGTCAGGCAAATGATGTACCCTGTACAATGGACGAAGACCTTAGAATATTTTCAAGCACTCGGCATTACAATGACTATCGAACTGGGTCCTCAGGGTATACTCAGTGACCTGCTGAAACTTGATGCAAAGAACATATCCACCGTATGCTTTGATCAGAAAACAAGCAGGCAAGCACTTGCAGGGTTATTGGAAGGAAGCGGTTATACGGAGAAAACGCAGAATAAAGTAATCACCGACTGCCTCGCTGCCGCCGCCGCTGCTCCCAATTATAACCCTTGCGAGGAAGAATATTTAAAAGGTGTAGTAGAACCTTACGAGAAAATTCGGAAAATTCAAAGTTTTATCGAAAAGGAATTTGTCGAACCGTCAAAAGAACAAGTAAAGGAAGCACTGCAGATGCTTGCTTTGATTTTTTCAACGAAGAAACTTCCTATTGATGTTCAGACTGAAACGCTTCAAAACATTTTGAATAAAAATGGGATACAGGATGACTTCAACTGGAACGGTGAAAAGAGAGCTAACAAACAAGAGACCATTTAAAAAGCGGCCTCCTGTTTGTTTACCGTATCGATCCGATTTCCCACTCACATTCCGGCATTCCCTTCTTCTGCATATAATTCCTCGCAAAATGCAAAAATCGTTTCTGAGGGCTTAGGTTCGGATAGCAGCATCATGTGATTGGAAGATTCCACATCCGTCCTATGAAAATTCGGTAAATTTTTCTCCCACACTCTCCAATGATCGGTAGAAACTATTGCAGCTTTATCCTCGGCAGTCAGAAAATAGGGTTCCAGTTCTCCATACAGCAATCCGCTCCTGTTACGGAAATAGTAGCAAGTGACCCCGCCGGGATCGGACATGGGCAATACGGAATAATCACCTGTCCCATAGGCTTGCTGCGCCTTTGTACATTGCTGTATGAATTCACGCAATTGCGCTTTGGTCTTCGTCAAGCCCCGCTTTCTGGCCAGCGTGACAAGTTGGTTCAAATACTGTTCTTCCTCCAGGTCTGGATTTAATTCATCCCGGTGAATGAGCTTTCGGGCTATTTTCTCCGGCTCTTGCTGGATTGTGGATAGTAACGCCATGTTGACTGCTTGAAGAATTAGAGCCTTTTGAGAAATTTTCATTTTTCTTATTTCGTCATTATAGATTGAATCCAGCATGACAATGGTATTAACGCATTGTCCCATTTCCTGCAGCTGGCGTGTAATTTCATAGGACAAAACCCCGCCCAGGGAATATCCGCCTAGATCATACGGTCCTTCCGGCTGTATGGATTGTATGATATGGACATAATACAAGGCCATCGCTTCAATCCCATTTATAGGTGCACGGTTCGTCATCCAGCCTCTGGCTTGAATCCCGTAAAAGGGCCTCCGGCTTTTTTTAGCAATCACCTTATAGATTTCTACCCCTCCAAGTCCACCGTGGAACCAGAATATTGGCCGTCCCTGCGTACATTGATTGAGGTGGATAAGCTCAGGAAATTTATTCATGGTAGCCATGTCGGATGGATTGGATTTTTTCTGTTCCGACATCATCGGTTTATCATTGGCATTGGCTGCCTCGGGATAACGTCCTGAAAGGCCGGTGATTGCGGCATCCTGAACCACCGGATTTGACTGTTCCCTTGTTTCGGTTTTTTCATTATAGGAACGTGGCAGGAAGTATCCTGTCTTTCTTAAAGCCGGCGTTGTGTATTCCGCTTCCAGCCTTTCATCAACTTCCTCCACAACCTGTTCTTCGAATCCTACCAGCTTGCTTAATGAATCCTTTTGCGTTTTTATGAAATGCTCTACCAAGGCATCTATGGTCGGATACTCAAAAAGCAAGGTACTACTGACATTATCAAGCACTTTGCGGAATGCATTAAACAATTGAATTACTAAAATCGAATCCAACCCGTATTTTTCCAAAGGCATAGAGGAATCAATCCTGCCAACGGGAATTCTGAGTATTTCTCCAACAGTTTTTTTAATATAGGCTGCAGCCTTTTCCTTTAGCAGTTCTTGAGAAGCTCCTCCTGCTTTTGCATTCGGAGGCTTTTGCGAAGGATGCCGCTTTTCCAGCACCTTAGCACCTGTCCTCCGGTTTACAGGCAATACAGCCGGCTTAAAGGCCTGCTTTTGACGAACAACTCCATCGCTTCCGGCAACGATAATCTGCTGCCCCAAGTCATGCATCTTTTCAGCAGGAAAGAATATGGAATGGAAGCCTTCACTTCCAAGCACCACCCTCCATGTCTCAGGATATAGCCCCGGACAGCCGGGAATGCGCAGTTCTTGATCCTCATACAGCCACCATCCCTCCAAAAGCCCAAAGGTCAGATGGGCAAACAGGTTATTTCTACTGATTTCATTTAACAGGACCAATCCGTTTTTCCGTAAAATCGCCTTTGTATTCCGTAAGGTTTGCCGTATATTTTTTGTAGCATGCAGTACATTGGCTGCAATGGCAATATCATATCCGCCTATACTTACTTTTTGTCCGGCAGCCGGCATTTCTACATTAAAAATTTCATACGTCAGATATGGATTCTCGCGTCCGTACTCTTTCTCTGCATGGATCAAAAACGCTTTTGATATATCCGTATAGCAATATTCCTGTATATGTTCCCTATAAGGCTTCAGTTTGCGGAACACCCCGGCACTGGTCCCCCCGGTGCCTGCACCGATTTCAATAATCCGTATCCGGGCAGTCGGTTCCCGTTCAAGGCGTTCCTCCATATAGGCGGTTATTGTCTCTGTAAGCACTTCATTGAAGTAGTCGGAAACTGTATTATTTTTGTATATTCCTTCCACCAGCCTCATGGAGGAATCGGGGAACAGGATATCAGTAGCCGGTATTTTTCCGGCAAGAATCTCCGGCAAGGCCTTGAGTGTAGCATCTATCAAAACCACATAGGCCTTCATGTCCGAATCTCCAAGCCATGCTTCCTTTTTTTCCTCCCAGGCCCTCCACGTAGCATCCATATCTACCGGATTCGTTCCGGAGCTGGACCGGTTACTCAGTCTCAACATTTGTATGCTCTCTTCCAGCCACCTTTCATATAAAGAGTTCAGTCGAAGCTTTGTTTTGCTACGGGCTATTTCAGCATCTTTTCCCGCAAGCACTCCCATATACTCCAGTTGTCCCCGCATAAGCCTGTGGATCAACTCGTTCATTTCTTTCATTTCAAAGCCCCCTCTCTCATTTCACACCGCCTATATTTATCCCTGCCTTCAAGCAATAGGCTTCAAGGGCATCCGTTGCTTCTGCAGCTATTGAGATGCGGCTTTGTATGTTCCGGATGTTTAACGGATGTTCTTCCGGATAAACCGTAATGGCTTCCTCAGGCCTTATTCCCTTCATCTCCAGGGGCCTCGTTGTTTTGACAAACATAATCTGGTCAACGGTACCGGCCAGAAGCTTTTCCAAAGCTTCCATGGCTTCCGGCGGCTCGATGGAGCCTAAGCCTGCCTGCGCCATCCTGTCCTGATACGCTTGTGAAGCAACAATTCCCACATTGCCCCAATAGCCCCAATTCATCACCCTCACGGCGCAATTCCAATCCCGTGAAAGCCTACGGGCAAAAGCGTCCTTGAAGGTACAGCCCGAAGCATAGTTGCTTTGACCTGGTGCTTTTACAAAGGATTGCATGGAAGAGAAAAACATCACAAAGTCTAATTCTTCCTTCCAGAAAACCTGCGCCATACGCACGCTTGCATCCACCTTCGCCGAAAGTCCGGCCCTGAGCCGTTCCTCATCCATTTTCGCCAGACTCTGATCCTGGAGAACGATGGCTGAATGAATAACACCGTTAATCCTGGAGTACATGTTCTTGACTGTCTCGTATGCCTTTTGCAAGGACTCCCGGCTTGTTGCATCTGCTGCAATGTATACGGGTGCTGTTCCCAGGGCTGCTAACCTGTCCAGTTTAGCCTGAATGACCGTATCCATTTGGCGTCTGCCTATCCAGACAATTTTCGCCTTATAGGTGCGGATCATGTACTCGCTCCAGACTTCTCCTATGCCACCGGCGCCTCCAATGACCACATAAACTCCCTCCGGCCTGTATAATGTCTGTCCCTCAGACAAGGGGTGAAAAGGCAGCATTTGCTGTTGATACCACTCTTTTCCCCTATAGGCGAAGGCATCCCCCTGGCTATTGGCCTGTATCGTGAAAATATCGGCAATGGGCCACTCACAACCTGCTTCCACATCAACCAACCGGATCTTCCAGTAGGGGTATTCCTTTGCCATGGAACCTGTAAGTCCATGAAGGGATGCATGGGTCGGGTCTGTCAAATCATTTTTCCGTACATCTTGTGCCTGTGTGGTAATTATTGTCCAGCCCAATTCCCTGTCGCCATACCCCAGGCCAAGCAACGCCTTAAGGGTTCTGAAAACCTTAAACACGCCCTCTTCCTGATTTTCAATCAATGCATCGTCTGCCAAAGCTTTTAAGTCTCCATGGGGAGCAATCCACACAATATGGTCCACGAAGCCGCAGGTCTTTAGCTTTTGAGCTATTTCATCCTCCGTATCACCGGATTGAAGCTCCAGCACACGCGCCTTCGGATAAAGCTGCCGCACAGCCGTTGTCTCAGCCTCAGTCCCTCCGATGATCACAACCTCATCTACGGACGAAGGGAAATCCTGTACCCTTTCCACCTTAACCGGATCCCATGCCGGAACCAGCATAAAGCTTCCGACCAAAGTCTGCACATCAGCGTCAAGGGATATTTCCCCAGGCACACTGACGCTTTGAATATCTTCCTCCAGAGCTCGTGATGAAAATCCCCTCATTCCCACACAAAGCCTTCCTACAGGATCACACAGGTCGATATCAAGCTTTTGCACTTCATTTCCAGCTTTGCTGCCTTCGCTGTATCGGATCAGCGCCCACATTTCGCGGGTACAGCTTCCATATACCTCAAGGGTTTCAAGGGCAAAAGGCAGCATAAGCCTATGTTTGTCCGAGCCCGTCATCAGCCCGATGGATGCCTGCAATGCCGCATCCATAAGGCTTGGATGAAGAACATAGTCCTCCAGTGTATCTGAAACGGCGGAAGGCAGCAAAAGCTTTGCCAGCACCTTCTCTTGTCCCACATATACTTTCTCAATTCCACGGTGCGCCGGACCATAGTCGATTCCCAGTCCTCCAAATGCCGTATAGCATCTATCCGGCAAAAGGATTTCACAACTGCACTCTGCCTGCAAAGCCTTAATATCCAGAGCCGGAACCCCCGCGGCAGTAAAAAACTCCCCTCTGCCCTGGCTGTGGACTACAGCCTCTGTGGCAGCGGCTTCATCTCCGCTATATATTTTGTAGGAAATGCTCCCTTCCTCTTCGGGGTAAATTCCTATGTGAATATTCATGGGCTCTTCATCAACTGCAATCGGACGGATCCAAACCACATCCCTAACCCGTATCCCGGCAATACCCTCTTTAAAAGTCCCTGCCACCCGTTCCAGTGCCGCTCTCGCCATCTCAATGCAAGCAGCTCCGGGCATGATCTTCCGCCCTTTCACCACATGATCCGTCAGGAAAAATTCCTTACCGGTGAAGGTAGAACGGAACAACAGGCCGGATAGGCCGGAGATATTTTGATGCAGCAGCGGATGAAGGTATGCGATGGCAGCTGAAGGTGTATTACCAGCGATAAAGCCAGTATCTATTTCCGGTATCCAATAACGTTCTTTTGCGAAGGGATACGTCGGGAGACTGATTTTTTGGGGTCTGCTGGCGCCATACATACAGTTCCAATCAAAGTCTAACCCCTTAACCCATAGATCCAAAAGCTTTTCATATTTCTCTTTTTTCACCCACGCATCCAACATTCTCTGCATATCTTCATCCAGAGATAAAACAGCCAGGGTTTCTCGATTGCGTTTTACCTGTCCCCTGTACATATCTTCCATACTGTCTCGTCCTTCAACAAAGCCTCTCAGCTTATCTTGAAGCTCCCTGACGGATAATACAATGAGTCCCAGACGTTCCTCCATCGCTTCCCGGCCTATCTGGAGGGTGTATGCCATGTCGGTCAGACAAGCATCGGTATATACCCCATTTTCAACAGCAGCAAGCAATTGCTGTGCCTGCTCTCTCAGACGCTCTTCATCCTTTGCCGATAACACAATAATCGCCGGATTCCTGGCGGTTATTATCATTGAAGGCCGTTCCCGGTTTTCAGGTATGTACTCCTCAATGACTACATGGGCGTTTGCTCCTCCTGCTCCAAAACTGCTTATACCTGCCCGTCTCGGTATTTCTACACCTTCCATTACAGGTCGTTTCCATGGGGTAAGCTCCTGTTGGACCACAAAGGGGGTGTTGATGAAATCAATATTAGGGTTCAGGACTTTTGAATGAAGCGAAGGCACCAACTGGCGATATTTCATTTGAAGCAGCACCTTGGTTACTCCTGCAATACCTGCTGCGCTTTCACAATGTCCTATGTTGGATTTTGCAGAACCAATAACACAGAACTGCCTGCTTTGAGTGTATTTTTGGAAGGCCTTGCTTAGGCCGGTGATTTCAATAGGGTCTCCCAGGGAAGTTCCTGTACCGTGGGCTTCTATATAGCTGACCGTTTTAGGATCAATTCCTGCCCTCTTA
This sequence comes from Bacillota bacterium, assembly GCA_023419605.1. Classification (GTDB taxonomy): domain Bacteria; phylum Bacillota; class Clostridia; order Acetivibrionales; family JAEZXR01; genus JAEZXR01. The sequence goes on along the minus strand of JAEZXR010000020.1, from coordinate 58,550 downwards.
AAGGCTTGCTCGATAACAGCCGCCTGGGCGTTGGGGTTCGGAACCGTATAGCCGTTCGTCTTTCCTCCGTGGTTTATTGCAGTTCCCTTGATGATTCCGTAAATTTGATCTCCATCCGCAACAGCTTTGGACAATGGCTTTAAAAGCACGGCTCCTACCCCTTCTCCTGGAACATAGCCGTCACCTCCCTGCCCGAAGCTTTCACAGCGTCCCTTGCTGGAAGCAAATTTGCCCTGCCCCAGCATCAGATACTTGTTAGGATGTATTGAAATATTGACACCTCCGGCAACGGCCAGCTCACATTCGCCTCTCTGCATGCTCTGGCAAGCAAGGTGGATGGAAGTCAAAGAGGATGAGCACATCGTATCTACAGCCATGCTTGGACCATGGAAATTGCAAAAATAGGAAACACGATTGGCGATAGAGGATGGATTCCCCGGAAACGCTATAGGCACTCCCCTAAGCTGCTCCTGAAGGCCATAAAGCTGGTATTCCTCGTACATTACACCCACAAAAACTCCTACGCTGCCTTCCGCCCCTGATCCCGGATGCCCTCCAATGGTTTCACGGGTATAGCCTGCATCCTCCAGGGTTTCATATACACATTGCAGAAACAAGCGCTCCTGGGGATCCATGATTTCTGCCTCCCTGGGTGAAATATTGAAGAATAAGGGGTCAAACCTGTCTACATTGTCGATGAAGCCTCCCCATTTGCTGCAAACCTTCCCGAACTTATTCTTGTCTTCATCAAAGTATAGGCTGTAATCCCATCGTTCTTTCGGTATTTCGGTAATGCAGTCCTTTCCATCCCGCAGATTTTTCCAGAACTCCTCTACATTGCCGGCTTGAGGATATCGCCCTGACATACCTATGACAGCAATGTCCAAAGCTTTTTCCCCTTTGCTTTCTTCCGCTACAGTACGGATCACTGTAAAACGCGGCCTCTTTCGGCTTATGACCATTGGTTTCGTTAACTCTGTCAAAACTTTTGGGTTGTTTCCTTCCGGAGCTGCCCTCTCTGCCTCTTCTTCTCCCCCCATCAATACGGTCAGCCGGTCCCTGTGGGCTTCAAGGAAGTAATCCGTTAATGCCCGAATATTCTGGTACTCGAAAAACAATGTCTTTGATAGAGAGCCGAAGGTTTTTTCCAGCTGACTTGTCAATTTCATAACCAGGATAGAGTCTATTCCATATTTCTCCATATTGGCATCTGCATCGATTTGTCCTAAAGGCAGCTTGATAACAGAGGAAAGCAGCCTCTTGAAATAATTTATTGCCTTTTCCCTGAATACCTCCCGCCCATGGAGAGGTACCCTTTGGTTGTCAACCGTCGCATCCTCTGCCTTTATTATTTCCGATTCAGGGGGCTGCCCCAGTAAGATTGATTTCAGCCGCTTGAGGTCTCCCTCCATAACCATCACCTGGGTTCTGCCTGAGGCCAGGCTACGATATAAGGCCTGTATACCTGTGGAGGTCTGCATGGCACTCATGCCGAGGCTTTGAAGCATCCTGCTTTTTGTTTCCGGGTCAACCTGCATGCCCCCCGCTTTCCATAGAGGCCAATTTACAGACAATGTCCTTCCCTGCCTTTGCTCTAACGCCACCAGACTGTTGCGGTATTCGGCATAGGAATCCATAAATGCATTTGCCAAAGCATAGTCAGCCTGCCCCGGATTGCCCAAAACTGCTGAAGCAGAGGAAAACAGTATAAAAAAGTCCGTCACAAGTTCCCTGCTTGCCTCATCCAGATTTACCAGCCCTGCTACCTTGGGAGCCAAGACCTCCCGGACCTCTTCACTGGTTTTCCTGAGAAGATAGCTGTCCCGAATCACACCGGCGCTGTGAATGATACCATTGAGGGTTCCGTGTTCCTCCTTGATATCACGCATGAGGCTTGCTACTGCCTGCTTTTGTGTCACATCAACCTGCTTGTATTGAACCCTGGCTCCCAGGTTTCTTACTTCTTCAAGTATAGCCAGCTTTTCACTGCCAAGGGGGGATCTGCCGGTGAGGATCAAGGCTGCATTCTTAACCTTCCGGGCAATTTCGCCGGCAAAAATAAGCCCAAGTCCTCCGGCCCCCCCTGTGATCAGGTAGCTGCCGTTATCCTTCCATGGGATGCTTTCCTCCAGTGAAGCTTTCATTTCGCTCCATAGGACTACATGCCGTTTGCCCTTTTGGTACCTGATTCTGCTATCGCCAGGACAGCGGCTGTTTTCCCGTAGTTTTCCCACGATTTCCTGCATATCTTCCGGTGCCATTTCGATCAGCTGTCCCGTCAGCTTTGGGTTTTCCAGTTGAGCTGTTTTTAATAGCCCGGAAAGTGCGGCAAATAGCTGCTGCTCATTATTGGCAAGCACAAGAACCTGAACCAATACCCTATCTTTGGATTTGTCTGCAAGAATATTCTGAATTTCTTCAAATACACCCATGGCGCAGTCCGTGAACCTCTCAGCGATACCCTTCCGTTCAGATTGAAGGGTAATACAGTGCACTCCATCCATTTCGGTTTTTATATTCTCCATAGCCTTCAATGCTTCGCGGTCTAATCCGCATAGGATTACCAGACGCCTGGCGTATCCAGCTGCTGCCGTTCCCTTGACCACAGGCTTTTCTCTCCAGGAAGGTTCAAGCATGAAATTGCCGGGCACATCCGGAAAACCTGCTTCTTCTTCCAACGCTCTGGAAGAAAATCCTTTCATGCGCACACGGATATTTCCGTGTTGGTCACATAGATCCATATCCAGCTTTTGCAGCTTATCTCCTGCTTTGCTGCCCTCGCTGTACCGTACATGCACCCACATGGCCGAAGTGCATTCCCCGAATATCTCCAGTTGCTGCAAGGCGAAGGGCAAATACGGTTGTAGAACTGCTTCACCGCTATCTGAAGCACTGCCGCCCAGGGCCAGCCCTATGGGCGCTTGCAATGCCGAATCCATTATGCTGGGATGCAGTATGTATTGTTCCCTGGTTGATGAAACATCTGCTGGCAGGGTTAGTTTAGCCAGTACCTGGCCGTCTCCCACATAGATTTCCTCAATCCCCCTGTGCCCAGGGCCATACTCTATGCCTGCCCCTTTGAAAGCCTCATAGCATTGCCCTGCTGTAGCACTGCTTTTACTGCATTGCTCCCTTATATCTATAATGTCCAGAGCCGGAGCTTTCACAGGCGTGTTCAGCAGCACTGTTCCCTGACTGTGTACAGTCGGCTCTGCATCAGCCTCTTGGGGCTCACTGTATATTTCATAGGCTATCTCTCCGTTTACCTCCGGATACAGCCCTATATGTACCCTCACAGGCTTATCCGCTACGACAATGGGTCTGGCCCAAATTATATTCTTAAGTTGGATTATGGGCTTGTTATCCGCAAGAACCCCTGCTGCCTGCTCTACCGCTGCCCTGGCCATTTCAAGGTATGCCACTCCTGGCAGCATTCTCCGTCCCTTTACAATATGGTCCGACAGGAAGAACTCTTGCCCGGTAAAGGTGGAAGTAAACCTCTGTTCCGAAAGGTCCGAGGTGTTTTGATGCAGCAGAGGATGGAGATTTGCTGCTGCCTGCGTGTTTATGCAGCCTTCCCTGGTTCCTGCCTCTGCCGCCCAATAGCGTTCCTTTGCGAAAGGATACACAGGCAGAGGAATACGTTTGATTTTCTTCCCCTCATAAAGCTGCTCCCACTCCAGTGGAAAGCCCTGTGTCCATAATTCTGCAATTTTTTTCAGCTTCCCCCTGGCAATCCATTTTTGAACCACCTCCTGCATTTCTTCATCCGAAGCAAAGAGACCAATGGTGTTTTTACCCTGTTTGACTTGTCCGCACCAATAATTTTCAAGCTCCTCTTTACCTTCCAGAAACATTCCCAGCTTTGCAATCAATTCAGGAGTGCTCCCGACCAGAAATACAACCCTTTCTTCCATGGCTTCCCGTCCTGTTTGAAGGGTATAAGCAATTTCCTGCAGGCTTCCGCTCGCAATGCCGATAGGTCCGTTCTCCCTTTGAGCGGTTTTCTTCAAATACCTTTGAAGCTTTTGTGCATAGTCCCGGAGTCGCTCCCTATTCCTTGCAGAAAGGGGAATGAGAACGTCACCGCCCTCATTCCCAACAGATTGAGCAGGCATTGCCACAGGAGCAGCGGGAATGTATTCCTGAACCACAATATGCACATTTGTACCGCTATGCCCAAAGGAATTCAAGGCGGCCGTCAAAGGCTTTTGATTTTTTGACTTCCATTCCGAAATTCCGGTACTCACATAAAAAGCAGAGCCCTTTAAATCAATGAAAGGGTTCAATTTTGTAAAGTTGATCAAGCCCGGTATCTTATTATGCCGGATTGATAATAGGATTTTAATTAAGCCGATTACCCCGGCTGCGGCAGAAGTATGCCCTATGTATGACTTTACGCTTCCTATGCTGCAATATCCTTCTCGATGGGTAAACTGCTTAAAGGCACGTATAAGGGCGTTTGTTTCTATAGGATCGCCCAATTTGGTTCCTGTTCCATGCGCTTCTACATAGGTTATATCCTCAGGATTTATGTTGTGGCGTTTGTAAACGCTGCTGATCAACATCTCCTGTGCCACTCCGTTGGGCGCGGTGATGCCGTTACTGGCTCCATCCTGATTCAGACCCGATCCTTTAATAACTCCATAGATATGATCTCCATGGGCGACAGCCTCCGTAAGCTTTTTCAATACCACAACGCCCACCCCTTCGGACAAAACCGTGCCATCCGCCGATTCATCGAAGGTATTGCACTTGCCTGTGGGAGAAAGCATTCCAATATCCGCCAATACCATCAGGCCGCTGGGGCTTAGATTTGCAAAAACGCCTCCTGCCAGTGCTATGGAAGACTCGTTATTTTTTAAGCTTTCACAGGCCAGATGGATTGCAACAGCCGATGACGAACAGCCGGTGTTTACCACAAATGCAGGCCCCTTCAAATCCAGATAATACGACAGGCGGGAGGCAACAAGGGCATCGGAAGAACCCGTAAAGGACTCATAAAAATAGCGGCTTGGTTCAGCGCCTATAAACACGCCCACCTGGGAATCCGACAGCTTTTTCGGGTTATAGCCGGCATCCTCCAGTGCCTTCCAGCTTTCCTGGAGAATCAGCCGCTGGTGGGGGTTCATGGATTCCGCTTCCTTGGGAGAAATGTTAAAGAACAATGGATCAAAGTAATCCCGGCCTTCTAAAATGCCTCCCCATTTGTAATAGTCCTTCACGGGTATTTTCGTACTGCCCATGTCCCATGCATCCTCCAGATACCTGGCTGGGAGCCGGTGAACCGCATCATGCCCTTTCATCAGGTTTTGCCAGAATATATCCGTATCTTCGGCATCGGGGAACTGTCCTGCCATACCAATAACGGCAATGTCATCTTTTTCCGTAAATTCTCTGCGGCTATCTTCTATTTCTCCGCCGCAAGGCTTAACAGCCGTCCTTTTTCTTAAAAACCGTTTGGGGGCGGGATTTACCGTAAGTACCTCTTCGATGCCCTGGACCCTATAGCCCTCAGACAGCTTTTGCCTTTCATCCTGTCTCAATGCCGATGCGATTATATCCTTGTACTGAGAAAGGACATAGGCCGTCAGCTGATCAACCGTACTGTATTCAAACAGGCATGTGGTCTGTAATTCAATGGATAAAGCCTGGTTGAGGACCTGAACCAGATTGACTCCCATAATGGAATCCAATCCGTATTCTGAAAAGGGTTCGTCAACCTCTATCAACTCTGTTTCTACTTTTAATGAATCCGCCAATTTTTCAATAATAGACCTTCTGACATGCTCCTCTACCATTGAGTCTGTTACGCTGTCATTTTTTTGAATTCTCTTTGTTGCCGGCAGTGGAGTATTCTGTGTTTTTCTTATTTGCCACTGTTGAGCTCTGCCGGTGGACTGTGGGACATCCGCCCTCGGAGCTTTGCTCCGGTTTACGGACTTTACGCCCGGTTTGAGGTGTTTTCCCTGCCGGACAATTCCATCACTTTCGGCAGCTATAATCTGCTGGCCGAATATTTCATGCGCGCTCCCTGCCGGAAAGAAGGCACAGCTACATCCTTCCTCTTCCAATACCTCCCGCCATATTTCAGAAGACAGTCCGGGACAGCCCGGAATGCGCAGTGATGCATCCTCATACAGCCACCACCCTTCCAAAAGGCCGAAGGTCAGGTGTGTAAACAAGGCGCTTCCGCTAATTTCATTCAATAGAAGCAAGCCCTTGCTCTTCAAAGCAGCTTTGGCATTACGCAGTGTCCGGCGGATATTTTTTGTGGCGTGCAGCACATTGGCTGCAATTACAATGTCATATCCGCCTGCATCAATACCCTGCAAAGCCGCAGGTTGCTCTATATCAAAAATCTTATAGGTCAAATAGGGATTATTAGGTCCAAACGCTTTTTCCGCATGCAATAAAAACGCTTTGGAAATATCCGTGTAGCAATATTCCTCTATATGCGCCCTTAAAGAGTGAAGTTTCCGGAAAACCATTGCACTGGTTCCTCCGGTTCCCGCACCGATTTCCAGAATCCGGACCTGTGCATCCGGTTCGTGCTTAAGCCGCTCCGCGATATACGCAGCTGCAGTATCTGCAAGTACTTCATTAAAGTAATCCGAAACTGCATTGTTTTTGTATATTCCTTCCACCAGTTCCATGGAAGAACGGGGGAACATAATATCGGTGGCAGGTACTTTTCCCGTAAGAATTTCAGGTAGAGCCAAAAGAACCGACTCCACCAAAATCACATGGGCTTTCATATCCGGATTTTCCAGCCATAGAGCCTTTTTTTCCTTCCACTCCCCCCAGACCGTGTCCCTGTCTACGGGAACAGTATCCCTTACAACCCATGAGTTTCCATCGCGATAAATATAGTCATTCCTCTCCAGAACCGCTATGCTCTCCTCCAGCCACCGGTCATATAAATTATTCAATCCGGCTTTTATTTTAAGACTGTCTATAGAGAATTCATTTTCGGTAAACAACCCCATAGCCCGCAATTGAACCCAGAGCAGTTTGCACAAAAGAGCGTACATCTCGTTTCTTTGCGGGCTTATATTGGATTTCATGGTCTGAATCCTGATATCATATGCCGGAATATGGGCTTTCATGTTTTTTATGCTGGAGGAAAGAATTTCGGGATAGATTGCAAGGTTTTCCTCTACATTCATTCCTTCCACGGCCAGCGGCTTTGTGGTCTTCATCAGAGCAATCTGATTTACCGGTCCCGAAAGGAGCATCTCCAGTGCTTCAACAGCTTCCGGAGGCTCTATCAGACCAATGCCTATCTGTGCCAGCCTGCGATAGGATGGCTCCGGCTGCTCCTGATGCTTGAAGGCCTCTATTTCGGCATTGCTCCAGTAACCCCAGTTCATCACCTTGACTTTGCAGTCCCTTTCCTGTGAAAGCATGTGTGCAAAAGCATCCTTAAAAGTACAGCCCGAAGCATAATGGCCCTGCTTTACATTCTTTATAAATGCGATGATAGAAGAGAAAAACAGGATGAAGTCAAGGGGTTCCTTATTAAATACCTGGGCTAAATGTACGCTCACATCCACCTTTGCCGAAAGTACCGACCGGAACTCCGTCTCCTCCAGTTCTTCCAAGCTTTGCTCGGAGAATGCCATGGCCGAGTGAACGACTCCGTTAATATGCGGATATTTCTGTTTTATCTCTTTATAGGCTTGCCCTAAAGCTCTTTTATCGGCAGCATCCGCCATGATGTAGCGGGGAGCCGGCCCTAAAGCGCCAAGTCGCTCCAGCTTTGCCGAAATCGCCTCATTCGGTTCACGGCGGCCGAGCCAAACAATTTGAGCCTGATACGTCCGGATCATGTATTCGCTCCACACTTCTCCAATGTTGCCGGCACCTCCGATTACCACATATACGCCTCCGGTCTTGTACAGCGTGGGGGCAACCTGGATTTCGCCCATTGGAATCAACTGCTGCCTGTACCATTCCTTCCTTCTGTAGACCCAGGCACGACCGCGGCTGTCTGTGGGCAGAGCAAATATTTGCGATAGGGGCCAGTCACTTTTGGCTTCCACATCAACAAGCCTTACCTTCCAGTTCGGATACTCCTTGGCTATTGAACCCATCAGCCCATGAATACTGGCATGAGCCGGGTTTACAACATCATTTTTATGAATCGGCTGGGATTGTACGGTTACTACAGTCCAACCCAAATTCCTGCCGCTATAGCCCAGGCGGAGGAGGGCTTTCATAATCCTGAAAACCTGGAGAACACCGTTGTTCTGTTCTTCAATCAACGCACCCTCCTCCGCAGATTTTATATCCTTGTAGGGCACCGTCCATATAATATGGTCCAGCCAACCACCAATTCCTATCTTTCCAGCGATAACTTCAATGCTGTCTCCCGGCTGGATATCCAGCACCTGGGCCTCCGGGTAATACTGCTTTACAGCATTCCTGCCATCCGTGCTTCCTCCGGCGATTGCAATCCTTTCGGTAAAGTCAGGAAAGGTCTTTTCCTGACCCGCTGGAACTGCATCCCATACCGGAACCATCCTTATGCTTCCCACCAGCGGCTGGGCCGGCGTACCGGCAGCGGCTTCCGCCTGCATATTGATCCCGGTTTCATGCAGGCGTATCCATTCAAGGGCTTCTGCTTTCGAAAGCCGCTTGTTTTTAAGTTCGTAAAAAATATTCCGTATAAAATCTCCCATACCTTACCTCCCGGCAGTAGCACTTCTTTTTAGCCTGATGTGGTTTTTCACCTTTTGACTGGCAGTGTCTACATCGACTTTGTCATCCATCACTTTATCGATCAAATCCGCATAAAAGGCCTCATTCCATTGAGTATCGCTTTTCCTGGAATCTGTTACGGCTTTCTCACCCTCCGGTATCCAGTAGTGTTCCCTTGAAAAGGGATAGGACGGCAGGCTTACACGCTGATGCTTTATTCCTCCGAACAATTGCTCCCAGGAAATCTCATAGCCCTGACAGTACAGGTCGGCCAAAGCATACAGTATTTCCTTGTATTTGTTCGTATCCTCGAGGCAGGACCAGCTTTGCTTCAGCATATCCTCCACATACAGCTGCATCATTTTTTGTGCCGTAAAATCACGAGGAACCTTTCCCAGGAAGCAGTTAGGCGGCTTTTCCTTCCTTTGGGTCTGCTTCAATACGTAGGCTGCATTTTCCCTGTCCTTGACTACCACCGCATAACGGCAGCTAAAATTCTGCCGTCCTTCCAAAAGGGTGTAGCTGATCTTATACAGGTCATGCTCTTGCAAATCCTTATTTTCCAACACTGCCGCCATATCCTCGATCTTCTCCTGCAAGGCCTCCTGTGTCTTTGCTGACAGTGCCAGCAGGTAGTAGGGAAGCCGCTCTATGGGCGCTTCAGCTTTTCCGGCAGAATAGCTTTGAAGCACCATATGAACATTGGTTCCGCTCATTCCGAAGGAGCTGACTGCACCTGTCAGGCATCTTTTACCGCTCTTCGTCCAGGGCCGGGCTGTTTTATTTACGTAAAACGGGCTTTCCTTCCAGTTGATATAATCATTTTCCTGCTCACAGTGAAGGCTGGCAGGAATCGTTTCATGCTTGAAGGCCTGTACCAGGCTGATCAAGCTGACCAGGCCGGAAGCTGCCAGAGTATGTCCGAAATTTGTCTTTGTAGAGGTGAGGGCACAATACCCCTGCTTCTTCGTATAACTTTTAAAAGCGTCATTCAGTGCATTCACCTCTATGGGATCCCCCAATTTTGTTCCTGTTCCATGGGTAACAATATATTCAATCGCTTCCGGGTTTATCTTGTATTGATCATAGACGGTTTTCAGAAGATTGGCCTGCGCAACCCCGTTGGGAGCTGTTATGCCGTTGGTTTTTCCGTCATAATTCATTCCGCTTCCATGAATCACCGCATAAATCGAATCTCCATCCGCCTCCGCCTTTGACAGCGGCTTAAGTACTACCGCCGCAACGGCTTCTCCCGGAACCATTCCATTCGCCCGTTTATCAAATGCATAGCACCTGCCGTCACCCGAAAGCATGCCCGCCTGGCTCATCATTGCAAAGGACTCATGCGTAAGTATCAAACTGACACCTGCTGCAATGGCGGTGTCGCACTCCCCGCTTCTAAGGCTCAGGCAAGCCTGATGCGCAGCGGCCAGACCGGAGGAACATGCCGTATTAATGGCCAATACCGGACCGCTAAGGTTTAAATAGTATGCAAGACGCGATGCCAAAATCGCAGTATGATTGGATGTAATGCTGCCCTTATCTTTTACAAGCAGCTGATAATCACCCTCTTCAACACCCACGTACATTCCGATTCGACTGCTGCCAATCTGTGCCGACCCGTATCCTGCATCCTCTAATGCCTTCCATGACTCCTGCAGCAAAAGCCGCTGCCTCGGATCCATGAGTTCCGCTTCCCGGGGGGAAATTTCAAAGAAAAGCGGATCGAATTCACTCACACCGGGTACACTTCCCATCCATTTGCAATTGATTTTCCCCGGTTCCTTCACCGGATCCCCATAATACTTCCTCCAGTCAAACCTTTCAGGAGGAATTTCTGTTACCACGTTCCGCCCTTCTGCAAGTATCCTCCACATTTCGTCAATATTCCGGGCTCCGGGGAAACGCCCGCTCATCCCTATGATTGCAATGGGTTCGGCTATACTCGGAGCAGCACTTTGAGGGATATTCAATACCTGCCCCTTTGGAACCCTGGCCGGTTCCTGCCTCCTGTGCCCGGTCTTAGCAGGAATTCTCCGCGGAATACTCTGATCTGCACCATCCTCCCGGTAAAATTCCGTGATGGCTTTCTTATGCTCCGTTGAAAAATATTTACACAGTTGTTCCAGGGTAGAATGTCCAAAAAACAATGCAGGGGTAATTTCAATCCCGTAATGCTGGGTTAACCGGGCGGCGAATTCTGCCAGACTGACAGAATCAAAACCGAAATCCGCCAGATTTCTGTCTGCTTCCATCCTGTCCCGTGAAATCTTCAGTACCTTTCCGGCCTGCTCTTTCAAATCCCATTCAAGGCACTGCTCTACAGTCAAGCCCCTCAATGCTTCCCGTCTTCCCTTTCCCATGGTGCTTGCAGCCATTGCCACCGGTGCGGAAGGCCGCTCTCCCGAAAGACCTAAAAACCGATGTACACGGCTGCGCTGCCCGGACACTACAAGGCACTGTGTATGACCCTGTGATAATACCTGTTCAAATATTTCAATACCTTCCTGCGCCTCCAGTATGCGTTGACCGCTGGATTTCAGATACATCTCGGCATGGGAGGCATCCGTAAAGCCCATACCTCCCTCCTTCCATAACGGCCAGTTGATCACAACCGGTTTCCCAGGAAGCTTTCCGTTTCTATGGTAGGCATACGCCATTTGAAAACGGTTGCCTACGGCGTAGTCACAGGTTCCAAAGTCCCCTAGAATCGCTGCCGAAGAGGAAAAATAGCAGAGGAAGTCCAGTGGTTCTTCCGCCAGCAATTCATCCAGTGTAAGGGTCCCTTTGATTTTGGGGGCAATTACCCTTTCAAAGTCCTCCATTTCCTTGTCCAGTATGCTTTGGCTGTCTGTAAGCCCAGCTGCGTGGATAACGCCATGAATTCCTCCAAAATGCTTATTGGCTTCATTAAGACCTTTTTTCATCTCCCTGGAATCGCAAACGTCCGCCTGAATATACATAACCTTGCTGCCCAAAGCTTCCAATTCATTGATTTTGGACTGCTTATCCGGATCCATGGGCGATCTGCCGCTCAAAATCAGATTCGCATGATAGGTTTTTGCAAAATGCTTCGCAAACAAAAATCCAATTCCACCACAGCCGCCTGTAATGAAGTAGGTGCCTCCTGCTTTCATCGGATTGTTACCGGGTCGTACCGATTGCGGCCAGACACCGTAAACATACCGTTTCCCCTCTTTATACAATACACTTTGGGCTTTGGCGGTTTGAAGCTCTGCCCAGAGCTTCCTCATCCATGCCTGTATTTCTGTTTTACCTGCCTTCTGTCCCCTTGTCTCCTGAATCATTACCGCAAATTGAGTATTGGGCAGTACAAGCCCCATGGACCGTTCAAATCCAACCAGGGATTCCAGGTAGCAGCGATCCGGGAGGCCATCGAATTGGCCTGCCGTTAGGATTCTACCGGTTTTCAGCTTTGCAGCAGCGATGCCTTGCAAAATATAGACTATGCCGGAATAGTCCCGGATACAGCCCGGATCCTCCAAAGGCCACAGGTACAGAATAGCATCCACTTTGCCGTAAGCATCACGGATGCTGCTAAAGACATCCACATAAGCGCTGCGTTCATTACGCGCTATGCCATATACCGGATTTGACTGTTCCCCATCATCTGCTTTTTGTGAAATGAAAACAACCCTGATTTCCTGATCAATATTTTGCAGCACTTCAACCACTGCTTGTTGATTTCCGGGGTCTGACAGCATGCAGACCAGTGTTTTAATCCCTTTAGCAGGGGTATCCTGTAAAACCTGCTCCTGCCAGCCTTCCGCGAAGGCCATTACTTCAAAGTCTTCCTGCGCCTGGATCCTTCCAACGCTTTGACTGTCTGCTTCATAGGAATCCATATCTGCAAATCTTTCTTCTGCCGGAAGTTCCCATTGATTTGCACGTACAAAATCCGATGCTGTACCCTCCTTCAAATTAAAGCTGGTGGGGCTGATTAAAGCGGTAGGCGCCCAATACCGTTCTTTTGAAAAGGGATAGGTGGGCAGGCTGATCCGGTGCGGCTTTTGATGATCGTAGAGCCTGTTCCAGTCCAATGCAAGTCCATTGACCCAGAGTTCCAAAAGCTTACCGTATTTTTTACGCTGTATCCATTTTTCCACTGTTTCCTGCATTTCCTCATCCATTGTGAAAACAGACGTCATCCCTTTATTTTGTTTTGCATGTCCCCGGTATAAATCAGCGATTTCGTTTTTGCCCGCTGCAAAAGATCTCAGTTTTTCTTCCAGCTCTTTGATAGAGCCTGCAAATAAGCCAAGACGCTCCTCCATAGCTTCGCGCCCCACCTGGAGGGTATAAGCCATATCCGCCAGGCAAGCATCGGTGTACTGTCCGTCTCCCATAACATCCAGAAGCTGCTGTACCTGTGTTTTCAGTTGTTCCTCGTTCTTTGCCGACAGCACTATGATTGCCGGGTTTTGCTGAGTAACGGTAAAGGCTGGCCGTTCCTCTCTCCGCATACTATATTCCTCGATGACGATGTGCCCGTTGGCTCCTCCTGCACCAAAGCTGCTTATACCGGCACGCCTCGGTATTTCTACACCGTTCATTACAGGGCGTTTCCATTCCGTAAGCTCCTGCTGAACCACAAAAGGGCTGTTAATAAAGTCGATATTCGGATTTAACACCTCTGAATGCAGCGAAGGCACCAATTGGCCATGCTTCATTTGCAGCAGCACCTTGGCCAAGCCTGCAATACCCGCTGCGCTCTCGCAGTGTCCAATATTGGATTTGGCAGAACCGATGGCGCAAAACTGCTTATCCTGGGTATGTTTTTTGAAGGCTTTGCTCAAGCCTGCGATTTCAATGGGATCTCCCAGGGAAGTGCCTGTGCCGTGGGCTTCCATATAACTGACGGTTCTCGGGTCAATGCCGGCTTCCTTCAGGGCCCGTTCAATAACACCGGCCTGGGCATTGGGGTTTGGTACCGAATATCCATTGGTCTTTCCTCCATGGTTGATTGCAGTCCCCTTGATGACCCCGTAAATATGGTCACCATCTGCTACGGCTTTGGAAAGGGGCTTCAAAAGTACTGCACCCACACCTTCCCCCGGTACATAGCCGTCGCCCCCCTGACCGAAGCTTTCACACAACCCCTTGCTGGACACAAACTTGCCAAGCCCCAGCATCAGGTACTTGTTGGGATGTATCGAAACATTGACACCTCCGGCAACGGCAAGTTCACAGCTGCCTCTTTGCAGGTTCTGGCAAGCCAGGTGGATGGCTGTCAAAGAGGAGGAACACATGGTGTCTACAGCCATGCTGGGCCCGTGGAAATTACAGAAATAAGAAACACGGTTGGCGATGGAAGCCGGGCTTCCGGAAAGGACCAGCGGACTGCCAAGTACCTGCTCCTGTGCTCCATAGAGCGGATATTCCTCATACATTACCCCGACAAAGACACCTACATTGCCTTCTCCGGCAAAATCCTGGCCGGTTCCCAGTGCATCCCGCGTATAGCCTGCATCTTCAAGGGTTTCATATACACATTGCAGGAATAAACGCTCCTGCGGATCCATGATTTCCGCTTCACGAGGGGAAATATTGAAGAACATGGGGTCAAACCGGTCTACATCCTCTATGAAGCCCCCCCATTTACTGTAGGTCTTCCCGGGTGCATTCTTATCCTCATCAAAGTAAAGGCTGTGATCCCAACGGTCTTTCGGTATTTCGACAATGCAATCCCTGCCGTCCCGGAGGTTTTTCCAGAACTCCCGGATATTCCTGGCTTGGGGATAGCGTCCGGACATTCCGATGATGGCAATATCCATACGATCTGCTGCTTTGCTTGTTTCCGTCCTTGAAGGCGGTACTGCAAAACGTGGCAACCTGCGGTTTGTAAATACAGGTTTCAAGGGCACCTCCTTGAAAGCAGGTATATTTATATCCCTGGCCGTTTCTTCTTCGCCTAAGCCCATGAGCTCTACCAGCTGGTCATGGTAAGCTTCAAGGAAGTAGCCTGTTAATGCCTGGATGCTCTGGTATTCAAAGAATAATGTTTTTGGCAGCGAACCAAAGGTATTTTCCAACTGATTGGTCATCTGCATAATCATGATGGAATCTATGCCGTATTTATCCATGGGTGCCTCCGCGTCAATACGGTCGGCAGACAGGTTAATTACGGAGGAAAGCAGGTTTTTAAGGTAATGTACAGCTTTCTCACGGATTGAGCCCTGTACGGCTCCAGTCACCGTCTTATTTTCCCATACAGCCGGAGCAGCCTTTAAAGCCGCAGTTATAGGTCCTTTTACAGTCTCGGTTTTTGATGCTTCCGATCTCAGGCTCTGTCCAAGCAATGCTTCACGAATCCTATCAAACTCGCCTTCCACTACCATGACCTGTTCCCTGCCGGAAGCTAATGCCTTATACAATGCATGGATGCCCGCTGGGGTTTCGATCGCGGCCACTCCCATGCTTTCCCATACTTTTTCCATCTGTGGGTCAATATGCATCCCGCCCTCCTTCCACAGCGGCCAATTGACCGACAGCATCCGACCATTCCGGCCTTTCGAAGCGCGGTAGACCGCATAGGCATCCATGAAGGCATTTGCGGCAGAATAGTCAACCTGTCCCGGATTTCCTACACATCCGGCCGCTGATGAGAATGTAATGAAGAAGTCAAGGGGAATGTCACAACTGGCCTCGTCCAGATTCACAAGTCCTGAAACTTTGGGTGCCAGAACCTCCTGCAGTTCCTCCCGGGTCTTCTTAATAATATAGTTGTCACGGATCACTCCCGCGCTATGTATGATTCCGTTAAGTTCCCCGAATTCTTCCTGTATACTGCTGATTAGATCAAATACATCCTCTTTGCGTGTTACATCCATTTGCCTGTATTCCACCCTGGCTCCTACGCGCTTTAGTTCTCCAAGCCTGGCTTGGATATCAGCACTAAGCCTTGACCGTCCTGTAAGAATCAGTGTAATATTTTTTGTCCTATCCGCAATTTCTTTGGCAAAAATAAGCCCCAAACCGCCTGCGCCTCCGGTAATGAGATAAATACCCCCATCCTTCCACAGGATGCCGTCGGCCTCCTTCGGCTCTGCCAGCTCTCTCCAGCCGGCGGTATACCGTTTGCCAGCCTGGTATTGAATCCTGTTGTCTGTCGGGGACATACTATTCTCTATAAGTTTTTCTATCACTGCCCCGGTATCTTTCCAGGTATCCATTCCGATCATCTGCACAAGCAGCTTCGGATTCTCCAATTGAGCTGTTTTCAGCATCCCTGAAAGCCCGGCAAAGAGCTGCTGTTCCTTCTGCATTACAGCCACAAGCTGAACCAGCACCTTTCCCGTATGCTTCCTTTTTAAGATATCGCGGATTTCATCGAAGACATGGATGGCGTAATCCCTAAAGCGCCCATCGATTTCTTCCTGTTCCGGCTGCAGGTAAATACAGCGTACCCCCTTCATCCGGGTTTCAATGCTTTCCCTGTATATATTTTCCGCTTCACAGAGAATAACCACATGCTCTGCAAAGCTTGGCAGGCCGGATATACCGACAGCAGCTTGTTCTTTCCAGATAGGCTCAAACAGCAGAGTTCCTTTTTGGGCTATTATGCCGGCTTCACCTTCCATGGCTCTGGAGGTAAGTCCCTTCCATCTTGTACAAACTACCCCTTCCGCATTGCACAGGTCGATATCGGTTTTCACCATCTTATCTCCGGCATCACTGCCATTGCTATAACGGATATAGGCCCACATTTCTTCCGTGGAATTTCCAAGAATCTCTAGCTCATCCAGGGCAAAGGGCAGCATCAGCTTATTTATGCCGGAGCTTATTACCAGCCCGATGGAGGCATGAAGTGCAGAATCCATAATGCTCGGATGCAAAACAAACCCGTTTTGAGTACCGGTGACGGAAGAAGGCAGTGAGAGCTTCGCCAGTACCTGTGCCTGGCCGATATATATTTTTTCAACTCCCCGGTGCCCGGGCCCATAATCCATCCCTATACGGCCATAAGCCTCATAGCATTGGAAGGATGAAATTACGTCCCTGCTGCACTGCTCCTGCAATGCAGTAATGTCCAGAATCGGGATTTCTTCAGGCATATAAAGCTCCACAATCCCCTGACTGTGTATTACAGGCTTCTGACCGGATATTTCGGAACCACTGTATATTTCAAAGGACATCGTATCATCCTCTTCAGGATAAATACCGGTATGTACCTGCACCGGCTGTCCTTCCGATACGATGGGCCGTACCCAAATAATATTTCTAAGCCGGATCGATCCGCCTTGTTCTTTTAAATCCCCTACCGCCTTGTCTACTGCTGCCCTCACCATTTCCAGGTATGCCACACCCGGCAATACGTTTTGCCCCTTTACAATATGATCCGCCAGGAAAAATTCCTGTCCTGTAAAGCGGGAGCTAAACTTAAGCCCGTAAATATCCGAGGTATTTTGATGCAGGAGCGGATGAATTACGGCTGCAGAAGCTGCCGTACTGCCGCTTGCAGGCTCTGCCTTATACTCTGACAGCCAGTGGCGTTCTTTTGCAAAGGGGTAGGTGGGAAGGCTGATCCTGCAAGGCTTGCTGCCGTGATAAAGCCTGTTCCAGTCAAAAGTCAAGCCCTTGGCCCAGAGTTCGGTCAATTTGGCATACTTTTTATTCTGAAACCATTTTTCGATCGTCTCCTGCATTTCTTCATCCATCAGTACATCCAGGGTACCTTTATTTTGTTTCATCTGCCCCCGGTAAACAGTTCCGTTTACCGTATGCCCACCTAAAAAGCCCTTCAGCTTGCCTTCCAGCTCCTTTACAGATGCCGCAACCAGGCTTAAACGTTCTTCCATCGCTTCGCGCCCTACCTGGAAAGTATAGGCCATATTACCCAGGTCAGCATCGGAATAGCGGCCTTGACGAATCTCCTCCAGCAGCCGTTGGACGAGGGCTTTAAGCTGCTCTTCTTCCTTGGCTGACAGGACAATAATGGCCGGGTCCTGAGGAGTAACAGTGATGTGCGGCCGTACACGGGACTCCGGAATATATTCCTCGATGACCACATGGGCGTTTGCCCCTCCGGCGCCAAAGGAGGATATACCCGCACGTCTCGGTACTTCTTCGCCATCAATAACCGGCCGTTTCCATTCCTCCAGCTCCTGTTGTACTACAAACGGCGAATCGATAAAGTCGATATTGGAGTTCAATTTGCTGGAATGCAGGGAGGGCACCAGCATGCAATGCTTCATTTGCAGTAATACCTTCGTCACCCCTGCAATACCCGCCGCACTCTCCAGATGTCCGATATTTGACTTCACAGACCCGATGGAGCAGAACTGCCTTTTTTTGGTATCTTGCTCAAAGGCGCGGGTCAACCCTGAAATTTCTATCGGATCTCCCAGGGATGTACCGGTTCCATGGGCTTCGATATAGCTTATAGTGCCGGCATTTACCCCGGCCCGCTGAAATGCTTCCGCAACCAACTGGGATTGTGCATTGGGATTGGGTACGGTAAAGCCGTTGGTTTTTCCCCCTGCATTCACCATACTGCCCTTAATGACCCCATAAATTTGATCACCGTCTGCAATTGCTTTTTCCAGGGGTTTTAATAGTATTGCCCCTACGCCCTCTCCATCGACAAAGCCGTCTCCGCCCTCCCCGAAGGCCTTGCATCTGTCGCCGCTGGAAAGCATGGTCATCATCGTAAGCTTTAGGTACTGGAAAGGATCTACAATCAGGTTGACTCCTCCTGCGACCGCACACTCGCAAGTGCCGCTGCGCAGGCTCTCCACGGCTAAGTGAATGGCTGTAAGAGAGGATGAGCAGGCCGTATCCACAGCGATGCTGGGACCCTGGAAATTGAAAGTGTAGGAAACCCGGTTGGCAATCGCCCAGTATACAGCTCCCATGGTGTAATTTGCATTCATAACCCCTACAAACACTCCGACTTTTCTGCTGTCGCCAAGGGTCCCGGGAGTATATCCCGCATCTTCAATACTTTCATATACAGTTTCTAAAAATAACCGTTCCTGTGGATCCAGCATTTCTGCTTCCTTTGGAGATATTTTAAAGAAAAGGGAATCGAATTTGTCGATTTCCTTGAGAAAACCGCCGTATTTCGCGTAGATCTTTCCCTTTTTCCCTTTTTCTTCGTGATAGTATTCCCTCCAATCCCAACGGTCTTTGGGAATCTCAGTAATACAATTTTTTCCTTCCTTTATATTTTTCCAGAATTCATTGACATTTTCTGCCTGGGGATACCGTCCCGAAAGTCCGATGATGGCGATATCCCGGACTCCGTAAGTTGGAATCTGCGCCTTCTCGTTTCCTGCACCGCCGAAACTCAAAAACCTCCTTGATTGACCTGGTATCTTAACCGTATGTGCAGGTAGCCCTATGTCCTCGATAGCGTAACTAGAGGCATCAGCTGCTTCACCGGAAGGGGTCTCATAGGACTGCTGTTCCTCCAATCCTGCAAGTTCCATCAACCTAGCCCTTTGGCTCTCCATAAAATGTTCCACCAATACATCAATGGTCTGGTATTCAAAGAGAAGTGTACTGCTGATATTGTCAAACACCTTGCGCAAAGCATTCGTGAGCTGGACTACCAAAATGGAATCAATCCCGTATTTCTCCAGAGGTTCGTGAGAATCGATCCTATCGACAGGAACTCGAAGAGTTTCACCCACCAGATTTTTAATAAAGTCCGTGCTTTTTACTTTCAGCAAATCTTGTGAAATCTCCCTCTGCTGTTTTATCGCTGCTCCTTGTTTGGGAACCTGCTGCTTTTTGACAGGGCTGGTATCCACTGTCCGGACAACGGTTTTTGCAGCGGCTGCCATATTCATTGGCTTCCTCTGGGGTGTTTTTATTTCGGGTATTGTGGAGACTGGAGTAAAATCAGCCTTTTCCTCCGAAGGGATTACCGTTGGCTTGAAGGGATGTTTCTGCCGGACCATCCCGTCGCTTTCAGCAGCAATCACCTGCTGTCCGAATTCGTGAGCCTGTGGTACCGTAAAGAATACGGACCGGAAGCCTTCATTTTCCAGCAGCATTTTCCATGTATCAGGATATAAGCCAGGGCAGCCCGGAATACGCAGTTCCGGATCCTCATACCGCCACCAGCCCTCCAATAACCCAAAAGTTATATGGTTAAACAATAAATTGCTTCCCAATTCCTTTAACAGAAGCAGTCCGTTCTTCTTTAAAACTTCCTTGACATTCCGTAAGGTTTGCCGGATATTTTTTGCAGCATGCAATGCATGGGCTGTGATTACAACATCATACCCATCTGCATCCATATGCTGTCCTGCTGCTGACTCACCCGGGTTGAATATTTTATAGGTCAAGTAAGGGGTCTCCGGACCATGTTCCTTTTGGGCATGTAGCAAAAATTCCTCGGAAATATCGGTATAGCAATATTCCTTTATATGATCCCGATAGGGTTGAAGCTGCCGGAATAGCATCAGACCGGTTCCTCCGGTGCCTGCTCCGATTTCAATGATCCTGATTTGCGCTGCCGGGTCCTGCTTCAACCGCGCTTCCATATAAGCCGTCAAGGTATTACCCAGTGCTTTGTTGAAGTAATCGGCCACTGTGTTGTTTTTATATATCCCTTCCACCAGTTCTATAGAGGAATCCGGGAACATCACATCCGCAGCAGATACTTTTCCTGTAAGAATCTCCGGTAAAGCCGTAAGAACTGCTTCTGCCAGTAGGGCCTGCCCCTTCATGTCGGAATTCAATATCCAAAGGCCCTTATAGACACTCCAATCCCGCCACTCCGCTGCCATATCCAATGGGACTGTATCCACTACGGCGCAGGACTTTCCCTCTATTGTAAGGTAATGATTCCGTGCCAAAATTTCTATACTTTCTTCCAGCCATCTGTCATATGGAGCCTTACAGCCCATCTTCGCAGATAAATCGGACAAGGGCTGCTGTTTTTCCTCAAACATCCCCATCGACTGTAATTGGCCCCAGAGCAGCCTGCTTAGGTGGCTCTCCATCTCCTTTACTTGCCGGTTCATTTCTCCCCATTTCAATTCAGGTT
The DNA here is from genome assembly GCA_023419605.1 of Bacillota bacterium. Lineage (GTDB taxonomy): Bacteria > Bacillota > Clostridia > Acetivibrionales > JAEZXR01 > JAEZXR01. The sequence continues at coordinate 37,828 of JAEZXR010000020.1, read as the reverse complement.
GAATAACATCGCGTACATCAGGGATGGTAGAGGGAATGCTTTCCGGATAGGCTGCAAACCTTTCTTCCATATTGATGCCTGTCATGGCCTGAAGCTTTGTAAACTTCACCAGTGCAAGCTGGTCTACAGATGACGAAAGGAGCCTCTCCAATGCCTCCATGCCTTCCTCCGGTTCTGTAGATCCTACGCCGGCCTCTTCCATTCTGTCTCTATAAGGCTTTGCGGCTACAACGCCGACACTGCCCCAGTAGCCCCAGTTCATTACCTTCACCGCACAGGTCCATTCTTTTGAAAGCCTCTGTGCAAAGGCATCCTTGAAGGTACATCCGGAAGCATAGTTACTCTGTCCCGGAGATCTTGAAAGACTTTGTGTGGAAGAGAAGAACATTGCAAAGTCCAAGGGCTCATTTTGGAAAACCTGGGCCATATGCACGCTCACATCCACCTTGCTGGAGAGTACACGCCTGAACTGTTCTTCCGTCATTTTTGACAGGCTTTGATCAGACAGGACAACGGCGGAATGGACGACTCCGTTAACCTGTGAATACTGCTGCTTTATTTCCTCATAAGCTTTTTGAAGCGCCTGCCGGTCAGCTGCATCTGCTGCCATATAGAGCGGTGCAGGCCCCAGTGCCGCCAGCCTGTCCAGTTTGGCCTGTATGGCTTCATCCTTCTGCCGCCGTCCGATCCAGATAATCTGTGCCCGGTAGGCCTTGACCATGTATTCACTCCAGACCTCTCCGATACCGCCGGCACCTCCAATGACTACATAGGTCCCGCCGGTTCTGTATTTTGTCTGCTCTGTATGTAAAGGCTGAAAGGGTACCAATTGCTGCCTGTACCACTCCATCCCCCTATAAGCGAAGGAATTCCCCTGGGGATCGGCAGGAAGGGTGAAAATATCGGCAGCAGGCCAATCACAGCCGTCTTCCAGGTCAATCAACCGGACCTTCCAATTCATGTATTCCTTGGCCATAGACCCTGCAAATCCATGCAAGGAAGCATCGGCAGGGTCTACCCAATCATTTTTCAGTACGGCCTGAGCCTGTGTGGTAATTATCGTCCATCCCAGTTCCCTGTCCCCGTATCCGATATCCAGCAGTGCCTTCACCGTCCTGAATGCCTTTATTGCACCTTGCTCCTGACTTTCGATCAATAAATCACCTTCCATTGAATTCAGGCAATTCCCGGGTGCAATCCACACAATATGATCAATGGAGCCGCAGGTTTGCAGTTTTTGCGCCAATGTGCCGATGGTATCCCGGAACTCCAGCGCAAGCACAAGAGCCTCGGGATAAACCTGCCGGATGGTGTCGATTTCCGCTTCAGTCCCTCCAATAATTACTACTTTATCCGCTATGGACGGGAAGGGTTGGCTTCTCTCTATTGCTGCCGTATCCCAAACAAAAGACAGCAGGAGGTTTTCCGCTACTAATGCGGCCGCAGTCCCGGGTGTCATGCTTCCTAGTCCGTCACTGGTTTGAAAACCGCCTTCCATGGCCCTTGTAGAAAATCCCAGCATATTTACACAGATACGACCGTTAACATCGCATAAGGTAATATCCAGCCGCTCTACTTTATCCCCGGCCTTGCTGCCGTCGCTGTACCGGATATAGGCCCACATTTCAGCGGTGCATCCACCGTATATGTGAAGCTCATCAAGGGCAAAGGGAAGAAAAGGCCTTCGATTCCCGGAGCCTACCATAAGCCAGATTGTCGATTGAAGGGCCGCATCCATCAGACTTGGATGGAGAACGAACTGCCCTTGCGTAGCGGATACGGCAGAAGGCAGCTGCAGCTTTGCCAATATCTGTCCCCCACCGGCATATACTTTCGCAACTCCCTGGTGTGCCGGGCCATATTGGATCCCTGCTTCTCTGTAAACCTCATAGCACCGTTGGGAGGAAATATTCTCCCATGCCTCACACTGCGCCTGCAAAGCTTTGATATCCAAAACAGGAGCTTCTTCAAGCGCACAGATCACAGCACTACCCTGACTGCACATTTCGGTCTCGGCACCCTCATCCCCTGAACCGGTATAGATTACGTAGGAAATCTCCCCATTTTCTTCAGGGTAAAGTCCGATTTGCACTTTTACCGGTTGATGGTCCACTTCGATACGGCGCGCCCAAATGATATTTTTAAGATGAATTCCGAACTGTCCCCCGGCGGTATCTCCTGTTGCATGTTCCACGGCTGCCCGTGCCATTTCAAGGTACGCTACCCCCGGCAGCACCTTCTGCTCCTTTACCACATGATCCGCAAGGAAAAACTCCTGTCCCGTAAAGGTAGAAGTAAACCGCTGCTCCGACAGATTCGAGGTATTCTGGTGCAGCAGCGGATGAAGGGAAGCTTGCGGGGCCTCCATTAACTTCCGGTTAGCCCCACTGTCAGCCGTCCCGGAGAACCAGTAATTTTCCCGGCTAAAGGGATAGGTAGGCAGATTTACTCTGCGGGGTTTGCTGTCACCGAACAGCTGCCCCCATTCAAGGTCATAGCCCTGGCAATAAAGATCTGCCAAAGCACATAAAATGTCCTTGTATTTATCCTTATCCTCTTGCAATAGCAGGCTTTCACCCAGCATATCCTGTGCGTACTGCTCCATCACTTTCTGTACTGTATGATCATGAGGTACCTTTCCATGAAACAGGTTCGGCAGTTTTTCCTTATTGCCCGCCTGTTTCAAAATATACACCGCATTCTGGGCGCTCCCGGCTACTACTGCACAGCGGTGATGGAAGTGCTGGCGTCCTTCCAGAAGCGTATAACTGATTTTATACAGGTCTTGCTCCTGTAAGGCTTTGTTTTCAAGAACTGCGATTATATCATAAATTCTTTCCTGTAATGCTTCCTGGGTTTTTGCCGAGAGAACCAGCAGGTAGTATGGAGGAAGCACCGGCGGCGTTTCCGTAGTCTCGTCCATAATGCCTTGAACTACCATATGAACATTGGTCCCACTCATTCCAAAGGCACTTACTGCACCCAGCAGATTTTTTCCGGACTGCTTTTTCCATGGTTTTTTTGCTTTATTTACATAAAAGGGACTTGCCTCCCAATCGATATAGTCGTTCTCCTCCTGACAATTCAAGCTGGCCGGAATTGTTTCATGCCGGATTGCCTGAACCAGACCCACCAGGCTGACCAGACCCGATACCCCAAGGGTATGCCCGAAATTCGTCTTGGTTGAGGTAAGTGCACAGTAGCGTTGCTTATTTGTATACCCTTTAAAAGCATCATATAATGCGTTGACCTCAATGGGATCTCCCAATTTGGTTCCTGTCCCGTGGGCAACGATATATTCGATTTCCTCCGGGTCTATCTTGTACTGATCATAAACGGACTTCAAGAGATTCGTTTGCGCAACTCCGTTTGGAGCGGTAATTCCATTGGTCTTTCCATCATAATTGATACCGCAGCCGCGGATAACGGCATAAATGGGATCCCCGTCCGCCTCCGCCTTTGACAGCCGTTTAAGTACCACAGCAACTGCAGCTTCTGCAGAAACCATGCCATTGGCACGCTTGTCAAAAGCAAAACATTTGCCGTCATTGGACATCATACCCGCCTGGCACATTTCTATAAAGGCATCGGGTGTAAACAGCAAATTTACACCTCCTACAATGGCGGTATCGCATTCCCCGTTCCGTAAACTGAGGCAAGCCTGGTAAGCAGCCGTTAAAGCGGAAGAACAAGCTGTATTAATGGCCATAACAGGTCCGGAAAGATCCAGGAAATAGGCTAAACGTGCAGCCAGGATTCCATTGTGATGGGATGCAACATTCGCCTTATCTTTGGTAATCCGGTAATAGTCTCCCTCCTCAACCCCTACAAACATCCCGATTTTGTTACTGCGGATCTGGGACTTCCCATAGCCTGCATCTTCTAAAGCCTTCCAGGCCTCCTGAAGCAGGAGCCGCTGCCTTGGATCCATGATTTCCGCTTCAAGGGGGGAAATTTCAAAAAACAGGGGGTCAAACTCCCGTACGCCCGGGACACTTCCGAATCCGGTACAATTGATTGTTCCAGGCTGCTTCAGAGGATCGCCATAGTATTTCCTCCAGTCGAACCTGTCTTCCGGGATTTCCTTCACCATATCCTGCCCGGTTTCAAGAGCCGTCCACATTTCATCAATATTCCGGCACCCGGGGAAGCGTCCGCTCATTCCGATAATAGCAATAGGCTCCTGGAGGTTTTGGGGTATACTCCCCACTGCCGCCCCTGGCTTGCGGGATTCCTGCCTGACGGCTGCAGCCGTTGGAGTCTTAGAATTTTGATCGGTAACCTTCCTTCCTGTATCCTCCTGATAAAACCTCTCCACCCTCTCCTTATGCTCCGTTATATAGTATTTTACAAGCTTCGCAACGGTAGGATACCCAAAAAATACCGAAGGAGGAACTTTACATCCGAAATGTCCGGCCAGCTGGGCTGAAAATTTCGCTGCGTGGATGGAATTAAAACCCATATGAATAAAGTTTTCATCGATATCGATTTGATCTCTGGAAATACTAAGCAGTTGGCTGGTTTGTTCTTTCAGGTCCCATTCCAGGCATTGCTTTACACTGAGGCCCATCATTTCCGATCGCCTGCCCCTACCCGGCATATTTGCTGCTTCCGGGATATTTACAGTGTATTCCTGCTTGTTCTCCAGGAAAGAACCTTCCCTATTTTTTTCATCTTCCTGTATTCCACTCTCATCCTCCTGCCCACCAGCCATAATTGCCCCGTTATTTATGCCGTCGCCAGACTTTTGGTAAATTTCGGGCAGCCAAAAGCGTTCCCTTGCAAAGGGATAGGTTGGCAGGCTGATCCTTGCAGGCTTATTATGACCATACATCTTCTTCCAATCAAAATTCAAACCTTTGACCCAAAGCTCTATGATTTTCCTGTATTTTTTCCGTTTGATCCATTTTTCTACGGTCTCCTGCATTTCTTCATCCCCGGTTAAAGCAGCTAATGTCTCTTTATTGCGTTTCACCGAATCTGTATACAAATCCATGATTCCATCCCGGCCATCCAAAAATCCTTGCAGCTTTTCCTCCAGCTCCCTGACCGTCCCAGCAATGGTCGCCAGGCGCATGTCCATACCTTCCCGTCCTACCTGCAGTGTATAGGTAGCCTCGGCTAGACAATCATCATTAATTTTATGATCCCTGACGGCAGTCAAAAGCTGCTGAACCTGTTCTCTAAGCCTTGTTTCATTTTTTGCAGACAGTACTACAATCGCCGGGTTTCGGTGGTTTACCGCCATAGGAGCCTTTTCACAGGCTTCAGGGATATATTCTTCAACAATCACGTGAGCATTGGACCCTCCAGCTCCGAAAGCCGATACGCCTGCAATCCTGGGATATTCTTTCCTCTCACCGTTGATTTCAACCACAGGCCGTTTCCAATCGGCAAGCTCCTGCTGGACAGTAAACGGGGTTTTATCGAAATCAATATTCGGATTTCGTTCCTTTGCGTGCAAACTGGGAACAAGCTTCCGATGTTTGAGCTGCAGTAAAACCTTTGTGAGTCCTGCAATGCCTGCTGCCCCCTCCAGATGCCCCAGATTGGATTTTACCGCACCCAGGGTACAATAACCTGTGTCGGCAGTATCCTTACTGAAAGCCTGGGTGAGTCCTGTTATTTCAATGGGATCGCCGAGATCCGTACCGGCGCCGTGCGCTTCCATATAGCTGACGGTACGGGCATTGATCCCCGCCTTGTCTAGGGCTGTCCGGATAAGCTCTGCCTGCACATGGGGATTGGGAATGGTAAACCCGTTGGTTTTACCCCCATGGTTAATATTCGTCCCTCTAACAACTGCATAAATGTGGTCATTATCCTCAATCGCTCTGGATAAACGTTTCAGTATAATTACGCCTACACCCTCACCCGGTACGAAGCCTGTTGCTCCCTTCCCGAAGCTTCTAACCCTTCCGTCTGCGGAGATCATCCGATTAGCACAAAGATCCGTGTATCCCAGGGGATGAAGATACAGATTGACCCCTCCGGCGATAGCCATTTCACATTCAAGCTGGAGGAGGTACTTACAGGCTTCGTGAACCGCCGTTAAGGAGGAGGAACACATGGTATCTACCGGTAGGCTGGGCCCATGAAGGTTAAAATGGTAGGAAACCCTGTTGGCTACCGAACTGAAGGAAGTACGCGGGAAATTCCTATCTCCTTTTTTCCACACCTCAGGCGCGTATAAACTGTAGCCGATTCGGGTAACCCCTGCAAAAACACCAACCCTCCCGCCAAACTGTTCAGAAAGCTCTTTTCTGGTATAACCGGCATCCTCCAGGGCCTTCCAGCATTCTTCCAGGAATATCCGTTCCTGGGGATCCATATACATTGCATCCTGGGGGGAAATATTGAAAAACAGCGGATCGAAATCGGCAAACCCGTCCATAAAGCCGCCAACCTTGCAATAGCTTTTCCCCTGTGCCACAGCTTCATGTACATCCGGGTTATAAAAGCCTTCCAGAGACCACCGCTCTGGCGGTATTTCCGTAAGGCAGTCTTTTCCTGCTTTTAAATTCTCCCAGTATTCATCTAGATTTTTCGCTTGAGGGTAACGCCCGCTCATACCGATTATGGCAATGGGTTCCAATGGGCTTTCATTTTCTTCTGCTTTTATCCGGCAATCTACCGTTGGAGTCCGTCGTCCGGATTTTCTTAATTCCGGCTTAAATGCAGGCTTCCCTGCTGCTTCCGCCACGTCCGACGGAACTGTATCATCGTCAGGAATTTCCTCACGGTCATTATTTTCCTCGCAGCCGTCAAGTCCCACCAGCTTTATCAATGCATCCTTCCGGTTCTTGATAAAATATCCCACCAGGGCATCAATGGTTTGGTACTCAAAGAACAAGGTACTGCTGATATCTTCAAATACTTTCTGCAAAGCGTTATTCAACTGGACAACCAGAATGGAATCAATCCCGTAGCTTTCCAGAGGCTCCGAAGAGTCAATCCTGTCGTATTGAATTTTAAAAATTTCGCTAACTAATTTTTTAAAATAGGCTGTGCTTTTATCACACAGCTCCTGGTCGATGGCATCCTGTTCCTGCAGACGTTCCTTTTGAGGCAGGTTTCTATTTATTGTTTTTTTATCCTGTCTTTCAACCGTTACTGCTTCTCGCTTTGGCAAGGGCTGCTGCTTTTGGCGGATGATGCCGTCACTTTCGGCGACAATGACCTGTTGTCCCAGTTCATGCTCTTCCTGTGCGGGAAAACAGACGGATTGATACCCCTCACTTTCCAGCACTGCCTTCCATGTCGCAGGATATAAGGCCGGGCAGCCGGGAATCCGAAGTACAGCGTCCTCATAAAGCCACCATCCTTCCAAAAGCCCGAAGGTCAAGTGAGTAAACAGTGTATTGCTGCTCAGCTCATTAATCAATAGCAGACCGTTCTTTTGCAGGACTGCTTTGACATTGCGCAATGTTTGCCGTATATCCCTTGTGGCATGCAAAACATTCGCCGCTATGGCAATATCATACCCGCCCTCACCAATTCCCTGGCCGTCAACAGGCAGTTCCACATTAAAAAGCTTGTATGTCAAATAGGGGTTCTGCGGACCATATTCCTTTTCCGCATGCATCAGAAATGCTCTTGATACATCGGTATAACAATATTCCTCAATAAAGTCCCCGTAAGGCTGCAGCTTTTGCAAGACAACTCTGGCTGTCCCTCCCGTACCTGCACCCATTTCAATGATCCGGAGTTTTGAAGATGAATTTTGTTTTATACGCGCTTCAATAAACGCTGCTACAGTATCGGCAACCACTTCATTGAAAAAGTCCGCATCCCTATTGTGTGTATAAATACCTTCCACCAATCGCATAGAGGAACCAGGGAAGATGATATCTGTTGCAGGTACCTTTCCTGTAAGAATTTCCGGCAATGCGCGGAGTGTAGCTTCCACAAGGGCCACTCTTGCCTTCATATCGGGGTTCTCCAGCCATGTAGCCTTTTGCCGTTCCCATTCCCCCCATGCAGAAGTTATATCCACCGGGACCGTAGCTGCCACACAGAAGCTAGCACCTTCTCTAACCAAATAATTGTTCCTGGCTAAGGCCTCCAGGCTTTCCTCCAACCACCGGGTATAAAAACCACGCCAATTGATTTTCTCCGTAAGGTGAGACAAAACAAATTTTTTTTCGGAAAACAATCCTAAAAACTGCAATTGACAAAATAACAATTTACATAAAAGTTCGTCCATTTTTTTCATCATTTACAGCTCCCCCTCTGTTGTCTTGTATGTAATCTTTTAATACCGCTTCTTACCTGCTTCATTATGTTTTCAATATCAGACGGATAATTTTCGGTGTAAACCTTGACGCTCTCCCCGTCCAAAACTCCTTCAACGGCTCCCGGCTTTGTAGTTTTGACCAGTACATTCTGAACTGCAGATCCGGTCAGAAGCAGCTCCAGAGCTTCCATAGCCTCTGGAGCCGTTATGGATTGTATGCCCGTCTGCTCCAGTCGCTTTTTAAAAGCCTCCGGAACGGCATTGGCAATCCCAACGCCTTCCCAGTAGCCCCAATTCATTACCTTCACGGCACACATCCATTCCCTGGAAAGTCGATGTGCAAAAGCATCCATAAAGTTACAGCCGGCGGAGTAGCTGCTTTTTCCGTGCTCTTTTGCAAATGCACTCAGTGAGGAGAAAAACATCACAAAATCCAGGGGGTCTTTGTTAAAAATCCTTGCCATATTCACGCTTACATCCACCTTTGCAGAAAGTCCCTCCAGAAACCGTTTCTCTTCCATATTGGCAAGACTTTGATCAAGTACCCCTACTGCCGAATGAATCACCCCGTGAATTTGGGAATAATTCTGCTTAACCTCTTCATAGGCTCTTTGCAGTGCCTTTGGATCTGCAGCATCCGCTGAAATATAACAAGGCACCGGCCCGATTGCCGAAAACGAATCCAGTTCAGCCTGGATGACACCATCCTTTTCGCGCCGTCCGATCCAGACAATGCGAGCCTGATAGGTACGGATCATATACTCCGTCCATATCTTTCCAATGCCTCCGGCCCCTCCGACAACGACATATACTCCTTCAGGCCTGTATAAGCTTTCACCGGGCTTGCTTTGCTGCAAGGGAACCAATTTCTGCCGATACCATTCTTTGCCGCGGTATGCCCAAACATTTCCGTGTACATCGGCAGGCAGAGTGAAAATGTCTGTAACCGACAGGCAGAAATCACTTTCCAGATCCACAAGCCGTACTTTCCAGTTGGGATATTCTTTCGCCATGGAACCGATGAGTCCATGAACACCGGCATGGCAGGGATTTACCCGGTCTCCTTTTCTTACGGGCTGGCCTTGCACCGTAATTATACTCAAACCAATGCTCCTGTTTCCATATCCTAAACGCAGCAGCCCTTTAATCATCCGGAAGCACTGAAGCATATCGCTTCCCCCGCCTTGTATTAACAGATCGTCCTGTCCGTCAGCTGCATAGCCGGAAGCAATGTATATAATATGGTTAAGTGAAGCTTTTGCCTCCAGCTTTCCGGCAATATCCTCAGTCGAATCCTCGGGGCTGATTTCCAGCAAGCCTGCATTGGGGTAAAGTTGTAGGACAGACTCCCTGTCTTTTTCCGTACCGCCGATAAGTACAACCTTGTCTTGGGAAGATGGAAAGTTTTCAATCTTCCTATAAGAAGTTACATCCCACACAGGCAGCAGCGTCGGTTCCACGGAAAGCGCCCCTGTGGAAGCAGCAGGCCGAAGCACTTCCGTTCTGGTTCCCGTTTGTATGTCTCCTTCCAGGGTCCTCGATGCGAATCCCTTTATCCGTACACATACCTTTCCATTTTCTCCACACAGGTCTATATCCAGCTTTTGTACTTTTCCTCCTGCTTTGCCATCTTCACTGTACCGTACATACGACCACATTGCCGGGGTACAGCTCCCTACTATTTCCATCTCCTCCAGTGCGAAGGCCAATGAAGGTCGATCGCTGCCTGTTTCCGGCATCAACCCCAGTGAGGCCTGGATGGCCGAATCTACCATACAGGGGTGAAGGACAAACTGCGTTATTGTCCCTGTTAATGCGGAAGGTAAAGACAGCTTTGCCAGAACTTTACCGGAGCCGACATACAGCTTCTCAATACAACGGTATCCGGGGCCGTAATCAATCCCCAGTTCTTTGAAAGCATCATAGCACTGTACGGATGAAATAGTACTCTTGCTGCATTCAGCCTGCAGCGCTTTTATATCCAGCATTGCACTCTTGCCTAAATGGCCCGGAATCACCACGCTGCCCTGGCTGTGTATTATTATTTCAGAACCGGCTTCTCCCGGCTCGCTGTATATTTTATATGAAATCTCTCCGTTATCCTCCAGGAAGAGTCCGGTGTGTATCCGTACCGGATGGGTTCCGGCAGCAATGGGCTTGACCCAAACTACATTTTTCAGCACCATACCGGATTTATGGCCTTTCAGGTCTCTTGCCGACTCTTCCGCAGCTGCTCTTGCCATTTCAAGACACGCTGCTCCCGCCAATATCCTTTGGCCCTTTACAATATGATCCCTTAAAAAGAACTCCTCTCCGGTAAAGGTTGAACTGAACCGCTGCTCTAAAAGGTGAGAAGTATTTTGCTGCAGCAGAGGATGAATAGCAGCCGTCATTCCCGGAGCTGCTTCCGTACATCCGACGGCAGTCTTTGCCTCTGCCTCCGGTATCCAATAGCGTTCTCTGGCAAAGGGATACGTCGGCAGGCTGATCCGGTTGCATCTTAAACCACCATGCAGCTTGTTCCAGTCAAAAGCCACCCCCCTTACCCAAAGATCCAAAAGCTTGGTATATTTACCTTTAGCGATCCATGCGTCAATGGTTTTTTCTATATCCTCATCCGCTGCCAAAACGGATAAAGCCTCTTTATTGCGTTTAAACTGCCCGTAGTAAAGGCCTTCTATATCGCTCCGGCCTTCGACAAATCCCTTCAATTTCTCTTTAAGTTCTTCAACGGAAGTTACAATGAGCCCTAAGCGTTCTTCCATATGCTGGCGGCCCACCTGGAGAGTGTAAGCCGCATCAGCAATACTTATGTCGGTAAACCGCTCTGCCATAACTGCATTCAGCAGCTGCTGTGCCTGTTCCTTAAGCCGCTCGGTATTCTTCGCCGACAAAACGATGATTACAGGGCGCTGTCCGGCCGTCTCCGCCTGCACTCTGCCGGGATTGTCCGGAATATATTCTTCAATAACTATATGGGCATTTACGCCTCCAAACCCGAAAGAACTTACACCTGCGCGGCGGGGAACAACATTTCCCTCTGCATCCTGTACCGCCTTCCATTCTCCGGTTTCCCGGACTATATAGAAGGGACTGTCCGTAAGCTGAATATAGGGATTAACAGCATCGCAATGAAGGCTTTTGACCAGCGTTTTATATTTAAGCTGCAGCAGCACCTTAATAACGCCTGCAATTCCAGCAGCAAGCTCCAGATGGCCTATATTGGTTTTCACCGATCCCAACCCGCAATAGCTGTTTGAAACGCCGGTCTCGCCCCATGCCTTGTACAACTCTTTGAAGGCGGCTTTCAAGCTGTTGATTTCAATAGGATCTCCAAGCTCGGTACCGGTTCCGTGTGCTTCGATATAGGTTACGGTTCTCGGGTCAATTCCTGCCCGGGTGTACACAGTTTTGAGCAACTCCGCCTGGGCATTGGGGTTGGGTGCGGTCAATGAATTTGCACGTCCTCCATGATTCTCAAAAGTTGAGCGGATTACTCCGTAAATATGGTCTCCTGCCTGCTCTGCAGCCTTCAGCTTTTTCAAAAAGATGATTCCAGCCCCTTCTCCTCTCACATAGCCATTGGCTTTATCCGAGAAGGTTTTGCACCGCCCATCCTCGCAGAGCATTCCAGCCTTGTTGAAGCTGATGTGAAGCTCCGGATTGAGTATCACATTGACCCCGCCGGCAATTGCCATCTCACAGGTTCCATCCCGAATGGCGCTCACAGCCCGGTGTATGGCTACCAGCGAACTTGAACAGGCGGTTTCTATGGGTTCGCTGGGTCCATGGATGTTCAGGAAATAGCTCATACGGTTTGGCCCTACAGAAGGCGCCATACCCGTTGAGGAAGACCCTTCGATTGCTACATTGGCTCTGGCAAGCAAATTGCTGTATCCGCTTGCCGCAGTCCCGACAAAAATACCTGTTTTTGTACCGGAAAGACTTTGGGCGCAATAGCCTGCATCCTCAATGGCCTTCCAAACATAGGTCATCAGCAGGCGCTGCTGAGGATCCATGAGCTCGGCTTCCCTGGGAGAAATCCCGAAAAATTGCGGGTCAAACTCATCTATCCCCTCAATAAATCCACCCCATTTAATATTTGTTTTATTGGCTTCTTTTGCAGGATCACCGTAATACTCACGCCAATCCCAGCGTTCCTTGGGGATTTCCGTAATGCAGTCCTCCGCTTCCCAAAGATTTCTCCAAAATTCATCCAAATCCCGCGCCTTTGGAAATATACCGCTCATTCCTACAATAGCAACCGGTTCATGTCCAGCTGCTTCCGCTTTTGGTGCAGCCGTTGCAAAACGGGAGCGCCGTCTCTTTTCGGACAATTTGGGCTGCACTTCGTATTCTGCATCCTGTACCGGCTCCTCTTCTACGGAAACTTCATCCGGTATTTTCTCTACGAAACGTGCTGCAAACACAGCCTGATATTCTCCAACCAGATAATCCGCAAAGCTTTGGAGAGTGGGATGCCCGAAAAATACAGCCGGTGTCAGTTCCAACTTATATTTTTCGTTAAGCCTGTTGGCAAATTCAATATAAGTAAAGGAATCAAATCCATATTCTTTCAGTTCCGTAGTTACATCAATATCTTCCGCCTTAACTTTTAGTAATCCGGAGGTTTCTTTTCTTAAAGCCTCTTGCACTTTGCGCCTCAAACTTCCGGTATTCATCCCGCTTGACGGAAGGGGCTCCATTGGAGTTTTTCCCGCTTCCGCAACAGCCGCAGGCTTAGGAGAAAGTAATTTTTGCTTCATCCGTGCAATCTTACCCTCAAGCACCATTACATGGCTCCTGCCCGATGCCATACATTGATAAAGGGCCTGAATTCCCCTAGTTGTCTCCATGGCTGTCAGCCCTAAGTTTTGCAGCATCATCGCTTCTGCCCGGGCATCCACCTGCATCCCGCCCTCTCTCCAAAGGGGCCAGTTGACCGACAGCGTCCGGCCATACCGCAGTTTATGTTCCACCAGCCCGTTCCTGTACTCTGCATATGCATCCATAAAGGCATTGGCGGCAGCGTAGTCCACCTGCCCCTGATTACCTAACGCTCCGGCTATGGATGAAAAGAGCAGGAAGAAATCAAGAGGCAGTTCGCTGCTTGCCTCATCCAGGTTTACCAGGCCTGCTACCTTGGGAGCTACTACCTCCGACAGCTCTTCCTTCGTTTTGTTTACGATAAAGTTGTCCTTAATTATACCGGCACAGTGTAGAATACCATTGAGGTTACCGAAATCAGCTTTCACATTCTTAATTAGGTTATAGACAGCATCTCTTTGTACAACATCAACCTGCCTGTATTCGATTCTGGTTCCCCCGGCTTCCAATTCTTTCATTTGAGCCTGTCTGTCCTTGCTAAGGGCTGACCTTCCTGTGAGAATTAATGTCGCCCCCTGGACCTTATGCGCAATTTCTCGGGCAAATAGCATCCCTAATCCGCCTGCACCGCCGGTTATGAGATAAACACCCCTGTCTTTCCATGGAACAACTGCTTCTTCCGGTAGAGCTTCAATCTGGCTCCAGCCTGCAACATACCGTTTGCCGTCCCTGTAGCGGATATGGCTGTCACCTGGAACCTTGCCGTTCTCACGAAGCTTGGCGATTATACCTGCAGTATCCTCACCGGGTTCCACTTCCACTAACTGTCCTGTGAATTTTGGATTTTCCAGACGGGCAGTCTTCAACAAGCCCGAGATTCCGGAAAAGACCTTCTGTTCATCCTTCATCGAAACTACAACCTGTACCAGAACATTCCCAACGGGTTTGCTTTTCAAAATTCCGTTGATTTGTTCAAACACATTTTTGGTATAGGTTTGGAACCTTGCCTCTATAGCTTGCTGTCGGGACTGTAGCATCAATAGCTCAGCCTTCAATCCGGCTTCAATATCTTCCTGTGATACCCCCCAGGGCTCACAGATTATTACCACATGCCTCAAATAATCAGACTTTTCAGCACTTCCTGCAACAGCCTTCTCTTTCCAGTCCGGCTGAAGCAGCAGGGTCCCGAAGGCTGCCGCTGAACCAGCCCCATCCGTCTCTCCCTCCAGCGCTCGCAATAGCAATCCTTTCATCCGGACACAGACTTCCCCGGTGGAATCACAAATATCGATATCAAGCTTTTTCACTGCTCCCATTGATGTACAACCTTTACTGTACCTGACCACAGCCCACATCTCCGAAGTAATACTTCTATAAATGTCCAATTCCTCAAGGGCAAAGGGAACTAAGGGACTGAATCCAGCAGGTTCCGGCAGTAACCCTAACGATGCCTGCAGTGCCGAATCCATCATACCCGGATGCAGGATAAAACCGCCTTCCGCATCTGGAACAGTTAACGGCAGGGACAGCTTTGCAAGTACTTGTTCCTGTCCTAGATACAGCTTTTCAATTCCGCGGTGTCCCGGACCATAGTCCAGTCCCGCCTTCCTGAATGCCTCATAGCATTGGGCGGATGAAATCGTGTTTTGGCTGCACTCCGCCAGTAAAGCCTTTATATCAAGAACGCTTGCCTCTTCAACCAATCCCGGAACTGCACTGCCCTGGCTGTGGACAATGGACGCAGTGTCATTTTCCTCCGGATTGCTGAATATTTCATAAGAAATTTCTCCGTTTTCTTCCGGGAAAAGTTCTATGTGTACCTGTACCGGCCCGTCACCTGCGACAATGGGCCGGGCCCAAACAATATTTTTTAGCCGGATCCTTGATTTACCTTCCTTAAAGCCACCTAGGGACTGCTCTATTGCTGCCCGGGCCATCTCAAGGTAAGCGACCCCCGGCAGCAGCTTCCGACCTCCCACTACATGGTCGGCCAGGAAGAATTCCCGCCCTGTAAAAATCGAACTAAACCGCGGCCCATAGAGATCCGACGTGTTTTGATGCAGGATAGGGTGGATTAAAGCCGCAGTTGCTGCACCCGGTGCACCACCAGCCTTTGCTCCCGTCTTGGGCACCCAATAACGTTCTCTGGCAAAGGGATAGGTAGGCAAGTTGATCCGGCGGGGCTTGATATCACCATACAACGTATGCCAGTCAAAAATCATACCCTTCACCCAAAACTCAAGGAGCTTGCCATATTTTCTGCGCTGGACCCATTTTACAATGGCTTCCTGCAATTCTTCATCTGCTGCAAAGACATCCACCATTTCCTTATTGCGCTTAACCTGTCCATAATACAAATCTTCTATATCTTCCGTATCTTCCACAAAGCCCTTTAGTTTTTTCTGAATTTGATTTACGGAAGTTGCAATGAGCCCTAAGCGTTCTTCCATAGGTTCACGTCCCACCTGGAGAGTGTAGGCGATATCGGCCAGGTCGGCATTTGAAAGCTGTTTCGCCTCAATTTCATTCAGCAATTGCTGTGCCTGTTCTTTAAGCCGTTCCTTATTTTTCGCCGATAGTACAATAATTGCAGGGTTCTGGCCGTTAATCCCAATAGGAGCCGGTTTCCCGCCAGAAGGCACGTATTCTTCAATGACCACATGGGCGTTTACGCCTCCAAACCCGAAGGAGCTCACTCCTGCACGGCGGGGAACACTATTGCCCTCTGCATCCTGCACCGCCTTCCATTCTCCGGTTTCTCGGACTATGTAGAAGGGACTGTCCGTAAGCTGTATATAGGGATTGACAGTATCGCAATGAAGGCTTTTGACCAGTGTTTTATATTTAAGCTGCAGCAGCACCTTGATAACGCCTGCAATTCCTGCAGCATACTCCAGATGGCCTATATTGGCCTTAATGGAGCCCAATCCGCAATGACTGTCTACCATCTTAGTGTTTTCCGTATCCTTATACAATGCTTGGAAAGCCATCTTTAACCCATTGATTTCAATCGGGTCACCAAGCTTTGTACCGGTTCCATGGGCCTCAATGTAAGTTACTGTCCTCGGATCGACTCCAGCCGTCCTGTATGCAGTTTTCAGCAATTCCGCCTGGGCTACCGGATTGGGTGCAGTCAATGAATTCGTGCGGCCGCCGTGATTCTCAGCAGTTCCCCTGATGACTCCATAAATATGATCCCCTGCTTGTTCGGCAGCCTTCAACTTTTTGAGGAAGATCATCCCCACGCCTTCCCCTCGTGCATAGCCATTAGCTTTATCCGAAAAGGTTTTGCACCGTCCATCCTCGCAAAGCATTCCCGCTTTGCTGAAGCTGATGTGCAGTTCCGGGGTAATCATCGTATTGATGCCGCCAACGATAGCCATTTCACAAGTCCCGTTCTCGATGGCATTTACAGCACGATGTATGGCAACCAATGAGCTTGAACACGCAGTTTCGATGGGTTCGCTGGGACCATGGAAATTTAAGAAATAGCTCATCCGATTCGGTCCAACGGAAGGTATCATTCCTGTAGAAGAATAACTTTCAACCGCTACATTGGCCGCGGAAAGCAGCTTACCATAGCCGCTGTCAAATGTCCCGACAAAAATACCCGTTTTTGTGCCGGAAAGGCTTTGAGCCGAATAACCTGCATCCTCAATAGCCTTCCATACATAGGTCATCAGCAAGCGCTGCTGCGGATTCATAAGTTCAGCTTCCCTGGGGGAAATACCGAAAAATTGCGGATCAAACTCGTCTACCCCGTCAATAAATCCCCCCCATTTGACATTCGTCTTATTTTTTTCCTTTTTAGGATCACCGTAATACTCCTGCCAATCCCAGCGATCTTTGGGGATTTCTGTAATGCAATCCCTGCCTTCCACAAGATTTCTCCAAAGCTCATTCACATCTCTGGCGCCCGGGAAAATTCCACTAATGCCTATAATTGCAACCGTCGCGTCTTCGGTTGCCTCCGGCTTTTGCAAGGATACTGCTCCCATTCCGGCAAAGCGTGGACGTCTTCTTTTATCTTTCAGACTTTCTTCCCCATCATATTCAAGCTCCTGTACCGGAACTTCAACTCCCGCTTGCACTGTAAAATGTGCGGCTAACGCAGTCCGATGATTTTCAAGCAAATATCCTGCAAAGCTGCGGAGAGTGGGATATCCAAAAAATATGACTGGTGTCAGTTCAAGTTTGTATTCGTCATTAATTTTGTTTGAAAATTCGTTATAAGTAATGGAATCAAATCCATATTCATCCAGCTCGGTATCTAAATCAATATCTTCTAATTTGACCTTAAGTACTTTGGATACACCCCTCATTAAGGCCGTATGTACTTTGCCCGTCAAAGCGGTATCGTCTTCAGGCTCAGAGGCAGGCTTTTTCGCCTTTGTAACGGCTGCTACCACCACGGAAAGCAGTTTTTGCCTTATCCGGGCAAGCTTGCCCTCCAATACCATCACCTGGCTCCGTTTAGACGCCAGGCACTGATAAAGGGCCAGAACACCCCTTCCTGTCCGCAAAGCTGCCAGTCCCAAATTTTGCAGCAGCATCTTTTCCGCCTCTGGGTCTACACGCATCCCACCCTCTTTCCACAGAGGCCAATTGACCGACAGTGTTTGACCCTGCCGTTGTCCTGAAGCTACCAGGGTATTGCGGTATTCTGCATATGCATCCATAAACCCATTGGCTGCCGAGTAGTCTGCCTGGCCCAAATTGCCCAATGCACCTACCATTGAGGAAAAGAGTACGAAGAAATCAAGGGGCAGTCCCCTGCTTGCTTCGTCCAGATTGACCAGACCCGTTACTTTTGGCGCCAATACCTCTAAAAATTCAGTTTTCGTTTTTTTAATAATAAGGTTGTCCTTAATTATGCCTGCGCAATGTAGGATACCGTTGAGACCTCCAAAATCCCCCTCCACACTCCGGATTAGGTTATAAACTGCATCCTTTTGCGTAACATCCACCTGCCTGTATTCGATTCTGGCTCCCGCGGCTTCCAATTCCTTCATCTGAGCCTGCTTGTCCCTGTCAAGAGCTGATCTTCCCGTGAGAATTAATGTTGCCTCCTTGACCTTATGTGCGATTTCTCCGGCGAATATAAGTCCCAGTCCGCCTGTGCCCCCGGTGATGAGGTAAACACCTTTGTCTTTCCAGGGAATAGCGGCTGCTTCCTGCTGGATTTTAGCTTCGCTCCAGCCTGCTACATACCGTTTGCCATTGCTGTACCGGATAGGACTGTCAGCACTGCATCGGCTGTTTTCTCTAAGCTTCTCTATGATTCCTTCGGTACTTTCTTCGTCTTCCACCTCAATCAGCTGCCCGGCAAACATAGGATTCTCAAGCCCGGCAGTTTTCAAGAGTCCAAAAAGCCCTGAAAAAAGCTGCCGTTCACCCTTTACCGCTGTTACAACCTGTACAAGCACCTTATCCCTAGGCCTTTCTTTGAAGATATTTTTTATTTCCTCAAATACCTGTACGGCATAGTCTTGAAAGCGTGCATCCGTACCGCTTTGCCCGGATTGCAGTGAAAGACAGCGGACTTTACCCATTTGGAGTTGGATGCTTTCACGGAAAACTTCACCCTCCTCCCAGAGTATCACCAGGTGGCGGGTATACTCGGGCGATTCGGCTTTCCAGTCAGCGGCCTGTTCCTTCCAGACAGGTTCAAGCATCAAAGTTCCCATAGCGGTTTTATGCCCCGCCAGGCCAATATCACCTTTTGGTACTCTCGATGAATATCCCTTCAACCTTACGCAAATTCTCCCTGCAGCATCACATAAATCTATATCAAGCTGCTGTAATCCATCCTCTGCTATGCTGCCATCCCTCTGCCGCACCCAGGCCCACATCTCCGGCGTACATTTTTCATATATTTCCACTTCTTGCAGCTCAAAGGGCAAAGTCAGTTTCATTTCACCGGAATCTATCATAAAAGCTGCTTGAAGTGCTGAATCCATCAATGTTGGATGCAGTACAAACTGGTTCTGTGTGTCCAGAATAGAAGAGGGAAGGGACAATTTAGCCAGCACCTGTCCCTGTCCTGCATATAATTCCTTAATCCCCTGATGTCCGGCGCCATAATCAAGACCTATGGTCTTAAAGGCCTCATAGCACCGGGCTGATGGAATAACTCTACTGCTGCACTCTGTTTGCAAAGCTCTGATATTTAGAGTCCCGGTTTCCCCGAGGGAGCCCTTTACTGCACTGCCCTGACTGTGTACTATAACCTCCTGGCTGCCGTCTTCTCTCCCGCTGTAAATTTCATAGGAAATCTCACCGTTTTCTTCAGGATAAAGAACAATATGCACCTCAACAGGCTGGTCCTTTACGATTATAGGCCTCGTCCAGACTATACTTTTAAGCCGTATATTTTTCATAGGGCCGGATGCCTTTTCCACTGCCGCACGAACCATTTCCAGGTAAGCCACTCCGGGTAAAACCCTTTGACCTTTCACCACGTGATCAGCCAGAAAGAATTCCTGGCCTGTAAAGGTTGAACTGAACCGCTGTTTTGAAAAATCCGAGGTATTTTGATGCAGTAGGGGATGGATCGCTGCTCTGACTGTGGAATGTGCGGCACTTCCGGTCGCTGCTCCTTTTCCTGTTACCCAGTAACGATCCCCTGAGAACGGGTAAGGCGGCAAGCTGATGTGCGGGAGTCTTTTATCTTCAAATATTGCTCCCCAATCCAGGTCATGCCCTTTTACATACATTTCAGCTAAAACCGTCAGTTTTTTCCCGTATTCCTGTTCATTTACATTTTTTCTTTCCCCGAGTTCTTTCAGAATCGTTCTACCCAATTCCTCAGAGCCCTGGTCCCGTTGCTGCCCTTTCTTCGCAGGGCTTTCCCTGAAGCATCCCGCTGCCTGTCCCGTCTCTAGAACTTTATTCAGTTTTTTCTTAAGTTCTTCAATATCTTTAACGATATAAGCTGCTCTTTCTCCGAAATGCTCTCTGCCTAGAAGCAAGGTTCCGCTTATAACGGTCAGGCTGTTTTGCCTGCCTTCCTTTTCCAGCCATACTGCCAGATCTCTTTCCTTTTGCCGCAGTGCTTCTTCCGTTTTTGCAGATAAACAAATCATATATGCCGGGTTTTCCTTAGAAACCTGCTTTATTTGTGCCGGTGCTTCCTCAAGGACCACATGAGCATTTGCACCGCCGGATCCAAAGCTGCTTATACCGGCACGCAGCAAAAGCCTGAAGCCCTCCGGCTGCCAGGGCTTATTATGACTTACTATATAAAATGGAGTTTTTGAAAGGGTAATATGAGGGTTTATTTCACTGAAATGAATAGAGGCTGGAAGCCTGCGATGCCGCATGCTCATAACTACCTTTAAAATCCCCGCAATGCCCGCAGCTGCTTCCAAATGTCCGATATTTGTCTTAATTGAACCCAATCCGCAGTACGGTTCCTGGACTTCCTCTTTTACCTTTGACAGCTCTGAAAAGGCTTCCTTCAGCCCGCTGATTTCTATAGGATCGCCGAGTGAAGTTCCGGTTCCGTGGGCTTCTATATAGCTTACGGTCTCCGGCTCTACGCCGGCGGTCTTATAAGCTTCCACCAGCAAGGCCGCCTGTTTATCCGGATTTGGAACAGTAAGCCCTCCCGACTGGCCCCCATGATTGATTGCGGTCCCTTTAATTACGGCATAGACATTATCCTGGTCGGCAAGAGCCTGCCCCAAGGGCTTTAAGAGCATCATCACCGCTCCTTCACTGCGGACATACCCATTGGCTTCCTTGTCGAAGGTTTTACAGCGTCCGTCCTTCGCCAGCATTCCTGCCTTATAGTAAGCAATACTATTAGATGGGTCACACAGGATATTAATACCGCCTACAAGTGCTTGCCCGCACTCACCGCCGCACAAGGATTTTACTGCCTGATGTACGGCAACCAGTGAGCTCGAACAAGCTGTATCGATTTGAATGCTGGGACCGTGAAAATCATAGAAATATGAAATCCGGTTCGGTATGACGGCCAGGGAGGTTCCCACACCAAAATGCGCTTCTACCTCTTCCATCCTCTTATCAAGGAGCTTGCTGTAATCAGATCCGCTCGCGCCGATAAAAACGCCTGTCTTGCTGCCTGACAACGCTTTTGCCCCATAACCGGCATCTTCAATGCACTGCCAGCTCAACTCCAGCAGTATCCTCTGCTGGGGGTCCATCAACTCAGCTTCCTTGGGAGATATGCGGAAAAAGGCAGCCTCAAAAGCAGCGATGTCATCCAAAAAGCCGCCCATGTCAATTCCTTTGTGCTCATGCTCCGGGTTGATATTGGCCGGCCATTCCCATCTTTTCGCCGGCAGCTTACCGATAGCATCCCTGCCGTCTTCCAATAGCTCCCACAACTGCTCCTTGCTTTTGATACCTCCCGGAAGCCGACAAGCAACTCCGATAATGGCAATATCACTCTCTTTCGCTATCGTCTTGCATACGGTATCTGTCTGTTCATTCCCTTTGATGGAATCCCCCTGTATATCCTGCCCCGTAGAAAAAGTTTCCTCTGTTTTCAGTTCTACTTTCTGCATGAATTCTGTGCGCTCCTGTAAATACATAATAATCTTCGATATTGTGTTATACTTGAAGAAAAAAGTGGATTCCAACGGAATGCTGAACGTATAACTGATTTGTTCATTGAGCTCCATTAAATCCCCGGAATCCAGTCCCAGTTCCATTAAAGGCTGCTCTAGCAGCAAGTCATCTCTATTTATTCCTCCATGAATATGGGCTACTGTTTTTAAAATAAAGTCTTTTATCAGTTGAAGTTTTTCCGGATTTTCTTTCTTTACAGGCATTTCTGAAACCTCGCTCCCAACACGTATATCATTACTCCTGCGGTTAAATACGTCATATTTCACCAGCACACCATATCCTTTATTCTTTATATCCTGGGGACGATAACCGGAAATGGCCTCAATGATCTGCGCCCCATGACTTTCATGCATTCTTAGAACAGTATCAACCAGCCTTCCCTGAGGATTTCGAAGGTTCATGTATTCTTGAGGGCTAAGGTGAGAGTGCCTGCCATAATTCTTGCATCTCGTTACACCTACAACTGTACGAACACCACTTTCCAGGCTGCTTCGCTGCAGCATAAACTCCAGCAGCCGGCTTCCAAGATTTCTATGCTGCATATCCGGAAATACATTTAAAGCCAGCAGCTGAATAATAGGTCCATCCTTTCTGTGAAGATTCCCAACAGTTTCAAAATTAACGCTTTTCAAATCCTCTGTATTGTCAATGCGTTGAGAATATAGAGCTCCTACGACCCTATTATCCGTCTCAATAACCAATTGTCCCTGGGGATATAGCTCTATTCTTTTTTCCAGGACAGAGGAAGGCATCTGCAGCCCATGATCCCAGCACTGTTCCTCCAGTTTTTCAAGAACAGGCAAATCAGTTTTTTTTGCATACCTCACCCTGTAATCCATGGGTCTAAAATAATTCAGGGTATTTCTGCTGAAGGACAGCGTTTTAGGGTATTTCCTAAAAAACTTCTCATCCGGGAATAATCCAGCTTCTGCCGCTGCCATCAGGAACGTGCCCGCTTCTACAAGCTGCTGCTGTGAAAACCGATGTATTTCATCCATGCATAAGCTTTCACACACATCCAAAAACTCACCGGTTGCTTTAGAGTCCAAGCTATGCGCTTCCAATACAATAATGCCATGCTTGCCTGAAATCTCCCACCAACGTCCAAAATGTTCCACTAAACTTTGCATCACGGACGCAGCAGGTATTTCGGTGCCTTCCTCTGAAACAAATACCTCTTTTGATGGAACATGTAGCCTTACATTTACTGCGGCACTATCGGAGGGCGCAATATAAGGATGATCATGATCAAGAAAGGAACGTACATGTAAAATATTTTCCGTATCCTGTATCCCATAGTTCTTTATATCAGCTATAGCCTGTAGAGGATCCGCGATATCGCCTTTCAGAATCAAATGGTCGATATTCTCCAGGGTGTGGATCGTTTCCATCAAAATCTTCTCATTACGATCCATTCCGATAAGCTTGATTGGATATTGATGAAGAACTTCACCCCGTAAGGATTTATTCTTAATAACCTCATAAATTCTTTTCAGAAGCGTTCCGTCCCCACACCCCATATTGGCTATGTACTTCGGCTGCTCCGTAATTGGTTTCCGGTTAAATATCGACAGGATGATTTCCTCTATGTCGGAGAAGTGATTTTCGTGCTGGAAGCAGCATCCTTTTGCATTCAAAGCGGGGTCAATATGTGACTTTCTCCCATTTTCATCCCTTGCAAACACAACCTTGCAATCACCAAATATAACTTCGGACATATTTGCCAGCATTGGCCTGTAGAAAGCGACTGTCTCAAAAATAGAAATTCTTTCCGTCATAAAACGCCCGTTATCTGTAAAAACATAACCTCCGCCCTCTTGTTCCAGCCATCCCCGGTCGGTAAAAAACCTAGTTACTTCTTTATGCACAGCCGGGCTCAGTGCCGAAAATAGTGGTGCCGTATGATGGTCCTTGCTGCCTAGAAAATTGTTCTTTTTCAAGGCAACAAGCAGAGGAATCGCCAGCATTCCATCCAGGAAGTCAGCAAACACTGTATCCTCAATGTTCCATCGTTTGGCGGACATCTCAATCCATTTTTTAATACTGTGCCTTTTTTGACTTTTACTTACATATTCATGCATTGGAAATGACAGCAGCTTTGTAATGTCTTCCGGTATTTTCCGGTAAATATCCGATTTCTGACTCAATAAATATTCATCATTGTCGTTTCTGGAAATCCAGCGTAAGGATTCCATCATCTGCAGCGCGACTCGAAGATGCCCTCCATTTGCATGCAGGTTTTCAACAATATCATTGAAATGTACAGGTTCCGACGAGCTTACTATTTTAAAAAGGTTATTCTTTATACAGGAAATGATAACAGGAACCGCAACATATCCATATAAATAACTGTTCAGAACTGCTGACAATCGATTGACCTCCCTTCAATCTGTTTTTTCACAACAATACTAATGCCTCTTAACATAATTACTTACGAAAAAAACCATGTGTGAATAGCACTGCCAATTTCATCATGGTTTTGATAGTCACTGTTTCTTAGGATATCACTTCTTTAAGGGGTTGAATTGAGGCTCTATTCGGTTAAATCATGAAGTACTGATTCGTTCAATGAATTCAGCTTCCCGACTGTCAGTCCTTGACATAGGACTGACAGTATAAAATGCTCCGTACACCAGTACCCTTAAATGCACTTATAATGACAGTAATGTGGTTAGGAATGATGATAGGTTTCAAAAAGCTTTTTTGAAGCCAGGATAACCTGTTCATAGCCTATGGTTTTCCTGGCGCTTGAATTTTTAATCGCTTTCCTCAACTCTATCTCGATAGTGGCAAGTCTTCTCACAAACAGCTTTTTATTTGATCTATCGTTCATTTTGACCATCCTCCCTATGTTTGCATAATAGAGTGGTGGCAGGTAAATTACTGGCTGTAAATTTTTTTAATCCCGATGAGGTTATAAAGATTCTCTTTTTACTCGGTATAAGATAGGCTTTTCCCTTGAAAAGTAGTATAGAATTCTAGAAATATAAATTTCCTTCAAATGCTTGGGCATTTCACTGTTATGTAAACCAATTCGACAGCTTCGCCCTCTCACTTACCTTTTTTGATAAGCTATCGCAGTTTTCGTCTATATTCCTCACCAGCAGCTAACGTGCCCCTCCAACGATCAACCGCCTATAAGTACTTTTACATCCATCCTCTTCTAACTGTTCTGTTCAATTTATGGACATCACTTTACATTTATTTAATATTAACCCATTTTATAACATTATAAAACATTTCTTGCCATTTGTCAATTTTTTGTTTTAACTCGCTCAATAGAAGATTCAACGAATATAGGTTTCATCACTCGCGTCCTTCCAGCCTCTACTATTCAATTTTTTTAATCAAGGTTGTAAATGCTTAACCTAAATTTCCTTTTAAATTGAAGGAAGCAGTGGCCGCTCTAACCTTACTTTAAAAATGAAAGGTAAGTGAAATTTATGGCAACTCGTAAAGTTTACGTATCTCCGTCCAGCCAAACAGAGAACATCGGTGTAGGCACATACGGTTCTGAGGCTAGCCGGATGCAGCAGCTATCCGACAAACTGGTAACTAAACTAAGAGCTGCAGGACACACTGTTTATGGAGGAAATAATACCCTTACTCTGGCTCAAAGAATTGCAGCCTCCAACAATTACGGTGTGGATCTGCACATCGCATTGCATTCAAATGCTGCCACCGGTACTGCCAGAGGAACTGAGACATGGTATTACACAACTTCTACTAACGGCAAAAGAATTGCCAATCTGGTACAGTCAGAGATAATGAAAATTGATACCAGCCGACCAAACAGAGGTATCAAAGCTTCTACAACGTATCAGGAGCTAAACAGCACCACTGCCCCTGCAGTTATAATTGAAGTTGGATTCCATGATAACGCACAAGATGCAACCTGGATCGTTAACAATTTGGACAAGATCGCCACAGCGATAGCTACCGCAATAGCTGCATACTAAGAAATCGGATAGGAGGCTGCTAATTATTTTAGCAGCCGACCTTCCACACCACCGTACGTACCGTTCGGTATACGGCGGTTCCATAGTTTACGCTGTGACTTGTCGATGATAATCAGAAAAGAACATATATCCAAATCCCTTCAAAGTATCATTATTAAGAGATTTGGTAAGTATCGGGCTGTTGGATATTCTCCAGTAGCCTTTTCTTGTGTTCGCATATTCCCAGGCTTTTTGCTTGTAAATTCCAAGAGTCTGCAGCATCTTGAATCGGGTTTTTACTTTCTTCCATTGTTTCCAGTGGACCATACGAATCCGTCTTCTCATCCATTCATCCGTTTCAAGCAGTAGGTTCTTCATATCTGCTATTTTGAAGTAGTTAATCCACCCCATAATATAGCTTTTCAGTCCCTTTATCCTGTCATCATTGTTCATTCCATTACTTCTTGCTGTCAGTTCCTTGATCCTTTTCTTCATTTTCGTAATGGCTTTCGGATGAATTCTGACTCTTGCATTGCCTTTGTGCTGGTAAAATGCGAATCCCAGGAATTTTATCTTCCCCACGTAGTCAACCACCGTTTTGTCCCTGTTTACCTTTAGGAACAGTCTCTCTTCTATAAAGGGTATTATCTTCTCAAGGGTACGCTTGGCACTCCTTTTACTTTTGCTTAGGATAATGAGGTCATCCGCATAACGGACAAACCGATGTCCCCTTCTTTCCAGTTCCCTATCCAATTCCGTCAGCATGATGTTGCTGAGTATCGGACTTAACGGCCCTCCCTGAGGTACCCCGATTTCCGTATCCTCGTACTTGTGTCTGACAATAACTCCTGCCCTCAAGTATTTATGGATGAGCGATATTACCCGCCCATCCTTTATTGTCCTTGATAGTACTTCAATCAGTTTGCTTTGATTCACTGTATCAAAGAACTTCTCCAAATCCAGGTCTACAGTATATTTGTATCCTTGTTGTATATTCTCCTGGCATTTCTTGATAGCGTCGTGTGCACTCCGTTTGGGTCTGAACCCATAACTGTTGTCTGAAAATTGCTTCTCGAATATTGGCGTCAATACTTGGGCTATCGCTTGCTGTATAACTCGGTCGACTGCTGTGGGTATTCCCAATTTTCTTTTCTGTTTTCCGTCTTCTTTGGGTATTTCTACTCTTCTGACGGGGTTTGGACGGTATTTACCCTCTAGGATGGACTCTTTGAGCTGGTCTCCATTGTCTTTAAGATATTGCAGAAGTTCATCTACCTCCATCCCATCAACTCCGTGAGCACCTTTGTTGGATTTAACCCTCTTAAACGCTTTGTTCAGATTGTCTTTCTCCATTATTCTCTCAAGTAATCCTTCCTTCGACTTGTCTGCATTGGTGATGTTGTTTTCAGCTATCTTCAAAGAATCGTACACTCCTGCATATCTTTCACTTCCCGAGCTATCCTTTTGCAGTGAGCCCTCCTTTCGGGGTTGGCAGTACTTTATTTCTTTATCAGTAACTTTCATTAACTTTCACCTCCCATGGTTCAACCCTTCCTCCCTGCCGTCGACTGCCGGGAGTACTACGGTATCTGCTGACTTCTCATGATAAATCTTGTTTCAACCGTGTTTCATACTCTGTTTTCACACGTCCATGAGACCTCCCCAGGTAAGAACGCAATCTTTCCTTCCATCTATCTGCTACATTTACACCATATGCTTCCGGATAGTTTGGGGCTTCAGTTTGAAATGCAACCTTACCCAGCATATATATGCCTGATGTAGTTTCTGTGCGTCAGACCGGAAGTTTGCCTCCAGCTTCCTTCAGATTCCACCTCACGATGGACACCCTTGCTCTCGGCTATGTGCTTGGCACTATCAACCCACACTCGGGACTTTCACCCGTTAGATTGCGCCCATGCCGGGCGCACATCATAAAATAAGGCAGGGTCATCCTCTGCCTTATTTACTTTTGAAGGCTCCGAAATTTTACTCTTCCCCCAGCGATTTTGCATGCCCATCGAGATCATTACTGTATTTGAATAAACAGCCCCATAGCCATAAATACCTCTCCTTTCAACGCAAGTCTAAGGAAATGTGTTTTTATTTTTCTTCCAGCCTCTAAAATTTTAGAAATAAGGAATTTCTCATGCTCCTTCAATCTCAAATATGGCTTTTCCAAATTCGTGGTTACATGTAACCACTTCACTATAGTATACATAATAATATAAATAAAAAAGTTTATGAAAAGAGATTTCGCCATGCAAGATTTCTTTGATAACAACGCACCTATGAATCCTTGCCATACTCCATACGCTCAAAAAGCCGAGTTTCCCGTAATGCCCGTTGATGGATTCCATCATTTCCACCACCACATTCACCATCACTTCCACCATTTTGGGCACCATCTCGGACACCATTCCGGTCACTGCGATGGGCGTCCATATGGTTATTAACATTTGAGTTATATTAAGTTTAATATGGGCTATTATAATAAACCCATATTAAACTTAATTGCCCTAAGTGTCCTTAGATAATTTTGTGAAACTGTCTGTTCCATCTCCGTCTTGGCTTCTCGAAATCTTGTTACCAGAGCTTTTCTACATAAAGATTCCTACGATCCCCCTTGCAGAAAGGACAATATTTTATATCCGGTTGAAGCCCTGGCAAAAAAACCTGCTAAGAAAAGTCAAGAGCTTTCTCAGCAAATTTTAAAATGATGTGTTTGTATTTTAAGGCATGACAAATAGGCCAATTAGAAATTTAAAATTAGCCTATAGTTCATATAATATTGTGTCGTTAAGCTTGATACACCTCGGTTACCCGGGCATAATAGATTTTCAGAAACTTGTTCAAAGCCGCAATTTTTGCAACTTTTTTGGCTTTGCCTTCAGATTCCTTTTTCATCATGTAAAGGTAGACTGCTGCGTCTTGAGTCGGCTTGACGGTTTTCAGACATTTCATAACTTCATACCCTGTTTTGCGCAAAAGAGAGGAGCCTCGTTTTGATATTCGTCGCTTCGTCCCCACAAAAGTTCCTGATTCATAAGGAGGAGCATCAATGCCGGCGTAAGCAATCAATGCGCTGCCACTATGAAACCGTCTAACATCTCCAATTTCAGCAATGAGCCTTGGAGCGAGTACCTCACCGACGCCCGGCATGGCTCGAACTACTTCATACTCCGGCAGGCAGCTTGCGATTTCCTGCATCTGTGTTAAAATAGATTGCAGGGTCTTATTCACTTCTTTTTGGTTCGTTACGCGAAAGCCCATATGGGTTTCAACCTGCTTAATCGAATGCTTACAACAAGGGATGGCTGACAGTTTTTATGACGGATGTAATAATCCAATAAGCCCCCCGTCAGGCCAATTACTCCCTCATTGTAAAATAATAAGCGCAAATGCTCAACACCGATTCTTAGTGTACAGCATCTACGCTTTTATAGTACCAAATAAAGCCCCGGGTCAGAACCCAGGGCAGTATACATCTACAATAAGCAGCATAAAGATAGCAAACCAACTCTTATACTGTGTGTACTAAATATGTCTTGTAATCACATTTCCAGCCGTCGTATTTATAATCATCAGGTATTCTTACAAAACAACCAATTGTATTGTCACGTCTTCTTTTTATAACTCCTGAAACATTCTGGTTGTTTATATTGCCTTCCGCAACAACAAGAAATTCACTTTCACATGAAAGGACTACACCGATATGGTCATGCCATGCACTATCTTTTGGTTTGTTATCTGGAAAAACAATATTATTATAAATAACAATATCACCTCTCGAAGGTACAAATCCACCTTTTTCATAAAAACAAAAACCATTGGCTTTGCCCCATTCATACCACGTCCCTACCCCTGCAAATCTATATTTAAATGGTGGTTGTCGAATAGGAAGTTCCATCCCGGCTTTTAATGCACAATGATAGACAAAAGCGGCACACCAACTATTTTTTAGTTCGTCAAAGGCAGCCGCCTCAGGATAATACTTGATAATATCCATATAAATCTTACTGTCTTTTTCACCACATATGTTTTTTGCAGCGAATTCCTCCGCAATATCAGCAAATACTGATTTTTTAAATGTTTTTTTCGTTGATTTTTCTTGTTCTCGTCCATATTCGATAGGCGTTGCAGCAATTTTAAATTCATCAACCATTTTATTAAGACGTGGGACAGCAAGATAAAATACACGAAAACATGAGTCGTTTAAAAAAGGCTGTAAAATATCTGCATCTTTTAAAACTTCATCGTATGCATCATGGATAAGCTCTTTGTTAGAGTGATGGAAAATTGCTGATAAAATAATTGTTTTTTCATCATCCGAAAAAACATTCATATTTCTGATTGCCGAACGAGCCATATCCGCACCGCTTTGGGCGTGACATAAGTAGCTTCCGGTATAATAAGCATAAATATCATGTAAAAGTCCGCTAATATATGCAAGTTCGGGATTTAATCCTCTTCTTCCGGCAATTATTGAACAACATTGAGCGACACCATAAGTATGAATATATGCGTTTTTACGTTCCTCCGCAGACGCCATATTTTCGATGATTTTATCGGCATATTGTTTTATTATTGAAATTTTATTCACATTCTCACACCCTACATATTGTATAAATAATCTTAAGCTCACACTTTTTACATTTACGATATATCACACAGGAAGATAATACTACCTGTTTCAAGAACAGTAAAAAAGCTTGAAACCTTTTAGCTTCAAGCTTTTCATCTGGCAGGGGAGACAGGACTCGAACCCGCAACTTACGGTTTTGGAGACCGTTTTTAGCCTTCACCCACTTAAAACCTTGTAAAATCCTAGTTTTGAAACGGTTTATACCACATATAAACCAACGGTTAATCTTTTATTATTATATTTAAAATCCTAAAGCATGTCAATCAAATATAAGATTGTAAACAGTAATAAGATTTATTTTGTATTGTCTGGTGCATATTCCAATAAATCTGATAATTTACAGTTGAATACTTTGCAAAGCGTTATTAATGTCTTTAGACTTGTTACCTCTATATCATCGTCAGTACCCTTATAAAGCCTATTAATAGCATTACGACTTAATCCGGACATTCTCATCAAATCGGATATATCATCAATCTTATAATCAGCCATAAGCCTACGCAAATTACATTTAATCATTGCCTCACCCCCATATGGCTATTATTTTATCATGTAGAGTTAAACAGTTCAATAATATGCAAAATTTTATTCTTACAAAGTTAAAATAATACTCTTTACATTTGTGACGTTAACTGATACAATTAACTTTATAAGGTTAATATGTAACTTTTAAAAAACAATATGCATAATGGAGGTAAATATGGCTAAGCTATATGAATGCACAACTATAGAATTGTTCAGAATTAAATGCATGATGGATTATTTAATGGATTCAGTTTGCAAAGGTGCTATACACAAAGATACTGCAATAGCACTAATTAGCAACCTAGTTGATACTGACAAAGACGAACCCGACACAGAAATTGAAAATATAGTATTCAATACTATTGAACATTTGAAGGGCTAAGAATTCAATTACATAGCCTTTAAATAGCTTATAGAACATACCTTAAAAAGTCTATGCCAGTATGTTCCATAAGCTATTCTATTACTATTCCATATGTTTTGCTTCATATTGCTTCTTATACCTGTAGAAAGTAGGTTTAGTTAATCCAAGTTTTCTCATACATTCAAATGGCTTTAAAGTCCCTTCCTTTACCTTCTGGTACTCTTTTGAAAATACTTCATAATCCATTGCTTTGGGTCTGCCATAATCATCCCATTCACCACGTACTTTTTTTGATTGAATACCTTCTTTTTGGCGTTTTTCACGCTTCTGCATTTCAGCATGGGCAAAGGTGGCATACATTTCAATAAGCATATTGTTGATGGTTTCCATTATCATAGTTGACATAGAATTATCCATCTTTGAGTAATCAACCAGCGTTGTTGGTATTTCTAATATCATTACCCTTACACCTAAATTTTTATAGTGTTGAAGTTCTTTAAGTGTGTCCTCTTTATTTCTTCCTAACCTGTCAAGTTCAGAGAGTATTATTATATCTCCTTTGTTCTTTGCAATCCTTTTCATTGCTTGATAATCTGGTCTATTAAAGTTCTTGCCTGTCTGTTGGTCTGTAAACATTTCAGTTAAAGTTATATTGTTGTTTTGGCAATAATCTTTAATTGCAGTGATTCCTCTATCAAGATGCTGGTCAGTGGTTGATGTTCTGTGATATCCATATACATTAGGCATTTTCATTACCTCCAATAAGTTGCTGTATCTAAAGTATATCAAATAGTATTAAAATGTCAACATTATTTTCGAGAATTATCGAAATTAATTATGTGTACATTTCGATACTGTAATTGTGTTAGTTATTTATGTCCTCAATAAGTATACTTTTAGATACTATTCAAACCACTTATTAGTCGACGCAATAGAATATAGGTGGGCGGGTTTACTAAATTGAAATGAAATGACCCCTGCATAGAGGGGGTGGGGTGGGTGTGCCATACCCCTTTGTAAGAAAACAGCCCGTATGCTGGGGTACATCATAAATAATGTGTTTCTTTATTATACCTAATCCTTTTTATCTCACTAAGTATACTATTTTCAAAGTCCTTTTGCTTTCATCATAGCCCTGAATACTTCTGTAAATGGTCTATCTCCAAATTCGCATATAACTTCATATACTTTTCTCTTTATCTTAAAAAGTTTAAATTCTATTTTCTCGGATGAGTACAGGAGAATTTTATCACCATCTTTCATATTGGCACTAATTTTTATAAGTTCCTCTCGTGTTATTCCCTGGAATTCTTCTTTGGGTAACTTATTAAGTTCAGCAACGAAATCCAGCATAGCTTCCACCTACATATTTACAATTTGCTTTTTGTTAAATTATATCAGACGAAATTGTTATATTCAATCAAATATGTCCATATTTAGCCATAGTCATACGCAAATTGAAAATATAGCTATATTACTATTCCATAATCTTAATATCTAGATATTACTATATGTTATGTTGGATTATATATTATTTATATTCGATTGAAAATCATTCTTGATTGTCATATAATCGTCATAAGCATCAAAGCATGATGTAATGTTTACTAAGGGAGTGCTATTTATGATGAACAATAAAAAGGTAATTAAGGAAGAAGTGATTGTCCTTTACGGTAAAGAATATACTGAAATCACTTATGAGGATGGGGAAGTAAAACTAAAGATATATGATGAGGAAGCCAAAATGTGGGTTTACCTAAGTTTTGCAAAAGAACACAATCAAGAAGTTATTGACAGCATAATTGATACAGCCAGTAGGGTACTATGCCCTGAATTATATAGCAAATAATGATTGTTCATATACATAAAGGTAGTTTACACATTAACATACAGAACGTTTGCCCGTGTGTACTTTATTGTATTAAAAATGTTAATTGACTTATGAACACAATGTTCATAAGTAAGGATTAAACGAACGTACCAGAACGTATGTCCTTGTTTTTGCATCGTAATTTATCATTGAAATATGTAAACAAATAGTATAAACTCAATAATTAAGTCCTTTCATAAAGATTTGACTATATGGAAAATTATTAATATTATTGTTAGAGGATAGTTAAATAGCGAAATAAGGAAAATTATATTTTGTCTCAAGCAGGAGTTCAACAATATGAGATACATAGCGATTGATGAGTTAAATCACTTTAGCTTCCACGATGCAGAACTACAAAAGATAGACTTCCATGATGGAAATATGATATGGCAGTTATCTGCGGTCAACGCAACTATACACAATTCGCAAAATAGTTTTGATAAGGATATGTGCATTGAAGAAGCTGAAATTGTTTTTGAAAATGTCCAAATAGAAAAAATTGTTTTTGGGGCTTATAAAGTCTATGATTCAAACCAAGCTTTGATTGAATCTGTAGAAGCTAAAACTGCAAATCCAAATGAATATAATAAAATTTTGAGAAACACCATGAGTAATTATTGCTACATTTACAGTATGGAAGAATCGCCCAAGGTTGAAGGGAAAACACATATTGTTTGTTTTAATATTGATGGCGGTGCTGGCAATTACTATCTTACACTTTCATTTACCAAATCAACTGTTCAATGGAATGAGTATAGTGGAAAAGCATGGTATGAAGATGAAAAGTGGAAGAAGTAACTAAGTTAATGAGTATAAAACTAGTATACAATCTTTATAAAAGCGAGACTGAAGAAAACCCATGTTTTACCTATTATGGCTAATAAGCATTTTTATAGAAAACGTAATAATGAGTTAAAAAAATCGCCCTTTACGAGAGGACGATTTTAACGGAGAATATGTTGTTATGTATACTTTGTAAACCTTAAAAAATTCAGAAACACGCAATTCGGGACATTCCCAAACGGGCATAATAAAAGCCCTATCCATTTACCGAACAGGGCTAATCATTTACTTGCTGTTTTTGGCTTGTTCCTTATCTTCTTTCATTTTGACAATACTCTGGAGTCTCTGTTGGCGCTCAAACCTGTTTATGTACCAGTCATTTATTAGAGTTTCCATCAGTTCAATCAGCATTCCTGCTTCTTCAGGCTCAACATCAACCACAACATTTATGTCCTTTTCCATATGGGCTCCGATATTACCGACCTTCCTTACTGCATCTATAGCGTCCCATGTAAGTGGGTCAACCTTATCCTTTATGGTTTCAATTTCATCTACAAGTCTTGATTTACTAACCTTCCAAAAATCTCTTATCATCCCTTGTAAACACCGTCTTGAAAGGGTGGCAGAGGCTTTAGGACTTAAATCCTTTATCAGACATGCTTCACTATAATCTTCTTTTATTGGTTCTGGAATATAATCAGGAAGAACTCGTGCTTGAGACTCTGGCATAAGGCACCAAGATTTTACATGTTTTTCTCTGAAAAGACTACCTTGAAAATATTTCATCTCATACAAATCAATATACATTGAGAATTCCTTACACTCAGTATTTGGACAGACAATAAATATCAGATTTCCTTGCACAAATCCATACTTATTTTCAATGTTTAAATTTGTATAATTCTTACGTATGTCACTTTCCGTAATAGTTGCAGCATGGTTACAGAAGGGACATATCCATTTAAAGGGTGTATCTTGGATTGGCATTTTGAACCACCTCTCTATATATTTATACCGTAGTAGCAAGCATGATAGTCTTTCATCTAACTACTACATTGATGTACCTTACCTCGGAATACAAAACAGTTACGTACTCTCTTTCTTATTCAATGTTATATTATGGGAACTCATAAGTCAAGCAGTTGATAAAGTAGACAATGCTATTGGTTAATATTATTGGTATTGTTAAAATCCGGGGATATTCTTCCTTTGAAATCTTTAACCATTTTCTCGTATTCTATTTCAGTTATTAATTGTGCATTTAACATGCGCTTTAACATACCGATTCCAACTAATGTACCAATATCATTCGTTTTATCACTATCCAGTTTGTTATCAATCATTTGTATATCCTCACATTCAATAAAGTTGATTTATAAATACTTTTTAATTGTTGCACTACTTACCAATTTTTCAATACTTAACCTAATAAAGGCCAACTGCTGCACAAAATTCTCCGAAGAATTGGTTTAATGGGATTTCCTGCAATGACCTTTGACCTCTTATGCCTGGATAGAACACTTTTCCTATATTCTGTATCAGCCCTTAAAAGACAAGCAGCCAGAATATCCAACCGTTCTTTCACAATATTGTTTATATCAATGTTTTCACTGTTGCTTCCTTCAGAGGGTTTCTCCTTGTATTCAAAGTCTGCATGATGCCCGGCAAGAATTTGATTAACAAATACTTTTCTTTCTGCAAGTGTGTATTCACTCGGCAATTCAATAGCCTCATTATTTAACTTTATGACTATTCACCCTTTAGGTATTTAATAACTTTATTACATATTTTCACAATCAGCTTATGCTGGGCTTGATGGCTCGTTTTCATTAATTGACCCATTTCTATTTCTGTATAACCCTTAATATACAGGTTTAAAACTTTTCTTTGTTTGTCTGTTAATTCTATTGCTTTCAAAGCGCTTTCAACGTCATAGAAGATGCATAACGCTTCCATATTCATTGATTGTACTGCTAAAGCTTTCAATTTACTATAAAATCTTAATAATCCCTGAATAGCTTCAACATTACTATAATTTACAGCATGATATTGGATTTCCTTTGGTAATGGACTATACAAACATCCCATATAAATACCCTCCATTTACATATGAACACCGTATTCTAAAGTGTTCTAATAATATGTTATATTGAGTGCTATATCATTCCCCCAAGGCACTCAATTATATTAATCGCTAAACAAAAGGAAATTTGCCCTTGTTTTGTAAATAATTTTGATATTCCACGAAAATCCTTACATACGTAGGTAAAGAAAATTTTCATAATACGATTGACAAGAATATCATAAGTACAATGTTACAGAAATATTACATTTGTGTCATTGGGTTGCTAAAGGGGGATGCAATGTATAATTGCTATGTAGGGGGGGCAGGGGCGGGGAATATTATATAGTATATAATATATATTATATAGCACCTGTATAGAATATGAAATAATCCATTATTGCATAGCAAAGACAATATTTTCATTAATGCTATGCAGAATGTATTTTATAGATTAATCCATACTTTAGTACACACAACAATTCTAGGATAAAAGTAAATCATCAAATCTATTTGCTATACTCTAAGTCATTCCAGATTAGGCTAGAACCGTTTTTTTATTGTAATGAATACAAATTTATGTCTATAGAAATTCAAATGCTTAAAATGGCAAACTATGATGTTTTGCGTGTTCAAACGTCATATTTTGTGTACTATCAATCAATGCTAACTTTAAATTATTAATAAATTTTA
Source organism: Bacillota bacterium (assembly GCA_023419605.1). Taxonomy (GTDB): domain Bacteria; phylum Bacillota; class Clostridia; order Acetivibrionales; family JAEZXR01; genus JAEZXR01. The sequence continues at coordinate 1,287 of JAEZXR010000020.1, read as the reverse complement.
TATTCTACGTGGTTGCGAAACCAGTCAGTAATCACTATTACTATAGAAGCTTAATAAAGTCATGGACTGACACTTGCAAAGTGTCAGTTTTTATTTTGGTCATTAAGTAGTAAAAAAACTATAAGGAGCTGATGACATGCAACAGGAGATAAGAGATAGATTAATCAAGTACGTTACAAATAATGGTATTAAATTTACGTTTATATCCAATCAGACAGGGATATCAATGAAGTCATTAAGTCGATTTAAAACAGGTAGTCTAAATTTAGGTAATGAAAAGATTAACAGATTAATCAATTATCTGAACCTAAAAGAAAGAAATATATGTAAAATATTTCCATAAAATCCTTGTATAAAAATAACTTATGAACACGATGTTCATAACTAGTTGAGAGTGAGGTATAAAATATGAATGACAATTTAAAAACAGCACTTGGCATTACTGACAGTAGTATAAGTCAGTTTCAAGCCGAAATTAATACTAAATATGAGACTATTCAACGTGACAGAATGCAAGCTAACATTGCATATGAACAACGAAAAGCAAGAAGGCTCGAAGATGCAAGAGAAAGACAAATTGTACTGATTGAAGAATTGAATCTCTACAACTCAGATTTAAACTATGACTCATTGGGCATTACACAGCCATCAGATGAAGAATTACTGTCTATAACGAATAAACTTATTAATATGACGGAAGAAGAAAAAAAAGATACTACACAAAAAATTAATAACCATGTATCTCGCTTGCTAATTCAATACTATACAAATAATGGAAGGACAGAGGGTATTAGACATTTCCTTAAAATAGGTTTAAGGGATGCATATATGATATAAAAATTCATACACCCTAAATGCTTGCATTTACTTGCGTTTAGGGTGCTTTATATTCTTAATCTATGAATTTATATAAACGGAAGAGGTGTTTGAATTGAAGAATCAAAGTAAAAAAGCATTTATATTTTCTCAACGTCTAGCCGGCTACCTCATGCTACATAAATTTGTCTTAATTGATATGATAAGAGATAAGTCAGGTAGTAATAGAAACATATTTATATTTAATGAATCTGATGCATTATGCAACGCTATGAAAGCTTATATTGACGGCAGGTGACCTATGCAATGATTTACCACCTATTTATAAATAACGTTAATTGAGGTGTTAGAGAATTAACTTGACTTGACAGTGTGTGAATAGTGATTGGGCAATAGCTCCCCTGGCAACAATCAAAGTTGTAAGGAGGAGATTAAAACTATGACAACACAAGAACGGATTGTAAAAAATAA